>NZ_JBIRSJ010000014.1:230209-362499 GCF_044334165.1 Streptomyces sp. NPDC020845 | reverse complement strand
TCGGCCAAACTCTGCTACAACGACTACAACATCGAGAACTGGAGCGACGCCAAGACCCAGGGCGTCTACCGCATGGTGCGCGACTTCAAGTCTCGCGGCGTGCCCATCGACTGCGTCGGCTTCCAGGCCCACTTCGGCACCGGCGGCCCGCCGGCCAGTTTCCAGACCACCCTGTCGAACTTCGCGGCCCTCGGTGTGGATGTGCAGATCACCGAGCTGGACATCGCGCAGGCGCCGACGACCGCGTACGCGAACACGGTGAAGGCCTGCATGAACGTGGCGCGGTGCAACGGCATCACAGTGTGGGGCATCCGGGACACCGACTCCTGGCGCGCCGGGGAGAACCCGCTGCTCTTCGACGGCAACGGCAACAAGAAGGCGGCCTACAACTCGGCGCTCACCGCGCTGGGCGGCACCCCCGCGGCCGCGGCAAGTACCGTGCCGAAGACCGCGGTGAAGGGCACGGCGAACACCGCGGCAAACACCGTGACGAAGGCCGCGGCGAAGGCCCCCGCGAAGAGCCCGGCCTCCCCCAGCTCGGCCGCCGCCCTGCCCGGCAGCTTCAGCTGGAACTCCAGCGGGATCCTGATGTCCCCGAAGTCGGACTCCACCCACAACATCGCCGGGCTCAAGGACCCGACCGTGGTCTACTACAACGGCAAGTACCACGTGTTCGCCAGCGTCGCCAGCGCCTCCGGATACAGCCTGGTCTACCTGAACTTCACCGACTGGTCCCAGGCCGCCTCGGCCCCGCACTACTACCTGGACCGCAGCGGGATCGGCACCGGATACCGGGCCGCACCCCAGGTGTTCTACTTCGCGCCCCAGCGCACCTGGTACCTGGTGTACCAGACCGGCAACGCCTCGTACTCCACCAACACCGACATCAGCAACCCCAACGGGTGGAGCGCCCCGCGCAACTTCTACTCCTCGATGCCGGACATCATCAAGCAGAACATCGGCAACGGCTACTGGGTCGACATGTGGGTGATCTGCGACAGCGCCAACTGCTACCTGTTCTCCTCCGACGACAACGGGCACCTGTACCGCTCCCAGACCACCCTCGCCCAGTTCCCGAACGGGTTCACCAACACCGTCATCGCCGCCCAGGACTCCAACAAATACGCCCTGTTCGAAGCCAGCAATGTGTACAAGGTGCAGGGCAGCGACCAGTACCTGCTGATCGTCGAGGCCATCGGATCCGACGGACGCCGCTACTTCCGCTCCTGGACCTCCAGCAGCATCGGCGGCTCCTGGACACAACTGGCCGCCTCCGAGAGCAACCCCTTCGCCCGGGCCGGCAACACCACCTTCCCCGCGGGAGCCTGGACGAAGGACATCAGCCACGGCGAGCTGGTCCGCGCCGGATACGACCAGACCCTCACCATCAACCCCTGCAAGATGCAATACCTCTACCAAGGCATGAACCCCAACGCCAGCGGCGACTACAACACCCTGCCATGGCGGCTCGGCCTGCTCACCCAGACCAACTCCACCTGCTGACCGACCCGGAGACACCCGGCCTCGGCGCGGACATCAGCCCCCGGGACGCGCACCGCGCCGAGGTCCCTCCCGATCGACCGGGTCACTCCATCCAGCACACAGGCGGGTGCCGTCAGTGACGCCCTTGCGGCACCCTTCCGGGAAAGGAACCACGGTGCCCATACGACCACGCGGACGACTGCTCCGCTTCCTCATGGCCGCCGCCCTGACGGTCACCGCGTTCACCACGGCCTCGGTCCACTCGCCGGCTCGGGCCGCGCCCGGCAGTCCGGCGCTCACCCCGCCGCTGGGCTGGAACAGCTGGAACAGCTTCGGGTGCGGGGTCACCGAGGCGCAGGTCCGCCAAGCCACTGACGCGATGGTGTCCTCGGGCATGCGGGACGCCGGTTACCGGTACGTGGTCGTCGACGACTGCTGGTTCGACCCGCAGCGCGACGCCGCGGGCAACCTGCGGGCCAACCCCACCAAGTTCCCCAGCGGGATGAAGGCACTCGGGGACTACATCCACCAGAAAGGCTTGAAGTTCGGCATCTACCAGGTGCCCAACGAGCGCACATGCGCCCAGGGCACAGGCGGCTATCCGGGGTCCACCGGCAGCAAGGGCCACGAGGCGCAGGACGCCCGCACGTTCGCCTCGTGGGGCGTGGACTACCTCAAGTACGACTGGTGCTCCTCCGCCGGCACCCGGGACGAACAGGTCGCGCGGTTCACGCTCATGCGCGATGCCCTGCGCGCGACCGGGCGCCCGATCGTCTACAGCATCAACCCGAACAGCTTCCACGCCATCACCGGCGACAGGTACAACTGGGGCGAGGTCGCCGATCTGTGGCGGACGACCGAGGACCTGCTCGACATCTGGCAGAACGGCAACACCAACAGCTACCCGATGGGCGTGGGGAACGTCCTGGACGTCACCGCGCCGCTGGCCGCGCAGTCGGGTCCGGGCCACTGGAACGACCCGGACATGCTCGTCGTCGGCCGGCCCGGCCTGTCGCTGACCGAGTCCCGCTCCCACTTCGCCCTGTGGGCGCTGATGGCCGCGCCGCTCATGGCAGGCAACGACATCCGCACCATGTCGGCCGACGTGAGCGCGATCCTGCGCAACCCGCGCCTGCTGGCGGTGAACCAGGACCCCCTGGGCGCGGGCGGGCGCAGGGTGCGCGACGACGGAAACACCGAGGTGTTCGCCAAGCCCCTGTCCGACGGCTCGGTCGCCGTGGGCCTGTTCAACCGGGGGAACAGCACAACCACCGTCACCACCACGGCGGCCCAGGTCGGTCTGTCCGGCGGGTCGTTCACCCTCACCGACCTGTGGACCAGCGGCACTTCGAGCACGACCGGCCAGATCTCGGCAAGCGTGCCCGCACACGGCGTCGCCGTGTTCCGGGTGACCGGTGGCGCCCCGCCGGCCGCCACCACGTCCCGGCTGCGCGGCAACGGGTCCGGCCGTTGCCTGGATGTGGAGAACGCCTCCACCGCGGCCGGGGCGAGGACACTGATCCAGGACTGTCACACCGCCGCGAGCCAGCTGTGGACCACATGGGCCGACGGTGAGGTCCGCGTCTTCGGCGACAAGTGCCTGGACGCCTACGACCAGGGCACCACCAACGGCACCCGTGTCATCACCTGGCCCTGCAACGGGCAGGACAACCAGAAGTGGACCGTGAACTCCGACGGGTCGATCCGCAACGCGCACGCCGGCCTGTGCCTGGACGTCGACCAAGCCGGCACCGCGAGCGGAACCCCGCTCGTCCTGTGGACCTGCGACGGCCGGTCCGGCCAGAAATGGAGCCGCGCGTGAGGCCCGATCGGACCGCGTCTCCCTGGCGGAACCGCAGAAGGTGGGGTTGGCCGACAGGCCGGAGACGATGCGCGGAAACCGGGCGATGTCACTGCCGCCGAAGACGGTGACGCAGCGCCGCCCCGCACGGACCCGGGCCAGCCCCGAGTCGGCGAGCACCGTCTGCCCGGCGGCGGGCCGCGCGGGCCCGGACGACGGCAGGGGCCGGGCCGGACGGGGATCCAGGATTACCTCCGCGAGGGCATGGCCCGCGACCCGGCCGTCGACTCCGCGCGCGAGGATGTCGATGACCAGCCGGGCAGGAGCGCCGGGGTCACGGCTCGCCGGATGCCGGCCAGGACGAGTCCAACGCCTTCCGCGCCGTCCGCCACGTGACGCCATGCTTGCACTTCAGCTCCCGCATCGAGAGGCCACCGCGATGGCGCTACTGGTCGGTTGCACGCGGTGGCGGGGTGAGTGCCAAAGTGCCGCCGGCCACCAAGTACATGCCCTTGAGTGCGCCGCCGGCGGAAACGCCCGTCGCATGGCCGTCGCGCCAGTAGCTGTTCTTGGGATTGATGTACAACGAATAGGCCTTGTTGCCCCCGACCGCCAGAAATTCACTCGTCGCGTTCGCGGCGGTTTCGGAGCCACCGACTCCGCCCGGCCCCTGGTTCCGGACTCGCCCGGTAATCGTGACGAAACCGCCGACCGGAGTTGGTCCCGAAGGGCGGACTCGTCAAGGTGATGTGATGTTTGACCCCCTCTGCCGCCGCCACGCCACAGGATTGCCGTCCCGGATGACGCGGCAAACCCCTGCATCATTCGACGTCAAGCCTCTTGACAGCCTCCAAGGTCCCATGGGACCCCTAGAGAGGTCATGGGATGTATCGGCGCCTCTTGCCGCCCTCCCGTTTTTGCGCTCCCCGCCCGTACATGCCGTCGGAAGGTCATGTCGTGACGATCAGCAGGCGCGTCTTCCACCCGGGCGCCGCGCCGCAGCCGCCGCTACAGCGGGGGGCCAACATCGCGCCAGTGGCGGGTCAACCCCTGGCTGTACGCGACGATGCGAGGCCGGCCGGACACCTCGACGACCATCACCACCCTGGACGGCGGCCATATCGGCCTGCCGCTGGGACCGTGACTCCAGCGGACTGCCGTGCCACCGCCGGCCACGCCTCGCCGGCCGCGCAATATTTCGTCCACCAGGTCACCGGGCCGGGGGCCGGATTGGGTGCGCCAAGGTATTGACGCCCCCTGGAGGCCACCTGTCACCGCTTCCTGTCTGAATATCGAGTACCCCCTACAGATCGCCCACGACAGCACCCGCACCATCCGTACCGGTAAGGCCCCCCACGCGTTGCCGCCGTGCTGGCTACCGAGGACACACGCGACATTCATGGACGGGCCTCCGGCCGACCCCATGGAGCTTTCATGCATCCAGGACGCCGACCGCGCTCGCGATACGTTCGCGCTGCCGTAACTCTGCTGCTCGGGCTGGCGATGGCGCTGTTCGCCTCCCCCTCCGGCGCCGTCCCCGCATCGCCGACCGCCGCAGCCGGCATTCAGGCGCTGCCCAACAGTTTCCAGTGGTCCTCCAGCGGCCAGTTGATCGCCCCCAAGCCGGACGCGAGCCATAACGTCGTCGCGGTCAAGGACCCGTCAGTGGTGTACGCGAACGGCAAGTGGCACGTCTTCATGACGACCGCGAACAAATCGGGTGGCTGGAGTATGGCCTACACGAGCTTCTCCGACTGGTCGCAGGCTTCCTCGGCGCCGCTCACCTATCTTGACACCAACCCCAATATCGGCACCGGCTACCGCGCCGCGCCGCAGGTGTTCTACTTCGCGCCGAAGAACCAGTGGTATCTCGTCTACCAGACCGGCCGCCCGTCGTACTCCACCAGCAGCGACCCGGGAAACCCGTGGAGTTGGTCCGCACCCAAGGACTTCCAGACCAGCGGCTTCGGCGGTGCGCTCGACTACTGGGTCATCTGCGACGACAGCATGTGCTACCTGTTCTCCTCGGGCGACGACGGCAAGCTGTACCGGTCGGAGACCACCGTCGGCAACTTCCCGAACGGCTTCGGCAACAACAAGGTCGTCCTACAGGACTCGCAGTTCGCCCTGTTCGAGGGTGAAGCCGTCTACCGCGTACAGGGCACCAACACCTACCTGCTGATGATGGAAGCCATCGGCAGCGACGGAAACCGCTACTACCGCTCCTTCACGGCCAACGGCCTCAACGGCCAGTGGCAGCCGCTCGCGGCCGGCGAATCCAATCCCTTCGCCCGTGCCAACAACGTGACCTTCCCCTCCGGCGCCTGGACCAAGGACATCAGCCACGGAGAACTGATCCGCACCGGCAACGACCAGACCATGACCATCAACGGGTGCCGCCTGCAGTTCCTCTACCAGGGCAGGGATCCCTCTTCGAGCGGCGACTACTCCCAGCTCCCCTATCGCCTGGGCCTGCTCACCCAGACCAACAACAGCTGCTGAGCGTCCCGGCCCCTCTTTCATGGGGCCGGGGACCGAGCTGACGGCCCTGCCCCATGAAAACAACACCGCGGGACCACCACGCTGATGCACCGCGTCTGTGCGGCCCGCCTCACCCCCACAGCAACAAGGAGTCATCAATGTCAGTGCGACGGCGTACCTTACTGGGCCTCGGCGCGGCAACGGCGACCGGCGTGGGCATGTCCCTGCTCGGCAGCAGCGCGGCCGCCGGCACCCTGCTGAAACCCCGGATGTCCTCCCCGCGGCAGGCGCCCACCGCGCAGTTCGCCATCGGCGTGCGCCAGTTCAACTGGTCCCGCGGCAACCGCCAACTGACCACGAGGATCTTCTACCCGGCCGCCGGCACCCCGGGCGGCAACCCCATCCCGAACGCCCCCATCGCAAGCGGCGTCTTCCCCATCGCCGAATGGAGCCACGGCATGGGGTGCAACTCCGACTGCTACTCCTCGCAGACCCACGACCTGGCCGCCGCTGGCTTCATCTGCCCCGCTCCCTCATTCTCCGACAACACCAACATCGGCAGCGTCTACAACGGCAACTGGTCGAAGGACGTCTCCGAGGTACTCACCCGGACACTGGCGCTGAACAACACCACGGGCGACCCGTTCGCCGGGCACATCGACACCCGAGCCGGTGTCGGCGTATCCGGCCACTCGATGGGCGGGATGACCACCCACGGCCTGCTCACCGCCTGGCCGGACAACCGCATCGTCGCCGCCGTTCCAGTCGCCTGCGTGGACATGGGCAACCCGGCAGGCCTGGCCGCCAAGGTGCTGTTCATCCACGGCAGCAACGACGGGACCTGCAACATCAACTCGGCGCGCGCGGCGTACAACGAACTCCGCGCACCGAAGGCGTTCCTCACTCACGTCGGGGCGGACCACGGCCAGTACCTGGTCCCGGACTACCGGTACTACGCCCAGACGAAGAACACCTTCCTGGACTGGTTCCGCTGGAGCCTGTACGGCGACACCGCCGCACGCGACCGCCTGCAAAGCGATGCCACCAGCAGCGGCACCTCCTGGCAAGCGGCCCTCACCTAGGCGATTTCGCCTTGGCCCAGCCATTCGTCGGTCCGGGGGTGCGGTTGCTCCCGGACCGGAGGCCGAAGCGGGGCGGCCGGTGGCGGGACCACCGGCAGATGATCCACGCTGATGGCCCGGGCCGATGCCGTGCCGGCAAGGGCAGGGCCCCGGTCGTGGCCGGGGCCCGACCACTTTGGCTACTCGCTCGCGTCGGCGCCCGGTTCGCCCGGCGGCACGGCTTCCTCGACGCACACCCGCACGTCCCACGGGCCCAGAGGCAAGGTGTCGCCGGCCGCGTACCGCCGGCCGGTGAGGACATCGCGGACCGGGCTCGGCAGCGGGAAGGCGATCTGGTCCCATGACCAGTTGTGCACGAAGCGCAGCCGGCTGCCGTCCCTTGCGGTGGCCCCGGTGGAGGTGATCGACGGGTGGCCGGGGCGCCACGGGTCCGTGCCGGTGGCGGCCCACTGGAACAGCGCGCGGGCCAGGGTCTGGTCCGGGACGGTACCCACGCAGGTGATCCTCCCGGCTCCGTAACGGTGGGTGGTCACAGCGGGCCACCGGGCGAAGTGCGGGTGTTCGTAAGCGGCCAGTACCTCGGCCTCGGTGGGGGACAACGCGTCGGCCCAGGCCGTCGCGCGCGCGGCCGACGGCAGCGGCATCGCATCCGTACCGGTGACCGGCAGCGCCGACGCCAGGTTGGAGAACTCCTCGTAGGCGACGCCGGCCGCCGCGGCCAGGCGTGCGGGCTGGACGTCGGTACGTGCCCTGGCCTCATGGTCGGCGTAGCCGGTGCGCGGACCGAGCAGGAGGTGGCCGCCGGCTTGCGCGTACTCCAGCAGCCGGTCCAGGACCTGGTCCTCGGCGATGTAGTAGCCGGAGGCGACCAGCAGCGGCGGCAGGTCGGCGGTCTCCAGTTGGCCCGGGTGGACGATGCGTGCCTGCAGCCCCGCGTCGAAGGCGCCGCGGTAGAAGGCGCCGAACAGGCGCCCGTAGGAGCCGGTGTCGGGACCGTCGGGGGTGGAAAGCGGCGGCTGGTGCTGCAGCGCCCACATGCTGGGGTGGTCGAAGAGGAAGGCCGCGTCGGCGTCCGGGCGCAGGCCCGCGACGAGACCGCCGGCCGCCTCCAACTCCTCCCCCAGCCGCGCCAGTTCCCGGTAGCTGCGACCCGGGCGGCCGCTGTGCGGGAGGATCCCGCCCCAGAAGGTCTCGGTGCCGAAGTGCAGGGTGTGCCAGTGCCAGTACTCGATCATGGACGCACCGCGGGAGACCAGTGCCCACGCCGCCTGGCGCCACTGGCCGTCGTAGGCCGGGTAGTTCATCTCCGGGCCGCCGATGGCCTGGGCGTCGGTCTCGGTGACCAGGAACGGCTCCTGCCGGGAGGCGTACATCCGATCGGCGCTCTGGTACAGGGCCCAGGTCCCGCGGCTCGCCCACCCCTGGGGGGCGGTGTCCCGGTCCGGCAGCGCCAGACCGTCCTGCATGGCGTAGTACGGGTTCCCGGCGGTGACATCCAGCGCCTTCGTCAGTTCGGCGTCCTCGGCCGCCACCCGGTCGTAGGAGATGCACGTGGTGACGAACTGCCCTGGCCTGGCGTACTCCCGTACGAGGTCGGCCTGCCAGGCGATGAATTCGGTGGTCTGGCGGGCCTGGAAGCGCCGCCAAGCCAGGTCGTACTGCGGCTGCGCGTTGCCGTCGGGGCGCCACAGGTCAGCCCAGTCGCTGAGCCGGTGCGACCAGTAGACCAGGCCCCACTCCCGGTTGAGCGTCTCGACATCCTGGTAGCGGTGGCGCAGGTCGTCGACGAACCTCTGGAAGACCCCGTGGTTGTGCAGAAGCGCCACGCCCGGCTCGTTGTCGACCTGGAAGCCGACGACCGCGGGGTGGCCGGCGTAGTGCTCCACGATCTTGCGGATCACTCGCTCGGCGTGGAAGCGGAACGCCGGGTGGGTGAAGTCGACCTCCTGCCGGTGGCCCCACGCGATCCGCTCCCCGGTGCGCCGCTCCCCCGCGATCTCGGGATACTGCCTGGCCAGCCACGGCGGAACCGCGTAGGTGGGAGTGCCGATGATCACCCCTATCCCACGCTCGTGCGCGCCGTCCAGCACCGGGCGCAGCCACTCCAGCGCGAACCGGCCGTTCTCCGGTTCCCAGGTCGACCACACGGACTCCCCGACCCGGATCACCGAGAACCGGGCCTCGGCCATCAGGTCCAAGTCCTCCTTGAGCCGGTCGTGCGGCTGGTACTCGTGGTAGTAAGCGGCGCCGAAAAGGACCCGCTCGGCAGGCTCGTACATGCGTTTCTCCACTTCTGTCTGTATGGGGGCGGCCGCGGCCTCAGCCCTTGACCGCGCCGGTGGAAAGGCCGTCGAGCAGCTGCTTGCGCAGCAGGACGAAGACCGCGACGGTCGGCAGGACGGCGAGCACGGAACCGGCCATCACCAGGTCGTACTGGCGGCGCTCCACGCCGAAGAGGGTCTGCAGCCCCAAAGGCAAGGTGGCCTGGGAGCTGTCGGAAACGATGACCAGTGGCCAAAGGAAGCTGTTGTAACTCTGCAGGAAGGTCCACACCGCCAGGGCGCCGATCGCCGGCCGCAAGAGGGGCAGCACGATCCGCACGAAGATCCGCAGCTCGGAGCAGCCGTCGATGCGCGCGGCCTCCAGGACCTCGTCCGGGACGCTCTGGATGGTGTACTGCTGCATCATGAAGATCCCGAAGGCGGGGGCGACCCAGGGAACGATCAGCGCGAACCAGGGGTTGCCCAGGCCGGATTTGACCACGATGACGAACAGCGGCACCAGGATGACCGCGAACGGAATCGACAAAGAGCTGAACATCACGTTGAACAGCAGCCTCCTTCCGGCGAACCGGAATTTGGCGAAGGCGTAGCCGGCAAGCGCGCACACCAGCACCGACAGCGCCGTGGCCACCAAGGCGATGACCGTGCTCACCAGGAACCAGCGACCGAACGGCTGCTGGTCCAGCAGCGACCGGTAGCTTGCCAGAGTCGGCGGGCTCGGCAGCAAGGAAGGTGGGTAATCGAAGATGTCGCCGCGCCGCTTGAACGAACTGCTCAACGCCCACAGGAAGGGGCCGGTGAAGACAAGGAGCAGGACGGTCAGGACGGCGTAAAGCGCGGCGCGGCGCAGTGTGGCTCGGCGGGCGGTAGTGGTGGCGGTGGTAGTGGTGGTAGTGGTGGCGGCGGTCACGAGACCCTCCCGATGCCGAGCAGCCGGTTCAGGAGCTGGCTCACTGCGAAGACGATCAGGAACAGCACCACACCGGCCGCCGCGGCGTAGCCGAACTGCTGGCGCTGGAAGGCCGCCCGGTAGATGAACATCGCGACCGACATGGTGCTCTCGGCGGGGCCGCCCCCTGTGAGCAGGTACGGCTCGTCGAAGATCTGGGCCGCGGCGATGAAGGAGGTCACCGCGACGAAGGAGGTGACCGGGCGGAGCGCGGGCAGGGTGACCGCGGTGAAGCTGCGCAGCCGCCCCGCCCCGTCGAGCGCGGCCGCCTCATACAGCTCGCGCGGTATGTTCTGCAGTCCGGCGAGGAAGAAGACGGCGAGATACCCGGTCCAGCGCCACAGCATGAGAAGGCCGATGGTGACCTTGGCCAGGGTGGGATCGCCCAGCCAGTCGACGCCGCCTGTGCCGAACAAGGCGTGCGCGGCGGAGTTGACCAGGCCGAACCGCTGGTCGAAGAGCAGGCCGAAGACCAGCGCGATGACGATCGGGGACACCACGGTGGGCAGGAAGTAAGCGGTGCGCCACAGGTCCCGCACGCGAAGCCCGCGGGTGTTGAGCGCCTGGGCGACCAGCAGGGCCGCAGGAACCACGACCAGCATGCACACCAGCACGTAGTACCCGGTGTTGGCCATAGCCCGGTGGAAGCTGACGTCCGTGGCCAGCAGCCGGTAGTTCCGCAGACCCACCCAGTGCGGTGCCCCCAGCCCGACCCAGGAGCAGAAGCTGAGCCACACCGCGACGACGATCGGGCCGATCATGAAAAGCACGTACAGCACGTAGAACGGGCTGATGAAGGCATACGGAACCCAGGTATCTCGTCTGCGCTCCGTCTTGCCGCGCCGGGTACCGGCACGGATCCCCGTGTCGGCAAGGTCCGTTGTCATCGCTGCGCCCCTTCGGTCGGACGGGTTGTGGCGGTGGACCGGTTCACCGGCCGGCCTGGTTGCGGAAGTCCTCGGCTGTTCTGCGCAGTGCCTCGCGCGGCGAGAGCGCGCCCCGGTACGCCTTGAGCAGGTACCCCCCGAGCACGTCGCTGAGGATCGTCTGGTCGGGACTGTCGTGGACGGAGGGGATGTCCGCGAGCAGCGGCGTGTAGACATCGAAGGGGCGCTGGCCGCCGAAGTACGCGTCGGTGCTGCGGCGCAGCGAGGGATCGGCGAAGACGGAGCGGCGAGTGGGCAGGTATCCGAGTTCGCGGTAGCGGCGCAACTGGGCGTCGCGGGTGAGCCAGGCGGCCATCAGGAAATCGGTGGCGGCCTTCGTGGCCGAGCGGCCGCGCAGCACACCGAACCCCGTGCCGCCCACGGTGGTGGAGGCATGGCCTCCCGAGGCGAAGCGTGGTGGCGTGCGGATACGCCACCTGCCCGACTGCTCGGCGAGGTTGGGCAGCAGCATGACCGCCTTGTACCAGCTCGCCATGGGCAGCCCGATGATCCGGCCCCCCTTGAGCGCGGCTTGCATCGGGCCGCCGTAGAAGTCGTCAACCGAGGTCAGAAAGCCCGTACGCAGACCGGTGCACAGGAACTCCAGCACCTCGGCGGCTTCAGGGGAGTCCACCACGAGCCGTTGCCGGGCGTCGAAGAAGGTCCCGCCGCGCTGCTCCAGCAGAATCTGGAAGATCTGTACGACCTGGCCCGGGTTGCTGCCGGTGGCCACCGCGCCGAGCGAGACGCCGTGGCGCCGGTGCAGGGCCTCGCCGATGCGCGCAAGTTCCTCCCAACTGGTGGTGTCGGTGGGCAGCCCGTAGCGGGCGAACAGGTCCGCTCGATAGTGGTAGACGACCAGTGGGGTGTCCGAGTCGAGGGCGTAGAGCCGGCCATCGGCGGTGTACGGCGCCGTACGGGCCGTGAGCAGGTCATCGATGAGTCCGGGGACGGTCGCGACTGCCGGGCGCAGGTCGCTCAGCAGCCGGGGCGCGATGTCGCCGCGCAGCATCCGGGGGAAGCTGCCCCTCTCGAAGCCCATCAGGTCGGGCAGCCCCCGGCCGGCGACCGCCTGTGCGAGCAGCTTGGTCACAAGGTCGTTGGGGCCGGCCAGCATGGTCCGGAGACGGTAGTGGAAGGGGGTGGTCCGGTCGGCGGCGGCGATGCCCCCGGCGAAGAACTTCTGGTAGCCCTGGTCGTGGGTCCACAGCGAGAGCGTCACCGGACCGGAGGCCAGCGGCCGGGACGACTCGGCGCCGCAGGCCGCAACAGCGCCGGAGATCGCGGCGGCGAGAGCTCCACTGAGCAGGGAACGTCTGGTGGAAGCTCGCCAGGGTGATGTGTCAACGCTCACAATTACCTCGCTCCTGCGGGTGTTACGAAGCGCCCAGCTCAGAGGTCGGACCTTCACAGCGGGCAAAGAAAGGTCCCGCCTTCTGGTGGGCCGTCAGTGCCGGGCCGCCGGCCGCGCGGTGGACTCCCTGAGGACCAGCTGGACCGGGATGCGGGCGATGGCCTGGGGATCCGGATGGCGCTCGATCCGGGTGAGCAGCAGATCCACCGCACGCTCGGCGACAGCGGGGAAATCCTGTTTTACGGTGCTCAACTGCGGGGTGACGTATGCCGCCAGCGGGATGTCGTCGTATCCCATGACGCTGACCTGCCCCGGCACGTCCAGGCCCGCCTCCGCGAAGGCCCGCATCGCGCCGATGGCCATGTCGTCGTTGGCGGCGAACACCGCGGTGAGCCCTTGTACGCGGGCCAGTTCGATCCCGGCCGCGTAGCCCGAGGCGGCGGTCCAGTCGCCGGCTTCCGGCAGCGGCGGCTCCGGCGCACCCGCCGCGGCCAGGGCCTCCCGCCAGCCCTGGAGCCGGTCGCGGGCGGACCACCACTCCTGCGGTCCTGGCAGGTGCCAGACTGTGTGATGGCCGAGGGCCAGCAGGTGCTCGGTCGCGGCACGGGCCGGCGCGATCCCGTCCTCTCGGGCCAGGGCGAGGCTGACCACCGGTACATCACCCACCTCGCGGATCGGCGCGCCGTCGCCGACCGGGTTGAGCACCACGATGCCGTCGACGCCCTGGGCGAGCAGGGAGTCGATCGCCTCCGCCTGCCCGTCGGGCACGCTGTCCGCCACGGCCTCCGACGCCACCGCGTAGCCGCGGGAGCGCGCCACCCGCTGCAGGGCGACCAGTTGCGCGGAGGGCCCGTACAGTTCGACGCCGACCGACACCACGCCCAGCCGCCCGTAGCGGCCTCGGATGAGCGCGCGGGCGGCGGTGTTGGGGCGGTATCCGAGCGCATCGATCGCTTGCTGCACGCGCGCCCGGACATCGTCGCTGACGTGCGGCTCGCCGTTGACCACACGCGAGACCGTCTTCTGGGACACACCCGCGGCCCTCGCCACGTCGTGCATGCCCGGTCCGCGTCCGGTGCGGGGCCGCGGCCCCGCACCGGACGCGGACCGGGGCGGGGTGGAACTGTCGGGCATGGTCCTCCCTCGAGGAGCGGGACATGGAGGTGGTCGCCGTCCGGAATGGCTGCGCAAACCTTGATTGACTACGTAGTCAAAGCGGTCGGCCGCCCTGCCGTCAAGACCTGCTTGCCAGCGCGTATGCGGAAGCGGTGAAGACCGGCGGCGAGACGAGTCCGGGGTCTTGCGTTCCCGCGGTGCTTCGACGGCGGGACCCCTCGAAAGGGGCCGAACTCCTCGTCCTGCGCCACGAAAACACCGTGCTACGACACCGAACAAGGGCCGCCATGAAGAAGCTCATGGGGCGGCCCGAGCACGGTGGCCGGGGGGGCGATCTCGACCGTCGGGTCCAGCCGCACCGCTTCCGGAGTCGGAGGTCCTGTAGTCGGGTCTGTGGTGCTCTTGGGTGGCCGGTGCCGTCACCAGCCCATCGGCAGACCGGCGATGAACGACGTGAGCCGGTCGGAGACGAGTCGGTCGTCGTGCGCCGAGTAGTGCCAGTCGCAGCCCAGGAAGTCCAGCCCCGAGTCGTCGAGGAACCAGTAGCGCACCCGGCTGTCACCGGCGTCGTTGCGTGCCTTGACCACCTGCTGGACATGGCCGGCGAACTGGCCGGTGCCGACCGCCACGATGGTGGTCGTGGCCCCGTAGCGCGTCCGCAGCTTCTGGAGGAAGTCGCCGTAGGCGGTGCGGTAGGCGGCAGCCAGGCTGTCGGGCGTCCACGGCTCACCGGGGTTGAGGGCGGTCGAGAAGTCGTTGGTGCCGAGGTTGACCACCACGAGCTGAGGGTGCCAGGTGCCCGGGTTCTGCCAGACGTCGCCGGACACGTTCAGCAGGGCACGGTCGTAGAAGGTCCGGTAGGTGACGTCCGGAGAGCCTCCGTTGTAGTTGCGCACCATGCCGAGGCCCGAATAGCCGTTGATCTGGTAGTCGGCGTTCAGTTGCCGGGCGGTCAGGGCGCCGTAGCTCACGTCGGCGTTGGTGGTCCGCCTGACCCGGTCCCAGGTGCAGTCGCGCGAGGTCGAGAGGTTGCCGTAGCCCACCGTGAGGGAATCCCCGATGAACTCGATCTGGCGGTTGCGGGCCGCCGGTTTGCTCAGCACGGCACCGCCCGGCGCGGCGACGAAGCCTCCGAACGCGCTGGTGTCCCCTGGGCTGTCGTTGCGCTTGACGAGCCGGACGGTGTGCGCGCGGTCCTGCAGGCCGTTGATCCAGTGCGTGGTCCGGCCGGGCGTGACGAGCGTGGCGACGGTGGCGCCGTCGACCTGGACGTCGTAGTCGGCGGCCGAATCGTTGAGCACGATGCCCACGCCGGTGCCCCTGACGGTGCCCTCGAAGTACACGCCGGGCCAGCTGTACTGCACCGTGTTTCCGGCGTCCTTCACCCGCCCGGCGGTGTGCACCTGAGCCAGCACTCCCGTCGTGGGGGCCAGTTGCCACTGCTGGTTGGCCCCGCCCCAGTCAGTGAACTGCACGACCTTGGCGCCGTCAGCGGTGGAGGCGCTGTCGACCTCGACGGCCTTGCCGCTGTTGCGGTTGATCAGCCGGACGTAACCATCCGGCGAGTCGGCCGGCCGGAACTGCTGGTTGGTGCTGCCCGCGTCGCTCCACTGCACGATGTCCGCGTGGTCGGCGGTGGAGTGGTTCAACACGTCCAGCACCTTGCCGGAGTGCTGCGCCTTCAGCCGGTAGTAGCCATTGCCCGAGTCGACGAACTGGAACCGCTGGTTGGCGCTGTCGGTGCGGGTCCACTGCGAGAGGCTCGCTCCGTCGGCGGTGTTCGCGCCCGACACGTCGAGCGCCTTGCCGCTGCCACGGTTGACCAGCACGTACCACGCGTTCGGATCCACGGTGGCCGCCCGTGCCGTCTCGGCGGCGCTCCATCCGGCCAGGAGCGCCGTCCAAAGGGCGGTCACCACGGTGAGCACCGTCGTTCGTGTCACGCGTCTCCGCCACGGCACCGTGAATGTCATATACGTGCCCTTCATTCGCGTCTCCTTCGCTGAATGCGGCCGCGCGGTGCGTCATCCCGTATGCCCTGGGTGGCGATGGTGGCGCGCCTCCTGATCGAAAGCCGGTGTCCGCCCGATGGGACTCCCGGGCGGACAGCACTGTTGTCAGTCCGGGCCAGGCTCAGTCCTCATAGCGGAAGTTGGTCTTCCCGCCGCCCGCGGTGCTGCTGTGCACGATGCCGACGCGGCCGCGCCGAAGCGCAATCCGGTGGGCAGCTCGGAGAGGCGTGGCACCCACTCGACACCGTCCCCGCTACGCCGGGCTGGGAAATTTCGTTGATGAACCAGCTCCTGAGCACCGTCCGGCCCACGACGAGCGAGGCGTCGTCCTTGAGACCGAGGTAGCAGCCGGTGTCGGCGGCGCGGGTGAGGACGCCCCCGCCGATCACGGAACGGCAGCTGGACGGCAGCGGAAGGGAACGGAGTGGCCACGAATCAGATCCCTCCGCAAGCAGATATGGATGACGGCTTGAGCGTGAGTTATCGAAGCGCATCGACGCTGCCAGTGCCCGTACGGGCTGTCAATGGACCAGGCCGAGAAACTTTCTTTGCACCTGGGCTCTTGTTTCGCACGAAACAAGCCCGCTAACTTCCCGTGCCAAGTGAAGCGCTTCGACACGCTCCAGGGGAAGGGCCCCGACCATGACGCACGAGTTGAACCGCAGAAGCTTCGCCGGCGCAGCAGCCACGGCCGCGGGAGCGGCCGCGTTGCTGTCCGCCCGCGGGGAGGGCGGACAGCGGAAGACGGGCACGAACACGAAGTCGGGTCCGAACGCCGCGCTGCCCGACCACGTGCCGCGGACACCCGTCGAACCGGACATCGCTTCCGTGTCGGGCAGAGACAGCGCGGTGACCGATCCCGGGTTGAACCATGCCGGCACACCATCATGGTGACCATCGCCGACGTGGCGAGACACGCGGGTGTCTCGTCCAGCACGGTCAGCTACGTCCTGAACGGCTCCCACCAGATCTCCGAGACGACCCGCAGCCGTGTCCTGCGCTCCGTGGCGGAACTCGGCTTCCACCCCAATGCCGGAGCCAGGACGCTGGCCGGACGCCGCTCACGCATCATCGCGCTGGTGATGCCGCTGCGGACGGACATGTACGTCCCGGTCATGATGGAGATCGCCATCTCGGTCACGACCGAGGCACGGCGGCACGGGTACGACGTCCTGCTCGTCACCGACGAGGAGGGCCCCGAGGGCGTGCGGCGCGTCGCGGCGAGCGGGCTGGCCGACGGCGTGATCCTCATGGACGTCGAACTGGGCGACCCCCGCATCCCCGCGCTGCGCGCCCGGGGCACACAGGCCGTGCTGATCGGCCTACCGGACGACCCGCACCAACTGTCCTGCGTCGACCACGACTTCACCGCCGCCGGCGCCCTGTGCGCGGACCACCTGGCGGACCTCGGCCACCGGTACGTGGGCTTCATCGGCTACGGCTCCAGCGTCTACAAGCGGCACGCCGGATACGCCGAACGAACCCTCGCCGGCTTCCGCGAACGGGCGGAGCAGCGGAGGGTGCGCTTCCTGCACCGGCCCTGCGAGGGCTCGTACGAATCCACCGCCTGGACCCTGACCCGGATCCTCGCCGACCGACCCGGCACCACGGGCTTCGTGGTGCAGAACGAGGCGGCGATCGGCCCGCTGCTAGACCTGCTGAAGGCCGCTGGACGGTCCGTTCCCGAGGACACCTCGGTGGTCGCCCTCTGCCCGGAGCAGCTGGCCGAGCAGCACACACCCGCCCTCACCACCGTGTCCGGCCCCGGACAGGAACTGGGCCGCGTGGCCGTCGGCCAGATGATCCGGCGGCTGACCGCCGCACAGCGGGGCGAGCCGCCGACAGACGAACGGGTCCTTCTGCAGCCCACCCTGACCGTCCGCCAGAGCAGCAATACCCAGCCCCCTCCGCCCATGGAGCCGTCATGACAGCAGAGCGCATGGCCGACCGCCTGGGCCGACGGCACCCCCTGGGACCCGCGCAGCCTTCCGCACCGTACCCGTGAACCGGCCGAAAGGCCCGACCGACCGAGAAGGACGACGTATGAAGGACATATGGCACCCCGCACACCATCGCAGTCGGGGCCCGGGACGCCTGGCGGCCCTGCTGCTGACGCTGGTCGTCATGCTGGGGCTGACCGGCGGCTCGGCACTGGCCTCGCCCAACGGCACGGGGGAAACGTCATCGTCGGCGGTCAGGGTCCCGGCTTCCGCCATGGACGCCGTCGCGGCGATGCAGCCCAGCTGGAACCTGGGCAACACCCTGGACGCCATTCCCGACGAGACGTCCTGGGGCAACCCGCTGACCACCAGAAAGCTGCTCGCCACCGTCCGCGCGCAGGGCTTCCGCAGCGTCCGCATCCCGGTGACCTGGACCGACCACCACTCGGCCACCGCCCCCTACGCCATCGACGCCGCGTACATGAACCGCGTCGAGCAGGTTGTCGACTGGGCGCTCGCCGAAGGCCTGTACGTCGTGATCAACATCCACCACGACTCATGGCAGTGGATCTCGAAGATGTCCACCGATCATGACGAGGTACTGGCCCGCTTCAACTCCCTGTGGACCCAGATAGCCGAGAGATTCCGGGACGCGCCGCGCGCACTGCTCTTCGAGAGCGTCAACGAACCGGTCTTCGACAACGCCACGGACGCCCAGAAGACTCAGCTCCTGAACGAGCTCAACACCTCCTTCCACTCCATCGTCCGCTCCTCCGGCGGCGGGAACACCGACCGTCTGCTCGTCCTGCCCACGGTGGGCTGCACGCCCTCCCGGACCCTCATGGACGACCTGTCCACCACGATCAGCGCACTGCACGACAGCAACCTCGTCGCCACCGTGCACTACTACAGCTGGTACCCGTTCAGCGTGAACATCGCGGGCGGTACCCATTACGACGACAACGCCCAGAAGGACCTCGACGACGCCTTCGCCCGCATGCACGACACCTTCGTCGCCAAGGACATCCCCGTCTACCTCGGCGAGTACGGCCTGCTCAGCTGGCCGGACCACAACCATCCGGACCGCGTCGAGCGCGGCGAGGCGCTGAAGTACTTCGAACACCTCGGATACGAGGCGCGTGTCGCCGGCGTCACCACGGCGCTGTGGGACCCCTTCGCCTACCTGAACCGCGACACCCTGCGATGGCGGGACCCCGCCCTGTTCGCCTGGATCAAGTCCAGCTGGACCACCCGCTCGGGAACCGCCTCCTTCGACAAGATCTTCCTGCCGAAGTCCAGCCCCATCACCGCCCAGTCGCTCACCCTGAACCGGAACGGCACCAGCTTCCGCGGTCTGTGGCACGGCCGCACCAAGCTGGTCGCGGGACGCGACTACACCGTCTCCGGAAACCGGCTCACCCTCACCGCCAAGGCCCTGACCCGGCTCGCCGGCGATCGTGCCTACGGGGTCAACGCCACGCTCCGAGCCCGGTTCTCCCGCGGGCTGCCGTGGCAGATCGACGTGGTCACCCACGATACGCCGGTCCTGACGAACGCCACCGGGACGACGAGCTCGTTCACCATCCCCACCCAGTACCGGGGTGACGTACTGGCGACCATGCACGCCACGTACGCCGACGGCAGCAACGCCGGACAGACCAGCTGGACTCCGTACCAGGAGTTCAACAAGGCCTTCTCACCGGACTACCCCAACGGCAAGATCATCCTGACCCCCGAATTCCTGAACGCACTCCGCGACACCGAGCCGGTGACACTGACCTTCCACTTCTACAGCGGAGCCACCGTCACCTACCACGTCACCAAGTCCGGACCCTCGGCCACCGGCACGGCCTCCTGACCGACCTCTCCTCGCTCCTGACCGCCCGCTCCCCCGGGCGGCCAGGGCACAGCGGTCCGTTCCCCGCGGGCTCACTCCTCCTTCGGCGGAGCCGTGCTCTCCCGGACGGTGAGGGTGGTCACGATCTCCAGCCCCACCTGGGGCACCGCCTCTCCCCGGCCGAGCGCGAGGGCCAGCTCGGTGGCGGCCGTCGCCATCTCGGCCAGCGGCTGATGAACAGTGGTCAGGGGCGGATCCATCCAGGCCACGGCCGGCACGTCGTCGAAACCCACCACGCTCAGGTCATGCGGGATACCCAGGCCCAGCTCCCGCGCGGCCTGATAGACACCGAGCGCCTGCATGTCGTTGGCGGTGAACACGGCGGTGGGACGATCGGGGCGGGACAGCAGCTCCCGCGCCGCCACGTACCCGCGTTCACGCGAGAGCTGCGTCTTCACCACCAGACCGGGGTCCGTCGGCAGGCCCGCCTCCGCGAGGGCGGAGACGTAACCGGAGAGCCGAGCGCGGCAGAAGTCGTGGTCCGGCCCGCTGATCATGGCGATGCGCCGGTGCCCCAACTCGACCAGATGCCGGGTCGCCGCCTGACCACCTCTCCAGTTCGTCGCTCCCACGAACGGCACTCCGTCGGGCAACTCGTCGATCGGGTCGAAGACAACGAAGGGGATGCCCTTGGCGGTCAGTTGCTCCCGCTCCGTCTCAAGGAGCTGGGCCACCGACAGTACGGCCTGCGGTCGCCGCCCCACCGTGTCGCCGATGGTCCTTCCGTCCGCGTCCGGAAGCCCGAACTCCGACACCAGCAACCCGACCCCGTTCCTGCGGGCCACGCGCTCGACTCCGCGGATGATCTCCACGGACCACATGTGCTCCAGCTCGCGGAACACCAGCTCCACCAGATTGCTCCGGCTCTGGGGAGGCTTGCGGTAACCGTACTCAAGGATCAGCTGCTCGACCCGGGCCCGGGTCTCGTCCGACACTCCGGAACGGCCGTTGAGCACTTTCGACACGGTGGGAACCGAGACGCCCGCGGACTCGGCGATGTACGCGATCGTCACCGATGCGGGTCCCGCGCCACGCTCCCTGTGTTCGTCCGCCGAAGGTCTTCCCGATCGGTTGTCCGGCACGGTCGCCTTTCCCCATCCCCTCGACTGCTGCAACCGCCATTCTGACACCTTCGATCAGCCCTGCGTCCTGCCTCGGCTCCCGTTGCGCCCCGGCGCCGTCTCCGGCGTCGAGTTGGCTTCCCGCGCCCGAGGCTCCGCCACTCTGCTTCCCTTCCTGCCCCTCGTCACAAGGACCACCATGGCTCTGTCTGATCAAAATCCTGACGAACTCCTCGCCTACCGGCCGGAGGTGTCCGTGCCGGAGGACTTCGACCCCTTCTGGCAGCGGACCCTGGCCGAAACCCGCGCCCGAGGCGGAGCGGTGAAGGCTGAGCGGGTCACCGACCGGCACCTGCTGAGCACGGTCGAGGTGGACGACGTACGCTTCCCCGGCTGGAACGGCGAACCCGTGGCCGCCTGGCTGCTGCGCCCGCGCGGCGCCGAGGCGCCGCTGCCGGTCGTCGTCACCTACATCGGGTACTCCGGCGGCCGCGGGCTGCCCACCGACCACCTGCTGTGGTCCGCGGCCGGTTACGCCCAGCTCGTCGTCGACAGCCGCGGACAGGGCCACGACACCCCGGACCACAGCGAGGGCGACGGTACGCAATGGGCCGAAGGCTTCATGACCCGCGGCGTCGACTCACCCGACAACTACTACTATCGCCGCCTCATGACGGACTGTGTGCGCGCCGTGGACGCGATCGTCGAACTGCCCGGACTGGATGCCGCGCGGGTCGTCGTGGCGGGCGGCAGCCAGGGGGGAGGCCTGGCTCTCGCGGTTGCCGGACTCGCCCAGGACCGGGTGGCGGCAGTGGTTCCGGACCTTCCGTTTCTGTGCCACTTCCGCCAGGCGGCGCAGATCAGCGGGGAGGGCCCGTACCTGGAACTCACCAGATACCTGCGCTGGCACAGTCCGCACCGCGTCGAGACGACCTTCGCCACACTCGACTACTTCGACGGTGTCCACTTCGCCCGTCGGGCGACGGCCCCGGCACTGTTCAGCGTCGGCCTCATGGATCCGGTCTGCCCGCCCTCCACCGTCTACGCCGCCTTCAACCACTACGCGGGGGCGGACCGGACCATGACCGTCTGGCCCTTCGCCGACCACGGCGGCGGCTTCGGCCGGAACACCGCGGTGCAGCTGAAGTGGCTGCGCCAACGCGGTCTGGCCCCTCAGCAGTAGGCGAAGGAGGCCGGCCTGGCGCAACCCAGCCGTCCCTCTGGTGGCGTGTCAGTGTGGGCCAGGAATCCGGGTCACAGGCGTCAGGCGCTGAAGCGGGTGACCAGGCGGGTGGGCAGGATCAGCGGGGTGGGGTCCTGTCCGTTGATGAGCGCGACGAGCATGCGCGCCATCTCCCGCCCCAAAGCCGCTATGGGCTGACGGACGGTGGTGAGCGGCGGATCGGCGATCTGGGCGACGGCCAGGTCGTCGAAGCCGACCACTGCGACATCGGCGGGAACCAGTCGGCCGGCCTCGCGCAACGTGCGCAGCGCTCCCGCACCCATGTTGTCGTTGGCGGCGAACACCCCGTCCAGGTCGGGGTGGTTCGCCAGCAGTGCGGCCATGGCAGCGGCCCCGCTGGGCTCGGTGAAGTCCCCCTCCTGCGGCGGGAACGGATCGAGGCCGGCGGCCAGCATGGCGTCCCGGTAGCCGCGGTACCGGGCGCGCCCGGCCTCGGTGTCCAGACGCCCGCAGATGGCGGCTACGCGCGTCCGGCCGCGCGAGACCAGGTACTCGGTCGCCTCGCGCGCTCCACCGACGTTGTCGACGTCCACGTACCACCGGGGAGCCGGACCGACCGGGCGTCCGCCGAACACGACGGGCATCACGGCCTCCTCGGCCATACGGGCCAGCGGATCGTTCTCACGCAGCGCCATCAGCATGACGCCGTCGGCGCCCTTGGAGCGAAGGAGCTCCTCCACCCGCTTGCGGCCCCGGTCGGAAGCGGCCAGGCACAGCATCAGATGCAGGTCGGCCTCCTCCAGAGCGGCCGACGCCCCCACGATCACCTGGGCGAAGAACGGATCCGCGAAGATCGACGGATCCTCTCCCGAGACGACCAGGGCGGCCGCTCCTGTCTGGCGGGTGGCCAGAGCGCGGGCGGTCGGATTGGGTACGTAACCGAGTTGCCGGACGGCCCGCTCGACCGCCTCGCGTTTGGCGCGGCTGACGTGCGGTGCGTTGTTGAGGGCGCGGGAGGCCACGGAGCGGGAAACGCCGGCGAGTTCGGTCACCTCGTCGAGCGTCGGCTGCCGACGCGGCGCATCTTCTGCCATGAGCCATGAGCCTTTCCCGCTCGACCGGACGGGAAGCGTCTCACCCCCGCCCATGCCGCCGCCACCCGCCCGGTGGGCGGCACAGGACAGGTACGGAGCCTCAGGGACCGAAGGGAACTGGGAGCGCTTCCAGTTGTGGACTGTAGAGCCTTGTCCTCGCCATGTGAAGAGCGGGTTGTACGTCGACCCTTGACAGCTTCACCAGCTCGCAACACGATACCGACCACACCCTCGAAGGTTCTCGGTGCTGTTGGGACCGCTTCCAGTGGGAGCGCTCCCAATGTTCCGCTGCCGATCTTCGGACGTGTCGTTCCTGCCGGAGAGTCGCCGGCACAAGGGACGTCGTACCACCGCACTTCCTCAGCGCGTCGCACGCTCGGGAGGAGAGCGCGCGACGCATCCCTGTCAGGAAACCGAGGTACAGTCATGCGCCGCAGACTCCGCGTCCTGGTGGCAGCGCTCTTCACGCTGCCGCTTGCACTCGCCGTCGCACCGTCCGCCCACGCGGCCGACCCGACCACCATGACCAGCGGGTTCTACGTGGACCCCGACTCCAGCGCGAAGAGGTGGGTCGCCGCCAACCCCGGCGACGGCCGGGCACCCGCGATCAACGCCTCCCTCGCCAATACCCCGATGGCCCGCTGGTTCGGCTCCTGGAGCGGCACCATCGGCACCGCCACCGGCGCGTACGCGGGCGCCGCGGACTCCAGGGACAAACTGCCCATCCTCGTCGCCTACAACATCTACAACCGCGATTACTGCGGCGGGCACTCCGCGGGCGGAGCCGCTTCCCCGTCCGCCTACGCGACCTGGATCGCCCAGTTCGCCGGCGGGATCGCCAACCGCCCGGCCGTCGTCGTCCTCGAACCGGACTCCCTCGGGGACTACGGTTGCATGACCCAGGCTCAGATCGACGAACGCGAGGGCATGCTCACCGGCGCCCTCACCCAGTTCAGCCGCCAGGCCCCCAACACCTGGGTCTACCTCGACGCCGGCAACCCGGGCTGGGCGAACGCGGCGACCATGGCCCAACGCCTCCACGAAGCCGGCCTCCGCCAGGCCCACGGCTTCTCCCTCAACGTCTCCAACTACTTCACCACGGCCGAGAACACCGCCTACGGCAACGCCGTCAACAGTGAACTCAACGCCCGCTACGGCTACACCAAGCCGTTCGTCGTGGACACCAGCCGCAACGGCAACGGCTCCAACGGCCAGTGGTGCAACCCCTCAGGCCGCCGTATCGGCACCCCCACCCAGCTGGGCGGAGGCGCCGAGATGCTCTTGTGGATCAAGGCTCCGGGCGAGTCCGACGGCAACTGCGGCGTCGGAGGCGGCTCCTCGGCCGGACAGTTCCTCCCCGAGGTCGCCTACAAGATGATCTACGGCTACTGATTCACATCCATCCAGCGACCAGGAGCAGCCATGCCACCACGCAGCCCACGGCGCCGCGCGGCCGCCGTCATCGCGGCACTCACCGCGTGCGCCGCCCTCACCGCGACGCAGGCGCAGGCGCAGGCCACACCCACGCAGGATGTGCTCACCCCGGCCACTAGGTTCTACGTGGACCCGCACAGCAAGGCCGCGAAGCAGGCGCTCGTGGACTTCGGGAACGGTGACATCGAGAACGCCACGAACATGGCCAGGCTCGCGAGTTGGCCGCAGGCCGAGTGGTTCACCGAAGGCACGCCCGACGAGGTGCGCGCCGAGGTGAACAAGCTCGTCCACCGGTCCCGGGCCGTCAACCGGACCCCCGTCCTGGTCGCTTACAACGTCCCGGGCCGGGACTGCACCCAGTACTCCAGCGGCGGAGCCGCATCCTCCGCCGCCTACCGGCAGTGGATCGACGCCTTCGCCGCCGGCATCGGCAACACCAAGGCGGTGGTCGTCGTCGAACCCGACGGCCTGGCCCTCCTTCCCAAGGACTGCGGGCCCACCGAGGACCCGACCGGCGAACTCACAGCCGCCCGCATCGCCGACCTGGAGTACGCCGTCAAGACACTCAAGGCCAGACCGCGTACCGCGGTCTATCTGGACGCGGGGAACGTCCAGTGGCGACCCGTCGGCGATATGGCGCAGCGGCTGCTGGACGCCGGGGTCCGGTACAGCGATGGCTTCGCCCTGAACGTGTCCAACACCCACCCCACCGACCACAACGCCAGGTACGGCACCTGGATATCCAAGTGCATGTGGTTCGCCGACGAGGGACCCGAGCAGGCGCGCGGCCACGCCGACTCGTGCGCCAGCCAGTACTACTCGTCCGCCGCACCCAACGACGGCGCCCCCGGCAACGCCGTCTCCTCCACCGACCCCACCACCTGGCGGTGGACCGACGCCTGGTTCGACCAGAACGTGGGCACCCCACCGGCTCACGAACTGCATCACTTCGTGATCGACACCAGCCGCAACGGTTTGGGCGCCTGGACCCCGGAGCCGGGCAAATACACCGGGGACCCGGAAATCTGGTGCAACGCGCCCGGCCGTGGCCTCGGCCCGCGCCCCACCGCCGCCACCGGCGTCCCGCTCGTCGACGCCTACCTGTGGATAAAGATCCCCGGTGAGTCCGACGGCAGTTGCACACGCAACACCGGCGGCACGATCGACCCCGAGTACGGCATCGTCGACCCGCCCGCCGGCACCTGGTGGCCCGACCAGGCCCACACACTGGCCCGCAACGCGGCACCGCGCCTGACGTTCAACCGCTGAGCTCTGCCGGGCGCCCTGGACGTGTCCAGCCACGAGCTGCCGTTCACCCGTGGCTGGACGCTTCCGGCCGGACGCTCGGGCGTGGTTGCCGTACCGGGTCAAGGGCGGGAGCTTTCCTCCAGCTTCTCGAAGAAGAACTCGTGCTTGAGAAAGGAGACGTCGTACTCGTGGCCGGACTGCGGCGGCAGCAGTTGGGAGGCCTGGAACAGGCGCCATCCGTCGTGCAGCGCGGCAAGCCCGGTGGGGTAGGGCGGCTCGTCGCTGTCACCGGTTGTCGGACGGGTTCGGCCGGTCCCGTCGTATCGGGACCAGCCCACGACATCGGAGTCGAGCGCCGACGTCGCGAGGTACAGGACCAGGATCTGCTGTCTCATGAGTGGCTCCCCAAGGTGGGCCGGTTGCTGACGCGCGTGACCCAGTAATCGATGTCGAACGAGTGGTCGCCGGTCAGGGCCCGCCACAGGAGGACCCGGTTGTAGATCTCCAGTCGGGCGGTGGCCTGCTCGTACCAGGGGAAGTACGTGTTGAGTTCCGCGGTCACGGCCGGGTCGTGCAGGTCGGAGGTGTCCCACAGGCGCACCTGCGGCACGGCCGGATTGAGACGGAGTTTGTACATGTGGCGACGGCGCGCGGTGTCGTTGCGGCGGCCACCGTGCCAGATGCCGTGGTGGACGAGGACGACCGTGCCTGCCGGGCAGGTCAGCCGCGTCTGCCCCCTGAGGTTCTGGACGCGGCCGACGTCCGTCTCGTTGACCCTTCGCAGATGGCTTCCGGGCACGCTGAGCGTGCCGCCCATCTCGGTGGTCACCTCATGCGGGTAGTACATGAGCTGAATGTCGAACGCGTCCGGCCGCACATCGATGATCGCGTCTCCGTGGAGCGGCTGCGCCTGTCCCTCGTGCGGCTCGCGCACATGCACCGCATGATGGTCCACGGTCGGATCAGGGCCGACCAGGCTCTCCACAGCGCCGGCGATGACCGGCAGAGCGAGCAGCTCGTGGACAAAGGTGTTCTGCGCGAACGCCTCGCCCAGCGGAGTGCCGTAGGGCACTTCTGGTATGCCCTCGGTCAAGGTCGCGACGGCCCGTTCATTGATCTCCCGCGGCACCACTGCGTCCAAGCGCAGAAATCCCTGCGCCACGAAGCGCGCCACCTGAACCGATGTCAGGAGTTGCTTGCTGGTTGGCATGCGACGAACGTACGTGCCCCGTCCGGCTGAGTCGTGGGCTGAAATCCTCCACTGCTGGTAAATTTCCGTCCTCGTGAAACTCGTAACACTACGGCTCGAGGAGCCGCCCACCGTGGTCGATGCCGGCGTCGGGGTGCACGGCGTCTCCACCGCGCACGACGTCTTCCGGCTGCCCGATCTGTGGCAGCTGCACCTGTACAACTACGCGGGCGAACTCTCCCTCGGGCAGTCAGTCCACGCCATCCGGCCCGGTCATGTCAGCCTGGTACCGCCGAACACGGAGGTGCACTTTCACTACCGGGGCAGATCGGAGCATTTCTACGTTCATCTACGGCTTCACGATGGCGGAACCGCGCGGGTGGTACCGGTGATGCAGGACGCCGCGGCCGAGAGCACGCGCCTGGCCGATCTGCTCCGACACGCCGTGACGGCCATGCCGACTTCTCCCTCCCGGGCCTCCGCCGAGGTCTGGGCCGCCCTGTGGCGCATTGCCGAGTTGCCGAGGAGCGATGGAGCCGGACGCCACCACCCCTTCGTCGCCGCCGCACAGGCCTACATCGAGGAACATCTGGCCGGCCCGCTGTCCGTACCGGACGTCGCGCGCGCCATCGGAATCTCCCACACGCACCTGACGCGCGTGTTCCGTGCCGAGACCGGCCTCACGGTCGTGTCGTACATCCGGCGCCGGCGCCTTCAACGCGCCCGCCACCTCCTGTTGTCGTCCACGCTGTCCATCACCGCCATCGCCGCGGCCGTGGGCATTGCCGACCTCCAGGCCTTCAACAAGGCCTGCCGCCGCGAGCTCGGAGCGAGCCCTCGTCACATACGGGCGACCGGACACGAGAGAGCCGGCGACGAAGTACTCGCGACCTCCGTCGAATGAGCCACCACCGACGGTGCGCCGGCGTCGAGGCCGCGTTCGCGGACTACTACGCGCTGCGGACCGAGGTCGACCGCGCCTGGGAAGGACGCGGACCGGCCTCGGTCCTGGTGTTCAATCACGGGTGGGGGGAATTGTGGGGGGTGCTACCACGCCCCCATGCTGAGGGCGTGGTCCTCTCCGGCGACGAGATCGATCAGCTCCGCGTCGCCGGAAGGAGTTCTGACTTCGATTCGGACGGTGCGAGTCGGCCTCAGGACCGCCGTCGCCCCGTCGGGCCCCCAGGTCAGTTCGGCCTCGGCGCCGAATCGCGTGCGCACGCCCGTGAGTCGGCCCGCCGGGAGAGCGGGCGGCAGCGCGGGCAGGAGGGCCAGTCGGTGGGGGGTCGACTGGAGCAACATCTCGATCAGTACGGCGGGCAGGGTGTGCGCGGCGTCCGCGTTGTAGACGTGGCGGTTCGGGTAGTGGGCGCTCATCAGGGAGGCGTGGAAGAAGTCGCCGTCCAGGACCTGGCCGAGGGCGTGGGCGACGCGTTCGCCGTCCCGGAGCCGGGCGGCGATGAGCGCGTGGTGGAGGTGGCCGTGCGCGGAGTCGTTCTCGGCGCCGCGCAGCTCGAGGGCGCGGTGGGCGGCGGCCGCGAGGTGGGGGGTGTCGTAGGGGGTGATCTCATCGAGCGGCCAGACGCCGTAGAGGTGGCTGAGGTGACGGTGGTCGTAGGAGTCCAGGAGGCCGGGCCAGGCCCATTCGGCGAGGGCTCCGTCCTCGTTGATCCGATGCGGCGGGAGCCGCTCGGCGAGAGCTTGCCAGCGGTCGGCTTCCGGGGTGTCCGGGTGGTAGTCGGCCGCGGTGAGCAGGGCGTGGCGGGCCGCTGAGAGGTCCATGGCGGCGTTGATCGTGCCCCAGCTCGCGTTGGCGGGGCGGTTCTCGGGTGAGTAGGAGGGAACGACGACGAGGTGGCCGTCGTCATCGGTGCGGGTGAGGAAGTCCTCGTAGAACAGGGCGACTTCGGCGAGGGCGGACGCGGTGCGCGGGTCGCGGGTTCCGTGGGTCTCGTCGTGGTCGACGAGCGGCTTGAGCAGCCAGTCGGCGCCCGCGGTCCACAGGTGCAGGGGGTACTCGCGGTTGAAGTGGTACGAGTGGCCCGACTCGCCGTCGGTGTGGGCGGGGGCGACCACGCCCCGGGCGCCGAAGACCGCGCGGGCGTTGTCGCGCCAGTCGGGGAGCTGGCGGTGAATCAGCGCGGCATGGGCCTCGGTGACCTCGGGGAGGGCGGCGGCCGCGGCGGAGGCGGTCTGGAGGTTGAGGTTGGCGTCGTTGGTGAACGCGCCCGACCAGGCGGTGTTCCAGTCGCCGGTCCACAGGCCGGTCAGACGGGGCGGGAAGAGCCCGCCGGCCGACAGCAGGTGATAGCGGCCGGCCGCGAAGAGGCGCTCCAGCAGGGCAGCGTCGCGCGGTCTCTTCAGCAACTCCGAGCCCGGGAGGGCCCGTGCGGCCGCACCGGCGGCGAGATCGAGGGTGACTCGCCGGTAGGCGGTGCGGTGGAGGGCGACGTGGCGTTCGAGGAGTTCGTCGTACACCGTCGGCAGGTCGCGCAGGGCCCGGCCCTCCGCCGTCACGTCGAGTTCGCCGGTGTGCCGCCGGACCCGGGTGAGGAGAGTTACGGACCGGGCGCCCTCGACGTGCGCGTGAGGCGGGGCGAGGGTCGTCGTGCCGCCGGTGACGACGACCAGGGTGACCCCGGTGAAGGCTCGGTCACTGTCGGGGTAGCGGGCGCGCAGGCTCAGCAGGGCGCCCTCGGGGGTGACGACGGCTCCGTGGCCGACAGCCAGGTGGGCGGGGGCGCCGGGGAGGCGGTGGTCCAGGGAGACGTCGAGGGTGAGGCCGGGCGCCGTGATGTGCTGGACGATCACGTCGTCGGCGCGGGAGACGAAGACCCGGCTTCTCCAGCCGGCGCAGGTCGCCCGTACGACGCCCGTCGTGAAGTCGACGTCGCGGCGGTAGTCGTGGCAGCCGGCGACGGGGCGGGCCAGACGGACCTGGAAGGCGGGGTGGAAGGGCTGCACCCACTGCATCGGACGGCCGTCGGTGAAGCCCTCCGCGGCGGTGCGGTCGCCTGCCAGGAGGCGGTCCCGCAGTGCGGGCAGTTCGGCGGCGAGCCGGGGAGGACGGCGGTGCTCGCCGTCGCCGCCGGGCCGTACCAGGGTGTGCTGCGTGACGACGACCCGCTCGGCGTCCGGTTCCCCGAACACAAGGGCGCCGTGGCGGCCGTTGCCGCTCAGGAAGCCGTCCTCCCAGCGGGCGGCCGGGTGCGGCTCCCAGGTGCCGTGGACGGGCCCGTTGATCGCGGTCATGGCCGGAGCACCGCCACGCCGTAGCGGCCGAGGGTCACCCGGTCGGTGACGGCCTCCCCGGCCAGCAGCTCGTGATGGGTGCCGGGCACCTCCACGGTCACCGGCTCGCGGCCGTGGTTGAGCACGAACAGCACCTCGCCCCGGCGTACGCACTCGACCTGCTCGGGGAGGCCGTCGAGCACCGGCCGGACGCCCGTGCCGGAGGCGATCCGGGCCAGCAGGTCGCGCAGCGCCTCCGGCTCCGGGAGCGTGGAGACGTACCAGGCCCGGCCCTTGCGCAGGACGGCGGGCAGTCCGTCGAGTTCACCGCCTTTGTACGGCACGGTCTCCTCGGCGGTGCCGTCGGCCTCCAGCTCCTCGGACCACAGGGACGCCCGGAAGCCCTCGCAGGTGACGCTCTCCCCGGCGCCCAGCGGCCACCACTCGTGCAGGGTCCGGATGCCGAACAGCTCTCGCAGCCGGGCGTCCATGCCGCCGGGTCGGACCCGGTCGTCCTCGTCGGCGACGCCGGTCTGGAAACCGCACACGAGGGTGCCGCCGCCGCGGACGTAGGCGAGGAGGTTGTCGATCGCCGCGTCGGTGAGCGCGTACAGCTGTGGCACGACAACCACCGGGTACGGCGTCAGGTCGTGCTCGGGGTGGGCGAAGTCGGTGGTGAGGTGGGCCTGCCAGAGGGCTCGGTGCCAGGCGCGCAGGACGTCCGGGTAGTCCGCCTGGGTGGACAGGCGGCCGTCCTGGGCGCCGGCCCACCAGGAGTTCCAGTCGTGCAGGACGGCGATGTCGGCGGTGCCGTGCAGGCCCGAAACGTCCGGGGCGATCCGCGCGAGGTCCGCGCCGAGCTGCTTGACCTCCTGATAGGTCCGGCCGTCCTCCCCGGCATGGCTGACCATGCCGGAGTGGAACTTCTCCGCGCCCTGCCGGGACTGCCGCCACTGGAAGTAGCAGACGGCGTCGGCGCCCCGGGCCACGGCCTGGAGGGACCAGAGCCGGTTGAGGCCACGTGGCTTGGGGTGGTTCACGCCCCGCCAGTTGACGGGCCCGGCCGCCTGTTCCATGAGCATCCACGGTCCGCGTGCCTGGGAGCGGGTCATGTCCTGGACGAGGGCGCCGCTCTGGGCGCCCAGCGGGTCGCGCGGGTCGGGGTAGATGTCGACGGAGACGACATCCTCTTCCTCCGACCAGCGCCAGGCGTCCTGGCCGAACCACAGCGGCATGAAGTTGCTGGTGACCGGCAGGTGCGGGGTGTGGCGGCGGACGATGTCCCGCTCGGCGACGTAGCACTCCAGGAGCATGTCGGAGGTGAAGCGCCTGAAGTCCAGCACCTGACCGGGGTTGCGCATGTAGTGGGGCATACGGGGCGGCAGGATGCCGTCCCAGGTGTCGTAGCCCTGGCTCCAGAAGGCGGTGCCCCAGGCCTCGTTGAGGGCGTCGAGCGAGCCGTACTTCTCGCGCAGCCAGCGGCGGAAGGCGGCCGCGGCCTGGTCGCCGTAGTCGAAGGTGCAGTACTCGTTGTTGATGTGCCACATGATGAGGGCGGGGTGGCCGCCGTAGCGGGCGGCGAGGTCCTCGGTGATGGCGGCGGCGTAGCGCCGGTAGGTGGCGCTGGAGTGCGAGAAGTGCTGCCGACCGCCCCACCACTCGGTGCGGCCGTCCTCGGTGACGGGCAGGGTGTCCGGGTGCAGCCGGCCCATCCAGGGCGGGGGCGAGGAGGTGGGAGTGGCGAGGACGACCCCGATGCCGTTGTCGTGCATCAGGTCCATCAGCGTGTCCAGCCAGCCGAACTCCCGGCCACCGGGCTCCGGTTCCAGCGTCGACCAGGAGAAGACGCCGAGGGTGACCGAGTTGACCCCGGCCGCCTTCATCAGCCGGACGTCCTCGTGCCAGGTCTCCTCGGGCCACTGCTCGGGGTTGTAGTCGCCGCCGAAGAGCAGGCGGCCTCGTGTCGCGTCACTCAGGTCGGGCATCAGGCGGGCTCCCCGTACTGCACGCCGCGCCCGTTGGTGGCGAGGTACACCCGGTTCGGGTGGACCGGGTCGACGGCCATGGCCTCGACGCCGAGGAGGTTCCAGTCGTCCCAGCCGAGGTGGTCGGTCAGCGGGATCCAGTGGTCGGCCCGGTCGTCCCAGCGGTAGGCGCCCCCGATGTCGGTCCGGGCGTAGGCGAGCCCGCGCATCGACGGGTGGAACAACACTCCGGTGACGAACCCGGTGCCGCCCATGACGGCGTTGCGCCACCGGTAGCCGCTCTTCGCGACGGCCGCGGAAGCAGCCGCCTGCGCCTGCCCCGAAGCCGTCGGCAGGGAGACGACCGCGGCGGCGACAGCGGAACCGGCAAGAACGGAACGTCTGCTGAGGCAAAACGTGCTCATGACATACCTCGGTCGTGACGAAGGGGGAAGTTGAGCAAGGGCCAGGGGCTCCGGGACCCTGCGCGACCAGCCACGGCAGAGCCGCGGGCGGCACACGGCGGCCGGACCTACGGAGGGACTCGGAGCCCAGGGGGCTCAGCCCTTGATGGCTCCGGTGAGCATGCCCTTCTTGAAGTGCCGCTGGACGAAGGGGGAGGCGACCGCGACGGGGATCAGCGCGAGGACCATGACGGCCATCTGCAGCCCCAGAGAGGAGAGTTCGCCGGTGCGGACCGCCTGCTGGAGGCCGGTCGGGGCCTGAGTGTTCTTCTGGACCAGCTGGATGAGCACGTTCTGGAGCGGCATCATCTGCTGGTCGGTGAGGTAGATGGAGGCGTTGAACCAGGCGCTCCAGTAGCCGACCGCGTAGAACAGGGAGATGACGGCCAGCACCGCGCGCGACAGCGGCAAGATGATGGTCAGCAGGATGCGCAGGTCACTGGCCCCGTCGATGCGGGCGGACTCGGTGAGCTCGGGGGAGATCCCCATGAAGAAGGCCCGCAGGACGAGGATGTTGAAGACACTGACCGCGCTCGGCAGAACCAGCGACAGATAGGTGTCGGTGAGGCCCAGCGACTGCACCAGAAGGTACGTCGGAATGAGCCCGGCTCCGAAGAACATGGTGGCCATCATGGTCATCAGGAAGAACCGGTGGCCCAGACTGCCCGGCCGGGACAGACCGTAGGCCGCGAACACCGACACCGTCATCGAGAACAGCGTGCCGAAGAGCGTGACGCCCACCGAGACCATGATCGCGCGGCTGACCTGGCCGCCGCCGAGCAGTTCGGTGTAGTTGACGAAGGTGATGCCCTGGGGGATCACGACGAGGCCGCCGACCCGGTCGATCACGGGTTTGGGAGAGAGGCTGGTGACGATCACGATCCACAGCGGACCGAGCACCCCCAGGCAGCAGAGCAAGAGGAAGCCGCCCTTGGCGGTGAGTCCGGCCTTGCTCGGCGGCTCCTCCCACGCGGGGCGGGCGGGAGCCTTCAGGCTGCGGATGAGCTGCGTGTTGAGGCTCACTTCTTGTACACCCCCTGCTCGCCAAGCAGGTGCGCGAACTTGTTCGCGCCCAGGACGAGGCACACTCCGATGACTCCCTTGACGAGGCCGACCGCGGCCGCATAGCTGAAGTCGCCGTTCTGGATACCCATGTTCCACACGTAGGTGTCGAGGACCTCGCTGGCCCCCGCACCGACCGCGTACCGCTGGAGCAGGAACTGCTCGAATCCCACGCTCAGCGCGTCACCCACCCGCAGGACCAGCAACAGGGCGATCACCGGGCGCAGCGCGGGCAGCGTGACATGCCACATGCGTCGCCAGCGCCCCGCGCCGTCCATGGCGGCGGCCTCGTACAGATCGGTGCTGACGGCGGACAGGGCCGCGAGGAAGACGATGATCCCCCAGCCGGCGTCCTTCCACACGGCCTGCCCGATGACCAGATACTTGAAGAGGTCCGCGTTGGTCATCAGGTCGAAGCCGCTCCACCCGTGCTTCTCCAGGGTCTGCGCGATGATGCCCGCGCCACCGAGGATCTGCTGGAACACGGTGATCACGAGGACCCACGAGAAGAAGTGCGGCAGATACATGATCGCCTGCGCCACGGCCCGCACCCGGGGCCGGACCACACTGTTGATGACCAGCGCGAGGACGATGGGGACCGGGAAGAACAGCACCAGTTGGAGCACGAACAGGACGATGGTGTTCTTCGTGGCGCTCCAGAACAGCGGGTCGTCGAACATCCGCGAGAACTGCTCCACGCCCACCCAGGGGCTGTGGAAGATCGCCGTGATGCCGTTGCTGGAGACGTACGGGTCGTAGTCCTGGAAGGCGACGACGTTGCCGAGCAGGGGGATGTAGTTGAAGAGCAGGAGCAGGACGATGACGGGCAAGGTCAGCAGGATGAGCGTGCGGTCGCGGCGCAGCCGGATCCGCCAGGGGATCTTGCCCGCCTTGCTCCTCCTGCGTGGCACCCGCGCCTTCGCCGCCGTGGTGGCGACCGCGGCTGTCGGCTCCTCAACGGCCGCGGGGGGACGAGTCCCGTCGGGCCGGCTCCCGGCCGTGAGCGACATCAGTTGCCGCTGCCGTTCTTGTCGAGAAGCTGCTTGTACCAGTCGCGCAGCTTGTCGCCACCGGAGGACTTCCAGGTGGAGATGGCCTGCTGTACATCGGACAGCTTCTTGTGGCCGCGCACGAAGTCGATCTCCAACTGCTCGAACTGGCTGGAGAGGTTCGCGTAGCGGGTCGGTTCGACGATGTTCATGCCGTAGGTGGACGTCTTCTTCATGAAGGCACCCATCCGCTGCTGCCACTCGACCTGCTTGCGGGCGACATCGGGAAAGTCGGGGTGGGCGAAGTAGGGAGCCGGGGCGGCCAGCATCACCCAGGCGTTGATCACCTCGGAGTTGCCCCGGTCGTTCTTGGCCGGGACACCGTCCTTGACCGTGTAGTGGGTGCCCTCGACGCCGTAGTCGACGAGCATCCGCTCCTTGGTGCCGTAGGGCGCTGCCGCGAAGTTGGCGGCGGCCAGCGCGTTCTCCACGGTCTCCTTCGAGGCGCCCTTGCGGATCAGCGACCAGATGGTGGCGGGCTGGGACGCCCACAGCTTCGGGTTGCCGCCGTCGGCGCCGAAGTAGTCCATTGCCTCCATCTTGAAGTCCGGGTTGGACTGCGCCTGTTCGGCGGTCTTGACGTACCAGGCCGAGGCGTCGCTGTTGAAGACCAGGATCTGTCCGGCGGTGAACCGCTGGCCCGCGTCGCCCGTGCGCGCCTTGTCGTCGGGATGGACCACACCGGCGTCGAACAGCTTGCGGGTCCACTCCAGGGCCTCGAGGTACTCGGGCTGCTCGATGCGGTAGGTCAGCTTGCCGTCGTCCCCGATGTTCCAGCCGAGCGTCCCGGAGGGGCGGACGCCGAAGATGCCCGCCGATATCCAGGACATGTTGTCCCCGCAGGCGTACACCTTGGCCTTGGGGCTGGTGACGTCCTTGGCCCAGCTGAGGAACTCCTCGGGTGACTTGGGTACGGTGTAGCCCTTCTTGTCGAAGATGTCCTTGCGGTAGTAGGGCACGATGAACGTCGCGGCGGCGGAGGGCATCGGGATGCCGCGCAGCGCGCCGCCGAAGATGCTCATCCGCCAGGAGTCGGAGGGGATCGCGGCCAGGTTCGGGTACTTCTTGACCTTGTCGCCCGCCAGATAGGGGCCGAGGTCCATGAACTTCGCGGCCACCGCGTTCGAGATCTTGCCCACCAGCTCCCAGATGGGCACGACCACCATGTCGGGTATGGAGCTGGAGGCGAGGACGGCGCCGAGCTTCTCACCGTAGGTGGTGCCGTCCTGGTTCTGCCAGGTGACCTTGGTGCCCGCCGCCGCGTCGACCGCCTTGTAGTACGCACACCCGGGCTTCGGAGGGGTGCCCCAGAACGGGGACATGATCTTGATGGGAGCGCCGGTGCCGAGCTTGTCCGGGACCGAGGTGGCAAGCGCCGCGATGTCGACCTTGCCGGTGTATCCGGCCGACGCACCGTTCTTTGACGGCAGGTCCGGCTTGGAGACCGTGCTGGCGACGTAGGCGGGGAGCAGCTTGTCCGCTGCCTTGCCCGACGTGGTCCCCTCCCGCGACTTACCGTCCGACCCGCCGCAGGCGGCGAGCAGCGGCATCCCACCGGCCACCGCTGCGGTGGCGACCGCCGTGGACGCGAGAAAGCTTCTCCGGCTGGGTCCCGAGGAGATGGAGGCGGCATTCGACGTCATTGCGTCAACCCTTCATGGCGCACCTGGACACCCGGCGGTGGGCCGTCGGTTGTAGTGTCCCTGGTGGAACTGGCTGAGCTGAAGCAGTCCTCCGACCACTACCGAAAAGCGCCCACCCCACACGTGGGCGGCCCCTTAGTCGAAGCGCTTCGATGTTGCAGCGAGGTTAAGTGAAGGCATGGGGGTACACAAGGGTCGATTCCAAGATTCCTCCGAGGTGTGGAGGATCCGACCGCACTCTTGCGATACCTGAAATCACGGTCAGAACTCGGAGGCCAGCGCGTCTTGACACCCGCCCCCGGGTCGGCTGAGCATCGAAGCGCTTCGAAAGCGCCTCACCGCTCCACCGCAAGGGGACCCCCAAGTGACCGCACACACGCCGCCAACTCCGCCTTTCCGCGATCGGCAACTGCCGTTCGCGAAGCGCATCGACGACCTTTTGTCGCGGCTCACCCTCGACGAGAAGATCGGATGCCTGCACCAGTTCGCGCCCGCCGTGGAGCGGCTCGGCGTCGCCGCGTTCCGCACCGGCCAGGAGGCCCTGCACGGCGTGGCCTGGATGGGTCCGGCCACCGTCTTCCCGCAGGCGGTGGGTCTGGGCGCGACCTGGAACACGGATCTCGTACGACGGGTCGGCGAGGCGGTGTCCAAGGAGGTCCGGGCGATGCGCGCCCGCGACGACCGCGTGGGGTTGAACGTCTGGTCCCCGACCGTGAACCTGCTGCGCCACCCTCTGTGGGGCCGGAACGAGGAGGGCTACTCGGAGGACCCGAAGCTCACCTCGGCCATCGCCACCGCCTACACGCACGGCCTGCGCGGGGAGCACCCGACGTACTGGCGCACCGCGCCCGTCCTCAAGCACTGGCTGGCCCACAACAACGAGACGGGCCGCGACGTCACGTCCTCCTCGGTCCGCCCGCGCGTCCTGCACGAATACGACCTGCGCGCCTTCCGCGAGACGGTCGAGGCGGGCGCCGTGGCCGGTGTGATGCCGGCGTACAACCTGGTCAACGGCCGCCCGAACCATGTCTCGCCATATCTGCGCGAGCATCTGCGCACCTGGACCGACGAGGACCTGCTGGTCTGCTCGGACGCGGGCGCGCCCTCCAATCTGGTCGACTCCGAGCACTACTTCGACACCCACGAGGAGGCGACGGCCGCCGCTCTGCGGGCCGGCGTCGACAGCTTCACCGACCACGGCACCGACAGTTCGCAGATCACCGGACGGGTCCGCGGCGCCCTGGAGCGGGGCCTGCTGACCGAGTCGGACATCGACGCGGCGGTCCGCCGCCAGCTCTCGGTCCGCTTCCGCCTCGGCGAGTTCGACCCGGAGTACGACCCGCACGCGCTCACCACGGACTTCGACACCCCAGCCCACCGCGCCCTCGCCCAGGAGGCCGCCGAGCAGGCGGTCGTGCTGCTCAAGAACGACGGCGGCCTGCTGCCGCTCGCCCCGGACACCCGGCTCGCCGTGGTCGGTCTGCTCGCCGACGAGTGCAAGCTCGACTGGTACAGCGGCACGCTCCTGCACCGCTGCACACCGTTGGCGGGCCTGCGCGAGCGGTTCGGCTCGGAGCGCGTGCGGTTCGCGGAGGGCGTGGACCGGATTCTGCTGAAGACCTCGGCCGGGACCTTCCTGCACGTGCCCGAGGCGGACGCCGAGGACGAGGTTCGCGGCGCCGAAGGCGCCCTCGACCCGGCCCTGCTCGCGGGCCGGACGGACCTGCCCCCGCTCACCACCGACGCGACCGGCACCGAGCTGTCCCTCATCGACTGGGGCGAGGGCGTGCTGACCCTGCGCGCCCCCGACGGCCGCTATCTCTCCGTCGCCGAGGACGGTCATGTCCGAGCCTCCGCGGACCAGCCCGGAGGCTGGGTCGTCCAGGAGACGTTCCGCCTGGAACCGCACGAGAACGGGCACCTTCTTCGGCACATCGGTACGGGTCGCCCCGTCTCCGTCGCCGCCGACGGCCTCAAGGTCGCCGACGGGAACGGGGAGATCTTCGAGGTCGTCGTCGTCGAAAGCGGCGAGGACGCGGTGAGCAGGGTCGCCTCGCAGGCGGACGTGGTCCTGGTGGTCGCAGGTAACGATCCGCACATCAACGGACGCGAGACCGAGGACCGTACGACCCTGGCCCTCCCCGGCCACCAGGAGCGCCTTCTGCGCGCGGCCCGCACGGCCAACCCGAACACGGTGCTGGCACTGGTGTCGGCGTACCCGTACACGGTCGACCATGCGGAGGTGCCGACGCTGCTGTGGACGGCCCACGGCGGCCAGGCGGCCGGCAGCGCCCTGGCCCGGATCCTGGCCGGCGACGTCTCCCCCGCCGGCCGCCTCCCGCAGACCTGGTACGCCGACGACTCCGACCTGCCCGACCTCCTCGACTACGACGTGATCGGCGGCCGCCAGACGTACCTCTACTTCGAGGGCACGCCTCTCTTCCCGTTCGGCCACGGCCTGTCGTACGCGTCCTTCTCCTACGAAGGCCTCACGATTCGCGTCGAGGACGGGACACTGCACGTGTCCTTCAGGGTCGGCAACACCGGTGACGTCACCGCGGACGAGGTCGCCCAGCTCTACACCCGGGCCATGGAGCCGTCGGTGCCGCGGCCCCGCAGGGAACTGGCCGCGCACCAGCGTGTGACGCTCGCGCCCGGCGAGGTCACGGAGATTGCCTTCCGGGTGCCGATGTCGGCGTTCGCGTTCTGGGACGTGGCGCAGGGACGTCAACGGGTGGCACCGGGCCTCCACGAGATCCTCGTCGGAGCGTCCAGCGAGGACATCCGCCTGGTCCAGACCGTCGACCTCGACGGCGAGCCGTCCGTCCCCCGGCCGGTCATGGTGGGCGGCCTGGACGCGGTGGACTTTGACGACCAGAGCGACACGGAGATCGTGGACCGCGCGAAGACGTCCGGTGACTCCGTCGCCCCTGTGGCCGGCGTGGGGGGCGAGCTGGTGTTCCGTGACTGTGATTTCGGAGAGGGGGCTGCCGGAATCGCGGTGGAGGCTGCGGGTGAGGGCACGGTCGAACTCTCGCTGGGTGATGGTCCGGTACTGGCAGTGCTCACGCTGTCCCCGGGTACGGCCGGGCCCTACGACTACTCCACGGTGAGCGTCCCCGTCGTCGTGGCGGCCGGTGTGCACGACGTCCGCCTCGGACTGCGTGGCCCGGTGCGGCTCGCGCGCGTCACCTTCTCCGTCTGAGGTCCGCATCGACCCCATGTGCACAGGAGTCGCTGCACAGGAGTCCGGCACCGGAAGGCTCGGTGCCGGACTCGGCTTCTCCAGAGCTGCGTTCGACCTGGACTTCGTCGCCCAGACCGTTCGGGCGCAGGGACCACCGGCTCTCCGGCGCACACCATCGCGACGATCGACTACGACACCCTGAACCGCGCCCCCAAGGACCGCTACCACTGGTACCGGGGCCTGATCACCGCGCACCGCGCGCGGACGGAGGAACCTGCCCGATGAAGTTCACAGACGGCTACTGGCTGATGCGTCCGGGCTGCACCGCCCGCTATGCCACCGAGGTCGCCGACATCCGCGCCGATGACCACCGGATGACGCTGTACGCCCCCGTTAAACACGTGAGCCGACGCGGGCAGACCCTCAACAGCCCGCTGCTGACGGTGGAGTGCTGGTCCCCGGCCGAGGGAATCATCGGCGTGCGGACCACCCACCATGCCGGATCGGTGCGCCGGGGACCGGAGTTCGCGTTGCCCGGCGCCGGTGCGGACGCAGGCAAGGTACGCCGGGACGGAGCGGTGCTGGAGCTGTCCTCCGGCGAACTGACGCTGCGCGTTGATACGGAACAGCCGTGGCTGCTGGAGTTCACCGCCGGCGGACGTGTGCTGACCTCCGTCGGCGAGCGCGGCACCGGTTTCGTCACCGACGCCGAGGGCCGCCACTACATGCTCGGCCAGCTCTCCTTGGACGTCGGAGAGCTGGTCTACGGCCTGGGGGAGCGTTTCACCCCGTTCGTCAAGAACGGGCAGAGCGTGAACATCTGGCAGGCCGACGGCGGCACCAGCAGCGAACAGGCCTACAAAAACATCCCGTTCCATCTGACCAACCGTGGATACGGCGTCTTCGTGAACCATCCCGGCAAGGTCAGCTACGAGGTCGGCTCCGAGTCGGTCGGCCAGGTCCAGTTCAGCGTCGAGGATCAGTCGCTGGAGTACTTCGTCGTCCACGGCCCGACCCCGAAGCAGGTCCTGGACCGATACACCGCGCTCACCGGCCGCCCGGCCCTGCCGCCTGCCTGGGCACTGGGCCTGTGGCTGACCACGTCCTTCACCACCGACTACGACGAGGCCACGGTCGGCCGCTTCATCGACGGCATGGCCGAGCGCGGCATCCCGCTGAGCGTCTTCCACTTCGACTGCTTCTGGATGCGCGCCTACCAGTGGTGCGACTTCGTATGGGACGCAGAGACCTTCCCCGACCCCGTCGGCATGCTGAGCAGGCTCAAGCAGCAGGGGCTGCGGATCTCCGCCTGGATCAACCCGTACATCGCGCAGAAGTCGGCGATGTTCGAGGAGGGCATGCGCGAGGGCCACCTGGTGCGGCGCCCGGACGGCAGCGTGTGGCAGTGGGACCTGTGGCAGCCCGGCATGGCCCTGGTGGACTTCACCAACCCGGCCGCGCGCGACTGGTACACCGGCAAACTGAAGACGCTGCTCGACCAGGGCGTGGACTGCTTCAAGACCGACTTCGGCGAGCGCATCCCCACCGACGTGGTCTGGCACGACGGCTCCGACCCCGAGCGGATGCACAACTACTACACCCACCTCTACAACCAGGCCGTCTTCGAACTGCTGCGCACCGAGCGAGGCGAGGGCGAGGCGCTGCTGTTCGCCCGATCCGCCACGGCGGGCGGCCAGCAGTACCCCGTCCACTGGGGCGGCGACTGCGAGTCCCACTTCAACGCCATGGCCGAGTCGCTGCGCGGCGGGCTCTCCCTCGGCCTGTCCGGCTTCGGTTTCTGGAGCCATGACATCGGCGGCTTCGAGGGCACCCCGACCCCGGCCGTGTTCAAGCGCTGGGTGCAGTTCGGGCTGCTCTCCTCGCACAGCCGCCTGCACGGCAGCAAGTCGTACCGCGTGCCGTGGGACTACGGCGAGGAGGCCGTCGACGTCACCCGCGAGTTCACCCTGCTCAAGCACCGCCTCGCCCCGTACCTCCAGCGCGCCGCGCAGCAGGCGCACACCACCGGTGTCCCGGTGATGCGCGCCATGGTGCTGGAGTTCCCCGACGACCCGGCCGCCGCCACCCTCGACCGGCAGTACATGCTCGGCGACGACCTGCTCGTCGCCCCGGTCTTCACCGACGACGGCACAGTCGAGTACTACGTGCCGGAAGGCACCTGGACCAATGTGCTGACGGGCGCTCAGGTCACCGGTCCGCGCTGGGCTCGTGAGCAGCACGGCTTCCACACCCTGCCGCTGCTGGCCCGCCCGGACTCGGTCATCGCGCTGGCCGCCGACGACCAGCACCCGGTCTCCGCCTGGGCGGACGGCGTCGAACTGCGGGTGCACGCCTTCGCCGACGGCGCCGAGCGCACCGTGGTGATCGCCAGCACCGACGGCCCCGGTGAGACGGCCCGCTTCCACCTGCGCCGCCGGGGCGGCCACCTGCATGTGACCACCGACAGCCCGCACCCGTGGCAGCTGCGGATCGGCGGCCCGAACGCAACCGTGCACACCCGGCCCGCCGGCACCTCGGAGGCCCACCTGCCGTACCCGGCCTGAACCCGACAGCCAGGCGGGGTCCCTGCAGCTGGGACTGTTCTGATGGCCGAGGCCGTGGTGTCCCGGGTCGCGCCGATGTGCTATCCGCGGGGCGAGTTCCGTATGGGTGTGGGGGGGACCGCAAGGGAGGCTTCGCGGCAGCTACTCGCCGTCGGCGGCGCACTGTCCGGCCGTCGTCACCAGCCGTACCTCGGCGAAGATGTCGCGTCCCGCGGACGGAACCGTGGCGACTCTGATGTTCACGGCCGCTGTGGTCAAGCCGTCCGTGGCGAGCTTCACCGACGGCGAGCCGTCGACGGTGACCGATCCGAGCATGGCGGAGAGGTAGGTGTCGCGGTAGTCGTACGCGGTCGAGCCCGATGGCACCGCGACCGCGCAATCCTCTCCGGCCTGCCCCACCGTCCCTCGGCCAAGCCGCTCCGCTGCGGCCACTCCCCCACCCGATCAACGAACCGGGGAGGACAAGACACTTGGAGGTCCGCCGCCGATACGACTCGGCGGAACCCTCCGCGAGTACCAACATGCAGCGCGACCAGCGCGGACAAGATTCTTGGCAGCCACACCGTGCAGACGGTGAACCCGTTCCGAAACGCTACGGGAGGCCGGGGCCAGGGATTGCGCCAACGACAAGGCAGCGCAAAAATGAGCAGGATATTGCATGACCATGCCAGCACCACGGACGTATCCGCTTTCCTTGATCATGGAAAGGGTGCACATTGTCCTCCTCCGTCAGCCGACGGCGGCTGCTGCAGGCGGCCGGGGCCACGGCCGTGGCCTCCGCCGCTGAATCCGTCGTCGGATCCTCGCCCGCCCGAGCGGCAAGCGCCCCTGTCCGGGCCGGGATCGGGGTGTCCGCCTATCCTTTTGAACTCGGTCAGGTCCGGTTGACCGCGAGCCGATGGCTGGACAACGAGAACCGCACGCGGAACTACCTGCGGTTCGTCGATGCCGACCGGTTGCTGTACAACTTCCGGGCCAACCACCGGTTGCCCACCAATGGTGCCGCCTCCAACGGCGGCTGGGACGGGCCGACGTTCCCCTTCCGCACCCACGTGCAGGGGCACTTCCTCACCGCGTGGGCGCAGGTGTATGCCGCGACGGGGGACACCACCTGCCGGGACAAGGCCGCCTACATGGTGACAGAGTTGGCCAAGTGCCAGGCCAACAATGGCGCCGCGGGGTTCAACGGCGGGTACCTGTCCGGCTTCCCCGAGTCCGACTTCAGCGCTCTCGAGGCCGGAACCCTGTCCAACGGCAATGTGCCGTACTACGTCATCCACAAGATCCTGGCCGGTCTGCTGGATGTGTGGCGCCACATGGGCAGCACGCAAGCCCGTGACGTGCTGTTGAGTCTGGCCGGATGGGTCGACTGGCGGACCGGACGGCTGAGCGGCCAGCAGATGCAGTCCACGCTGGGAACCGAGTTCGGTGGCATGAACGCCGTGCTGTCCGACATCTACCTCCAGACCGGCGACTCGCGATGGCTCACCACCGCGCAACGGTTCGACCACGGCGCGGTGTTCGACCCGCTGGCATCCAATCAGGACCGGCTGAACGGGCTGCACGCCAACACCCAGGTGCCCAAGTGGATCGGCGCCGCCCGGGAATACAAGGCCACCGGCACCACCCGCTACCGGGACATCGCCACCAACGCCTGGAACATCTGCGTCAACGCGCACACCTATGTCATCGGCGGCAACAGCCAGGCGGAACACTTCCGCCCCCCGAACGCCATCGCCGCTTACCTGAACCAGGACACGTGCGAAAGCTGCAACACGTACAACATGCTCACGCTCACCCGGGAGCTGTTCACGCTGGACCCGGACCGGGTCGCGTTGTTCGACTACTACGAACGGGCGTGGCTGAACCAGATGATCGGCCAGCAGAACCCGGCCGACAACCACGGCCACGTCACCTACTTCACCCCGCTCAACCCGGGGGGCCGACGTGGGGTGGGTCCGGCGTGGGGCGGTGGCACCTGGAGCACCGACTACGACAGCTTCTGGTGCTGCCAGGGCACGGGCCTGGAGATGCACACCAAGCTGATGGACTCCGTCTACTTCTACAGCGACACCGCGCTGATCGTGAACCTGTTCGTGCCCTCGGTGCTCAACTGGTCACAGCGGGGGATCACGGTCACCCAGACCACGTCGTACCCCGTCAACGACACCACGACCCTCCAGGTCACCGGCAACGTCAGCGGCACCTGGGCCATGCGCATCCGCATCCCGAGCTGGACCACCGGGGCCACCATCAGCGTCAACGGCACGACGCAGAACATCACCACAACGCCCGGCAGCTACGCCACCTTGACCCGTTCCTGGACCTCCGGCGACACGGTCACCGTCCGCCTCCCCATGCGGATCGTCATGCGGGCGGCCAACGACAACGCGAACGTCGCCGCGGTCACCTACGGCCCGGTGGTGCTGTCCGGCAACTACGGCAACACCTCGCTCAACTCCCTGCCGTCGCTGAACACGTCCTCGATCACACGGACCAGCAGCACCTCGCTCGCCTTCACCGCCACCGCCAACGGCTCCACCGTCAACCTGGGCCCGTTCCACGACGCGCACGGCCACAACTACACCGTCTACTGGAACGCCAACGGCCAGGGCGGAGGCAACAATGCCACCGTCCGCCTTGTCAACGTAAGCAGCGACTTCGTGCTGGGCATCCAGGACATGTCCACGGCCGATGGTGGCCGCGCCCTGCAGTGGCACGATTCGGGTACCGCGGATCACAACTGGGAAATGATCGACGAAGGAAACGCGGTCAGGTTCCGCAATGCCAACAGCGGCAAGGTGCTCGGCGTTCAGGACATGTCCACAGCCGACAACGCTCTTGTTCTGCAGTGGTCGGACAACGGCACCGCCGACCACAGGTGGACACTGCTCGATCAGGGAGACGGGACGTACAAAATCCGTAACGTGCACAGCGGCAAGGTGCTCGGCATTCAGAACAACTCCACCGCCGCCGGCGCGTTCGCGGTCCAGGATTCGGATAACGGTACTGCCGACAACCGGTGGCGAATCGTGAGCAACAGCTACTGAACTTTTCAGCTCGGAGACGTCATCAGGTGTGCCCACCCGTTCTCGGTCAGGTTGATGTCGGGCGCGTAGGCGGGAAGCGGAAGACGAACCTGTGGGCACCGGGAATGACCGGCACCCAGGCCCCGCCACCGCTTCCGGTGCCCAGAGCGCGCGCCCCGTTGCGGCGGTGAAGATCAGGACCGCCATCGCAAGGGCCTGTGCGATGACGAAGGTGGCCATCGACCGCATGCGCCCGAAACGCCGTGCGGCCGCGGGGCCGACCACCGCGCCGACGAGGGCCAAGCCACGGTTCGCCGTGCCCGCGAAGTCGCCGGAGACGTCGGCCGCGCCATGCTCCAGCAGTGATGTGGTGCCGGCAGGGGGGCAACGGTCGGGGCGAACCCGTGCTCGTCGCCGTCCGCCGCCAGATCGCGGGGGATGCCCGCGCAGGTGCCCAGATTGGAGCCACGCAGGAGGGTGAGCGCGGTGCCGGTGGCCCGCTGGATGGCGGGCCGCTCCTCGCTGACCGGAGCGCTGTTCCCGACGGCGATGGGCAAGTGCCGCTCGGCACTGATCCGGCCGTCGGGTGCCCTGCCAGACTGCGACTGGTCGTAACAGAAAGCCGTGTGGGTGCCGGGAATCATGTCACCCGGGCTGACCTTGTCGGGCTCGAGCCGATTACCGGACAGATCCATTAACACCGCACATACCCGTCCCGGATCGCTTGCCGGTCACCTGACGATGCAGGTCATGGCCGCCCACAACAGGGGCGAGTGCTCGATCCGGTTGCCGGTGCGCCAGCGGTCCAGCTGCTCCCGCTGCCAGACGCCGAGCCGGTGGACGGGGTCGCGGTGCTCGTGGGCGGCGTCGACGGCGATGATCGCCTCCGACAGCGGGCGTACGGACTCGGCCAGGCCGGCCAGCCGATGGAACGCGAAGCTGGTCGGCAGCGCCCAGCGGGTAGCGGTGACCAGCTCCGCACCGTTATGGATCATCGCCGTCGCCAGGCCGAACGACTCGGCGAACCGCAGATCGCCGCCGCTCTCGCAGGCGATCAGTGCAACGCGCGGCGGCGCGGGCCAGATCCGCACCCCCGGCGCCCCGTCCGCCCGCAGGGGGAGAGTGCCCAGAAGGAGGTCCTTGGCCGACAGCGGCCGATGGGTGCGGACCACCTCGGCCAGGCCGACGGTCCGTGGACCGCAGCACAGATGGAGAGTTATGTCCTCGCTCTGCCCGCCCTCGACCGGCGCACCGCTCACGTGCCCGACGTACATCAGCCTGCGCGGCCCCTTGCGCAGCACGTCACTCAGCCAGTCCCGGTCCAGGTCGGTGCGGCGGAATGCCTCCGTCGGGGTGGCGAGGCGCGGCTCGACGGCGCCTGCGTCGAGACGGCTCTGGACGAGCGACAGCAGCTCCGGGTCCGAGCCGGGCGGTCCCAGAACCGAACCGAGCGGGGAGTCGGCCCGGAATCCGGGCACCCGGGGGTCGAGGATGAGAACGACGGCGTCCGCGTCGGCATCCGGCGCCGAACGCGCGGCGGGACCTGGCGGACGCAACGACACCGGCGTGGTGGTCACGACGTCCGCGAGTTCGATGAGCCGGACGTCGTCGTCGACGGCGAGCAGTTCCCAGGGGACCTGAGCGACCCGGGGCGACGGCTGGATCCGGATCAGCGGGCGGGCGCCGTCCGCCGACACGTGGCGTATCTGCGCCGTCAGCCCCACCGGCCACAGCGCCTCGGCCAGCACGCGCGCGAGGCGGTGCTCGGTCCGGTGATCGGCCATCGCTCCCGAGCGGAACGCGCGCCGCATCCCCTCGCCCGCGCCCGGCAGCGCGGCGGCCAGCGCACGGACCGCCTGGTCGACCTCGTCACTGGGCGCGTGCCCGGTGCCGAACCCCCGGGCCCCGCTCGTCCACGTCCACGTCATGAACAGGTCGCCGGCGTCAGCCAGCCGGACCTGGACCACCGGGCGGATTGTCAGGTCCTCGGCGACCAGAACGGCACCTCTTCCTCGCTCACGATCCGTCGGTGATAGCGGAATTCGGCCGCCGCGATGTACTCCTGCAGCGCGGTGCGGCCGGATTCCGGCGGCATCCGCACCTTGGGCGGCGGCGCGACGCGCAGGCCGACGGAGGCGGCGGCCTCCGCCGCCACACTCCCGAGCATCATCGGGCCGCCGATGTGCCCGTACGCCTTCATGGCCGCGCTCGGGAAGACCGTCGCCGTGTCCTCGGAAGACCCGGAGGCCACCGGGGACAGGGCACGCGGCGCCGACGGCGGCGTACGGTTCAGCGCCAGCGAGGCGCCTGCGCAGCGATGTTCCACCAGTTCGAAGAGCAGTCCCTGATCCTGACGGCGTACGGCGAGGCGGAAGACCAGCCGCATGGCGTCATCCGCCAGTTCCAGCCACTGGCTGCGCGCGTGGGCGGTGACGAAATCGTAGCGTGCCGCTTCCAGGGCCAGTGCGGCGGGCAGAGCGAGGGAGATCGCGGTACTGATGGACGCCTTCTCGTGGTCTCCGTGGTTCATCCGGTTCAGGTTGTCCTCAAGGGTCTCCGCGAGCATCAGGTCCACCTGTGCGCACCGCTCGTACACCCCCCGCGCCTGGTACACATCGCGCGCTCCCTGGGCCAGGCGCTGCATCTCGGTGATGTCGCCACGGTGGTAGGCCTGTTGGGCGGCGAGCAGCACGGTGTCGGCGGCGGCGATCTCGGCACCGAGCCGCTCGAAGCGGGCCAGGCTCGATGTCATCAGGTCGTCCGCGCCGGTGGCCTCGCCACGCAGGCCGGCGAGAAAGGCACGGGCCTGTTCGCAGACCGCCAGGTCGCCGAACTGCCGCTGTCGTTCGAAGATCGCGGACGCCTCGTCGTACAGCCGCTCCGCGCGGTCGAGGTCACCCCGGCGCATCGCGGCGTATGCCCGGTGTGCGATCAACTGCTGCTGTTCACCGACATCGCCCGTAGCCCGGAAGCTGTCCTCCGCGCGGGCGAAGTAGTCCTCGGCGAGGTCGAACCGTCCGGTCGAGGCGCAGATGAGCCCGAGGCTGGTCAGCAGCCGCGGCGCGGTCGCCACAACGGTCGCGGGCGTGGTGGGCAGCATCGCCGAGGCCTGTTCTTCGGCCGCGCCCCACTCTCCCCGTTCCATCAGCAGATGCACCCGGCTCAGGCCGAGTTCGGCGGTGCGCATGCCCTCGGGATCGTCGAACTCAGGCAGCCGGGCCGCCGCCTCGTCGAGACATGCCAGCGACTCGTCCAGACGCCCGGTCCTGCGCAGCAGGTCGGCCTTGCCGAGCAGCGTCTTCAGCAGGACTTCCAGCCACAGTTGCCGACCGAGCGGTCCCATCGGCACGGACTCGATGCCGCGCAGCAGGCCGAGGGCCCGCTCGATGACGGCTGCCGCCCCGGCCAGGTCCGTGGCGGTGAGCTGGACCGTCCCGATGTTGGACAGCAGGTGCGCCCGCAGGAATCGCACGTCGGGAGAGTCCTCGATGGACTCGGCCGCGGTGAGCAACTCCTCGTAGACGGTGCGCGCGGCGGCAAGATCCGGGGTCAGCTGATGGCGCTCGGCCAGGGCGAGGCCGCTGTCGAACGGCTCTCCGTACAGCGGAACCACTGCCTCCTCGTCCGGCATCCGCTAGAAATCCTCACCGGTGGAAGCGGCGGCGATCTCGGCAAGGAACGGCCCCGCGAACGCATCATGCGGCAGAGGCTGTGCCACGGCCGCCAGCCGCCGCCGGACCAGGTCACGGATCGCGTCGCGGTCGGCGCGGCCTTCGACTTCATCAAAGGCGCCGGGGCCCGGGTCGAAGCCGGGCAGCAGGACGCCGACCTCGATACGCGGCGGCATCGCCGCAGCCGGTAGGTCCAGGTCCGCCCGGCCGGTCCACATGTCGTCCCGTCGGGCGAGGGGCACCCGGTTCGCCTGGCCACCGTCCACGCGGACCTCCGCGACGAGGGGCACACCGGCGGCGGGTGCCGCGACGTCCGCGACGACCTCGACCTCGATCTGCCGTCGCGCGCCGAGCGCGCGAGCGGTCCAGGACACCGCGTTCTCGGCCGCGTCGACGAAGCCGGGCGGGTAGCGGCGCCAGTCGTTGGTCCCCGAGCCCCGCGCAATCACCCGGCCGCCCGCGACGATCGGATCGCCCGCCGCGAGGGCGTAGTCGCCGTGCCGTGTGAACAGCGCGCCGAGGTCGACCGGCGTGCCGACCGGACGGCGCTCGTCCAGGGACGACCGGAGGCGACGCAGAGCCTGCCCGTCCAGCCCGGCGCTGTCCGCCGCTTCGTCGATCAGCCGCAGCACGCTCTCCAGGTGGCGCGCCGTATCCGCCGGCTGCGGTGCCGCGCGCCACCACTGGATCAGCGGGTCGAGCGCCGCCTGATGCTCCTGGATCAGTTCGGCCACGCAGTCATCGGGTTGATCGCCGAAGTCGTCGAACAGCTGCTGGCACCGGTGGGTGAGCGCGGCCAGCTCCAGGCCGAGCACGTCCGGTTGGAGCGCCGGGATCCCGTCCATGTGCGACGCCGGCCACCACCGGAACGCCCAGTGCCCGAAGCCGAGCCGGGCGACGCTGCTCGCGAGAGCGGTCATGTCCGCCCTCACCCGTACGCCGACCGGCTCCCCCGCCGCGCAGGCATGCACGGCGGCAGCGGTGCGCTCGCCGTAGACCGCCCACAGCCACTGCTGCGCCCGCCCCGCGTCATGGACCTCCGCCACCGGCAAGCTCGGATCCCCGAGGACGGGCCAGGCCAGAACCGCGCCCGCGACGTCGAGAACGGCCCGGGTGAAAGCGGGGCCGACGGGGTCGGCGGCAACCCGGATCATGCCGTCCTGGGCCCGCGTGACATGGACGTCCATATCGGCCTCCGCCATCACGCGTTCCTCGGCTCGGCCGCTTCCGCGGCGGCCGTCGACAGTGTGCGAAGTGCCGACCGGACCCTGGCGCGGTGGTCCATCATCACTGAGCGGGCGACCCCGTCGAGCACTGCCCAGGCCGACGCGATGTCGTCCAACGGTGCCTCGCGGACATCCCGCCCGTGCAGCCGCACCCAGAGCCGCCGCATGTAGGCGGTCCATGGCGTGCGGAGGTCTTGGGCGAGTGCGTCCAGCACTCCGCCGTCAGGGTCGGGACGGGGAGAAACGGTCATTCTGCGGGCGCGAAGTACCGAAGCCTCCCGTTGCCAGCGGCTGTTGACGGCGTGGTGCGCCGCTGTCCGCCCCAGCATGGATACACCGCTGCCCAGCGGGTCGAGCCCGACCGCGAGCCGGCCGCCGAGGACCACGGCGACGCGCAGGCTCTCGTCGTACAGGCCGAGCGGAGCGCAACTACGGCCGATCTCCCGCCGGACGAGCTCTGGCACCGTCGGCAGTTCCTCGCGCCGGGCCGACGACTGCAGCACGGCGAAGAGCCGCTCGAAGAGCGTGCGGTCGAGCGGCGCAGGAAGCGTGGCGGTCGAGGCGCCCCGGCCGACCTCCGGACGCGGCGGCACCTGCCGCGCGGTCAGCCCCAGATGCGTCGGCAGATCGTCGCGTCCCCAGACACCGCTCGCGTGCGCCCACAGGGCCTGGCCGAGCAGGCTTCCGTATCCCTCCTTGACCATGGACGTGTATTCCGGGGAATTCCTCGCCGGACCCGGCGCGCCACAGGCTTCCAGGACCTCGGCCGCTGACGCGGCTGCCGCAGCCGCGTCAGCGGCCGGGTCCTGCCGGCGGTTCTCCCACGCGGTGGCCAACTCCCCGTCGAGCCGGGAGCGCCGGTCGGCGTCCGCCAGGTGATCCTTCAGCGCTTCCACCGTGCGTCCGCCGGCCGCGCCCGCGACGTCCGCAAGTACGGCCCTGGCCACCGCGTCCGCACCGGCCGAGGGCGCTCCGTGTTCGGTGGCCAGCTCGAAGCAGCGCTGGAAGTAAAGATCCTGGGGGTTGCCCGCCACGATGCCCAGAGCCCGGCGGGTCTTCTTGAGCAGCGTGAACCACTGTGCCGTCGCCTCAAGGCGCGCACCCGACTCCCGGATCAGCGCGTCGAGACGCGCGGCCTCCCGCGATGTGAGGAAATCGGCCGCGAGTTCCGGACGCAGCCCCGGCCTGACGATCAGCGGCAGCACGATCAGCTTGACCGTCCGGGTCAACGGCGCGCCACCGGGGCCGCTCAGCGATTCCAGCCCCGGCCCAAGGGCGCGCCAGGCACTGTCGATGACCATGGCGCGCGGACGGCGCTCGCCGGTCGGCTGGCTCGGGGACGGCATGACACGAGATTACGTCGTCCGGGAACGGGCGGGAAAACCTGGGATCGGTAGGCGCCACCCGGCCGCCTACCGTCCACACCGTCAGGCAGGGCCGACGGCGAGGAGGGGATCCATGGCCAAGACGATCAACCGGGCGATACTGCCCGCGGGACTGTCCGGCGCACTCGGCTGGTACGCCTCGGCTTCACCCAACCGCTGCCGGGCACGCCAGTCCGTGGCTGGACAACATCGGTCCGCACTGTGGACGGTGAGACCTTCGACTCGGTCGCCAAGCAACTGGTCCGCCTTACCGAACTGGCCGCCGCCGTACCCGGTGCCGTTCTGCCGGTGCGGTACCGGACCGGGCGCACCGGACAGGTCGAACTCGACCTCGGCACCGACCGGGACGTGTTTGTCGGCCGTGCACGACGAGGTCCGGGCCCGGCGGGGGCTCAGCAACCGTCGCGATCTCGACATCGCCGCCCCCGGCCTGCGGGCCGCAGCCGCAATCGCCTCCGTCCGCCCGACCGGACGGATCGCCGACGGCAACCCCGAACTGCCGGTCTCGCTCCTCATCAGCCGCACCCGCGGATCGTTGTACGAGGCGTACGAGGTAGCCGTCCAACGGCTCTTCCCCGCCCGCCTGATCGGCTGCCTCCAGGCCAGCCGCGTCGTCGCCGTCTCGTACCTGCCGGACGCCGGGAACAAGGTCGTCCTCCGGCTGCCCGCCAACCCCTGCACCTGAATCACGCCGGACATCAACAGAAGGGAAAACCGTCATGGGAATCTTCAGGAAGCGTCGCAAGAGCCGCGAAGAGCGGGCCGCCGAGATCGTCGGCAAGGTGGCCGACGGCAAAGGTTTCTACGGCCGCACCACGCGCGCGTTCCTCGGCGGCGAGGACTTCGCCAGGGTCCAGCAGTCGATCGGCGCGTACAGCTCGGGCCTCACCGTCCAGCAGTTGCTCGCCATGGGGGCACCGACCATATCCGCCGTCGTGGTATCGATCAGCGACACCGGCAAACTGGTCAACTTCGACCCGATCGTCGACCTGGTCCTCCAGCCGTCCGGAACCACCGACCGGATCGCCCTCCAAAGCATCGTCTCCAAACTGCGGATCCCCCGCACTGGCGACGAGGTGCTGCTGCTCTCCGACCCCGCCCGGCCCGGCGACTACCTCTACGCCGGGGACGGCGTGACACCGTGACGACACCATTACACGAAGCGCCGGCCACCGATTCCGTGCTGCTCACCTTCGACGGCCGGGTGCTGGAGGTGTTCGGCCTCACCGGCACCCACCGCTACCACATCTGGCAGGAACCTCATCTGGAGTTCAGCCACGGCCGACACCCCTGGCTGACGATCGTCCTGGGGCAGGGCGGATGCCACTCCTTTGGCTACGACCCGCACCGGCTCGACGGCCTGCGGGCCCTCGCGGACCGGCTGGCGCGAAGCCGGCCTGAAAGATAGGGATTCGGATGGACGGTCATGAGGTCCTGGGTCTGTGGTGGGTGGTGCCCGCAGGGCTGGCGTTGCTCGGGTACGGGCTCTCGCTCGCCGGGCTGACCCGGGCCCAGCGGGCGGTATGGGTGACGGCGCGGATCGTGCGGGTGGAGCGGCCGGCCCACGGCGACTCCAAGAGGCCCGGGATACCGGTGACGGTCGCTTTCCAGGACCCAGCCACCGGGCAGGAGTTCACCCTGCCGAACGCGGGCAAGCACGGTGACGCGGTCCGCGAAGCCTGGGTGGGCCGGGAGCTTGAGGTGCGCTACCCGCCCGGGCAGCCGCACCGGTTCCGCATCGTGATGGACACCGTGGGCGAGAAGAGCGGACGGAGCGGCCCGAACTGCGCGGTCTTCCTGCTGCTCGTCGGGCTGGTGATCCATGCGACCGTTGCCTGGGGCTACCCGTGGGCGCTGCTCGGCTTCGGCAGCCTGCTGACCGCCCTCGCGGCGGTCAGCCCCGACATCCGCCTGGCTCGCGCCCGCGACGCCCTGCTGGCCTCGGCCCTCGCCGTCCCGGCGCGTGTCGTGGCCGTCACCAAGGACGTCTACACCGACGGGGAGGGCGACGACATCGTCAACCACGCTCCCGTCGTCGCCTTCACCACCCACGAGGGCACCTACGTCACCGCCCTGTGCCTCGACGGCATCGCCGACCCGGGTCTGTCCCTCGACCGCGACCTCACCATCCACTATGCCCCCGCCGACCCGGCTGTCTTCACGCCCGACCTCGCAGCCGACCGCCGCTCCGGCGAGAAGAGCATCGCCTTTATCATCATCCTGCTGCTCACCGGAATAGCGGCGGTCGTGACCGGCGCGGTTACGCTGTGACACCCGGGGGGATGCCGGGGAGACGGTGAGGTTGATCCCCGGGGGTGGACACCGCGTTTCATGCGGTGAGTTGCGGCTTACGTGATGTGATCAGTTGCTGCTCGAAGTCGATTGGTAGAGGTAGCCGAGGGAGGTAGTGACGGCCACGCCCTGCACCAGCGCCGCGCGGGCCCCTGAGCGACTCTGTCGCCCGATTCATGGTGAGGCCCGATTCGATCAGCGCCTGTGGAACTCTGTTGGTCGATGTGATGGTTCGCCTGGAATGACCTTCGGGTGCGGTGGACACTGCTCGTTGTCGGGTCTGTTTCCTGGGGGCGAGGGGGGGGATCATGTCGATGCGTCCGTTGCCTGCGCCTGCGGTGCCTGAGTCCACGGCGAGGGTCGCCCGTGCTGCGTTCCCGCGCGGCTGTCTGGCCATGCGGATCAGGGACGAGTTCGGGGCGGTGTTTGAAAGCGATCGGTTCGTGGCGGCGTTCGCACACCGGGGCGGTCCGTCCGTGTCTCCGGGGATGCTGGCGCTGGTCAGCGTGTTGCAGTACGCAGAGCGGCTGACCGACCGGCAGGCCGCTGATGCGGTACGCGGCCGGATCGACTGGAAATACGCCCTCGGCCTCCAACTGACCGATCCTGGCTTCGATTTCTCGGTGCTCAGCGAGTTCCGCGACCGGCTGATCGCCCACGGCCTGGAACAGCAGATCCTGGACGCCATCCTCGCGCAGTGCAACGAGCGGGGCCTGCTGCGGGCAGGCGGCCGGGCCCATCGTTTGCGTCACTTTAAGGCTCTCCCTGCCCTGAAGCGCCGCCCAGCGCGCTACAGCGCCGTAGCCGTAGCCGTCAAGTGCCATGCCGGAGCGCATCATGCGATCCCAGCTGATGGTCGTTGCGCCCATACAGTGTGGCAAGGCCGATCAAGTGAACGTCATCACGGCGAGCGGCCATCTCGCGGAGCGGCGGGGTGAAGCCGTGCTGGGAGAACAAGGCCAGGGCGGCATCGGCACTGTCATGGCCTTGAGAATCCAGAACGGTGCGGATGCGCTCCAGGCGTTCCAGGTCTTCCACACCACGGCGTCGGACGGTCGCCTTGGCCTCGCCGAGCAGGGAGATGCGCGCCTTTGGGGTGCGCGGCTTGTCGCCAGGGGTGAGGGCGACGACATCGAGTTCATGCTTGGCGCGTCCCTGGGTGTCGTGGATGTCGGTGGTGCCGACCGCTCCGGCGGTGATGCCGGCTTCGTCGGCGGCGTAGAGCCGCACCCAGTCCCGGGCGAGTTCTTCGAAGTGGGGGCCGAGGATTTGGGAGGCGAAGGTGGGGGCAGCCGCTTGCCACACCTGCTGGCCTTCGCGGCGCTCGAGCAGGTCGGGGTAGGGGACGGTGATCAGCTGGTTGAAGCGGATGATCGGGTCGGCCACGGTGATGGTGGGCTTGCGCTGGCGCAGCAGGTCGTCCTCGCGGCGCAGGTAACCGGATGAGAGGAGGACGTCGAGGATGTGGGCGAGGGCGGTGCGTTCACGTCCGATGAGTCCGCCGATCTTGCTGGGAGTGGTGGCTCCGGCCGCGACGGCGGAGAGGACCTCGTAGTAGACGACGCGGTTGGTGATCCGCGGGTCCTCGCGGAGCAGGTACTCCGTCTCGTTGCGGGTGAACAGGCCGAGGTCGATGTCGAACAGGTTGTCCACGACCCAGTCGCCGAAACCGTCGACACCGGTCGGCGGATCGTCTTGAACCAACTGCCGGTAGCCCGGGGCCCCGCCGAGGACCGCGTGCAGTTGGAAGGCCAGCTGCGGGTCGTCAATGCCCCACAGCGCGGCGGCCTGCCGGTAGCTGAAGGGGCCCAGCCGCATGTCCAGTACGGCACGGCCGCGCAGCGGTTTGGTGCCCGAGAGCAGCTCGTGCATCACCGACATCGCCGACCCGCACAGAATGAGGCGTCCACCGGGGGCCCTGTCGGACTGCGAGCTGTCGTACAGGTGCTGGAGCAGCGAGGGCAGCTGCGGGCTGTGGGTGAGCAGGTACGGGAATTCATCGATCACGAGCAGCGGGGCGCCGCCGGCTTCGGCGCGCCGGGCCACCACCTGAAGCGCTGTGGTGAGGATCTGCTCCCAGTCATCGAGTCGGACGGCGCCCTCGGGCAGGCCGGCGTGCCGCGCGATGGCGGCGCAGAAGCGGTGCTGCGCCGCGCGCGTTCCCTCTTCCTGGACCGCCGTGATGTACAGGCCACCCGCCACATCACACAGGGCACGCAGCAGGAAGGACTTGCCGTGACGGCGGCGCCCGGAGACCAGCCCGATGCGCAGCGGCTGCCCTCCCCTCTCAAGGAAACGCACCAGCGCCGCCCACTGCGCGTCGCGGTCGAGCACATGCCCTGGTTTCTCCATGCTCGACTCCAGATAGGCCTACACGAACCCTACGGAATCAGTATAGCCCGACTTATACAAAACTCGATGAGGCGTGGCTATACCCGCCCGGACGCCGCTGCACCTGCACTTTGCCCTTGCCGGAAACCTCATCCGTGCAGGTCACGCCGTATTCCGGTACTCGTGGAGGATGCCGCCGCGAGTCGGCCTGCGTGGTCACCGTGAGCTCCGTGCCAGGGCGTGGCGCGCGATGCTCGCGGCGAACAGCGGTGTTTCCCGCCGGTTGTGATCACCGGAGGCGGCCTGCCGTGCGGCCGCGGCCTCCTCGAAGGTGCCACCGTTCTTCTCGTTGAACTCTATGAACTCCTGGGTGGGGTGGCTGGTGACCTGGTTGGTGTAGGTGACGGTGCCGTCGCCGTTGTCCTTGGCCGACAGATCCCAGATCACCTGGACCGTCGTCCAGCCATGCGGGGTGAGCACATCGGAGAGCGACACCATGTGGCAGTGATGCTTCTCGGCGATCTCGGCGACGTAGTGCTGGATCACCAGCCCGGTGCCGATCATCTCCACGTTGATCGACATCGGCCGGCCGTCGTCGGTGGTGGTGTATCCGGCCGCCTTGTGGTCGGGCGGAGCGCAGCGCTGGTATTCCTTGTCCGGAAGGTTCAGCAGCCAGTCGGCGATGTCGATCGCGTCCCAGGGCGCGTCGAGCGGCGCGTGTTCCGTAGAGGTGGAAAGGACCAGATCGGACAGGACCTTCTTTGAATCACTCATTGCTTGCTTCCTTCAGCGAGGGCCACGGCTGGAGCCGGGCCGGCTTGTACAGGGGAAGGCCCACCGGACACTGCCGGTTCGACCGCCCTCGGTAATCCGTCGACCGCCTTGTGGCCTTCGACGGGGTCAGGGCGAGGAGGTGGTGCGGGCCAGCCGTCGCCGCGGGTTCCAGCACCGGGATCACCGGCGCCACGGCGTCGGATACAGCATCTGCTCGCCTTCTCCGGATGCCATCACCCTAGACCGGTGGACCGGAGGCGCATGCCCGCCAGTGCACCGCCGATGTGCACACAGTGCATTGAGCACCGCGCATCCGAAGTTGCAGGTCACGAGTCTGCTGTGCAGGGCGGACGGGGTACTCGCGCCGGTCGTCGGCGGGCGTCCACGGTGAAGACCGTGGCGACGCTCACTCCGGCCGCGATCGACATCCATGTCACGTGCCTGCTGCTGAGTCCGGCCCGGTCAGAGGTGTCCGCAGTCTTCGGACCAACCCCGTCAAGGCGCTTCGACGCCTGTTGCACATCTGTCATGCCTCTACAGTGGAGATAAGTGGCATCGAGGTCAAAGACCAATTTTTGATGCCAGCAATAAATGAGGTTAATGATCGTGGAATTGAGGACCTTGCGGTTCTTCGTTGCCGTGGCTGAGGAGCAGAGCTTCACCCGCGCCGCCGAGCGGCTGTCGGTCGCACAGCCCGCCGTCAGTCACCAGATCCGCTCCCTGGAGAAGGAACTCGGCGAAGCGCTCTTCGAACGCAACGCACGCAGCGTGCGCCTGACCGAGGCGGGCCGGGTACTGCTTCCGATGGCCAGCCAGACTCTCGCCGACGCCGACAGGGTGACCGCCGAGTTCGCCTCCCGCACCGCGCTGGTCACCGGCACGCTGGTCCTGGGCACCGTGGACGGGGTCGAGCACACCCGCCTGCCCGCGCTCCTGGGCGCCTTCCACCGCCAGTACCCAGGCGTCGCCGTACAGCTCGTCGACGGGCGCAGCGCCGAGCTCATCTCGCGCGTCGAGAACGGCGAGCTGGATGCCGCCGTGGTGGCCCTTCCAGAGCGGTCTCTGCCCGAAGGCTTGCGCAGCGTGGTCATGCTCGAAGACGAGATCGTGGCCGTCGTCTCGGCGGACTCCCCGCTGGCAGGTCGGAAAAGCATCCCCATCGAGCTGCTGTCCGGGAAGACCTTGATCAGTTACGGCCAGGACAGCGGACTGCGGCCATGGCTGCAGTCCGCGTTCGATGCCGCCGGCATCGACTTCACCACCCGGTACGCGACCAACGACGGGGCCCTCCACGTCGCCCTGGTGGAGGCGGGTGTCGGCGTCTCGCTGTCGGTGGGTACTGACCGGGCCCTCGCCGGTAATCCCCGAGTCAGTGCCGTCCCGGTCAGTCCCTCCCTCACTTACCGCAAGGCGCTGATCTGGCGGGGCACACCGCAGGCCACCCGGCCGCTGCGGGCCCTCCTCGCCCTTGGTCCCGCAGCGTCCTGACGCTGATGCCCCATCGACGCAGGACGCGACGCAGATGGTGCCAGCCCAGCAGAGCACATAGGTGAAGTCCGCCACCCACGGCCGGTCCGGACCCGCCGCATGGAAGTCGCGGTTACCAGGTCGCCCGCGCGTCGGCCGTCCTTGCCGGGCACGGTGGTGCGGACCTCGGCTCAGCGTCGCGCACCGACCGGGCCGCAGGCGGACGGCGCTTGGCCGCGTAATAGGCCGAAGGGGCGATGGCCAGGGTGCGGCAAATCGGTCCGACACCGAACCGGTCGCGGTGGGCGTCGATGAAGCGGATCAGCGCGGCGGTCGGGGGTCGAGTTCCGCTGCGAAAAAAGCAGCCGCAGCCTTGATGATCTCGTTCACCCGCCGCAACTCGGCGTTCCGCTCCTCCAGTTGCCGGATTCGCTCGGACTCATCACGGCGGCGTCGGGGACGTCGTCTTCGATGAGCCAGGTTTTGTGGGAGTGCCGCAGGCCGTGGAAGGTCAGCCCTTGTTTGATCGGCGTCCATCCCGCTGCGCCGTGCACCGTCGCAGTCACACGGAGTCCCGCCAACTCACACGCTCAGCCTCACGAGGTCACCTTGGTGTCGATCTCGGCGATGAGGGCCTCGATGCGGGTCTTGATCTCGTCGCGGATCGGGCGCACGGCTTCGACGCCCTTGCCGGCCGGGTCTTCGAGCGCCCAGTCGAGGTACTTCTTGCCGGGGAAGATCGGGCAGGCGTCGCCGCAGCCCATGGTGATGACGTAGTCGGACGCCTGCACGGCCTCGGTGGTCAGGATCTTCGGCTTCTGGTCGGTGATGTCGATGCCGACCTCCTTCATCGCCTCGACGGCGGCTGGGTTGACCTGGTCGGCCGGGACGGAGCCGGCGGAGCGGACCTCGACCCGGTCGCCCGCGAGGTGGGAGAGGAATCCGGCGGCCATCTGCGAACGGCCGGCGTTGTGGACGCAGACGAACAGCACGGAGGCGAGCGGAGCGGAGGACATGCGTTCTTCCTTCACGAGGTGGGGTCGTGCGGGGGTCAGGTGCTCGGCAGGCCGGCGAGCAGGTCGGTGATGCGGGTGTTGATCTCGTTGCGGATGGCTCGTACGACCTCGAGCGGAGCACCGTCGGGGTCCGGGACGGGCCAGTCCAGGTACTGGCGGCCGGGCATGACGGGGCAGGCGTCGCCGCAGCCCATGGTGATGACGATGTCGGCGGCCTGGACGAGCTCGTCGGTCAGCGGCTTGGGGAATGCGGCGGCCACATCGGCGCCCGCCTCGGTCAGGGCCTGCGCGATGTACGGCTCGATCTCGGGCCCTGGGTGGGTGCCAGCGGAGGAGACCGTGACCCGGCCGCCCGCCCGGTGCTCCAGCAGTGCGGCGGCGATCTGGGAGCGGCCGGCGTTGTGGCTGCACACGAACAGCACCCTCGGCAGCCCAGAGCCCGGCGCGCTCTGGATGTGGGTGAGGGCGTCGAGGCGCTCGGCGGTCAGACGCTCGGCCAGCACGACCAGGTGTGTGGTGACGGAGGCGGCCTCGGCCAGGCGCCAGTAGGAGTCGGCGAGCAGGCCCTGCACGGTCTCGGCCGAGAATCGACCGGCATGCCGGGTGGCGAGCCGGGCGGCGCCGGCGGCCAGGCGCTCGTCGGGTAGGACGGGTGGTGAAGACGGGGCGGACATGGGAAGACCCTTCCGACGGGCCTACAGGTCAGCCCAGACTGGTATCAGTCCGAGGTGATGTGACAATATCAGCCCATGCTGACGTCAGTCGACACTGAACTGATCCGGGTGCTGGCCGACCCGCTCAGGCTCCAGATCGTGACCCTGCTGGCCCGCGAGACGCTGTGCACCACGCACCTGGTGGAGGAGACGGGCGCGAAGCAGACGAACCTGTCCAACCATCTGAAGGTGCTGCGGCAGGCCGGTGTGGTGGAGACCGAGCCGTGCGGCCGGTTCACCTATTACCGGCTCAAGCCCGAGGTCATCGAGACGCTCGCCGGGCAGTTCACCGACCTCGCCGAAACCGCCCGCGCCAACGCCGACACCAAGAGGGCCTGCCCGTGACCCGCACCGAAGCCCCTGCGCCCACCACCGAGGAAGCCTCGGTCGTCGCCAGGCTCTCCACCCTCGACCGCTACCTGGCTGTGTGGATCCTGGCCGCCATGGCCGTCGGCCTCGGGCTTGGCCGGCTGATCCCCGGCCTGAACGACGCCCTGGCGAAGGTCGAGATCGGCGGCGTCTCCCTGCCGATCTCCCTCGGCCTGCTGATCATGATGTACCCGGTGCTGGCCAAGGTCCGCTACGACAAGCTCGACGCCGTCACCGGCGACAAGAGGCTGATGGTCTCCTCGCTGGCCATCAACTGGATCGTCGGCCCGGCCATCATGTTCGCCCTGGCGTGGAGCTTCCTGCCGGACCTGCCCGAGTACCGCACTGGACTGATCATCGTCGGCCTGGCCCGCTGCATCGCCATGGTCATCATCTGGAACGACCTCGCCTGCGGTGACCGCGAGGCCGCCGCCGTCCTCGTGGCGCTGAACTCGGTGTTCCAGGTCCTCGCGTTCGGCCTGCTCGGCTGGTTCTACCTCGACCTGCTGCCCGGCTGGCTCGGCCTCGGTGACGGCGAGAGGCTCGACATCTCCATGTGGAAAATCGCCCTGAACGTCGTCATCTTCCTCGGCATCCCACTGCTCGCCGGGTTCCTCACCCGCCGCGTAGGCGAGCAGAAACTGGGCCGCGAGGCGTACGAGCAGCGCTTCCTGCCGAAGATCGGGCCGTGGGCGCTGTACGGGCTGCTGTTCACGATCGTCATCCTCTTCGCGCTGCAGGGGAAGACGATTACCTCCCAGCCGCTGGACGTGGCCCGGATTGCGCTGCCGCTGCTCGTCTACTTCGCCCTCATGTGGTTCGGCACCTTCGCCCTCGGTAAGGCGATCGGCCTGGCCTACGACCGCACCGCGACCCTCGCGTTCACCGCGGCCGGCAACAACTTCGAGCTCGCGATCGCGGTCGCGATCGCCACCTTCGGCGTCACCTCCGGCCAGGCCCTGTCCGGCGTCGTCGGCCCGCTCATCGAGGTCCCCGTCCTTGTCGCGCTGGTCTACGTCTCTCTGGCCTGGCGGCGGAAGTTCGCCGCCGCGCAGCCGGGTTCATGACCCAGAGCGTGGATGTGGTGGTGGTCGGCGGCGGCCAAGCGGGGCTCGCCGCCGGCTACCACCTGCGCCGCCAGGGCCTCGACTTCACCGTCCTCGACGCCGGGACGGCGCCGGGTGGGGCCTGGCAGCACATGTGGGAGTCACTGCACCTGTTCTCCCCGGCCGCCTACTCCTCTCTCCCCGGGCGGCTCATGCCCGCCCAGCCCGGCCAGACCTATCCCGATGCCAGGCATGTGGTGGACTACCTCGCCGACTACGAGAAGCGCTACGGCCTGCCCGTTCAGCACGGCATCCGTGTCGACGCCGTACGCCGCGACGGTGACCGGCTCCGGGTCGAGGCTGACTGCGGCGCCTGGCGGGCACGGGCGGTGGTCAGTGCGACCGGCACTTGGTCGCGGCCCTTCATCCCCGCCGTCCCCGGCCGTGGCATCTTCGCCGGGCGGCAGATACACACCGTGAACTACCGCCATCCGGCCGACTTCCCCGGGCAGCGCGTCATCGTGGTCGGCGGCGGGAACTCCGGCGCGCAGATCGCCGCCGACCTCGCCCTGGACGGCGACGTCGAGGTGGCGTGGGTGACGCGGCGCCCGCCGCGCTTCCTGGCCGACGACATCGACGGCCGCGTCCTGTTCGACGTCGCCACCGCCCGCCGCCGCGCCCTCGACGCAGGCCGCAGCGACACCGGCGGGGTCGCCTCACTCGGCGACATCGTCGCCGTGCCGCCCGTACGCGCCGCCCGCGACGCCGGGCTCCTGACGGCGAAGCCGATGTTCTCCCGGCTCACCGCTGACGGCGCCCGGTGGGCCGACGGCAGCCGCGTCGGGGCGGACACGATCCTCTGGTGCACCGGCTTCCGTCCGGCCCTGGCCCACCTCGCCCCGCTGAACCTGCGCGGCCCGCGCGGGCACATCGCCACCGACGGCACGCGCACCCTCGACGAGCCACGCCTGCACCTGCTCGGCTACGGCGACTGGACCGGCCCCGCCTCCGCCACCCTCATCGGCGTCGGCCGTCCGGCCCGAGACGCGGCCCGGGAGATCGCGGGCCTGCTGTGACGCCACACCATCGGTGAGGGAAGCGGTGGAGCAGCGCGGACTACGTGATGGCGGGGCTACGGCGCTCGACGAGGACGACGTCGCGCCAGACGCCGTGGTGGCAACCGATCCTCTCCCGGGTCCCGATGACGCGGAATCCCACGCGCTGGTGAACGGCGAGGCTGGCGGTGTTCTCCGGGAAGATCCCGGACTGGATGGTCCAGATCCCGGCCTGCTCGGTGGAGTCGATCAGCGCCTTGAGCAGGGCGGAGGCGATGCCGCGGCCCCGGGCTGAGGGGTGGACGTAGACGGAGTGCTCCACCACGCCCGCATACGCGCACCGGTCGGAGACCTTGGTCGCGGCGACCCAGCCGAGCACCACTCCGGCCTCGTCCAGCGCGGCGAAGCGGTGCTCGGCCAGCTTCGCGGTGTCGAACGCCTCCCAGGTCGGCGCGCTGGTCTCGAAGGTGGCGTTGCCCTCGTCGATGCCCGCCTGGTAGATCGCGATGACCTGCTCGGAGTGCTCCGCTGCCAGCGGCACGATCACCGCGCTCAACGCTTCGCTCCTCAACTGCGGCCCCTTTTTCTACGTTCTCCGTCAGGCTGCGGCCGGCAGTGCCAGCAGCTTGCCCATCGCCGCGAGCACGGACGGCTCGACCCGGTAGTAGACCCAGGTGCCGCGCCGCTCGGAGGTGAGCAGCCCGGCCTCCTTGAGCTTCTTCAGGTGGTGGGAGACGGTGGGCTGGGAGACGCCGACATCGGAGATGTCGCACACGCACGCCTCGCCGCCCTCGTGCGAGGCCACGGCGGAGAACAGCCGCAGCCGGACCGGGTCGCCGAGCGCCTTGAACATGCGCGCGGCCGTCTCGGCCTCGGCTGCGGTCATCGGGCGCTCGGTCAGCGGCGGGCAGCACGGCGCCACGGCCTTGCCGTCGGCGGGCTCGAGCAGCGGCAGCACCTTCGCATTCGACATGCGTCTATGTTGACATACATCTAACCAGCCGGCAGAGGGCTGTCACGGGTGCGCGAGGTAGGCGGCCAGGCGCCGGGCGACGCGGGCCGCGTCCCGGCCAACCCCCCGCAGCGAGTTCGACGACAGGCTGCGCTGCCACTCCAGCCCGACGAACGCCAGACCCGGCACACCCGTGGCGATGCCCTCGCGGTGGCACGGATGCCCCGCGGCGTCGAAGGCGCCGTCGAGGCCGGCGAGGTAGGGCAGGTCCGGACGGTAGCCGGTGGCCAGCAAGATCGTGTCCACTCCTTCCCGCGTCCCGTCCGGCCACAGGAGCTTCGCGCCGTCGACGGCCGTGAACAGCGGCCGCCGGTCAGGTGTTCCGGCGCTGAGCGCGGCGCGGTAGCGGCCATCGTCGATAACCAGCTGTGTCGGTGGCGTGCGCACCAGCCGGCCCAGCGGCGCGGTGTCCACTGCGGTGTGCTTCAGCCAGAAGTGCAGGTCGCTGCCAAGGATGCGCTGGCGGGCGAACTTGACCGGGTTCCGGCTCGCGAGCGTGACCGTTGCGGAGCGGGCGAGTTCGGCAGCGATCTGCACCGCGGAATTGCCCGCCCCGACGACCACGATGCGCTGCCCGGCGAACGGCTTGGGATTGCGGTAGTCCGCCGTGTGCAGCAGCGTGCCGGAAAAGCCGTCCAGACCGGGCATTGCCGGGCGGTGCGGCCGCCCGAAGGTGCCGGATGCCGCGACCACGGCGCGCGCCGAGAGCCGGCCGCCCCCGTGAAGCTCCACCTCGTACTCCGCCCCGGCCCCGCCCTGGCGTACGGCTGTGACCCGCTGCCCGGTACGGATCCCGGCACCCAGCCAGTCGGCGTAGGCGGTGAGGTAGGCGACGACCTCGTCGCGGTGCGGATAGCGGTCCGGGTCGGCGCCAGGGAACGGCATACCGGGCAGGGAGCTGTACCGGGCGGGCGAGAAGAGGGCGAGGCTGTCGTAGTAGCGCGGCCATGATCCGGCCGCCTTCTCGGATGCCTCCAGGACGACCGGCCGCAGACCCTGCTCCAGCAACGCATGGGCTGTGGCCAGCCCGGACTGCCCCGCCCCGATGACGACCACGTCGGCGTGCTCCATGAACGGACCCCCGCTGAATTCGATAAATGTCTATGTTGACGCTTATCAATACAGGTGCCATGCTGGCGGCGCAAGCCATCGACGGATGTCGAAACACGCAAGGAGTCGCCGTGAACGCCACCGAGCTGCCCGTCGTCGTAGTCGGAGCCGGACCCACCGGTCTGGCCGCCGCCGCCCACCTCATCGGCCGGGGCATTGAGCCCCTGGTGCTCGAGACCGGGCCGACCGCCGGTGCCGCGGTGCGCGCTTGGTCGCACGTGCGTCTGTTCTCCACCTGGGGTGAAGTCGTCGACCCGGCCGCCGAAAAGCTCCTCGCCCCGGCCGGCTGGACGCGGCCCGACCCGGCCACCTACCCCTCCGGCGCGGACTGGGCCGAGCTCTACCTCCAACCACTGGCCGACGTCCTCGGCGACCGCGTACACCTCGGTGCCCGGGTGACCGGCGTCTCGCGCACCGGCCGGGACCGGATCGTGGACGCCGACCGGGACAAGCAGCCGTTCGTCGTCCACGTCACCCACGCCGACGGGCGCGAGGAGCGGATCTCCGCCCTCGCGGTCATCGACGCTTCCGGCACCTGGAGCACGCCCAGCCCGGCCGGCGGCAGCGGCCTGCCCGCCCTCGGCGAGAAGGCGGCCGCCGACCGGATCACCTATCGCGTCCCGGACCTTAAGGACTCTGCCGTCCGGGCCCGGTACGCGGGCAAGCGCACGGCCGTGATCGGGTCCGGCGCCTCCGCCTTCACCGCGCTCGCCTACCTGGCCGACCTCGCCAAGAGCGGCGACGGCGCCGGGACGAAGGCGGTGTGGATCCTGCGCCGGGGCATCTCCGGCTCCACCTTCGGCGGCGGCACCGCCGACCAACTGCCCGCCCGCGGCGCCCTCGGCCTGGCCGCGAAGGCCGCCGTCGACGACGGCTACGCGGACGCGGTCACCGGGTTCCGCACCGAGGCGATCGAGCGTGACGCCGACGGCCGCCTGGTCCTGGTCGCCGAGGACGGCCGCCGCCTCGACGCGGTCGACGAGATGATCGTGCTGACCGGCTTCCGCCCAGACCTGTCTTTCCTCGACGAGCTCCGCCTCGGCCTCGACGAACGCCTCCAGTCCCCGGTCGCCCTGGCCCCGCTTATCGACCCCAACCAGCACTCCTGCGGCACCGTCTACCCGCACGGCCACCGCGAGCTCGCCCACCCCGAACAGGGCATCTACCTGGTCGGCATGAAGTCCTACGGCCGGGCCCCGACCTTCCTGGCCATGACCGGATACGAGCAGGTCCGCTCCGTCACCGCCGCGATCGCCGGCGACCTCGAGGCCGCCGACCGCGTCGAACTCACCCTGGCCGAGACCGGCGTGTGCGGAGGCGCAGGTCTGTTCGACGACCCCGACGCCGCCCAGGGCAGCGAGGACGGCGGCTGCTGCAGTGCCCCGGCCACCCTCCAGATCGGCATCGGTGCCCCGGCTGCCTCCGGCGGCTGCTGAACGCCAACCCCGCACACAAGGAGGTCCGTCATGTCCCGCGTACAACTCGCGCTCCGCGTCCCCGACCTGGACGCATCCATCGCCTTCTACAGCAAACTGTTCGGCACCGAGCCGGCGAAGCTCCGCGACGGCTACGCCAACTTCGCCATCGCAGAGCCCCCTCTCAAGCTCGTCCTGGTCGAGGGCGCGGCAGATGAGGCAACGCGCATGGACCACCTCGGCGTCGAGGTCGACAGCACCGAGGACGTCCACGCCGCCACCACCCGCCTGAGCCAGGCCGGACTGACCACCGACGTGGAAAACAACACCACCTGCTGCTATGCCCTTCAGGACAAGGTCTGGGTCCATGGCCCCGGCCAAGAGCCCTGGGAGGTCTATGTCGTCAAGGCCGACGCCGAGACTCTGGCCAAGCAGCGGAACAGCACCTGCTGTGCCGGCCCGGCCGAAGCGGCCAAGAAGGAACCGGCCGTCTCGGGCGGCTGCTGCGTGTGGGGCTCGGAAAGTCGTCGCCGCAGGTGACGTCAGGTATTCGGTCTCGGCTGGCAGCATGTCCGCGTGACCGTCTCACTGGTGTACAAGATCGCCCGCAAGCTGCTGTCCATACCCTCGGGTACTGCTGCGCAGCCAGGCCACGAAGGACGCGGAGTTGCTCGTGTTGCGGCACGAGAACGCGGTGTTGCGTCGTCAGATCAGCGGCCGGGTGCGGTATGAGCCCGTTGATCGGTTCTGGCTGGCTGCGCTGTCGGGCCTGATACCCCGCTACCGGTGGCGTGAGGTCTTCCCGGTCACGCCCGGCACCCTGCTGGCCTGGCATCGCAGGTTCATCGCGGCGAAATGGGACTACAGCGCGCAGCGCGCCCGGACCGGGCGACCACCGACCAGGGCGGCGCTCAGGGAACTGATTCTGCGGCTCGCCCGGGAAACGCGGGGTGGGGCCACGGGCGGATCCAGGGCGAGTTGATTGGCCTCGGGCATCCGATCGCCGCATCCACCGTATGGGAGATTCTGAACGCTGCGGGCATCGATCCGGCCCCACGCCGCGCCGGCCCGACCTGGCGCGAGTTCCTCACGAACCAGGCCGAGGGCATCATCGCGGCAGACTTCTTCCATCTCGACACCGTGCTCGGACGCCGACTGTACGCGCCGGCCTTCCTCGAACACGGCACCCGGCGCGTCCACTTCTCAGGCGTCACGGCCCATCCCACCCAGGAATGGGCCGTACAGCAGGCCCGGAACACAGCCGCCGACCTCGGCATGCGGACGGACTCCCTGCGGTTCCTGCTACGTGACCGCGACGGCAAGTACGGACAGTCCTTCGACGCCGTCTTCGAGGCCGATGGCATGGAGGTGATCAAGAGCGCGCCACGAACACCGAGAATGATCGCCCACTGTGAACGGGTGATCGGCAGCATCCGGCGCGAAACCCTCGACCACATCCTTCCTGACCGCCTGCCAACGGCACTACAACGCACACCGCCCTCATCGAAGCGGAGGCCAGCCAGCTCCTGACGCTCACCAGCAGCCCACCACCGTGCACAACCCCGACGCGCACAAACTCCTACGTACACTCGGCCATGAGCCTTCTCCGATGACCGTGTGTCCAGGAGGCCGACAGGCGCACACGCCCCGCGACCGTCGGCTCCCGACACAGTGACGCCGCCGGTGCCAGGACGCTCAGCGGACATGGACCGGCAGTCGCTTGATGCCGTGGACGAACTGGTGCGGGAGCCATTCGGGCTCTCCCACCTCCATGTCGGGTACGCGGGTGAGCAGTTCGCGAAAGAGGGCCCTCAGCTGAGTCTTGGCGACCGTGTGTCCCAGGCAGTAGTGGACACCGCCGCCGCCGAATCCGACATGCGGGTTCGGCGACCGGGAGAGATCGAGAACCCCGGGCCTGTCGAAGACGGACTCGTCGCGGTTGCCCGAGCAGTAGAAGAGCCCCACCTTCTCGCCGGCCTGGATGGCGGTACCGCGGATCTCGGTGTCGGCCTTGGCCACGCGCGCGAAGTTCATGACCGGCGAGGCGTAGCGCACGAACTCCTCGACTGCGGTGCCGATGCGCGCGGGCCAGTCCGCCATGAGCCACCGCTTCTGCCCGGGGTTCCTGGAGAGGGCCAGCAGGGTGTGCGAAGTAGTCTGCTTCGTGGTGTCGTTGCCCGCGGTGGACAGCAGGACCATGAAGGCGCCGATCTGCTCGTCGGTCAGCCGTCGGCCGTCGACCTCGGCCTGGACGAGCTTGGTCATCAGATCGTCCCTGGGCCGGCGCCGTCGGTCCTGGGCGATCTCGATCGCCGCCTCGCGCAGCACCTGGACCTGACGCCGCACCAGGGCCGCGCCGTCCACGCCGGCGGCCAGATCCTCCTCGGTGGGACCCGCGAACAACACCTCGGCCGCCCGGGTGACCGCCTCGCGGTCCTGCGGGGCGATGCCGATCATGTCGGAGACGGTGCGCATGGGCAGCACGGCCGAGCAGGACGAGACGAAGTCGATCTCGCCCGCGCCAACCAGCCCGTCCACGATGTCCCGCGCATCCGCCTCGATCTGCGCCTGAATGCGCGCGATCTGCTTAGGCGTGAAGGCCGCACTGATCAGACGCCGGAACGCCATGTGGTCGGGCGGGTCCATGACGAGGAAGAAGGAGGTCTCCTGCTGGACCTCCTTGGGCAGGGGGGTGACACTGACCCCCTCGGCCGAGGAGAAGCCCTCGTGGTTCCGGCTGACGGCCACGATGTCCTCGTGGCGGGTCACGGCCCAGAAGCCCTTCTCGGCACCGGGTATCCCGCCGCCCATCGGTTCGTGCCAGGTGACTCCGCCCTCGGCCCGCAACCGCGCGAAGGTCAGCTCGCGCTCGTCGAAGGTCTTGCCCCAGAACTCCGGGCTGGAGATGTCGAGCTCGTGATGGGGCCGTGCGGGCTTGGGCCGGCTTTCAACTTGCGTCACGTCTTTCTCCACAATGTCAGGACGCGGTGGGGGGAACAGGCTGCGGCTCGTAGCTGAAGCGGGTGAGGAACGCGTCCGTACCGAGTGCCTCGACGCCGATCACACGCCCGGTGAAGCCTCCGGCGACCTCGGTCGAGACATAGCGTCCGTCGACCGTGGCGAGGGTGTGGAACCCGGTGTCGGTCAGGTAGCCCAGGTGGATCTCGTCAGGTCCCTTGGCGAAGCTGTACTGCTCGGTGTGGGCGGCCACGCGGAGGGCGAGCGGGCGGTCCGCCGCGATGCCGTCGGCGGTGGCCAGGACCTGGTCGAGCGGTCCGATGACCGCGCGGGCACAGAGGGTGCCGCCTTGGCGCTCCACTGCGACCCAGTGTGCGTCGTCGATGCGTACGACGAGGGCCACGTCCCCCTCCGGCAGGATCGCGGACGCGGTCCAGGAGGCGTCGCGGGCCCGGACGGCCAGGAGCCGTTCGGCGTCACGCGCGGCAGGCCGGCGGCCGGCCGACAGGCACAGGCCCCCGCCCGGGCGGGGAGTCGCGAAGGAACGGGGGTCGACGCCGGGTGCGATCCAGCGCGGGTGCAGCCGCGGTGAGCCGAAGTCGTCGGTGAAAGCGGTCGGCGCCTCCGGGACGGCGTACCGGTCCTCGACGATCACAGGCCAGCCGTCCACCCAGTCCACGCCGGTCAGGAATGTCTCGCGACCGTTGACGTGGGACTCGGGGAAGGATCCGCGCGGCCGCACGCCCAGGTGCACCATCGCCCAGGATCCGTCGGGCAGCTCGACCAGGTCGCCGTGCCCGGTGTTCTGCACTGGGTGGGCGATGCTGCGATGCGAGAGGACCGGGTTCGCCGGATGCGGCTCCCAGGGACCGGATGGTGCGGTGGACCGTGCGACACACACACCGTGCCCCGGGCCCGTGCCACCCTCGGCGACCAGGAGGTACCAGTAAGCGCCACGCCGGATCAGATGGGGACCCTCCGTGTGCGCCATGCCGGTGCCGCGCCAGATGACACGCGGTCCGGACAGCACCTTACCCGTGGCCGGATCGACGGTGGCCTGGGCGACGCCCTGCGGGCCCGACCAGGTCAAGTAGCACGCACCGTCCTCGTCCCAGGCCAGGTCCGGGTCGATGCCGATCGCGCCGGAGGTGTGGACGGGGTCGCTCCACTCGCCCCCGGGGTCGTTCGCGCGAACGATGAGATGTCCCTTCATCACCTCGTCCCGGTTCGTGGTCACCACCCAGAACTGGCCGTCGTGGTGCCGGAGGGTGGGCGCGTAGATGCCCGCACTGGCTCCCTCCCGACCCAGGCGCAGGCTCAACTGGCTCGGCCTGTCGAGGACGTTGCCGATCTGCTCCCACCGCACGAGGTCCCGGCTGTGGAAGATCGGAACTCCCGGGAAGTACTCGAAGGAGGAGGTCACCAGGTAGTAGTCCTCGCCGACCCGACAGATGGACGGGTCCGGGTGGAACCCGGGGATGATCGGGTTGAGGTTGCCGGTCATGTCGATCTTTCGTTCCTCACGCGTGTGGGCGGGGACCTGTGCGAAGATCCGGGATCACCCTAGCCGCCAATTTCTGTAGATCAAAGATTTTCAACAAAAGACAGGCGCTCGATCATCCTGAGCCAGGCCGCAGCGGGTCGGTCCGGCCGCCGACAGCGCCCCCTCGACACGACCCGGTGCGCGGAGCCCGGACTCACACCCGGTTGGCCGCCTCATCGACGGATGTCGCCACGACACAGGAGAGTGCGTCGCTCGCGAGCCCGGCCCGGCCGGTGACCTCGCCCGGCTCGATGCCACGGCCGCCGTCGGCCAGGGCGTAGTACAGCCGCTCGACCGGCGCTTCCAGCACGAGGCTCTCGGCCTCCCCTGCGGCGAGATCGACGCACCGGAACGCGATCAGCTGCCGAACGGGGCGGACCACGGAGGCGAACTCGCCGTGGACGTAGAGCCGCACCACCGTCTCACCGCCCGTACGACAGTCCGTGGCCGAAGACGTAGAGCGGACCCTGGACGTCGAGGCCGCGGTAGCCATGACGGGTGCCACCTGGGTATTCGTGGCCGCTGCCGTGGTGGCGGCCGCGGCAGAGCGGGATCCGGCCCAGGTGGCGCGGGAAGGCGCCGGGCAGCTTGCCGCCGGGGTTGATCAGGCCGAACAGGGTCTGCGCGATGGCGCAGCCCGCCCCCTCGGCTCACACTCGGGCGCCGAAGCGGGTAGCCGAACCTTTCGGGGGCATGCTCGAACCGTCACGCACAAAGCCTCGCTGTCGCGCTTCCGGCCGCGTCGCTCCACATGGAGGCGGCATGCCGATGACACAAATCTATCACTCCAAAAAATTAGCGGCTAGAGTGCTGCCGTGTGAGCCGACGACCCAGGCACCAGCACACGAATCGGCAGTTCAGGAACACCACATGAAGCACCGTTCCGCTTCCCGCCCCTCCTGCTGCGCACCACCAGGCAGACGGCAGGGTCACACGGCGCCCCTGCCCGCCACAAGCCCTCTCGGCGCCCTGGACGGTATGGTCCTCATCCCCGCAGGCGAGTTCCTCATGGGCACCGAGGACAGGGAGAGCATCCCGTCCGATGGCGAGGGACCGGTCCGCAGGGTGCGTCTGAGCGCCTTCCACATCGATGCGCACGCTGTCAGCAACGACAGGTTCGGCGAGTTCGTCGACGCCACGGGCTACATCACCGAAGCCCAGCACATCGGCTGGTCCTACGTGTTCGCGGGATTCCTGCCCGGCGCTCTGCGGCGCGGGGCCCCGCGACCGCCCCGTACGCCCTGGTGGTGCGGCGTCACCGGCGCCCGCTGGGACCAGCCCGAGGGCCCCGGCAGCACGATCGACGGGCGCGGCGACCACCCGGTGGTGCACGTCTCGTGGAATGACGCCATCGCGTACGCGGCGTGGGCGGGCAAGCGCCTGCCCACCGAGGCCGAGTGGGAGTACGCCGCGCGTGGCGGCCTGGAGCAGAAGCGGTATCCCTGGGGGGATGCGCTCGATCCCGCCGGCGAGTACCGCTGCAACATCTGGCGCGGCACCTTCCCCGGCAAGAACACCGCAGCCGACGGCTACCGGGGCACCGCTCCCGTCGACGCGTTCAAGCCCAACGGTTACGGCCTCTTCAACACCTCCGGCAACGTGTGGGAGTGGTGCGCGGACTGGTGGACCGCCGAACACGAGCCGCCCGGCCCTCCGCTGGTCGATCCCCGCGGCCCAGCGCGCGGCACGGACAAAGTCATCCGCGGTGGCTCGTACATGTGCCACGTCTCCTACTGCAACCGCTATCGCGTGGCCTCCCGCACCGCCAACACACCCGACGCGGCGAGCGGCCACGCCGGGTTCCGCTGCGCCCGGGACCTCGATCCCGACGGCGCGGCGCGCATCAGCCGATAGAGGGGATCCGGCCGCGGAGCGCGATCTGAGAGTGTCCGTGCGCGATGGCAAAGCACTCGCAGCGTAGAAGAAGAGGGCGCCCGTCTTCTTCAGCACGGAGGAGATCGAAGGGAATCCTTTCGCCCGACAGGCGGCGCCCACCCGTCAGCCGGTGTGCCTCAGCAACTTCCGACCGCGCCGACGCCAGGAATGTAAGATGTTCATCGAACACTCATCTGGCCACAGGGCACCTTCCGGGTGCCCAGTGCGTACGGACAGCGAGGAGCGGGGTATGCCGAACCAGGCCGCAGGTGGAAGTCACCGGTCGGCACCGGTCCACACACACCCCGACGAGGTCTCCCTCCTCACCGCACTCTCCGCAGTCGCCGATCCCGTACGGATCGCGTTGATACGGGAGTTGGCCGACTCGCCGGAATGGACGCGCAGTTGCGGCAGCTTCGACGTACCGGTCGGCAAGGCCGCGAAGAGCCACCACTTCGCGGTCCTGCGCGGCGCCGGACTGGTCGAGCAACGGGACGAGGGGCCCAAGCGGGTCAACCGGCTGCGGCGCGAGGAGTTCGACGCCCGTTTCCCCGGCCTGCTGGACCTGGTCCTGCGTGGCGGCACCGTCGAGGACGAGGACGACCGCGAGGGCGCCGACTGAGGGATCCCCTCAACAGACCGGCCTGCCGTCCGAACGACGAGACTACGGCGCCGATCTCGAACACTTCCTGCTGCACTTGGTGTGCGACCTCAATCGTCGGGTCCAGTCGCCCCTGCTTCCGCGAGTAGCCGACGATGACCGACTCCGCCGTGATGACGTCCCCTGGCTTCACGCTGACGGCGGCGTACGTCACCGAGACTCCGCCGTTGGGTGCTCTCTTCAGGTCGGGGCACTCCGCCCTCGCCCCGCCCCAGAGCAGGTCCTGGACAGCGAGGACGGGCCGACGTGGAGTCGTGTCATGTCCCGAGGTGGCGGTGATGATGGTGAACAGGGCGAACAGAGGCGCGCAGGTCGGTGAGACTCGGGAGGCTTTGCTGGTCACGGCGGAGCGACTGTTCGCCGAACGGGGTGTGCACGTGGTCTCCAACCGGCAGATCAGCGCGGCCGCCGGGCAGGGCAACAATGCCGCGGTCACCTGCGACTCCCTCATCCCGATGCTGATCGGGCGCGTCCTGCAGGGCCTGTCGGCCGGTGTCATCCCGCTCGGCATCAGCATCATGCGTGACGAGATGCCCGCCGAAAAGCTCGGCTCCGCCACCGCCATGATGAGCGCCTCGCTCGGCATCGGCTCCGCACTGGGCCTCCCGATCGCCGCGGTCATCGCCGACAACTTCGACTGGCACATCCTGTTCTGGGGCTCCGGCATCATCGGTGCCGCCGCCACCGCGCTCATCCTCAAGCTGATCCCCGAGTCGAAGGTGCGCACCGGCGGCCGCTTCGACCTGGTCGGCGCCCTCGGCCTGTCCGCCGCCCTCGTCTGCCTGCTGCTCGGCCTGTCCAAGGGCGCGGACTGGGCTGGAGCAGCGCGACCACGCTCGGCCTCTTCGCGGCCGGCATCGCGGGCCTCGCCGCCTGGGGCTTCTTCGAGGTGCGCGCCAAGGAGCCGCTGATCAAGCTGCAGACCATCGCCCGCCCGCAGGTGCTGTTCACCAACCTCGCCGGGATGATGTTCGGCTTCTCTCTCTTCTCGCTGCAGATGCTCGTGCCGCAGATCGTCCAGCTGCCCGACCAGACCGGTTACGGCCTGGGCGGCTCGCTGCTGACCGTCGGCTTCGTGCTCGCGCCGCAGGGCCTGGTCGTCATGTTCGCCGCACCGGTGTCCGCGAAGATCTCCAAGGCCCGGGGCCCGAAGACCACACTGATGATCGGCGCCGTCGTCGTCGCCGCCGGCTACGCGCTGAACCTGCTGCTGATGAGCGAGGTCTGGCACCTGATCCTGGTCTCCTGCGTCATCGGCGCCGGCGTCGGACTCGCCTACGGCGCCCTGCCGATGCTCATCATGGGCGCGGTGGCACCCGCCGAGACCGCGGCCACCAACAGCGTCAACACCCTGATGCGCGCCGTCGGTACGTCCGTCGCCAGCGCGCTGGCCGGTGTGATCGTCGCGCAGATGACCACCGACTTCGGCGGCCACGCCCTGCCCTCGGAGAACGCCTTCGAGGTGATCGTGGCCATCGGCTGCGGAGCTGCTCTGGCCTCGCTCGCTCTGGCCTCCTTCCTGCCGGGCCAACGGCCATCCTCCGCGACCGCCGGGCAGCCGACGGCCGGCGAGGCCACTGCTCCCGCGGAGGCCTCCGGCACCCGGGCGTAGCCTCACATTCCCCCTCGGCGCATCTCACCGGACTCCGAGATGCCCCGAGGGGGCTCCTCGCACGCCCACCCGCCACAGGCACCCCGGGCCCACCCCGCCCCCGACAGGGTGGGCCCGCACGAACTCGCGCGAAAATCGCACGTTCAAAGATTTTCGCTGCGCAGACCCTTGTCGGGCAGATGCCCACCCGCCTAGGCTCAGGGTCGAAACCTGGCTGAAACGTTTCATTAACATGTGTGAGCGATGCACTTCCCCATGGAGTCCCGATGAGCTCTCTCTCCCGCAGACAGTTCTGTGCAGGCACCACGGCGGTGGCTCTGGCGCCCAGCGTGGTGTCCACGGCCGGAACCGCTGTCGCCGCTCCGTCCGACGCGGGACTGGGGGCCTCCTTCGCAAAGCGGTTCGCCGCTCCGCCGGCCGCCGCCAAGCCGAAGATCCGGTACTGGTGGCCCTGCGGTGAGATCGCGGCCGCGACGCTGGACGCCGAGCTCAAGACGATCGCCGACCGCGGCTTCGGAGGCGTGGAGCTGCAGTGCATGATGACGCTGGAGCCCCAGAAGTACGGCTGGGGCAGTGACACCCAGACAGCCCGACTCGAACAGGCCGTGGCGGCGGGCCGCAAGTACGGCGTGCATGTCGACCTGACCGTCGGACCCGCCTGGCCGCTGCTCGCACCGGGGCTGACGCCCGACAGCGGACAGGCGGCGCAGGAACTGGTCTACGGACGCACCGTCGTGGCGGGAGGCGAGACATACACGGGGCCGGTTCCCGCGGGTCCCGCCCCTCACAGCGGCGTCACCGCGCAGACCTTGATCGCAGTACAGGCCTGGCGCTGCTCGGGAGACCCTGCCGCAAAGCCGACCGTTCTGGAGCAGGGATCGCTGGTGGAGCTCACCGGTGAGGTGCGCGACGGGAAGATCACCTGGACCGCACCGAAGGGCGACCAGTGGGTGCTGCTCGGATACTGGCAGCGCGGCACCGGACAGGCAGCGGTCACCGGACAGTACGTAGCGGTCGAACCGGCGTATGTGGTCGACCACTTCGCCACCGCGGGCGCCCGCGCCGCGATCGACTACACGGAGACTCACGTTTTCACCCCGCGGTTGCGCCGCCTGCTGAGGAGCAACGGTGGCAATCTCTTCGAGGATTCCTTGGAGCTGGATTCCGCCCTGCACTGGACGTGGGATCTGCTGAAGCGATTCGAGAAGCTGCGCGGCTATGCGCTGCGCGATCGGCTGCCCGTGGTCTTCATCGACAAGATCCACCGGCAGTACACGAGCGTCACGCCCGATGACACCCCTGACTTCGAGTTCAGCGACGGTGGTGGCGCGCGGGTACGCGACGACTACTTCCGCACGCTGACCGACCTGTACATCAGCGAGCACGTGGAACCGCTCAAGCACTGGGCACACGGACTCGGGCTCACGTTCCGTGCCCAGCCGTACGGAACCACCCTCGACACCCCGACCGTCGCCGCGACGCTCGACGTCAACGAAACCGAGTCGCTGGGAACCGCACCCGACTACAACGACGAGACATGGCACTGGGTCTCCTCCGGTGCCGTACACCTCGCCGGTCACGAGGTCTTCTCCCTCGAAGGGTGTGCGACGCTCAACGAGGCGTACGCGCAGACCTGGCCGCAGATGCTCAAGCACTTCAACACGGCCTTCGCACACGGCGTCAACCAGGTCGTCTACCACGGCTTCGCGACCGCGCACGGACTGGGTGAGAAGTCCTGGCCGGGCTTCTCACCCTTCACCTTCGGCCAGGGAGGCAACGGGTTCTCCGAGTCCTGGGGACCGCGGCAGACCACCTGGGCCGACACGGACAAGATCACCGGCTGGACCACCCGGATGCAGTGGCTGCTGCGGCAGGGCAGACCGCAGGTGGACCTCGTCGTCTACCGGCACAGCTACGTCAATGAGGCGCGCGTGCCGGCCGGGCTGACCGGGTTCACCTTCGACTTCGCCGGCTCGCACCAGCTGGACGGCACCCGCGTGAAGGCCCGTCGTCTGGCCCCGGAGGGCCCGGCCTACCGAGCGCTGATCATCGACCGCCAGCCCACTCTGCCGGTGGACACCGCCCGCCGGCTTCTCGCGCACGCCCGGGCCGGACTGCCCATCGTGGTCGTGGGTGAGCCGCCGCGGCGTACTCCCGGCGCCCACCACGCCAAGCAGCAGGACGCCGAACTCGCCACGATCATCCGACAGTTGCTGAAGCAGCCGTCCGTGCGCCGGGTCACCGAGCAGAGCGGAGCGGCCGAGGCCCTGAGCGAGCTCGGCGTCCGGCCCGCCGCGGACACCGGCGCGGCGCCGGGCCTGCTGGCCACGTGCCGCACCCTGGACCGGGGTGCGCTCTACCACCTGCACAACCCGACCTCTAACACGGTGACCGGGGAGGTCATCCTCGACGGCGCCGGCAGGCCGCACCGACTCGAGGCCTGGACCGGCGAGATCACCCCGCTCGGCCGCTACCGGACGGAGAAGGGGCGTACCGCCGTCCCGGTCCTCCTGGTACCGGGTGGCTCCACCGTCATCGCGCTCCCGGGCAGCGGCCGGGCACGCCACGCCGTCGCCGTCAGTGGCGGCGACGTCACGGTCACGCGAAGCGGCCGTCTCGGCCTACGTGCCACCGAGGCAGGCACCTGCACCGTCACGCTGGACGACGGCACCAAGGAACGCGTGACCGTCCCCGAGGTCCCGGCCGCGCGGCAGCTGACCAAGTGGTCGCTCTCCGTCGAGGCCTGGCACCGCGGCACCGATGGGGCACGGGCGGTCACCACACACCAGGTCGAACTCGACGGGCTCAAGCCCTGGTCGGACATCCCCGAGCTCCAGGACGCCTCGGGCGTCGGCACGTACCGGACCACGGTGCGGCTGTCCCGGCTCGACGGCGCCCACCTCGACCTGGGCCGGGTCACCGATACCTTCGAGGTGTCCGTCAACGGCAAGGTCCTCCCTCCGGTGGACCAGATCAGCCGCCGTGCCGATCTCGCCGGTCACCTCAGGGAAGGCGACAACACGATCACCGTCCGCGTGGCCACCCCGCTGCGGAACGCCCTGCGGGTGACCGACGGATTCCCCGCACAGGCACACAAGCCCCGTCAGGAGTACGGCCTCATCGGCCCCGTCCGCCTCACCCCGTACGCCGAAGTCCCGGTCCGCGGCTGACCCGTCCGTCCATACCGCGTTCCGCAGGAGAAACCATGTCGCATCAAGAGAGCGTCTACGACACCGGCGCGATGGATCGGACGGGACAACCCCGCCGAACCCTCGCCCCCGGCCGGCAGGCTCCCGCGCCGCTGCTGCGGCGGGACTTCCGGCTCGAGCACCGGCCCGAGCGTGCCGAGCTGCACATCTCCGCTCTGGGGTACTACGACGCCGAGATCAACGGCCGACCGGTCAGCGACGGCCTGCTGGATCCCCCGCCGTCGCAGTACGACCGGACGGTGTTCTCGCGCACGATCGACGTCACGAAGCTGCTGCACGCAGGCCCCAATACGCTCGGCGTCATGCTCGGCCGCGCGTACGTGTCCGGCGTCGGTGGCCCGCAGTCGGTATGGGCCACCGAGCCGCGTCTCCTGGCCCAGCTCGACATCACTTCGGCGGGCGGACACACAGCGGATCGTCAGTGACGCGTCCTGGAAGACGGCCGACGGCCCCATCCGCGACTGGATGTTCCTCGGCGAACGCTACGACGCCCGTGAGGAGCAGCCGGGCTGGACGACGCCGTCGTACGACGCCTCGTCCGGCGCGACGGCCCCCTGTGGTCGCCCCCCTGTTCGACGAGCGCCCCGCCGACGGGGTCGCCCTGCACCGTCGCCTCGGCGCGGTGGTCCTAGCAGGCACCGGACGACAGCACCGGTGGACGGCGGGAAACATCCTCGACTCCCCCCGAGCGCGACGCGGCCCCAGGCTTGCCCCACGCGTGACCGTCCCGGTGCAGTTCACCCTCGGCGACCACGAGGAGGTGTGGCGGTCCGGGCCGGATGCGCCGGCCGGGCCGGCACCTACACCGTCGTCAACGCGCTCAGCGGCAAGTGCCTGGACGTCTCGGGCGCCTCCATGGCCGACGGCGCCGCCGTCGGCCAGTACACATGCAGTGGGCAGCCCAACCAGATGTTCACGCTGAGCCCCGTCACCGCGCTGGGCAACGGCCACGACCATCAGCTCGTAGCCGTGCACAGCGGCAAGTGCGTCGACGTCTCGAACGTCTCCACCCAGCCAAGGGCACTGATCCACCAGTGGATCTGCGACCCGGCGAGCGCCCTCGGCACCAAGAAGAACCAGATCTGGCGGCTGCTGGGCAAGGCCTGAGGCCTACTGCTTCAGATCGGCCTCCTCGCCGTCGGCGTCGGGTGCGTCTGCTACGGCAGCCGGTGCGGCGGCGGCTGGAGCCGGTGCGGACGGGTCGAGGCTGGTCCGGAGTGTGACCGGCTTCAGCAGGACCGCCGCGAGAATGCCGAGCGCGGCGACGCCGGCGGCGATGAGGAAGATGGTTCCTGTCGCGTCCCCGTACACGACAAGGGTGTTCACGTGGTCCTGCGCCATCTGGTCGGCGACCTGACGGGCCAGGACGGCGCCGAGGACGGTAACGCCGAACGTTCCGCCGAGGAAGCGAAAGAAGGTCACCGTGGTACTGGCCGTGCCGATGTCCTTCATCGGCACGGAGTTCTGCACAACGAGGATGAAGTTCTGCATGGTCATGCCGACGCCGGTGCCGATGCACAGCATCGCCACGCTCATGAAGACCAGGGACGTCCTGTGGTCGATGGTGCCGAGTCCGGCGAACCCGGCAGTGAGCAGCACGGAGCCGAGGACGACGAAGGGCTTGAGCTTCCCCGTCCTGCTGATCAGGCGGCCCGCGACGATGGACGAGACCAGTACGCCGCCCATCATGGGGATGGTCAGCAGCCCCGCCTCGGTGGCCGTGTGGCCACGGCTGACCTGGAAGTACTGGCTGAGGTAGACCGAGGCCGCGAACATGGCCGTACCGGCGGCGAGGCTTCCGAGGATCGCGAGCACGGTGGTGCGCTGCTTGATGATGTGGAGCGGCACGATGGGTTCGGCGGCGCGCGTCTCCACCCAGAGGGCGATGGACAGCAGCACCAGTGCCGCCCCGACCATCGCGACGGTCTGCCAGGACGCCCAGGCGAACGAGCTGTCCACGAACGAGATCCAGATGAGCAGGACGCTGACGCCCGAGGCGATGAGTGTCGCGCCCAGGTAGTCGATCTTCACGTCGTCGCGGACGACGACGGGGAGGTGCAGCGTCCGCTGGAGCAGGAACAGGGCCGCGACGGCGACCGGCAGGCTGATGAAGAAGCACCAGCGCCAGCCCAGCCAGGAGGTGTCCACGATGAGGCCGCCGAGGAGCGGGCCGCCGATGGTGGACAGGGCCGTGACACTGCTGAGGTAAGCGCTGTACCGGCCGCGTTCCCGCGGCGGGATCATCGCCGCGATGGCGATCTGGACGAGGGCCTGCACACCGCCGACGCCGATGCCCTGGAGGGCACGCGCGGCGATGAGCTGCCCCGCTGACTGGCTGGCACCCGCCGCCACCGACCCCAGGATGAAGACGGTGACGGCGATCTGTACGAGTGTCTTCTTGCTGAACAAGTCGGCCAGCTTGCCCCAGATGGGGGTGGTGGCGGTGGTGCTGAGCAGGGTCGCGGTGACGATCCAGGTGTACTGGGTCTGCGACCCGTGCAGCGCGCCGATCATCTGGGGCAGCGCCGTGGAGACCACCGTGCTGCTGAGCGTCGCGACGAAGAGCGAACTCAGCAGGCCGCTGAGGGCGACCAGGACCTGTCGTTGGGCCTTGGGCCGGTCGTCTGCGGTGGTGGTCGCGTTCACCGCGGCTGTGCTCATCAGGTGGCCTCCGGGAGGGTTGGACGGACGGATGGTCGGGGGAGGGAGAAGCGCTACACGATCACGGTGCGGACGCCCTCCCCTCGCTCGAGCAGCCCGATACCCTCGTTGACCTCGTCGAGCGTGATACGCCGGGACACCATCGCGCCGAGGTCCAGCCGGCCGGTCTCCGCGAGACGGATGTAGCGGGGAAAGTCCCGCAGGATCTGGGAGCCGCCCACGACGGAGCCCTGGATCCGCTTGCCGGTGAAGATCGCGGACACCGCCGGGAGGGTCAGCGTCGCGTCCCTTTGCGGCGGCATCCCGATGTAGGTCACCGTGCCCTCCATGCGGGCCATGTCGAAGGCCTGCACGAGGAGCGGCGGCAGTCCGACCGCTTCGAAGGAGTGGTCGGCACCGCGCCCGTCGGTGAGCGCGCGGACCTGCTCGACCGGATCACCGTCGGCCGGGTCGACGGCGTGGGTAGCCCCCACCCGCAGGCTCGCTTCCCGGCGCCCGGCCGACAGGTCGACGGCGATGATGGTGGACGCCCCGGCGATACGCGCCCCCTGGATGACGGACTGGCCGACGCCACCGCAGCCGATGACGGCCACACTCGACCCGGGCTGGACGGACGCGGTGTTGAGGGCGGCGCCGAGGCCGGTCGTCACACCGCAGCCCAGCAGGGCCAGTTCCTCGTCGGGCAGGTCGGTCCGTACGGCGACGACGCTCGCCTCGTCCACGACCATGGCCTCGGCGAACGAGCCGCAGCCGCACAGCGCCGGCGCCTTCTTCCCCCCAGGGAGATCGAACCGAGGCACCATTCTGGAGGCCCCGCGCTCGCAGTGGTTGGACATCGCGTTGACGCACCACCAGCACGCACCACAGGCGGGCGAGACGGAGGCGAGCACTCTGTCGCCGACGCCGACCCGGCGCACGTCGGGTCCGACGGCTTCGACCGTGCCGCACGCCTCGTGCCCGGGGACCAGGGGATCGGTCCGTTCGGCCCGGTTGATCGAGGTCAAGTCGGTATGACAGATACCGCTGGCCGCGACCCTCACCAGGACATCCCGGGGCCCGATGGCCGGGGTCGGCAGCTCTTCCAGCACCAGCGGTTCGCCCGGCTGGTATGCGACGGCGACCTTCATCACGCGTCTCCCTTCGTGGGGGGAACGAGCTCCGGCGGGATACCGATGGTGTGGGGCTCGAGGTACTGGTGCAGGCCCTCGATGCCGAGTTCGCGGCCGATTCCCGACTCCTTGAACCCGCCGAAGGGCACCAGCGGCTGAGGGGGTATGGCGCCGTTGACCACGGTTCCGCCGGTGCGCAGCCGCCGGGCGAGGGCGAGGCCCCGCGCGGGGTCACCGGTCCACACGCTGCCCGACAGGCCGTACCGGGTGTCGTTGGCGATCCGGACCGCGTCGTCGCCGCCGTCGTGCGGGATCACACATACGACCGGCCCGAAGATCTCCTCCTGCGCCACCCGCATGGAGTTGTCGACGTCGCCGAGGACGGTCGGCTCGACGTACCACCCCTTGGGCAGGTGGCTCGGGCGGCCACCGCCGGCCACGATCCGGAAGCCCTCCTCGGCCGCGAGCCCGATGTAGCCCTCCACACGGTCGCGCTGCCGCTCGGCGACGAGCGGGCCGACCATGGTCGACGGGTCGTGCGGGTCTCCGACCGGGATGCTCGACGCCATGGCCGCCGCCGACTCCAGGGCCTCCGCGTACCGCGACCGGGGCACCAGGATCCGAGTGACGGCGGCGCAGACCTGCCCCGAGTTGTGCATGCTGGCGCGGAACAGGTTGGCGGTCACGGCCGGCACGTCCGCGTCGTCGAGGACGAGCGCCGCGGACTTCCCGCCGAGTTCGAGGGAGACCCGCTTGACCCGGTCGCCACACAGACTCATGATCCGCTTTCCGGCCGCGGTCGAACCGGTGAAGGCGATCTTGTCCGTGCCGGGGTGGGTGACCAGGTGCTCGCCCACCTCGCGGTCGCCTGGTACGACGTTGACCACCCCCGCCGGCACGCCCGCTTCGTGCAGCACCTCGGCGAGGATGTAGTTGCTGAGCGGTGCCTCGGGCGGCGGTTTGAGCACCACGGTGCAGCCGGCCGCCAGCGCCGGTGCCACCTTCCACGCGGCCAGTGTTACCGGGGCGTTCCAGGGCACGATCGCGCCGACCACGCCGACCGGGTCCGACACCACCAGACCGACGCGGTCTCCGGAGCGCACGACACGGTCGAACTCGAAGCTCCGGATCAGCTCGGCGTAGTAGTCGAACACCGGGGCCACCGTCCCGGTCTGGAGGGGCGCCTGGCTGCCGGCGACGCCCATCTCGTCCACCAGCAGGTCGGCGATCTCGGCGCTGCGCCACCGGAACAGTTCGGCGGCGCGGGCCAGGACGTCGGCGCGTTCGTGCGGTGTCATCCGGGGCCACGGGCCGTTGTCGAAGGCGGCGCGAGCGGCTGCCACCGCGCGGTCGATGTCCTCGGTGGTCGAGACCGGAACCTCGCCGATGACCTCCTCGGTCGACGGAGAGACGACCTTCAGGACCGACGTGCCCGCCGGTTTGGCCCACTCACCTGCTATGAAGAACTCCCGCCGGTACATCAGGTGATCTTTCACGGCTTCTGCCTTCCTACTTCGGTGCGCTTGCCGGGTGGGGGGCGTGGTCGACGACGAGTCGACGGTGTGCGCGCAGTTCGCGGTGGCTGTTCCAGCCGAGCACTCCGACGGTCTTGCCCTCGTGGCCGTAGGCGGCGACGAAGCTGCGGTCGTCCGGGCTGCCGTGCACGATCGTCACGTCCGCGTGTTCGGGGAAGATGCCGTAGGCCTGGATGCGGGCGTCGTACTGGTCGCTCCAGAAATAGGGGATGGGGGCGAAGGGGCGTTGTTCGCCGAGGATGCCGGCGGCCACGGCCATGCCCTGTTCGGTGGCGTTGAGGCGGTGTTCGACGCGCATCCGCAGACCGAAGTGCGGGTTGTGCCAGGAGGCGACGTCCCCGGCGGCGTAGATGCCGGGGGCGGCCTGGCAACGGGCGCCGCACTCCACACCGTTGCCCAGGGGAAGACCGGAGTCGGTCAGCCAGCCCGTGGCCGGTGTGGAGCCCACGGCGACCAGGACCAGGTCGGCGTCGAGTTTCGTACCGTCGGCCAGTTCGACGGAGACCACCCGGCCGGCGGACTCCAGGAACCGGGACACACCGACCCCCAGGCGCAGTTCGACGCCCCGATCGCTGTGCATCTGGGCGACGAGTTGGCCGATGCGGTCTCCGAACTGCCGGTGCATCGGCACCGGGAGCGGGTCGACCAGGGTGACCTCCAGCCCCATGGTGCGGGCCACTGCCGCCACCTCGGCCCCGAGGAACCCGGCGCCGACCACCACGACCTTCGGCCGGGCCAGCAGGTGGGTGCGGAGCGTGAGGGCGTCGTCGAGCGTACGCAGGACGTGCACGCCCGCCAGATCGTCGCCGGGCAGCCGGCGCGGGGTGACACCGGTGGCGATGACCAATGAGTCGTACGCCACTTGAGCGCCGTCGTTCAGCCGGACCTCGCGCCTCGCGGTGTCCAGTCCGACCGCCGACCGTCCGAGCCGGAAGTCCGCGTCCAGCCTGGCGATGGCCGCGTCGTCACGCAGCCGTACCTTCTCCGGCTGCCAGTCGCCGGCGAGGACCTGTTTGGACAGCGGCGGCCGGTCGTACGGAAGGTGCGGCTCGTCCCCGACGAGGGTCAGTGTCCCGTCGTATCCCTTGTTGCGCAGGGCTTCGGCCGTGGCCAGTCCGGCGGCCGAGGCGCCCACGATCACCACATCCCTGGGCACCAGCATCATCACCAGGTCACCGGAAGCTCGTAGGCCCCGAAGATGAACCCGTCGTGCTTGAACGGGATGTCCTCCAGGTCCGCTGCCAGGGCCAGCGTCGGGATCCGCCGCAGGAGGGTGGGGTAGGCGACCTGGAGCTCCATGCGGGCCAGCGGCTGGCCCAGGCACTGGTGGATCCCGTACCCGAACGTCACATGACGGCGGGCGTCGCGGGTGAGGTCCAGGCGGTCCGGGTCGGGGAAGACGGAGGGGTCCCGGTTCGCGGTCTCGTTGACCGTGATGATGCCTTCGCCGGCCCGGATGACCTGGCCGGCGATCTCGATGTCCTCCAACGCCACCCGGCGCAGCCCGCCGTGGGTGATGGTGAGGTAGCGCAGCAGTTCGTCGACCGCGGAGGCGACCAGCTTCGGGTCCTCGGTGTCGCGCAGGAGGGCGAACTGGTCGGGGTGCTGGAGCAGGGCCAGCGTGCCCAGCGTGATCATGTTCGCGGTGGTCTCGTGCCCCGCGAACAGCATCAGCACCCCCATCTCGGTCGCTTCTTCCCGGGCCAGCTCGCCGGCCTTGATCCGCTCGGCGAGCCCGGAGAGCAGGTCCTCAGCGGGGTGGGCGAGCTTCTCGGCCAGCAGCCCGTCCAGGTACTCGGCCAGCCGCTGCCGGGCCGCCGCACGCTCCTCACCGGTCGTTTCCCGGTTGATGATGGTCTTGCTGTTGGACTGGAAGAAGTCGTGGTCGCCGTAGGGCACGCCGAGCAGGTCGGAGATCACCAGCGACGGCACCGGCAACGCGAACGCCTCGACCAGGTCGGCCGGTTTCGAGCCGTCGAGCATCTTGTCGATCAGGTCGTCCACGATCCGCTGAGTGGGCGGACGCAGAGCCTCCACCCGCTTGATGGTGAAGGCGGACGTCGCCATGCGCCGCAGCCGGGCGTGTTCGGGGTCGTCCATCATGATGAAGCTGGTGCCGACCGACGTCCTGCCCTGCTTCTTCAGGACGTCGATCATCGCGGCCTCGCCGGGCGAGAGCTTCGGCGCCCCCGGACGGAACGGATCCACGCTGACCCGCTGATCGGACAGGACCTCTCGGTGTTGCTCCCAGCCGGTCACCAGCCATGCGAGGGTCCCGTCCCACAGCCGGATCCGGGTCAGCGGTCCCTCCGCCTGGCGTGCCCGCATCGAGGGTGCCGGGTCCAGGGGGCACCGCGCGGGCCTGCTGATGTCGTACTCCGGAGTTTCCTCCGGGGTTCGGTTCGTCGTGTCGCCTACTGCACTGGTCACTGCCGTCTCCTCGCTCGTGGGGGAGGTCGTGGGGGATGCTGCAGCGAGAGATCGTCGAAGGTGTTGTGGTGCGCCGCGACGACGCGGCGCACCACACCCCGCGGGTCGCGGGCGGAAGAACACTCACGGTCCGGGTTCACCGCGCTCGGGGTGTCCCGGCCGGGGCCCGGTCATGAGACGTCCCGCGCCGAGGGCGGCACAAGCCGCGGACTTCGACGCTGCGAACCACTCGGTCTCCTCTGAATCGACGTCGCTGGGACCAGGCAACACCACTCCGCGAGTTAAGTCAATCCATTGATTTAATTTTCGGTCGAACCCACCCTCCACTCCCTTCAGGCCTGCCCCGAAGGGGCAGGCCGTCAGTCCTCGCGCGTGACCGGCGCCTGCCACAGCGCGACGACGGCGTCGATCAGGCCGTTCGCTGCCTCGCGCCAGCTCGCCCGGGAGGTGGGCTCGCCATCCGCGAGGGCACGCTCGCGCTCGGCCACCATCTGAGTGATGAGGTGCCGCGTCATGGCGGCGCGCTCGGCGTGCACCTCAGGCGGCAGCTCGGCCACACAGCGATTCAAGCCCTCCTGGAGCTTCTGCATCGACGGCGAGGCCGCCGCAAACTCCTCGCTCGTGACCGCACGCAGGGCAGGGTCCGCCGTCACCTGCGCGATGAACCGGCCGTACCAGCTCGGGGTGCCAAGGGCCGCCACATGTTCGGTGACAGGACGCACCGCGCAGGCCACCCAGTCCCGCAGGTCCACGGAGCCACCGATGGCCTCGAGCATCCGCACACGATTGACTTCTATGACCTCGGCATGCCTGCGGGAGATGGCGCGCACCAGGTCGATCTTGGTGCCGAAGTGATAGCTGACCGCGGCGTTGTTGCCCTGTCCGGCAGCCTCGCTGATCTGACGGTTGGCTACCGCGTGCACGCCATGTTCGGCGAACAGTCGCTCCGCCGCCTCCAGGAGCGCCTCCCGCGTCGCATGGACCTGCTCATCCCGTCTCGTCCTGCCGGCCATCATCACCACCCCTTCGGGACTTCACGCTAGTCCGCCGAAGGCCCGTCCCCAGACCATCGCGGCTCCTCGGCCAGGTCGGCGAGGTCAAACGACGAAAGCGTACGCAATACAAGGGCCGGTTCAGGCCAGTCTCCACACCTGACGCCCACCACGGCGTTTCCGTCGGATTCGGCCAGCCCGACTTGAACCCGGCCATGTTTCGACGTAGCTTTTAAATCAACCCGTTGATTTAATGCTAGCGGGGCTCCCTTCATCTGCCTGCTCAGACGGAGACCAGCCATGTCCGACACCCTCACCCCATCCACCGCTACAGCGTCCGCACCCCCGAATCCGAACGTGATCGTGGCGGTGCTGGCCTTCGCCGGCATCGTGGTCTCGCTGATGCAGACCCTGGTCATCCCGATCGTGCCGGAGCTGCCCAAGCTGCTGAACGCTCCGGCCTCCGACACCGCCTGGGCCGTCACCGCGACCCTGCTCGCCGCCGCCGTCGCCACCCCCATCGCCGGACGCCTCGGCGACATGTACGGCAAGCGCCGCATGCTCCTCACCAGCCTCGCCATGCTGACGATCAGCTCGGCCACCGTCGCCCTCAGCGACTCCCTCACCCCGATGATCAGCGGACGCCTTCTGCAAGGCCTGTCGGCCGGTGTCATCCCGCTGGGCCTGAGCATCATGCGCGACGAACTGCCCGCCGACCGGCTCGGCGCGTCGACCGCCCTGATGAGCGCCTCACTCGGCATCGGCGCCGCACTCGGCCTGCCCATCGCCGCCTTCGTCGCCGACAACTTCGACTGGCACGTCCTGTTCTGGGCCTCCGCCGTCATGGGCGCCCTCGCCCTCGTCACCGTCCTGACGCTCGTACCCGAGTCCAAGGTCCGCACCGGCGGACGCTTCGACCTGATCGGCGGCCTCGGCCTGGCCGGCGGCCTGGTCTGCCTGCTGCTCGCCATCTCCAAAGGCGCCGACTGGGGCTGGGCCAGCGGCACCACCCTCGGCCTCTTCGCCGGCGCCGTCGTCATCTTCCTCGCCTGGGGCCTCCTCGAACTGCGCACCACCCAGCCGCTCGTAGACCTGCGCACCACCGCCCGCCCGCAGGTCCTGTTCGCCAACCTCGCCGCCCTGGCGTTCGGCTTCTCCCTGTTCGCGGTCCAGCTGATCGTCCCGCAGATCCTGCAACTGCCCGAGCAGACCGGCTACGGCCTGGGCGAGGACCTGCTGACCGTCGGCCTGGTCCTCGCCCCCCAGGGCCTGATCGTGATGTTCGCGGCCCCTCTGTCCTCGAAAATCTCCCAGGCCAAGGGGCCGAAGATCACCCTCATGATCGGCGCCCTCATCGTCGCCGGCGGCTACGCCCTGAACATCTTCCTGATGAGCGAGATCTGGCAGCTCATCCTGGTCTCCTGCATCATCGGCGCCGGCATCGGCTTCGCCTACGGCGCCCTGCCCATGCTCATCATGGGCGCGGTCCCGGTGTCCGAGACCGCCGCCGCCAACGCCTTCAACACCCTGCTGCGCTCCATCGGCAGCTCCGTCGCCAGCGCCGCCTCGGGCGTCATCCTCGCCCAGATGACCACCACCTTCGCCGGCCACGCCCTGCCCTCCGAGAACAGCTTCAAGGTCATCATGGCCATCGGCTGCGGCGCCGCCCTCGTCGCCCTGCTCCTGGCCTCCTTCCTCCCCCGGCAGCGCACAGGCGCCACAGCGCCGGGAGCCCTTGCCCAGTCACCCGCCACCACAGACGCCGGACAGAAGGCGTAGCCCGCCGATCGGCTCGGCGGGGGCACCCACCCAACAGTTGGAGAAACCATGACAACCGAAACCCACTCGACGCACTCGCGCCAGCCGGGCGGCCTGCTCGAAGGCAAAGTGGCCGTGATCACCGGGGTCGGCGCGGCCGAGACGATCGGCGCGGTCACCGCCGCGCTGTTCGTGGAGGAAGGCGCACAGGTGCTGGCGACCGACATCAGCGGTGCGCAGGAGGCGACGGCGGCCGCCCTGGGCCCCGCCACGGTCCCCTTCCAGGCCGACATCACGCGTGAGAAGGACGTCGAGGCGCTGTTCGAGCACGCCATGGAGACGTTCGGGCGGGTCGACATCCTGGTCAACGTGGCCGGCAACCCGGGCGGGCGGCGGGGCCCGGAGGTCACGGTAGAGGAGTTCGAGAGCCTTACCTCGGTCCACCTGCTCGGCACACTGCTCACCAACAAGCACGCCGTGCGGGCGATGGTGCCCGCCGGCGGAGGTGCCATCGTGAACTTCTCCTCGGCCGCGTCGTTCAACATCGACAAGCGGATATCGATGGCCTATTCCGCCGCGAAGTCCGGTGTCAACTCCCTCACCAAGTCGTTCGCGGTCCATTACGGCCCCCAGGGGATCCGCGTCAACGCGGTCGCACCGGGCTTCACTCTCAGCAAGAAGAACCACCGCGTGCCGCCCGAGGCCCTGGAGGAACTGGGTGGCAAGTCGGCGCTGGGCCGAGCGGGGCAGCCCGAGGAGCAGGCACACGTCGCCGCGTTCCTGGCCTCGGACCGGGCATCGTTCGTGACCGGGGTGGTCGTCCCCGTCGACGGCGGGTGGTCCACGCGGCTCGCCTGACCCCGCCGCGAACCGCACTGCGCACAGGCGTGAATGACGCCGGCTGCTCGCCGCTCCGGTTCAGCAGCCGCCACGCCCACCATTCGACGCGTCCCGGCCCGGCCGGAAGACACCGCGTACGGACTTCGACCGGCCCCTCGGGCCGAACACAGCACGATGGAGATTCGAATGCCCCACCAACTCGACCCCCAACTGCGGCAAGCGCTGGCCGACCGGCGGCCCGCCGACGACGACCAGGCCCACTCCTCGGCCCGCGGCGACTGGAAGGCACTGCGGGAGGGCGAGTCCGCCCTGGCCGTCTTCGACGCCATGCGGCCGGAGCAGCCGTCGGTCACGCGCACGGACCACCATGCCGTATCCCACGACGGCGCCGAGGTGCTGGTGCGCTGGTACGTCCCGGAGCACCACGACACGGCCGGAGCCGGCCCGGCCGCCGTATTCCTGCACGGCGGCGGCATGGTCTCGGGTTCGGTGGCGCTCTTCGACCGCCTGGTCGCCGGCTACACCGCCGCGAGCGGCGTCCCGATGCTGTCCGTCGACTACCGCCGCGCACCGGAGCATCCCCACCCCACGCCGGTCGAGGACGCCTACGCCGGCCTCGCCTGGCTGGCGTCACACGCCGGCGAACTGGGCGTCGACCCGGCCAGGATCGCGCTCATGGGCGAGAGCGCGGGCGGTGGCCTGGCCGCAGGGGCGGCACTGCTGGCCCGGGAACGGGAACTGCCTGTCGCCAAGCAGATCCTCGTCTACCCGATGCTGGACGACCGCACCACCGAACCCGACCCGGCGCTGCTGCCCTTCGCCCTCTGGACCTACGACAACAACCACACCGGCTGGCACGCCCTGCTCGGTGACACCATCGGCGGCCCCGACGTGCCCGCTCACGCCGCTCCCGCCCGGGCCGACGATCTGTCCGGGCTGCCGCCCGCCTACGTCGAAGTCGGGGAACTGGACATCTTCCGCGACGAGGACATCGTCTACGCCCGCCGCCTGGCCGCCACCGGCACCTCCGTCGAGTTGCACGTCCACCCCGGCTGTCCGCACGCATTCGACCAACTGGCCCCGCAGATCGACGTCGTTCAACGCGCCCGGGCCGACCGGCTGCGGGCGCTGAGCAGTCTCTGAGGGAGGGCCAGGTTCCATGCAGCTCTCACCTGCCCCCTACGAAGAACGTCTCAGCGTGCCCCGCTCCTGGTGCCTGGCCTGCCTCCTTGTCGGCATGTCCATGACCCTGGCCGTGCTGCCCATCGGGCCGCTGGCGATGCTCATCGGCCTGGTCGGAGGCACCGCTGCTGCCGCAGCGATGATCAGCTCCTACGGCTCTCCGCGCATACGGGTCGTGGGCGGCTTCCTGATCGCGGGCGACGCCAAGGTCCCTGTGTCGGCACTCGGCAAGGCAGAGGTCCTGGACCGGGACGAGGCCCGGGCCTGGCGGACGTACAGAGCCGATGCTCGAGCCTTCCTGTTGCTGCGCGCCTACATCCCCACCGCGCTGCGCGTGGAGGTCGCCGACCCGGCCGAACCCACGCCGTACCTGTACCTGTCCACGCGTGAGCCCCAACAACTGGCCGATGCCTTGAGCGCGGCGCAGGCACGCGCGTAACCTTACTCAGGCGGGCGGTCGTCCGGGCAGCGTGTGATGCGCGAAGAACTCCCACATGACGTCGGTGGCATTGAGCGCCGGCCATGCCGCGGGGGAAGAGTGCGGGCTGGGTCCGGGGAGCGGTACCTGGGGGCTGCCCGACCGACAGGTCCTCCGCTTCGGTCCGGCGCTCCCCGTGCCCCTGACCAGGTATACCTGCCATCGTGACGCACCGATCATCGCGAGTGACCGCGGGCGGTGTCTCGCCTCACTCCCCCGCCTTCAGCGCACCCCCCTTGCGAGCCACGTCTCCGAGCCAGGCCAGGCTCGGCTTGGGCGTGCGCTCGAACGTCTCGCGGTCGACGGCGATGAGTCCGAACGTCGGCGCCCAGTGGCCCCACTCGAAGTTGTCCAGGGCCGACCAGTGGAGGTATCCGCGCACGTCGATGCCGTCGGCGACCGCGTCGTACAGGTGCCCCAGCGCCTCCGTCGTGTAGGCGATGCGGCGGGTGTCGTCGGCGGTGGCGATGCCGTTCTCGGTGACGAGCAGGGGCACACCTTCCGTGGCTTCCCAGGCGTGCCGCAGCGCGATGCCGAGGGCGTCCGGCCGGTACGCCCAGCCTGTCAGGGTGTTGTCGGAGCTCTCGGGCGCGGGCACGATGCCGTGCTCGTCCACGAGCTGGCTGGTGTACGACTGCACGCCCAGGAAGTCGTCCCCGCGAGCGCCGCGGTGGTAGAGGTCCTCCCACGCCCAGCACAGTTCGGCGTGAAGCTTCTCGCTGCCGGGGGCGGGAACGAGCGCCTGCTGCGCCACTGTCCAGCCGACCTTCGCCGAGGTGTGCTCGCGTACGACGGCCACGGCGGCCCGGTGGGCCCGCACCAGGGCCTCGCCGATCTCCATGCTGGGTGTGGGCATCCCGACATCCGCGCCGAGGTTGCTGTCGGCGCCCTCGGTCACGGCCTTCGCCATGCCGCTCATCAGGGCCAGGATGTTCGGCTCGTTGATGGTGCAGACCCAGGTGACATCGTGGAGGATCGTGCAGGCACGCTCCACGTACCGGGAGAACCGGTCGACGGCCGTCGGGCTCGTCCAGCCGCCCTCGTCGGTGAACCAGCGGGGGCTGCTGAAGTGGTGCAGGGTCACGACCGGTTCGAGGCCGAGGCCGCGCGCGGTGTCGATCATGCGCCGGTAGTGGGCGAGCTCGGCCCGGGAGAACTCGCCGGCTCCGGTTCGATGCGGGCCCACTCGATGCCGAACCGGTAGGCGTTCAGACCGGCGTCGGCCAGCAGCCGCATGTCCTCGCCGTAGCGGTGGTAGCTGTCGCACGCGTCGCCGCTGAGTTCCAGGCGTCCTTGGCTCTGGTGCTCCATGCGCCACCAGTCGCTGCCCGTGTTGTTCCCCTCGATCTGATGCGGCGAGGTGGACGCGCCCCACAGGAAGTCGGGGCGCAGGTCGGAGGTACGGCTCATCGGGTGTCCTCCAGGATCTCGGTCAGGTCGTCGGTGGACACGGGGACTCCGGGGAAGTGCAGGTACTGGCGGGCGGGGATGGACGCGACCATGTCCATGAGTTCGCTGTCGGCCTCCGCCTGCCGGCGCTGTTCCTCGGTCGCCCCGGCCATGAGTGCCTCGCGGAGCAGCGGGCCGGCGATCGGGTGGGCGAACCAGTCGCCGATGGCGGAGTCGAGGGACAGGGCGGTGGTGGCGGTGTCGCCGGTGAGAGTGATGGTCTGTTCGGCGACGATGCGGGCGGCGCTCTCACCGATCTGAACCGTGTACGCGCCAGGCGCCACCGTCCAGCGGCCCTCTTCGATGTCGTAGTAGGCGAACGCGCGCCGGTCCAACGCGAGTTCGACGGTTCGGGACTCCCCCGGGCGCAGAGGGATCTTCGTGAAGGTGCGCAGTTCGCGCGCGGGCCGGCGGACCCGGCCGGCCGTCGTGGCGACGTACACCTGCACGACATGCTTTCCGGCCCGCTCACCAGTGTTGGTCACTCGCAGCCGGACAGTGGCGGTGTCGTCGCCGGTGACGTCGACCGACAGCTCCCCCGTCTCGAAGGTGGTGTAGCTCAGACCATGCCCGAAGGCGTAGCGGACCTGGCGTCCGACGGTCTCGTAGTGCCGATAGCCGACCATCACCCCCTCCCCGTAGCGGGCATGACCCGCCTCACCAGGGAAATTGAGGTAGCTGGGGTTGTCCTCCAGACGCAGCGGGATGCTCTCGGCCAGGTGGCCGGAGGGGTTGACGGCACCGGACAGCACATCCGCGAGGGCACCGCCCGAGGCCTGTCCGAGCAGCCAGCCCGCCACGATCGCGTCGACGTCGTCGTGCCAGCCCTCCAGGGACACCACACCGCCGGCCGAGAGCACGACCACCGTGCAGGCGGCCACGGCGGCCACCGCGCGCACCAGTTCCACCTGGTCCGCGGGGAGATCGAGGTACTCACGGTCCGAGCCCTCGGTCTCGCCGCGCAGACCGACGAACACCACCGCGACCTCGGCGGCGCGCGCGACCCGAACGGCCTCCTCACGAAGCGCCTCGGTGTCCCCTGTCTCATCGGTGCTGAACCCCGGCGCATACGTCACCGGGTGACCGAGGGTCTGGATCGCCTCCAGCGGGGTGTCGACGCGGGTGGCGTTGACGAGGGAGCTGCCGCCGCCCTGGAACTGCGGTCGTGCGGCGAACTCGCCGATGACGGCAAGGTGCACGCCCTCCGCGAGCGGCAAGGTGTGTCTGTCGTTCTTCAGGAGGATGACGCAGTCTGCGGCCAACTCACGTGCCAGAGCGTGGTGTTCGGCGAAAGCGCCATCCTCGGTTGCCGAGGCGACGGCCAGTTCGGCAAGCGCGGCCACCCTCCGTACGCTCGCGTCGACCAGGGCCTCGTCCAGGGCACCCTCCCGCACCGCCCGGACGATCGCCGCGTCGTTGGCGGCGTCCGGACCGGGCATCTGCAGATCGAGGCCTGCGGCCAGGGCCGCCACCCGGTCGCCGACGGCGCCCCAGTCCGAGACGACCGCACCCTCGAAACCCCACTCGCCGCGCAGGACGTCGGCGAGCAGCCATTTGTTCTCCGCGGCCGGGACGCCGTTGATCCTGTTGTACGCGGCCATCACGGCAGCCGGGCGGGCTTCGGTGACGATGCGCTCGAAGGCCGCCAGGTAGATCTCGCGCAGGGTGCGCTCGTCGACGTCGGCGCTGACGCGCATCCGCTCGGTCTCCTGATTGTTGGCCGCGAAGTGCTTCACGGTCGCTCCGACCCCCTGAGCCTGCACACCGCGCACGAAGGCCGCGCCCAGGACACCGGACAGGAGCGGGTCCTCGGAGAAGTACTCGAAGTTGCGCCCGCACAAGGGCGAGCGCTTGATGTTCACACCGGGTCCCAGGACGACCCCGACACCCAGCGCACGGGCTTCCCGGCCCGCCGTCTCCCCCACGCGTGCGGCGATTTCCGGGTCCCAGCTCGAGCCGACGGCGACGGCCAGCGGGAGGCAGGTGGCCGGCTCGCTCGCGTGGAAGCCCAGGTGGTCGGCGCCGGACTTCTGACGGCGGACCCCGTGCGGGCCGTCGGTCAGCACCACCGCCGGCACGCCGGCCTCGGCGAGCGGTTGAGTGGACCAGAAGTCCCCTCCCGAGAGCAGGGAGGCCTTCCTCTCGAGGGGGAGAGTGACCGGATCGGGCTGCTGCATCGGCGGGATCCTTCCGCGGGTGCGACGACGTTTTCGCAGGTCTGGAGGGCCAGGAGGGTCTGGCACCTCAAGGTCACAGAAATGTTTCCTTGTCGAAAATCTATCACTCAAAAAATTTAAGCACTAGCCTGCGCGCTGGGAGCACAAGGGCTCCACCCGCACGAAAGGGCCGGGGTGCCGTCATGACACTCAACGTCGAGTCACCGCATCAGGAGGAAGCCGGAAAGGCCGGCTTCGGCGCTCGCTTCGCACTGATCCTGATCGCATTGCTGTGGGCGTCCCAGCTGAACGGGCTCATCGGCCTGATGGGCTCGAACGCCCAGTCCCAGATCGCGATCCATTACCACACGACGCAGATCGCCTGGTTCACCCAGATCGGCTCGCTGGTCGGCGTCTTCTTCACCCCCTTCCTCGTGAAGGCCGCAGGGGTCTACGGCAAGAGGCGCGTGCTGATCGTCATCACCACGCTCGGTCTGGTCGGTGACCTGATCGCCGCTGTCTCCACCAACTACGAGACCCTGCTCATCGGCCGCGCCGTCTCAGGCTTCTACGGCCCGTCGGTCGCGCTCGTCTACGCGCTGGCCCGAGACGTGTTCCCGCGCCACCTGGTCGGTCCCGCCAGCGGTTTCCTCGGCGGTGGCATGGGTGTGCTGGCGCTGGGCGGGCCGTTCCTGTCCGGCTGGGTCCTCGACGACTTCGGCTACCGCGGCGTCCTGTGGTTCATGGTGGCGGCCACCGCGATCAGCCTGCTGGCCCTGCTGGCTCTCGTGCCCGAGAGTTCGGTGCGCGAGGCCCGCACCCCCGTGGACTGGCTCGGCGGGATCCTGCTGGGCGGCGGTTTCTCGTCCATCATCTACGGTGTCGGCAAGGGCGAGCAGTGGGGCTGGACGAGCGGTGAGACGCTGGGCTTCGTCGGAGGCGGCCTCGTGGCCGTGATCGCCTTCGTGCTGGTCGAGCACAAGGTCGCTCACCCGCTGTTCCCCATATCCCTGCTCGGACGTCGCCGGGTGTGGTCGACATTCCTGGTCACGGCGCTCGCCATGGGGGCGGTCTTCGCCCAGGGCACCGTGCTGAACCTGCTCGTCGTCATGCCGAACATCCCGGGTCTGTCCGACGGCCTGGGCTGGACGGCCACGAAGAACGCCTGGATCAGCGCACCCAACAGCGTTCTCCTCATCGCGGTCTCGGTGGCGACCGGCGTGCTCGCCCGGCGCATCGACTCGCGCGTGCTGTTCGCGGTCGGCGGCACGTTGGTGGCAGCCGCCATCGCCCTCATGTCCCAGTTCCATCACAGCGTCGGCCAGCTCATGGCGATCGGTGTGGTCAGCGGAGTGGGTATGGGCATCGTGGTGGCCCTGGTTCCCATCATGGTCATCGAATCGGTGAAGCCCGAGGAACAGGCGCTGGGCAACGGCGCGCAAGGCATGATGCAGGGCGTTCTGCAGGGCGTGCTCACCCAGGTGGCCTTCGTGATCGTCGCGCAGAACAGCCACGTGATGAAGGGCACCGCCTTCTACGTCGACGACAGCTTCACCAACGGGTTCCTGCTGTTCGCCGGTGTAATCGCCGTGGCCACCCTGCTCGTTGCGCTGGTCCCCAAGGCCAAGAGCCTCGACGAAGCAGAGGTCGGCCAGGCCACCTGACCTCCCCCGCCCTCGCGGCCCTGCGCGCCGACGCCCGTACCGAAGGTGGCAGGTGCCTCATGGGCACCTGCCACCGCACGCGATTCCCGGAAGGCACGCGTGCGCTGAGCCCCTGCCCGCCGGGCGACGCACGATTGATTCAAGAGCAGCGCGCGACCCTCCGCCGAGGAAGCATCCCCCCGGCACACGTGCACCGCCCATGCAGGACACGCGCCGGCAGTGATCCGGCTGACCGGAGCAGTGGGAACGGTGAACGTCACCATCCCCACCGACGGACTCCAGCCCCCTCGCTCACCCTGCGTCCGCGCACGTGACGCCACCGAGACGAGCGCACCCGCGCTCGACCATCACTCTGCCTGGCGTGCGACCGTCGCGGCACAGGACGAGCACATGTCGGCCTACCTGAGCCAGGGCACCTCACGCGTGGCCGCCGAGGTGGCGGAGATCGACATCCGGTGCCGGCGTCTTCGTGGTCACGCCCCGGAGCACCCACGGCGACAACCGCGTCTTCTTCTACGTCCATGGTGGCGCCCTGCCCACAGGCGGCGGTGCCTGCTGCCGTGTCTTGGCTTCATGGCCGACCGCTTCGGAGCGCGTACCTGGGCCGTCGACTACCGGATGCCGCCGGACCACCCCTCCCCGACGCCCCTGACGACTGTGTCACTCCCTACCGCGAGCTGCTCCGGCACCACCGCCCCAAGAGCGCGAGAGGGGTCCGACGCTTCGCCGTCGGACCCCTCTCGTCGGTGGCGGACAATCAGCCCACGAACGCGGTAACAAAGAAGTCGAGCGACCGGTCGACCTCTTTCAGCGACGGGCTCCGGTTCAGGTGTCCGTGTGTCATGCCCGCCGAGAGATACGTCCGGACGGGAACACCGGACTCCTCCAGCTGCCGGGCCAGAAGGTTGCCGGACGGCCGGAGGTCGTCGTACTCGGCGAGGACGATGCCGGTCGCGGGCAGGCCGTCGAGGTTGGCGGCCCCCGGCATCGCGGCCGGCGGCAGTTCGGTCAGGCGGCCCACGTAGTTGCGCACCATGTGTTCGATCGACCCGGTGGTGAACCGCAGGAGTGACGGCAGCTCCCGCATGGCGGCCGCGGTCTCGTCGTCCAGGGCCGGGGTCGGGAAGTGCACGAAGGGATAGGCGAGCAGCAGGGCGTCCGGGCGGGGTTCGTCCTGGTCGCGGAGCCGGATCGCGGTGGACAGGGCGAGGGCGGCACCCGCGCTCGCACCCCCGAGGCCCACTGGGCCGGACGGCCGCAGGTCGGTCTCCCGGAGCCAGAGCCACGCGGCGTGCGCGTCGTCGACGGGGACCGGATAGTGCGTGCCGTCCACGGCCAGGCGGTAATCCACGCTGACCACCAATGCACCGGCGCGGTCCGCCAGTTCGGCGGACACCACGTGGGCTTCCGGCATGTCGAGATCGCCGCCCATGAATCCGCCGCCGTGCAGCCACAGCAGCGCGCGGCGCGGCTCGTCCCGCGGGGTGTAGATCCGGACGGGAATCTCCCCATGAGGCCCCGGGACGGAGCGGTCCTCCACCGTGACGTCCGGCGTGGTCCACTCGCCGGGATCGCGGAAGTACTCGACGAACCGGGCCATGGCCTCCGGGTCGGTCTGGGCGTCCTCCCACCGGAGGCCGTCGAGCAGGTGCACCTTCTCGGCGAGGAAGGGGTCAAGCGGCATGGGCACTCCCCGGGTAGTCCAGTCCCCGAAATCTATCACTCATAAAATTTGAGTACCACAGTCTGTCCGCCAGGTGCCGCTTGAATCCTGTGGCGTCCGGTCAGTCGGCCGGTTGCGTGTCCTGTCCGGAACCGGCCGACGATGCCAGCATTCGCGTGAACGTCTCGGCGATCGCGGCGATGTCCACCGTGGGGTCGTGCATCCACTGGATCTGAAGGCCGTCCAGCACCGCCAGCAGTGCCCGGGCCAAGTGGTCCGCCGGTTCGTCGGACCGGATCACGCCGGTGCGCTGGCTCTCCTGGAAGTCCTGGGTGACCTCGGCCGCGAGTCCCCGATAGCGCTCGGTGAAGTAGTTGTGCGCCGGGCTCTCCGGATCCGTGGCCGCTGCCGAGAGTGTGACGTACAGCTTGGCCAGCCCGGGGTGGTCCGTAGTGTGGCGGGTGCTCGCCACCATGTTGTCGATCATGGTCCGGCCCTCTCCGGCACCACCGGCGGACGCCTTGCCCAGCACGTCCCTCCGCTCCAGAACCGCGAGAAGCAGGTCGTCGCGCGTGGGGAAGTAGTACGTCAGCGCCGGCTGCGTCACCCCGACCCGATCGGCGATGTCCTGCAGGGAGGCTCGTTCCCCGTACTCGTCGATGGCCTCATAGGCGGCCTGGAGGATCTGTTCCCGTCGTTCCGCGCTCTTGCGGTACGGGCCCCGTGGCTTTCGCTGGTTCGTCACTCGTCAGACCGTACTTCACGTCGTACGTCCGCGAGTCGGCTTATGGCCTGCGCTGTCGCGCAGTGCCTGGCACACCCGGCGGGAAGTGAGCACGGCAGAGCGGACGCGCTCACCTCCCCGGCAGCGCGCCCGCTCTGTTCCCCGCAGCACGGCCGGGCACCGGCGTGTCAGGGCGCCGGTGCCCGGCCGGCCGTTCTAACCGACCGTGATCGTCGCGGCGCACGGGAGTGCGTCGGCGGCGAATCCGGCCAGCACGGTGACCTCGCCCGGCTCGATAGCGCGACGTCCGTCGGTCAGGGTGTAGTGGAGCCGCTCCACCGGGGCTTCGAGGACGACGCTCTTCGTCTCCCCCGCGGCGAGGCCAACGCGTGTGAACGCGATCAGCTGCCGCACCGGGCGGACGACGGAGGCGAACTCGTCGCGCGCGTACAGCTGCACGACCGTCTCACCGTCCACATCACCGGTGTTCGCCACGGAAAGCCGGGCGCGGATCACCCCGTCGACCAGTCCGACCGTCTGACCGTCACCCGACTCGTCGAGCGCGACCTCGAAGGTGGTGTACGACAGACCGTGCCCGAAGGCGTACAGCGGACCCTGGATGTCCAGGTCGCCATAGCCGTGGCGGGTGCCGGTCGGGTGTTCGTAGCCGCTGCCGTGGTGGTGGCCGTGGTAGAGCGGGATCTGGCCCAGATGGCGCGGGAATGTGCTGGGCAGCTTGCCGCTGGGGTTGATCAGGCCGAACAGGGTCTGCGCGATCGCGGTTCCCGCCTCCTCCCCGAGCAGCGGAGCGAGCAGGACGGCGTTGGAGAGCCGCGCCGCCTTCTCCAGCAGCAGCGGCCGGCCGGAGACGACCACGGTCACCACCGGCTTCCCCGTGGCGGCCAGGTGGTCCAGGAGCTCGTCCTGGTCGCCGGGCAGGGACGGCGAGGCCGTCGACTGGCCCTCGCCCGCCGTGTTGTTGCCGACCCATCCGGTGCGTTCGCCGAGGACCGCGACGACCACGTCGGCATCCGCCACGGCGGCCTGTACGGCACCGGCGTCGGGGGAGTCGTCCTTCTCGAACCGGCCCAGCGGCACGTACTCGACCGTCGCGTCCAGCTCCCGTACGGCGTGCAGCACCGTCAGGGCATCGGGGTGCAGGTCATGGGCGACACCCTCGAACGTGGGGTCCATGCCGGGCATGCGCGTCTGGAAGATGTCGGTGAAGTTGAAGGTCGCCGGGTCGACGCCGGGGACCTTGCCCTCCATGACCGCCATCATGCCCAGCGGCATCTCGGCATTGGAGACGGAGGTGTACGCGCCGAAGTGGATCCGCAACTCGTCGGCGGCGGGCCCCACGACGACGATGCGGCGCTCCCTTCGAGACAGCGGCAGGATGCCGTCGTTCTGCAGCAGGACGGTACCGCGGGCCGCGATGGCCCGGCGGACCTCGGCGGCCTCCTCCCGGTCCGGGGCCGCCTCAGCCGCGGGCCGCGGGCCGAAGTCGGGGATCAGGCCGACGCGGGCTTTGATGGTGAGGACGCGGGCCACGGCCACATCGACGACCTTCTCGTCCAGTCGCCCGGCGGCCACCTCATCCACGAGTGCGGCGTAGTTCGCGTTGCCCGGTAGTTCGACGTCCAGGCCGGCGGTCAGGGCCCGCACCGCCGCCTCGCCCTCGGCGCGGGCGGTGCGGTGGTGGGTGCGCAGCAGGTTGACCGCGTCGTAGTCGCCGACCACCAGGCCTTCGAAGCCGAGGGTTTCCCGCAGGAATTCGGTGAGCAGCCAGCGGTTCGCGGCCACGGGCACGCCGTCGATCTCGTTGTACGAGTTCATCACCGCCAAAAGGCCCGCCTCCGCGATCGCCCGGCGGAACGGCTCGGCGTACTCGTCGATCAGAGCGCGACGCCCGAGCTGCGTCACCGCCTGGTTCAGAGCGCCCTCCGAGTTGCCGTATCCGAGGAAGTGCTTACCGGTCGCGAGCACGCCGGGCTGGGCCTGCGCGCCGCGCACGAACGCGACGGACATCTGCGCGGCCAGCTCCGGGTCCTCGCCGTACGTCTCGTGCACACGGCCCCAGCGCGGGTCGCGGTTGATGTCCATCACCGGGGCGAACATCAGCTGGATCCCCGCGTCACGCATATGCGCGGACGTCACCCTCGCGGCCCGCCGGACCAGCGAGGGATCCCAGGTGGCCGCCTGCGCCCACGCCGTGGGGAACTGCGAGCCGGAAGCGTGCAGAAAACCGTTGATGCCCTCGTTGTGGATCAGCGCGCCGATCCCGAAGGGCGAGACTTCACGGACACCGGCCTGGATCTGGGCGAGCTTCGCACGCAGGACATCTGCGTCACCCGCGATGAACCAGGCCAGCGAGAGATGTCCCAGACCGTGCGGGCGCAGCTCCTTGAGGCGGCTCGCGTCGATGCCCGGGACGGTCGGCGCGTCGGTATCCGGCTGGGTGAACAGCTCGGGCGTGTTCAGGCCGCTGAGCTGGGCGACCTTCTGTTCCAGCGTGAGCCGGGAGACCAGGCGCCAGATGTCGTCGGGGGTCCATTCACCAGTGCCCATGTCAGGTGTCTTTCTTTCGCGGATGGTCGGGCGGGGACGGATCGTCAGGGCCAGACGGTGAAGCCCTCGTGCTGGACCTGCCAGCTGCCGTCGCGCGGGAAGCCGGGGCAGTCGGTGTCGGCGGTGTCCCAGCCTGCCGCCATGAGGGACACGGCGGCGAGCAGGCCGCCGTTGGCCGAGTTGTACAGCGGCAGGAGACTGCCGAACTGCGGGTTGTGGCCGACCGCCGTGTACGTGTTCTTCGGGGTGTCCATGAGCAGGGCGTCCACCGCGAGGTCCGGGCGGCCGACGCGGGTGGCGGTCATCGCCATGGTCGGGAAGTCCCAGCCCCAGGCGGAGTCCCACTTCCAGTCGTCGAGAACGTCCAGGAGCGTCGCCTCCATCACACCGCCGTCGATGCGCGGGCCGGCCGGGACGACGCCGAGGGCGCACAGCATCGACGGATGGTCGTCACGGCGCAGGTGGGGTTCGGTCGCGATCGCCGTGTAGATCCCGTCCCTCTGGTGCGGCGCGGCCAGACCGTCCTGAATACGCTCCCACTGCTTGTCGCGTTCCAGACCGAGGCGTTCACGCCAGGACTGGGCGATCTCCAGTCCCCACCACCAGTAGGCGAGTTCGAAAGTGGGGTCCTCGGTGGTCCTCGCGTCGTAGAACTCCTGCGCGGGCATCACGGGGGCGGGCAGGTGGTAGGTGCCGGAGCGATCCTCGACGAAGGAGGCCATGAACCGGGCCGTCTCCTCGACGAGTTCGGCGAAGCGGGTGACCAGCTCCGGCCGCCGGTCCTCCGGCAGGCTGCGGTGAAGCAGCTCCAGGAGGTAGAGGGGGTGGGGCTGCTGCCAGATCAGCAGTGCGCCGATGTCCGACGGGCTCTCCCGGCCGTCCGGGCCGACGTGCTTGGGCCAGCGGGCGCCCTCGTAGCTCTGCCGCCGGGCGGTCTCGCGCGCGGAGTCGAGGATGGACAGGTACCAGTCCATGCTGGGGGCGAGCAGTTCGGGGCGTCCCCAGGCGGCGAAGTGGGCCGCGTGCCACCAGTGCATCTCCAGGTGAAACTTGCCGAACCAGGAGTTGGCGACCAGTCCCGACTCCTGCGGCGGGAGCGAGCCGGAGCTGTTGACGGCGGTCAGGTACTGCGACAGCACGACGCGGCGCTCCAGCTCCGCCGCGCGCGGATCGGTGCTGCCCGTGAAGTCGACGGCGGCGCCCGAGATCCAGAAGTCTCGCCACCATGCGGCGGAGGCGTCGGCCACGGCCGCGAACGTTGTGCTGCCCGGCTCCTCGTCCGACTCGTCCCGCGCGAAGCCGGCCACCAGCTCCAGAGTGTTCGCCGTGCCGGTGAGTACGAACTCGTGCGGCTCTTCCGCCGTTGACAGCGTGCCCCCGGTCCACTCCATCCGTACCGCGTAGGTGGTGTCGTCGAGCACCCGCCGGATACGGGCGGTCCGCTCCCCCAGCCGCTCCAGTGTCGATTCGTGCCTGTCGGGCGAGGTCCAGTCGGAGGTCTGGAAGAAGCCGTCGGCGGCGTAGGGGAACCTCAGAACGACACCGGCGAGGCCGCTCGTGAGCAGCTCCGACTCGATGCGGAAGGCGACCTTTGCGTGGTGCGGATCGGCGACCGTGGTGACCCGCACCTCCTGACCGGCGTACTCGAACCTGCTGGTGAGCGTGCCGGTCCACAGGTCGAGTCGCTGGCGGGGGTTGGCGAGCGCCTCGGGGTGGGTTTCCGGCTCCGCTTCGGGGGCGGTGCGGAGCCGGAGGCCTATGCGGCCGAGGTCGATCCGCTGCGGGTTGGCGTGCAGCCACGCTCCGGCGCGGAACTCCTCGGCCGGCTCGCCTCCCATCATCGAGGCCATGTCGAACTTGTCGGGGTACTGCACCGGCCCGCGCGCCGTCTCGTACGTCGTCATCGCGTCGTCGAGGACGAATCCATCGGGGTTGGGCATCGAGTGCCACCCCCAGTTCGACATGGTCGCGTTGTGGACGGCGAGCCGCTGTTCGGCGAAGGCCGCGGACTGGTCGTGGTACGCGACGAAGGTCTGCATACCGGTGATGTCGGCGGTGTAGGCGAAGTCGCCGTTGCCGACCGTCAGGACGTGGGAGGGATCGGGGTGGGTGATCTCGATGGTGTGACGGCGGACGAGGGATTCACGGTCGATCATGGGCACCGTTCCGTTCTTTCCAGGTAGGGGCGGCTCTGCGGCTGCTATTCGGCCGTGATGGCGACGTCCACCGGGTCACATCCCGGCGCGGTCGCGGTAAGGAGGATGCTTCCGACGGCGGTCGGGCGCAGAACAGCCAGGGCGCGCCCCTCGTACGTACGGCGTTCCGTGGTGTCGAACCGCTCCTCGGTCGACGGGTCGGCACTGCCGAACCCGATCAGTTCGCCGGCCCCGGAGACCTCGAGGTTCACCGGCCGGTCGGCCGCGGTGTGGCACGTGCCGTGCCAGTCGGTGAGCGTCAGAGTGACGTACGCCAGGTCGCCGCCCGTCGCCCGCACAACGTCACGATCGGCCTCGGCGGTCAGGCGCACCGGGCCGTTGGCCCACCGCAGGCTGGTGCGGCCGGTCTCGGCGCCGTCCCGGTAGGCGACGGCGACCAGTTCCCCGGGCACATAGACGATCTCGAACTCGGTGCGGAAACGGTGCTCAGGACCCACGGGCCGCCGCCCGAAGGAGTTTCCGTTGCCGATGAGTTCGACCTCGTCGGCGTCGCTGTAGACCTCGACGGTGATCGGCTTGCCCTCGAAGCCGGGCCAGGTCCAGCTGGAGATGGCATCGCTCCAGGCCCACGGCGACCCGGCCCAGGTCTTCCCATGGTGCTCGGGCCTGCGGACCGCGATGTAGGGCTCGGCGCGCAGACCGAAGACGATCTCGCGGTAGTAGGAGGCGGGCCTGCGGTGGCCGGTGATGTCGATGTCACCGCACCCCGCCACCAGGTACGGATACGGCCCGTTGTGCGAGTGCTGCGTCCCGTCCGACGCGACGTACCGGGGCCGGCCGACACCGACCTCACCGAGGTAGTCCCAGCCGGTCCAGGTGAAGTCGCCGATGACGTGGCCGTACTGCTCCACCAGCCGCCAGTTGCCGGCGATACGGGTGGGGAAGGTCTCGGTGCCGAGGATGATCCGGTTAGGGAACAGGTCTCGGTCCAGGGCGTAGCGGGCCTCGGCGTAGTTCATGCCGGCGACGTCGAGGACGGCGAAGGACTCCGCTGTGCGCTCGGTGACCAGTTCGGAGGAGCTGATGGCGTTCATCGCGTCGCCCGCGTCGGCCATGAGGCTGTTGATGCCGACGCCGTCCTCCGCGGCCTGCTCCAGCGCCTGCTGCTGGAGGGCGCCCAGCTCGGACATGACGGCGAGCATGCCGTTGACGGCGTTGGTGACGTAACGCGTGGGGTCCAGGGAGCGGACCTTCTCGGCGAGCCTGCGTCCCCAGACCGCGCCGAAGGGCGAGCCGGTCTCGGGGATCTCGTTGCCGATCGAGTACATGATGACGCTGGGGTGGTTGACGTCCTTGGCGACCATCGCCTCGATGTCGCGCTCCCACCACTCCGGGAAGCTCAGGCTGTAGTCGAACTCGCTCTTGCCCGACGTCCACACATCGAACGTCTCGTCCACGACGAGCATGCCGAGGCGGTCGCAGGCGTCCAGCATCGCCTTGCCCATCGGCTGGTGGGAGATCCGGATCGCGTTGAACCCGGCCTCTTTGAGGATCTCGACCCGGCGTTCCTCGGCACGGGCGTAGGTCGCCGCGCCGAGCACTCCGTTGTCGTGGTGAACACAGGCACCGCGCAGATTCACCGTCTCGCCGTTGACGCGCAGACCGTGCTCGGGATCGAGCTGGAGCGTACGGATACCGAAGGTGACCGTTTCCTCGTCTACGTCGCCGAGGGCCACATGGCAGTCGTAGAGGGACGGCGCCTCGGGAGACCACAGTGCCGGGGCGGAGACGTACAGACGCTGCCGGACCGTGCCCGGCTCACCGGGCAGAACCGTCACCTTCGACACGTCGCTCGCGACGACGGCTCCGGACGCGTCCCGTATCTCCGTGACGACGGGGATCGTGCGGACCTCGATCGAGTCGTTGGCCACCTCCGTCGCGACCTCGACCACGGCGCGCGAGCCGTCGATGTCGGGCGTGGTGACCCGGACGCCGTCGGGCACGATACGCACCACTTCGCCGACCAGCAGCCAGGTGTCCCGGTAGATGCCCGCACCCGTGTACCAGCGCGAGTCCCGGTGGGCACGGGCCTCGACACGGATCTCGTTGTCCTCGCCGAAGCGCAGGAAGCGGTCCGCGTCGACGCGGAAGCGCGAGTAGCCGTAGGGCCGCTGCCCGGCGTAGTCGCCGTTGATGTACACCGTCGCGTCGCGGTACACGCCTTCGAACTCGACGACGATCCGTTTGCCCCGGTACTCCTCCGGGACGGAGAAGGTCTTGCGGTATTCGAAGACCCCACCCGGGAAGTAGGCGCCTGCCGCGCCCTCCATCGTGACCTCGCCGTCCGGAGCGGTCCGCGGCTGCTCGATCATCGCGTCGTGGGGCAGCGTCACCGGCCGGAAGGAGACCACGTGACCGGAGAGTTCGGCGAAGGGGTTGACCTTGGGCCGGACCTGCCAGCCGTCGTTGAAGGACGCGCGGATCATGTGGGCTCCATAAGTTGTCGGCGGACGAAAATCTATCACCCAAAAAAATTGGCAGCCAGAGTGACCGCCTCGGCTCACTTGCCGAGTGTTCGACGCACGCCTTACAGTCCCAGTGTTCGATTTCCGTTGAACAGTTTGCTGAAGGGTGCGTTCCGCTCATGCGCGCAGTCGAGTTCCAGGAGTACGGCGCTCCCGAGGTGCTGACCCTCGTGGAGGCCGAAACCCCTGAGCCCGGGCCGGGCCAGGTGACCATCGACGCGGCCTACGTCGGTGTGAACTTCGCCGATCTCAAGGCACGTGCCGAGGGCTATCGGGTGCGGGCGCTGCCCTTCCGCCCGGGCCTGGAGGTCTCCGGGCGAATCCGGGCCGTCGGCGAGGGTGTCGAGGACCTGCGCCCGGGGCAGGAAGTCGCCGCCCTCGTCGACAGCGGCGCCTACGCGGAGGTGGTGGTCGCCGACGCTGTCACCGTCTTCCCGCTTCCCGAGGGCGTGGACCTGCACACCGCGGCCACGCTCCCCACCGTGCTGCCGACGGCTCACGCCCTGATCCACGAGGTGGGACGGCTGCGCTCCGGAGAGAGCGTGCTCGTGCACGGCGCGGCGGGAGGTATCGGCACGGTGGCCGGCCAGCTGGCACGGGCGGCCGGAGCCGGTGCGGTGTACGGCGTGATCTCCTCCGCGACCAAGGCCGAACACGCCCTCAACTACGGCTATGACGAGGTGTTCACCGCGGACTCCTTCCCCGAGGAGGTCCGCCGCGCCACCGACGGCAGGGGGGTCGACCTGGTGCTCGACCCCGTGGGGGGCGAGAGCCTTCACCGCGGCCTCGACACCCTGGCCGTCTTCGGACGCCTGGTGTCCTTCGGCAACGCGAGCGGGGCAGAGCCGTGGCACGTGGGACAGGCCGGGCTCTACGCTCAGGGCCGTTCCGTCGGAGGCTTCTCCATTCTGGCTCTCGCGCAGACGGCGCCCCAGGCGCTGCGCGCGCTGGCCGAGCGTGCCTTCCGCAAGGTCACGGACGGCACCGTGATCCTTCCGGTCACCGCGGAGTTCGCGCTGTCGGAGGCGGCAGACGCCCATCGGCTGATGGGCGGACGCACGTCGACCGGCAAGCTGCTGCTGCGGGTGACCGGCTGAGCACGGACGCACAGACACGCGTGGCCCACACGCCCGCACCGCGGCCCACGCGGTCGGCCCGCACGGCGGGAAACTCGGATCGAGACCGCCACCAGACGTCGCTTCCCACGCCCGCCACGACAGAAATTCGAACGAGGAAATGAGCCAGAACGGTACGGCCCGGAGGTATGCCGGAGCCCTGGGCAAGGTGCCCGCTCCCGGGCTCGTACTGGGTGGCGTGTGCGGAATCCAGTTCGGTGCCGCCTTCTCGCCCCGGATATACCCGCAGGTAGGCGCTCCCGGCGCTGTGTTCCTCCGTTTGCTGATTGCGGGCGTTCTGCTGTGCCTGTTGTGGTGCCGACGCCGTGAGGCGTTCGACTCGGTGAAGGGCGCCTGGGGGACGGTGATCTGCGCCGGGGCTCTGCTCGCGGGGCACCACCTCGCCTTCTACGAGGCGGTGAATCACATCCCCCTGGGGGCCGTGGCCACGATCGAGTTCCTCGGCCCGTTCGTCATCGCCCTGGCCGGATCACGACGGGCGGTCGACCTGTTGCCCGCGCTCCTCGCGGTCGGCGGCGTACTCCTGCTCAGCGGTGGCGGGGTCCCCCTGGCCCCGGCCGGCCTGGCGCTGGCCGCGGTGGCCGCGTGCTGCTGGGCCGGCTACATCCTCGTCTCCTCGCGCATGGCACGACGGATCAGCGGCGGCCAGGGACTGGCGCTGGCGGTGCTGTGGGCCGGGCTGCTGAGCGCACCGTACGGCGTCGCCCACGCCGGAAGCGCGCTTCTCGACCCCCACGTACTGGCGGTGGCCGCGTTGGTGGCGGTCTCCGCCAGCGTGCTGCCGTACTCCTCCAACCTGGAGGCGCTGCGCCGGATTCCGCCCCGTGCGTTCGGCGTGCTGACCAGCATGGAGCCGGCGGCCGGCGCCTTGTTCGGATTCCTTCTGCTCGGGCAGCGGCTCGCCTGGCCGCAGTGGCTCGGCATCGCCGCCGTCGCGTGCGCCTCCGTCACGACGACGTTCCTCGGGGCCGGGGAGCGGCGAAACTCACGCGCGAGCGCGGAAGGAAAGCCATCGCACACGACGCTCTCTTCCCGGGAGGAGAGCACACCTGCCGAAGCGCCGGTCGAGTGACGCTATGAACTGCCATTCTCATCTCCCGGTGTGATCTCGCCTCTCCCGGTGTGATCTCACCGTACGATGAGGGAACCGTCAGCAGTCCTCGCGGCACGTGGCCGCATCGAGGCGTTGCCCCCGCGCGAGGCAACCAGAGGGGCGGTTCACCCTCCGGCGGCCGCCGGCAGAAACAGGCAGAGATGAGTGAACAGCGCGACCCCACTGACTCCGCCGGTACAACGGCCGGCGAATTCGCGCCGGACCGCTACGGGCGCCGTCGGCGACGGGTTCTCTGGCAGCTCGGCCTGTGCGTGATCACGCTCGCACCCTGGACCGTCTACCTGGCGGTGTCGCTGCCGGATCACTTCGAGGCGCGGCATTGGCCCATGGTGTGGGTGGGCTTCGACGTGATGCTGCTCGCGTCACTGGCCGGTGCGGGAGTGGCGGTGTGGCTACGGCGGCAGGCTCTGGTCCCGCTTTCTTTCGTGGCAGCCACGCTCCTCGTCTGCGACGCCTGGTTCGACATCTCCCTGAGCTGGGGGAAAGACGAAGTCTGGGGAAGCGTCGCCTCGGCCGTGCTGTTTGAGCTGCCGCTCGCCGCCCTGTTCATCGCGCGGGCGCGACGGGTGCTGAAGGTGTCGGCCCGGCTGGCCTGGCAACGGCTCGGCCTGCCGGGAGATCCGCCGCCACTGCACAGGATGCCGCTGTTCGTGGCCCTCGCGTCATCGCACGGCGGCGAGGCCCCGACGAAGGACGAAACGGGAACCTGAACCTCGCCACGCCGCCGTCCCCTCCCCCCAAAAAATCTATCTTCAATAAAAATTAACAGCTAGGATCGCCGCAGCCCGTGACCCGCCGATGGAACCGGCAGGCACACCGGCTTCCGCTGTGCCCAGGGCGCCAAGACATCCGTATGACCAGCCGTAGAAGGAGCGCCACGGCATGAAAGCCATCATGGTCATGTTCGACAGCCTCAACCGGCACATGCTGCCGCCCTACGGCTGCGACTGGACCCACGCCCCCAACTTCGCGCGGCTGGCCGAGCGGAGCGTCACCTTCGACAACTGCTACGCGGGCTCGATGCCGTGCATGCCCGCGCGGCGCGAGATCCACACCGGTCGGCACAACTTCCTGCACCGCAGCTGGGGCCCCCTGGAGCCGTTCGACGACTCGATGCCCGAACTGCTCAAGCGCAGCGGAGTGTACACACACCTGGCCAGCGACCACCCGCACTACTGGGAGGACGGCGGGGCCACCTATCACGGCCGGTACAACACCTGGGAGTTCTTCCGCGGCCAGGAGGGCGACCCCTGGAAGGGGCAGGTCGCCGCGCCGCCGATGCCCGAGGACGTCAAGGAGATGCGGCTGGAGGGCTACCGCCAGGACTGGGTGAACCGGCAATACATGCAGACCGAGGACCGGCACCCGCAGACCCTCACCTTCGACGCCGGCCTGGAGTTCCTGCGGGCCAATCACGCCGAGGACCGCTGGTTCCTACAGATCGAGACCTTCGACCCGCATGAGCCGTTCTTCAGCCACAAGCAGTACAAGGACCTCTATCCGCACGACTACAACGGCCCGCACTTCGACTGGCCCGACTACCGGCAGGTCACCGAGACGGACGAGCAGGTGCGGCACGCCCGGCTCGAGTACGCCGCGCTGCTGTCCATGTGCGACAGGTCGCTCGGCCGCGTCCTGGACCTGATGGACGAGCTGGACCTGTGGAAAGATACCCTGCTGATCGTCAACACGGACCACGGTCTGCTCTTGGGCGAGAAGAACTGGTGGGGCAAGTCCGTCCAGCCCTGGTACAACGAGCTCGTCCACCTGCCCCTCTTCGTCTGGGACCCCAGGACGGGCGCCGTCGGCGAACGCCGCGAAGCGCTCGTGCAGACCATCGACCTCGCTCCCACGCTGCTGGAGTTCTTCGGCGTGGAGCGGCCCGCCGACATGCAGGGCGTCCCCCTTCGGGTGGCCACCGACGATCCGGTGCGCGAGGCGGGCCTGTTCGGCATCCACGGCGGGCACGTCAATGTCACCGACGGCCGCTACGTCTATATGCGTGCCCCGGTGTCGGAGGATAACGCGCCCCTGTTCGAGCACACCCTGATGCCGACGCACATGCGCGGACGCTTCACGCCCGACGAGCTGGCCGACATCGAGCTCGCCGAGCCCTTCTCCTTCACCAAGGGGGTGCGCACCGTCCGAGTGGCCGGGCGGACCTTCTTCAACCCGTTCCGGTTCGGCACGCTCCTGTTCGATCTGCACACCGACCCGGAGCAGCGGGCGCCGATCGTCGACGACACGGTGGAGCTGCGCATGGCGAACCTGCTCCTCGACCTGTTGCGCGCGAGCGACGCCCCGCCCAGCCAGTACGACCGGCTCGGCCTGCCCGCCGAGGGGCCGGCGACCGAGGAGCACCTCCTGGTGCGGGCGCAGCGCGAACAGGCCGAGCGGGCCCAGGAGCCCCTGCCCCGTCCCGAGGACTACCCCGGCGGTCGCTTCTCCCTGCGCACACCGCTCGCCGCCCTCGTCTCGGACCCGGTGGCCGTCGAGATCCTGCGCACCCACGCGCCCACCCTCGTCGACACCGAGCTCCTCCAGTTGATCGGCACGACGTCGTTGATCTCCCTGGCGGCCATGTCAGGCGCGTCGTTCCCCAAGGAAACGCTCCACGTGCTCGCGACGGAACTCTCGAAGCTCTGAGCGCGGTCGCGATCCGGCTCCCCGTCGGGGTCGGCGCGGTGGAAGAGCGCGAGATGGGAGGTCTCGCACCGGAGTACGGGTGCGAGGCCTCCCATCAGCCGTCCGCGTGATCACACCGCGGCAGGCCTCACGGGCGCCGGACCGGCACTCCACTCCAGCCCGGCGAAGTCATCCGGTCAGCACCGCTCGCCACGCGGGCTTCCGCGCAAGTGGCGTCGCTCATCCCTCCGCCGAGTCGCGCAAGTTACGGAGCAGCAGGGCGAGTTCGAGGCGTAGCCATCCCGCGGGAGTCGTGAAGGAGAAGCCCAGGTGCGCCTCCGCCCGCGTCAGCCTGTCCGCGACCGTGCTGTGGTGACGGTAGACGGACGCGGCGGCCTTGCGAACCGAACCCGTCGCGCACAGGGCCGTCAGCACCTGCGGTGTGGCCTCGCCATGCAGTTGGGCAGCCAGCAAGTCCAGTGCGGCCACATCGGTGACTTCGGCAATGTCCGAGCGGCGCAGTCCGGTCGCGATGGCCGCCAGGGCACCGAGTTCTCCGGCATGCACGACCGCCGGGCTGGGAGCCCCCATCGCGGCGAACCGCAGTGCCGTCCGGGCCTGTTGCCACGATTCGGGTGCTTCGAGGCCAGGAAGCGACGGCCCCACGCCGATCCGCGCACCCGTCGTCGGCAAGGCCGACGGATGGTGTGGCAGCAGGACCGCGTGCACGTGTCCGAGACGGGCGGCTCGTACGCCCGGCTGTCGGCTCAACGGCTCCGCGACACCGTCGCCTTCCACCGCCGGCACGGTCAACGGAACCGTTGGATCCAGACCCATGAGACGCAACGCCCTGGCCCGCTCGCCCGCCTCAGCACTCGCCGACAGGGCCAGCTCCACCAGGTCCGCATCGCCCACCTTGGCCGGCGGCTCGTCGCCGTACTCGGAGAGGATGGCCGCGGCGATTGCGAACCGATCCAGCACGATGTCGTCCAGGGGCAGGGGCGTTCCTGTGCGCTCCAGCCATACCTGGCCGCTGTCGGAGAAGCCACCGGTCAACGCGCCGGACCGGGCCGCACGGCTCGTCCCGTCGGAACACAGGGACACCTTGCGTCCCGCGTCCGTCAAACCCGCCGGACGTCCGCGCGTTCGCCGGCGATGGTCAGCACGACGACATCGCTCTCCTGACCGTCCGCCGGGCACCACACCGCTCAGCGCTGCCGCCTGCATGACTCAGGGGAAAGACCGGCGAAGTCGGACGTGGCGGCGACCTGCCCGCGCGGGCCGGAGCCCGGCCGATCGCATCCGGACCTCCAGCAGCGATCCACCCCTGTCACGACCGCACCACGGTCGCCGAAGAACCCCGCGTCACCGCTACCTCGCCCCCTGCCTCCAGTCGGCAGGTACTCCGGCCCAAGCCCCGAACCGCTTGCACTTGGCGCTGGCACACCCTAGTGTTAAATCAACGGGTTGACTTAAAAGAGGGCGCGCCCCACCGCCGTTCGCCACTCACCCCGGTTCCGATAGCACCGGGCGCCGGGGACCCGCACGCGACAGCACCCCGGCAGTGGCCCGACCGTGAGTGGCGATCACAGGGGCGCCGACAGTGACACGACCACTCCCCCCTCACCACAGGAGTGACATGACCAACACCCTGCCCGACACCTCGACCGAGGCGATCCCCGACTTCCCGATGCCGCGAGCTGCCGGATGTCCGTTCTCCCCGCCGCCGCAACTGCGCCGGCTCCAGGCCGAACAGCCGCTCACGAGGGTCCGGTTGTGGGACGGCAGCACCCCTTGGGTCGCCACCCGCCATGATGACCAGCGGGCGCTGCTCTCCGACCAGCGCTGTAGCGTCGACCTCACCAGACCCGGCTTCCCGTACATGAACCCGGCCTTCCGGGAGTCGGCCAAGCGCGGCAGTCAGCCGTCCTTCCTCAACCTGGACGACCCCGAGCACGCCAGGCTTCGCCGCATGCTCAGCGGCGCGTTCACCATCAAGCGCATCGAAGCCCTGCGCCCCGCCGTCCAGCGCATGACCGACGACTTCATCGACGCCATGCTGGCCGGCCCGAAACCCGCCGACCTCGTCCGGACTCTCGCACTGCCGCTGCCTTCCCTGGTCATCTGCGAACTGCTCGGCGTCCCGTACGAGGACCACGACTTCTTCCAGCACCAGAGCGAGGTGGGACTACGGCACGACGTCACACCCGAGGAGGCGAGCGCGGCTCACGTCGCCCTGCTGGAGTACGTATCCGGCCAGATCGACAAGAAGCTCGTCCAGCCGGGGGACGACCTGCTGTCCGAGCTCGCCGCCCGCGTCCGCGTCGGCGACCTCACCCACCGGCAGGCCGCATCGATGGGCCTGCTGCTGCTCGGTGCCGGCCACGAGACCTCTGCGAACATGATCGCGCTGAGCACCGTCGCGCTGCTGGAACACCCCGACCAGCTGGCCATCGTCCGCGACACCGACGACCCGAAGGTGCTCGCGAGCGCGGTGGACGAGCTGCTGCGCTACCTGACCATCATCCACCTCGGCAACCGCCGGATCGCCCTGGAGGACATCGAGATCGGCGGCCGGACCATCCGCGCCGGAGAGGGCATCGTCATCCCCAGCAACACCGCCAACTGGCAGGCCGACGTCTTCCCCGACCCCGACAAGCTCGATGTCCACCGCGACGCCCGCCGCCACATGGCCTTCGGCTTCGGCATCCACCAATGCCTCGGACAGCCACTGGCCCGCCTGGAACTCCAGGTCGTCTACGGCACCCTCTTCCGACGGATCCCCACCCTGCGCCTGGCCACCGACCTCGAAAAGCTCCCATTCAAGGACGACGGCGTCGTATACGGGGTCTATGAACTGCCAGTGACCTGGTAACCACGGGCCCGTCGGCACCGCACAGCCGGTGTCGCGGTGAGCATCGCCCCCACCCCCTCCGCCACCGTCGCGACCTGATGCCACATCAGCATCACGACGGCGGCGACCATATCCGGCCAGACCCCCGCTTCTCCTTGAAGCGAGACACCTCCGGAGTTATTTTAAATAAGTCCGTTGCTTTAAAAGTGATGGACTGGCTGCCCTCGCACAAGAGCCAGGACAGCGGCAAGCCCAACCCGTCCTGCCGGGCGGCAACCGCTGCACAAACCTCGTCTTCCCCCCACCCGAAGAGGCCAGATGAGCCAGAACGACCCCGCCGTCCGCCTGCCACTGCCCACCGACGGACCGCTGGACCCGCCGCCGGATTGGAAAACGCTGCGCGCGCAGTGCCCGGTGGCCGGCGTCAGACTCCCCAGTGGAGACACCGGCACCCTGCTGACCCGCTACGACCACATCAGGACGCTCCTGTCGGACTCCCGCATCTCGCGCCCGGCCCCCGGAGACAACAGCGCGAGGATCGCCCCGGAAGGGCGCGGCGGCGTGTCGACCAACAGCGACATGGCGCTTTCGATCCAGTCCAACGGCGAAGGCCACCAGAGGTGGCGCCGGCACGTGGGCAAGTACTTCACCGCCAAGCGCATGACGGCGCTGCGGCCCGGCATGAAGAAGATGACCGAGTCCCTCGTCGACGCCATGGTGAAAAGCGGCGCACCCGCCGACCTCAAGGCAGCGCTCGGCTTCCCGCTGCCGGTCTACGTGATCTGCCATCTCCTCGGCGCCCCGGCCGAGGACCGGGACCGCTTCTCGTACTGGTCCGACGCGTTCCTGAACGTCAGCCGCTACTCGCTGGAGGAGACCCGAGCGGCTCACAAGGGCTTCTCCTCCTACATGACCGAGCTGGTCGAAGCCAAGCGCGCCGCACCCGGCGAAGACCTGATCAGCACACTCATCCAGGAGAGCCGGGCGGAGGGCGAGGGACTCACGCACCCGGAACTCCGCGACACCGGCATGGCCCTGCTGGTCGCCGGACACGAAACCACGGCGAACATGATCGGCAAGATGATCGCCATGCTGCTCGCCGACCGCACCCGGTGGAACCGCCTGCTGGCCGATCCCTCCCTGGTGCGCACCGCGGTCGACGAGGCGCTGCGCTCCGATGCCAACATGGGCGGCTTCGGCGTCCGGCGCTACCTGCCCGAGGACTTCGAGCTCGACGGGACAGTACTGCCTCGCGGCACCACCGTCTTCTGCGCCCTGTCCGCCGCCAACCGCGACGAGCGGGCCTTCGCCGACCCGGACGAGATGGACCTCACCCGCAGCCCCAACCCCCATCTCACCTTCGGCGCCGGAGCCCACTCCTGCCTGGGCCAGTCCCTGGCCCGCACCGAACTGCAAGTCGCCCTCGAGATGCTCCTGCACAAGCTGCCGAGCCTCGACCTGGCCGTGCCGGTCGCGGACTTGCAGAAGGTCGAGGGACTCACCGTCGGCGGTCTGCGCGAAGTGCCCGTGCGATGGTGACGCGCCCCGCCGAGGCCACCGCACCGACCGACAGCACAACCGTAGGCACGGCCAAGGGGCCGGCCACGAAGAAAGGAGCCATCATGAAGGTCACCGTGGATCAGGACAAGTGCTGCGGCGCCGGGAGTTGCGTACTCGCCGCACCGGACATCTTCGACCAGCGCGACGAGGACGGCATCGTCGTCCTCCTCGCCCCCCAGCCCGCAGCGGACCAGCACGTGGCCGTCCGCGACGCGGCCGCCGTATGTCCCGCCGCCGCCATCGCGCTCAGCGAGTGATGAGGCTCTGAGCGGCAGTAACGAGGGCCTGGGCAGGGCATGTTCGGGCGGCTTCCGCCCGAACATGCCCTGCCCCTTCCTGGTTCTCACTCGGAGGCGTCTCGCACATGCGTCGCATGTCCTGTGCCGTTCAGAAACCCGTCGCGGCAGATCAGGCCACATACCTGTACTCGCTGCCCGGGCGTAGATGGCTCTCTCGCAGGTCGCGTTCATCCGCGAGGCCGTGAGGCGGTCTTCAGGGTTTCGATGCCTTCGGCTTCGAAACCGCGTCGATGGCCAGGATCACGGTTGCCGTATCCATCCAGTTCCCCTCGCGAAAGGCCGGGCACCGCGACCCGGCACAAGTTGAGAGGCTCAACCGAACGTCACCGCGTAACGGCAGCACCGGATTTGGCGCGATCCCGTGGCCAGCAGCCTCGTCACTTCGCGCGCCACCGTCCAGACACGGACCTGCACGTGGCCCATGGCGCCCATACCGGGCATGCCCTCCAGCAGGGTGTCACCGACCTTGGCGCCACTCGGCGTTGTGCTGCTGGGCGCGGCGTCCGGCGTCCGCTGACCGCCGGACGTCGCGGCGCCGCTGGAACCGGCGCTCTTCGTGGCCGCGGTCTTGCTGCTGTCCCCGTCCGAACCCCCGCACGCCACAAGGGCAGCGGCGAGCACGACGGCTGCGGCGGCGGACGCGATGGAGCGGTGCATGTAATTCCCCGTAGTTGCCAGTGGGTCTGGCGGGTGTCGCGACACAGGAATTCTGATGGCTATGTGTGGGCGTGGGGTGTCTTTCCTGTCACCGAACGGCATCAGAGGGCTGCGGCAGGCGGCGGCACGGCGCGGGCCCGGGCCGCCCGCCCCATGCTGGTGGGGGCGGCAGGAGGTGGAGTCGACGCCGACCAGGCTCCAGTCGATTTCGCCCTGGCTGGCGGCGGGGATACAGAGCAGGGCCTCGGCCTCGTCGGCTGTGAGGTCTCGGGCGGTGTTGACCCGCCAGACCATGCCTCGTTCTTCCAATGCCTGGCGCCGGTCGTCGGTGAGTCCGCCAGATTTTGTCCCTGCGTGCAGAGCTCGGTAGTAGCCCATGGTCTTACCCAGCCGGTAGCCGTCGAGGTCCACGTAGTCCTTTGGCTCGTGCGCCGATTGCCAAGTTTCTCTGCGCTCTGTGCGAACGACTCAAGGACATGAGACATGGCACAGTGAATGCCCAGTAGGCCACAAGGGTCTCATCGAGCCCCTTCCACTCTTTGCTGAGAATACGTGCGCACAAAGATGCTCGCTGTGCCGGTGGTTGTCGCCGCGGTGCTCGCCGGGCCAGCGGCGGCGACCGCGACCGCGTCGCAGACGCAGGCGAATTCGGCATCCCTCTACAACTGCACCTACGAATAGACTGCGACAGGGACGCGGCCACGAACGCGTCGGCCTCCGAGCAGATCGACAGCAGCACCGCGAGGACCGCGAGCGCGAGGATCGACACCACGGGGTCGTCGGCCGCGGTGCGCAGCCAACGCGCCGGCACCATGGCCTTGAGCGTGGCCGCGGCGATCGCGCCGACGACGAGGAAGCCGCCGGCGTGCATCACATCGTGGCGTACGGACCCCAGAACGCGGCCCCCTTGCCCTGGCCGTCGAGCGCCGGACGGGCCGGTGGGCGCAGCCAGTCGGCGCGGCCCACCCGCTGCCACAGCCAGCCCATCACACAGGCCACGAGCAGACTCGCGACGGACCGGGCGAGGACCATCCGCGGTTCGCCGGGGAACGCGACGGCGGTGGCGGTCAGCACGATCGGGTTGATCGCCGGGGCCGACAGCAGAAACGCCAGCGCCGCCGCGGGCGCGACACCCCGGCGCACCAGCGCCCCGGCCACCGGCACCGAGGCGCATTCGCAACCGGGCAGCACCGCCCCGGCGGCCCCGGCGACCGGCACCGCCAGGGCGGGGCGGCGCGGCAGCGCGCGGGCGAGGAACGACGGCGGAACGAGCACTGCGATGAGCGCCGACAGCAGCACACCGAGGACGAGGAAGGGCAGGGCCTGCACGACCACCGCGACGAACACGGTCATCCAGCTCTGCATCACCGGCGCGGACAGCGCCCGGCGCACCGGCCCCTGCGCCGCCACCGCCAGGACCAGCGGCATGGTCAGGACGAGCGACGAGTCCAGCCGCCCGCCCCGACGGTCGTCCGCACTCCGACGGTCTTCCGCGCCCCGACGGTCGTCCGCACTCCGACGGTCTTCCGCGCCCCGACGGTCGTCTGCGGCACGGCGGTCGGCCGGGGCGGGGCGGGGCGGCTTTGACGGTGGCCACGGTGGGTACCTCCGGCGTCGAAGGGGTCGCGAGTGGGTGCCTCTCCCCTTCGGTACGGCGCACGCTCAACTGCTCACTCGCCCCGGTGGGTCATACGCTGCCGAACAACTGCGTCCAGTAGGTGCCCGCCCGGCTCCCCGTCGCGTAGCCGATCCCGATGTGGCTGAACTCCGGCTTCAGGATGTTCGCACGGTGTCCTGGGCTGTTCATCCAGCCTCGGACCACCTCCGAGGGAGTCCGCTGACCGCATGCGATGTTCTCGCCGATGCCGCGGTGCCGGCATCCGGCGGCTGCCGCCCGGTCCCATGGCTGGCTGCCCTCGGGGGCGGTGTGGGAGTAGAAGCCGCGGGCGACCATGTCCTCACTGTGCCGCTGCGCGGCCACGGTCAGGTTCGGGTCGGGGGCCAGCGGCGGCAGTCCGGCCGCGGCCCGCTCCGCGTTGGTGAGCGCGCGGACGGCCTCCGCCGTACGGGCCAGGCCCGCGGCCGTGAACGGCTGGGCCCACAGCACGGTCCAGAAGACCTCGCCCGAGCGGCCGCCGACGGCCCGGCCCATTCCGACATGGGCGACCGAGCCATCCCGGAACGGCGCGCCGCGCTCACCGTCCTCGAGGCAGTAGTCCACGAACTCGGCCGCCGTACGGGGCCCGGAGACGATGTGCTCGGCGATGGTCAGACAGGAGTAACCGGCGGTGGCGATCCGGTGGAAGACCGATGTCCCGTCGGGGCTCTCCAGGCCCAGGCTGCCCTGTGCGGCCATGGCTTCGGCGTGGGCCCGGGCGGCCGTGCTCAGCCGGGCGTCGAGAGCGACGGCCGGGGCCCCGGTCCGCGACCGTACGCCGTTGACCAGGCCGAGGAAACCGCCGGGATCGTGGGCGGCGCCGGCCGGGGACGTGGCAGACGACGGAGTGGGCGCCGGAAACGACGGAGCCGACGGCGGATACGGCGGTGCAGGTGGCGGAAACGGCGGTGCAGGCGGCGGAAACGGCGGTGCAGGCGGCGGAGGTGGCGGCTGCTCGCCGTCGTCCGCGACGTCGACGCCGAAGTCCCTCGCCACCCCGGCCAGCCCCTCCGCGTACCCCTGCCCCAGGGCCCGTATCTTCCACCGGTCACCGCGCCGGTAGATCTCGGCGAGCAGCAGCACCGTCTCCTGAGTCGGGCGCGGCGGGGTGAACCGGACGGCCGCCGACCCGCCCACCCCCGAGACCGTCAAGGTAGGGGCGGGCAGTCGGCCGAGCGGTGTGCCGGGGTCGGCGGGGCTGATCACCACCGTGACGCGGCTCGCGCCGCGTCGCAGCTGCCCCGGCTGGACGGTGACGGTGTCGCCGTGCAGCCGGGCGCCGGGGGCGGACGGCTGGTTGAAGAAGACGAAGTCGCCGTCCCCCGCGACCTTTCCGTCGTCTCCGGTGATCAGCACGGACAGGTCGAAGGGGCCCGGCACCCGGATGAACAGCACGCCGTCCGGGAGCAATGCGTTTCCGCCAGGAACCAGTTCGCCCATGTCACACCCAACGCGGGGGCGCTGCGCAGGGTTCCGGCGCCCCGGTAAGCGGGGCACCGGATCGGTCGGTGCGCCCGGATCAGACCAGCGGGGCCGGGTAGGTCGGGTACTCCACCCCGGAGACATGCTGGACGACGCGGATGACCTGGCAGGAGTAGCCGAACTCGTTGTCGTACCAGAGGTAGAGGATCGCGTTGTCCCCGTCGACCTTGGTGGCGCCGGCGTCGACGATCGAGGCGTGGCGCGAGCCGATGAAGTCGCTGGAGACCGCGTCCGGGGCGCTGGTGAAGTCGATCTGGCGCTTGAGCGGCGAGGTCAGCGACACCTCGCGGAGGTAGTCGAGGACTTCCTCACGGTTGGTCTCGCGGCCGAGCCGCAGGCTGAGGATCGCGATCGACACGTCCGGGACCGGGACCCGGATCGAGCTGCCGGTGATGGTCGCCTCGAGGTCGGGCAGCGCCTTGGCGACGGCGGAGGCCGCGCCGGTCTCGGTGATGACCATGTTGAGCGGGGCCGAGCGACCGCGGCGGTCCGACTTGTGGTAGTTGTCCAGCAGGTTCTGGTCGTTGGTGAACGAGTGGACGGTCTCCACATGGCCGCGCAGCACGCCGTACTCGTCCGCCATCGCCTTCAGCGGCGGGACGATCGCGTTGGTGGTGCAGGAGGCGCAGGACAGGATCTGCTCATCCGGCTTGATCATGTCGTGGTTGACGCCGTGGACGACGTTGGGGACGTCGCCCTTGCCCGGGGCGGTCAGGACGACCTTGTCGATCCCGGGCTGAAGGTGCTGGGACAGGCCCTCGCGGTCGCGCCACTTGCCGGTGTTGTCGATGAGGATGGCGTTCTTGATGCCGTACGCCGCGTAGTCCACCGACGTCGGGTCGTCGGAGTAGATGACCTTGATCTCATTGCCGTTGGCGACGATCGTGCTGTTGGCCTCGTCGACGGTGATGGTGCCGTGGAACTGGCCGTGGATGGAGTCACGGCGCAGCAGCGAGGCCCGCTTGACGAGGTCCTGGCCGGCGCCCTTGCGGACGACGATGGCGCGCAGCCGCAGGCCGTTGCCGGAGCCGGCCTTCTCGATGAGGAGGCGGGCGATGAGGCGGCCGATGCGGCCGAATCCGTAGAGGACGACGTCACGCGGCTCACGGCACTCGATCTTGTTGGCACCCGTGGCACCGGCGACGGCCTCGGCGGTGAACTCCTCCACCGGAAGACCGCGGTCGTCGGCCTTGTACATCGCGGCCAGCATGCCGATGTCGATCTGGGAGGGGCCGAGGTCGAGCGCGGTGAGGGCCCGCAGGAACGGCATGGTGTCGGTGACGGAGAGTTCCGAACCGGCGATCTGCCGGGCGAATCGGTGGGTCTTGAGGATGCTGACCACTGACTTGTTCACCAAGGAGCGGCTGTGGAGCAGGACCGTGACGTCCCGCTCGCGCTGCAGCTTCCCGATGATCGGAATCATCGACTCCGCGATCTCCTCGCGCTGCTTCCAGTTGGTGAACGAGTCCTCGTTGACAGTCACAAATTTATCTTTCGAGCTAGGCGGCGCTCATATGCTAACCCCCCGCCATTTTGATCTTTCAAACGGAGCCACCCGAACCCTGTCGATCGCACCGAATGGAATGTTATAAATGCGGACATGAGCACACATGCTCGTATGTCCTGGCGGCGGCATCGGCCCCGATCCGGGTCCGAAGCTCCCCTCACATCCCGCTGGAGACGGCTGGGGGCCCTCTCGCGTGCCCGGAGCGTCGCCGGGCAGGTGTTCATCCTGCAGCTGCTACTGGTCCTGCTCCTGGTCGCCGGCGCGGTCGTGGGCCTCGCGCTCCAGGCGCGGAGCCAGGGCATGGCGGACGCCCGACAGCGCTCTCTCGCGGTCGCCGGGACAATGGCGAACGCCCCCGGGGTGGCCCAGGCCATGGCCAGCAACCACCCGACCGCGCTGCTCCGGGACTCCGCCGAAGCGGCGCGGAAGGGCTCCGGCGTCGACAGCGTCGTGGTGTTCGACCATCGTGGCCTGCGTCTCACCCACCCCGATACGACGTTGATCGGCAAGCGGATCATCGGCCCCGCCAAGCTGGTGCGGGAAGAGATAGCCGGAAAGACGATCTCGCAGACATTTCATGCGAGCCAGGGCCTGTCCGTGGTCTCGGCGGTCCCCGTCCTCAAATCCGACGGCAGCGTCCTCGGCGGGGTGTCGGTCGGGGTCAAGGTCGAGAGCGTCAACAGCGTGATGACCCAGCGGCTGCCGCTGCTGCTCGGCAGCGCCGCCGGGGCGCTGGCCCTGACCACCGGCGGCACCGCGCTGATCAGCAGGCGGGTGCGGCGGCAGACCCACGGCCTGGGCGCCACCGAGATGACGCGGATGTACGAGCACCACGACGCGGTGTTGCACTCGGTCCGGGAAGGGGTGCTGGTCCTGGCCGCGGACGGGCGTCTGCTGCTGGTCAACAGCGAGGCTCGGGCACTGCTCGGCCTCGCCCCGGACGCCGAGGGGCGGCACATCGCCGAGCTCGGCCTCGAGCCGCAGCTCACGGAGCTGCTGGTGTCGGGGCGCCCCGTCACGGACGAGGTCTACCCGTGCGGCAACCGGCTACTGGCGGTCAATCTCCGACCCACGGACCGTAGCGGCGGCCCCGCCGGAAGCGTGGCCACGCTCAGGGACACCACCGAGCTGCAGGCGCTGTCCGGCCGGGCCGCGGCGGCCCGCGAGCGGCTGGAGCTGCTGTACGACGCCGGGGTGCGGATCGGCTCGACCCTGGAGCTGACCGAAACCACCGAGAAGCTGGTGGAGGTGGCCGTCCCCCGGTTCGCCGATATCGTCACCGTCGAGCTGCTGGACCCCGTGCTCCAGGGCGAGGAGCCGGAGCCACCGTACGAGGTGCTGCACCGCACGGCGGTGGGCGGCGAGGACGGCGAGGACGGCGACACCACCGCACACCCCCTCTTCCGCCCGGGAGAGCGGGCCGTCTACCGTCCCACCGCACCCCAGAGCCAGGCCCTGCGGACCGGCCACGCCGTCCTTCAGGCCGCGGTGAGCGACCAGACCGCGGGCGGCGACGCCACCGGACTCGGCGCCCCCGCCGAACACCTCCCCGACCACGGGATCCAGTCGCTGATCACGGTTCCGCTGCGCTATCGCGGCGTCACTCTGGGGCTGGCCAACTTCTGGCGGACACGGCGGAGCGAGCCGTTCGAGGAAGAGGACCTGGCGATCGCCGGGGAGCTGTCCGGGCGCACCGCCATCTGTGTCGACAACGCACGCCGGTACGCCCGCGAACACGCCATGGTCACCACCCTGCAGCGAAACCTGCTGCCCGGCAGCCTGCCCGAGCAGGACGCCACGGAGGTGGCCACGCACTACCTGCCCGCGCAGGGCGGGACGAGCGGCAGCTGGTTCGATGTCATCCCGCTGCCGGGACACCGGGTCGCCCTGGTCGTCGGGAAGGTGGCCGGGCAGGGCCTGCACGCCGCGGCCACGATGGGCCGGCTGCGCATCGCGGTGCAGAACTTCTCGGCCCTGGACCTGCCCCCCGATGAGCTTCTCTCCCTGCTGGACGAACTGGTCACCCGGCTCGACCTGGAGCAGGACACCGACCCGGACGGCGCGCGGATCACCGGAGCCACCTGCCTGTACGCGATCTACGACTCGGTGCGCGGCCTGTGCACCGTGGCCAGGGCAGGCCACCCGGCGCCCGTGCTGATCGGCCCGGACGGCACCGTGCACACCCCCGCCGTGCCGGTCTCCCCGCCCCTGGGTCTTGGCGGGGAGCCCTTCGAGGTGGCCGAGCTCCCGCTGGCCGAAGGGACTCGGTTGGTGCTGTACACCAACGGGCTCCTCGACAGCCACGACGGCGCCCCCGACACCGGCCCCGACCCACTGCGCCGTGCCCTCGCCGACAGCCCGGACCTCGGCCCCGAGGAGACCTGTCAGACCCTGCTCGACACCGTGCGCCCGGCCCGCCAGAGCGATGACATCGCGCTGCTGGTGGCCCGCACCCGCGTGCTCGACCCCAAGGACGTTGCCGAATGGGAGGTGCCGCTGGACCCGGCGGCGGTGGCCCCGATCCGCGCCGCGGCCGCCCAGCAGATACGGTCGTGGGGTCTGGAGGAGGCCGACTTCGCCGCCGAGTTGATCATCAGCGAACTGATCACGAATGCCCTGCGCTACGGTGCCCCGCCCGTGCGGCTACGGCTGCTCCGCGGCCGCGATCTGACCTTCGAGGTCTCCGACGGCAGCAGCACCTCCCCCCATCTGCGGCGGGCCAGGGCCACCGACGAAGGCGGGCGCGGCCTGTTCCTGGTCTCCCAGTTCGCGCGAGCCTGGGGCACCCGCTACACCGCCGACGGCAAGGTCATCTGGGCCGAGCAGGCCCTGAGCGGCACGGCGGCGTTCGACGATGGCACGCAGGGGCTCGGGGACAGCCTCGTCGGCCAGGGCGATCCGTCGGCCTTGTAGCGCTCGACGTACGGACTGTAACGCCCGGTGCGCGGGCTGTAGCGCCCGGGCGTACGCACTGCAGTGCCCTTCGCGCGGGCCCCGAGGTCAGGGGCGCGGTCCGACCGTCGTGGCCCCGTCCCGTACGGTGATCGCCGCCGCGGGACAGGAGTCGGCCGCGTCCAGTACCCGCTCCTCCTCCGGCACCTCGTCGGCCAGCGGACGGGCGTGTTCCTCGTCGAGGGCGAACAGATCGGGAGCGATTCCGGCACACATACCGGACGCGATGCACCGGCCCCCGTCGATCTCGGCCTTCCAGGTCATCCCGCTCACCACCCGACCGGCATGACGCGCGGTCCGCGGACCAGCATCTGGTCCTTCCACACCACGTCCCCGGTCAGGCACAGCCCCGGGAAGCGGGTGATCAGCGCGCCGAGCGCTTCCTGGAGCTCAAGCCGGGCCAGGGGCGCCCCGAGGCAGTGGTGCACACCGTGACCGAAGCCCAGGTGCTGGGTGGCGGGGCGGGCCACGTTGAGTTTGCCCGGCTCGTCGAAGCGCAGCGCGTCCCGGTTGGCGGAGCCGACGGCGACGAGGACGGGCTCTCCGGCGCGCACCAGTTGGCCGCCCACCTCGATGTCCTCGGTCGCGTAGCGGGGCTGGGAGGCGCCCTTGCCCAGCGGTACGAAACGCAGCAGCTCCTCGACCGCGCCGTTCAGCAGGGCGGGTTCCTCGCGCAGACGGCGCAGTTCGTCGGGGTGGTCCAGGAGTGTCAGCACGAAGTTGGGGATCTGGGTGGCGGTGGTCTCGTGCCCGGCCACCAGAATGCCCACGCACAGGTCGACGAGTTCGAGCTCGGACAGCCGGTCGCCGGCGTCCCGGGCCTCGATCAGCGAGGTCATGAGGTCGTCCTGGGGCGCGGATCGGTGGATCTCGATCAGCCCGGCCATATAGGCGCGCAGTTCATCGCGGTTGCGGTCGAACTCCTCGGCGCTCAGGGAGCTGGTGGACAGCGCGGCGTCGCTCCAGGCCCGGAACTTGGGCCGGTCCTCCTCCGGCACACCGAGCAGCCGGCAGATGACCCCGACCGGGATGGGCAGGGCGTAGCGGTCGACCAGGTCGGCGGGCGGCCCGGCGGCCTCCAGCTCGTCGAGGAGATCACGGGTCAACTGCCGCACCGACGGCCGTAGTTTCTCCACCTGGTGGACGGTGAACGCCTTGGCAACGAGGGTGCGCAGCCGGGTGTGATCGGGCGGGTCCATGGTCAGGATGCCGCTGTTGCGCCGACCCTCGGACTGCCGGGGCTCGTCGTGGTGGAGCGCCGCGGCGCGGCTGAAGCGCCGGTCGCCGAGCACCAGCCGGGCCTCGGCATAGCGCGTGACGAGCCAGGCGGGCTCGCCGTACGCCATGCGCACCCGCACTAACCCCGGGCGGTTCCTGGCTTCCTGGTACGCCTGGCTGAGCCCCAGGCCCTCGGAGGAGTTGAAGGGATAGGCGATCGCTTCCGACTGCACGGTCGTCTCCGCTGTGGTCACCGTGACCTCCCTTGCGTAAGCACGTGCTTACAAACGTAGGAGCCGCGCCTTGGTACGGTCAACGGCCCGATTGCGCCGTTGATCCGGCGATCCCCCCATAGGGCCGCGGGGATCGCAGAGAGCGGACGAGAGGAGTGTCGCGGTGGGTACGACCACGTCAGAGGGGCGGCGACGGGATGCGCAGGGCACTCGGCGGCGGTTGCTGGAGGCCGCGTCCGCGCTGTTCGCCGAGCGGGGTTACGAGCGGACGACGGTCCGCGATATCGCGGACCGGGCCGGGGCGAACCAGGCACTGCTCTTCCGCTATTTCGGCTCGAAACGAGCGCTGTTCGGCGAGGTGGTGGCACACGACGGGGAGGAGCAGATGCGCAGCACCCCGCCCGATGAACTGCTCCAGGCCGTGCTGCGCGGGATGCTCGCCCACCGCGGAAGAGAGCCGGGCAGCCGCGCGCTGGCCACCCTGCTGCGCTCCGTCGGCAGCGGTGACGAGATCGGTACGGCGGTACGTTCGATCAGCGACGACTACGCGCGGGTGCTGGCGTCCCTGAGCAGCGCCGACAACCGTGCGCTGCGGGCGGATCTGGCGTTGTCCTGGATGCTCGGCATCGGCATGATGCGGGTCGTCGTCGGCAAGGAGCCGCTGGCCGACGCCGATCCGGACGAGGTGTGCGCGCTGGTCGGGGTGGCGCTCGGCACCCTGCTCGACGGTCTGCCCGAGATGCCGGGGCACGGTTCGGCGCAGGGGCAGGGTTCGGTGAACACCGAAACATCGGCCCTTTAGTGTCTGTGCCATGCACATTCCACAAGAGGACACCGAATGACGCCGGGCGAGATGGTCGCCGTCTTCGTGGCGGGCACCAGTGCCGGCGCCATCAACACGGTCGTCGGTTCGGGGACCCTGATCACCTTCCCGGTGCTGCTCGCGACGGGCCTGCCACCCGTCACCGCCACGGTGTCCAACGCACTGGGACTGATCCCCGGCTCCATCAGCGGAGCCATCGGCTATCGGAGCGAGCTCAGCGGCCAGCGCCGGCGCATCCTGAAGTTCGGTGTCGGCGCCCTGCTGGGCAGCCTGACCGGCGCCACGCTGCTACTGGCCCTGCCCGCGTCGGCGTTCGAGACGATCGTCCCCGTGCTGGTCGGGCTCGCCCTCCTGATGGTGGCGCTCCAGCCCGTGATCAGCGCGAAGGTGCGCAGCCGCCGTGAGAAGGCCGGGCGGGCCGCCCGCCGCGACGGCGGCCCGCTGCTGTTCATCGGCCTGATGCTGGCCAGCGTCTACGGCGGCTACTTCGCCGCCGCGCAGGGGATCATCTACATGTCCTTGATGGGCATCCTGCTCGACGAGCCCCTGCAACGCCTCAACGCCACCAAGAACGTCCTCGCCGCCCTCGTCAACACGGTCGCCGCGCTCTTCTTCCTCTTCGTCGCGGAGTTCGACTGGACGGCCGTCGCGCTCATCGCGGTCGGTTCCGCGCTCGGCGGCCAACTCGGCGCCAGGGCCGGCCGTCGGCTGCGCCCCGTGGTCCTGCGGACCCTCATCGTCACGGTCGGCACGGTGGCCATCGTCCAGATGCTGGTCGGCTGAGTTCAGGGGGTGGTACGGCGGTTGGCCAGCACCACGGCGCCTCCGGCGAGCGCGGCGGCCGCGACGACGGCGCTGAAGACGGTGGTGCCACGGGACAGCCCGACCGCGTCGCTGAGGTATCCGACCGCGACCGGCAGCAGCCCGGCGGGCACGTAACCGCCGACGTTCAGCGCCGCGTTGGCCTCGGCCAGCCGGGCGGCCGGCACCTGGGCGCTGATCAGCGTGAGCCCGCCCAGCTGCCCCATCCCCTGCCCCGCGCCGGCCAGGACCGCCGCGAGGGCCAGCAGCGGGGCGGAGGACAGCTGCACGGCCAGCGCCAGCGAGGCCATGGCCCCGACGGTCGACGCGGCCCCGGCCGTCAGGATGGCGCCCACCCTCAGCCGACGCACGGCGAACTGGACGGCGGTCGCCGCCGTGAACATCACGAAGGCGGTGGCTCCGGCCACCACCCGGCTGGTGGTGCCGAGCAGGTCCGCCAGCAGTGAGGGGCCGAGCGAGAGGACGAAGGAGGTGGAGGTGATGCCGGGGGCGAACACCACGATGCCCAGCAGGAGATGGACACGGTTGGCGCGCGGTACGGACGGCACCCGGACCCAGGCGCCGGGCCGGGGCCCGGTGGCAGGGCGGGGCGCGGCGGCGGGGCGGGGCGCGGCGGCGGGGCGGCGCAGCGGCATACGCAGCACAACCAGCACCGCCAGGGCCAGCAGCGCGATCTCCACCAGGAACACGGTGACCGTGGGGCCGGGCAGGGTCTCCGACAGGATCCCGGCCAGCAGCGGGCCGAGCCCCGCGCCCAGGACCATGGCCGTGGAGGCCAGCAGCGCGGCGAGCCGCTTGCGATCCGGTCCCGCGACATCGGTCACCGCCGCCATGCCCGCCGAGACGATGGAGCCGACCGCCACCCCGCTCAGCAGCCGGGCGAGCGCGAGCGCCACGATCGAACCGGCCGTCGCGAACAGCACACTGGCCACGATGCCCAGCGCGAGCGCCGGCAGCAGCACCGGCTTGCGGCCGACCCGGTCCGACACCACCCCGGCCACCAGCAGGGCCGCGATCAGACCCACGATGTAGCAGGCGAAGACGACGGTCAGCATCCCGGAGGAGAACCCGAGCTCCTGCCGCCACAGGACATAGAGCGGGGTCGCCGTGTTGGACAGGATGAACACGGCGGTCACCGGCCACGCCGCGAGCCAGATCTCACGGCGCGGCGGGGGCTCGGCGGCAGTGGCCGCCGTCGTCGCAGTTGTCGCTGTCACCGGGGTTTCGGTGTGCTGGGCGCTCCCTGCGCTCCCCATGGGGTCTCCCCTCCAAGTCGCACAGCAAGCTGTACGAGAAAAGTCGAACCATCAGTACGAGAAGAGTCGAACATAAACTCCGGTACGATTCAACTCGTACTGATGGTTGCGCTGTCTCAATGGAGGTGACGTGGATGCCGCAGACCGCCACGGCCCACAGGTTCGCCGCCCCCTACCCCGCCCCCGCCGACCTGCCGGAACCCCTGCCCGAACCCGCCCGCGACGAGCTGCGCCTCGAGGTGGTGATGGCAGCCCTGAGCGACCCGCTGCGCATGGGCGTGGTCCGCACGCTGCTGCTTGAGTCGGAGGCGTACGACCACCCGTGCGGCTGGTTCGGCATCGACCGCCCGAAGTCCTCGCTCACCCACCACTTCCGCGCCCTGCGCGACGCGGGGCTGATCCGGCAGCGCCAGTACGGCCTGGAGCGCCGCAGCCATGTGCGTATCGACGATCTTCAGGCGCGGTTTCCCGGGCTGCTCGATCTGATCGTGGACTGGACCCCGCCCGAGCGATGAGTCCCGCGAGGCGCCGAGCCCCGCGATTCACCCCGTAGCCAGGGCCTCCACTGCCGCGATGGTGCGGTCGACGACCACGTCGTACAGCCGGCGCTGGGCGTCCGGCAGCCTGGGCAGCAGCGGGGCCACGGCCTCCTGCTCCTCTTGGGGGCGCTGCGCCAGGGCCTCCCGCAGCCCGGCCATCTTCTGCTCGGCGGGGCGCCGGTGGGTCTCGTACACGGCGTGGCCGATGACGGTGGAGCAGACGAGGGTGACGGCCAGGGCGAGCTCGTCCTCGCCCAGCCGCAGCGGGCGCAGCACACGGGTGAGGGTGACCAGCGCGGGCACCCACGCGGGCTGTTCGGTCGCGGCCATATAGGACAGCAGCTGCCGGTAGGGCCGCAGGCGCTCGCGGCTGGTGTGCATCCAGGCGCGCAGCTGGTCCTGCCAGGTGTCGCCGGGCGGTTCGGTGTGCTCGGCGTCCGCGATGATCCGGTCGGCGACGGCCTGCAGCAGATCGTCGCGGTCCGGGAAGTAGCGGTAGAGGGCCATGGGGGCGGAGTCCACGGCCTCGGCGACCCGTTTGATCGTCAGCACGACCCCGGGCTCACGCGCCGCCAGTTCCGCGGCGGCGCGGACGATCTGATCGCGCGACAGACGCGGCGGACGCCCCCTTCCCCTACGGGCCGTCCCGTCCGCCTGCTGCGCCATCCGATGAATCCCCTCTCCCCGTCCATTTGCCATTCGCCCCCGTCCCCGCCCGCCGACGCGGGCACCGGGGGTCAAGGCTACGGCCCGGGCGCGGTGCCTGTGTCGCGTCCCTTGCCGGGCCCCGCGGGCCGTGTCAGCGTGGCGAGCGTTCCGTCCCGCCCCTTCGCCTCGGGAGATCTCCGGTGACCGCACCTTCCCTGCCCGCGGACGTCGCACGCGCCCGCCGCCATGGCATCGCCGACCTGCTGTCGCGGACCGCGGCGCGGGTGCCCGCCAGGACGGCGGTCGTGTTCGGCGCGCTCCGCCAGACGTACGCGGAGCTGGACGCGCTGGTGAGCCGGACCGCGGGGGCGCTCGCGGCCCGGGGGGTCGCCCAGGGCGACCGGGTCGTGCTGTACGCCCGCAACTCGCACGGTTTCGTGGTGGCCTACTTCGCACTCGCCCGGCTGGGCGCGGTGTCGGTGCCGGTGAACTTCATGCTGACGCCTCCGGAAGTCGCGTACGTACTGCGCCACTCCGGCGCCGTCGGCGTCATCGCGGGCGCCGACTTGATCGGCGCCGCGGACGCCGCCTTGGCCGAGGCCGCGCCGCCGCGGATCGCGCTGCGGGCCGCGATCGGCGGGCCGCAGGGGCGGGCCGGCTGGGAGGACCTGGCGGCGCTGGGCGCGGAGGAGGGCCATCCGGTGCCCGACCCGGTGGTGGCCGACGACGAGCCCGTGCAGCTGATGTACACCTCGGGCACCGAGTCGCGGCCCAAGGGCGCCATCATGACCAGCCGCGGTCTCATCTCCCAGTACCAGACGGCGATCGTCGACGGCGGCATGTCCGGCGACGATGTGGAGGTCCACGCGCTGCCGCTGTACCACTGCGCCCAGCTGCACGCCTTTCTCACCCCGGACGTCTACCTCGGCGCCACCTCGGTCGTCCTCCCCGGCCCGGATCCGGCGGCGCTGCTCGCGGCGGTGGCGGCCGAGCGGGCGACCAAGCTGTTCGCGCCGCCGACCGTGTGGATCTCGCTGCTGCGCCATCCGGAGTTCGACCGCCACGACCTGTCCTCGCTGCGCAAGGGCTACTACGGCGCCGCGGCCATGCCGGTGCCCGTGCTGGCCGAGCTGCGCCGGCGGCTGCCGGGCCTGGCGCTGTACAACTTCTACGGGCAGACCGAGATGTCGCCGATCGCGACCGTGCTGGGCCCGGCCGACCAGGAGCGCAAGGCGGGTTCGGCGGGGCGACCCGGTCTGCATGTGGAGACCAGGCTCGTCGACGAGCGGGACCGCCCGGTGGCGCCGGGGACGGTCGGCGAGATCGTGCACCGCGGCCCGCATGTCACACCGGGCTACTGGCGGGATCCGGAGCGGACGGCGGAGGCGTTCCGGGGCGGCTGGTTCCACAGCGGCGACCTCGGCATCTTCGACGAGGAGGGGTATCTGACGATCGTCGACCGCAAGAAGGACATGGTCAACAGCGGTGGGGAGAACGTCTCGGGGCGCGAGGTGGAGGAGGTCATCCACGCCCATCCGGCGGTCACGGAGGCCGCGGTGTTCGGCGTGCCGCACCCGTACTGGATCGAGGCGGTGACGGCGGTGGTGGTGGCGACCGGGCCCGGTCGGCGGCCCTCGGCCGAGGGGCTGATCGCGCACTGCCGGAAGGGGCTGGCGGGCTTCAAGGTGCCCAAGTACGTGGTCTTCGCCGAGTCGCTGCCGAAGAACCCGAGCGGCAAGATCCTCAAGCGTGAACTCCGGGAGAAATACGCCTACTTGGGCGAGGTCGACGACCCCACCCAGATTTGACGTACGCGTTACACAAAAATATGCGACACTTGCCGCCGCTCCCCTGAGGGGGCGTCATACAGCAGCGGCGGCACGGCGCGTTCCGTGGCGTCGGCACTCCGGAGGACACCCGTGGCCCAAGCGCCCCATACCGCCGAGACGACGGCGGACACCCACCCGCCACGCACCGGACCGGTGGTCGCGGTGCTCGCCTTCGGCGGGATCGTGGTCGCCCTGATGCAGACGCTCGTGGTACCGCTGGTCCCGGACCTCCCGGGGCTGCTGCACACCTCGGCCTCGGACGCCTCGTGGGCGATCACCGCCACGCTGCTGGCGGGCGCGGTGGCCACCCCCGTACTGGGGCGGCTCGGGGACATGTACGGCAAGCGGCGGATGCTGCTGATCAGCCTGGGGATGCTGGTGGCCGGGTCGGTGGTGTGTGCGCTCAGCGACTCGCTGGCGCCCATGGTCGTCGGCCGTACGCTGCAGGGCTTCTCGTCAGGTGTCATCCCGCTGGGCATCAGCATCATGCGCGACGAACTCCCGGCCGAGCGGCTGGGCTCGGCCATGGCGCTGATGAGTTCATCGCTGGGCGTGGGCGGCGCGCTGGGGCTGCCCGGTGCCGCGGCCCTGGCCGAACACGCCGACTGGCACGTGCTGTTCTGGGTGTCGGCGGCCGCGGGCGTGGTGGTGATCGCGCTGGTGCTGGCGGTAGTGCCGGAGTCCCCGGTCCACGGCGGCGGCAGATTCGACGTGGTGGGGGCGATCGGGCTGTCGGCCGGTCTGCTGTGTCTGCTGCTGGCGATCTCCAAGGGCGCGGACTGGGGGTGGACCAGCGCGCTCACCGACGGGCTGTTCAGCGCGGCGGTGGTGATCCTGCTGCTGTGGGGGCGGTGGGAACTGCGCACCAGCCGGCCACTGGTGGATCTGCGCACCACGGCGCGCCGTCAGGTGCTGCTGACCAATCTCGCCTCGATCGTGATCGGCTTCGCGATGTACGGCATGTCGCTGGCGCTGCCGCAGCTGCTCCAACTGCCGGAGGCCACCGGCTACGGCCTGGGCCAGTCGATCATGACGGCGGGCCTGTGCCTGGGCCCCTCCGGGCTGGTGATGATGGCCGTGTCGCCGGTCTCCGCGCGGATCACCGCCACCTGGGGGCCCAAGGTCTCGCTGCTGCTCGGCTCCGCGGTGATCGCCGTCGGCTATCTGCTGGCCATCGTCCTCATGGCCGAGGTCTGGCAGATCGTCCTGGTCTCCTGTGTCATCGGCGCCGGGATCGGCTTCGCGTACGCCGCCATGCCGGCGCTGATCATGTCGGCGGTGCCGGTGTCGGAGACGGGCGCGGCCAACGGCCTGAACACTCTGATGCGGGCCATCGGCACCTCGACCTCCAGTGCGGTGGTCGGCGTGGTCCTCGCCCATATGACCACCCGTCTTGGCCCGTTGGCGGTGCCCTCCGAGAACGGTTTCCGCACCGCCTTCGCCATGGGCGCCGGCGGCGCGGTGGTGGCGCTGCTGATCGCCGCGCTGATACCGGGGAAAGGCGCGGACCGGACCTCCGCCACCACCGCCGGCGTACCGGCCGGACCGCAGCCGGTACGCAACGGCTGACGGCCCGGAAGGCGGCGGCACGACGGCCGCGGCACCACGATCGCCGTGGTGCCGCGGCCGTCGTGCCACCGCCGTCGTGGGGCACGCCCGCGGCCCCGCCCAACCCGTGAGCCCGCCCATGCCTACCCTGAAAGCGATTACGGAGAGAGTCAACAA
>NZ_JBIRSJ010000014.1:0-230199 GCF_044334165.1 Streptomyces sp. NPDC020845 | reverse complement strand
AACACACCCCACCCTCCCTTTCGCCGCCCCCCTCATACTAGAGCCGCCCGCCAAACGCCCCACCCGCGCGGGGGGGGGGCGGCGCCCCGCGGCCGCCCCCCCCCCGCGGCGGGGGGGCCGGCGGCCGTCGGCCCACGGCCGTCGTGGGCACGGCACGGGCACGACGCACTCCGGTAGCCGGGACGTAGCATCCCGTTAACGGTTGACGCTTCTATGTCAACTGTTCGAGTGGGCCCCGGACGGCGGTTTTAGGATGCAGCATTCACTGCCGTGACCGAGACCGCCCGAGGGCCGCCCATGACCAAAGTCCTGAATCTCGACGCTCCACCCGGGATCACCGCGCTCAAACGCGCCAAGAGAAGGCGCCCAGGACTGCTGGTGGCCAATGCAGTGATTCTACTGCTGGCCGCCATGGCGGTGTCGACGATTCTCACCAATCCCCGCTTCGAATGGGGAACAGTCGGCAAGTACTTCTTTGAGATCCGCATCATCAAAGGAATCGGCGTCAGCCTCGGCATGACGGCCGCGACCATGCTGCTCTCGCTGGTCCTGGGTACCGTGGTCGCGTTGATGAGAATGGGTTCCTCACGACTGATGGCCACAGTCGCGGCCGCCTTCATCTGGGTGTTCCGTTCCATTCCCATGCTGGTGCAGCTGCTTTTCTGGTACAACTTGGCGGCGCTCTTTCCCACCCTGTCGCTCGGGATCCCGTGGGGCCCGCGGTTCGTCACCTTCGACTCGAACTCGCTTCTGGGGCCGCTGACCGCCGCGGTCATCGGGCTGACGCTGCACGAGACCGCGTACATCGCGGAGTTGATCCGCTCGGGGCTACTGGCGGTCCCCGACGGGCAGCGACAGGCGGCCGCCACCCTCGGGCTGACGCCGGGTCAAACCTTCTTCCGCATCACGCTTCCGCAAGCGCTGCGCGTCATCGTGCCGCCGCTGGGAAATGAACTGATATCGCTCCTCAAGGCCACCTCACTGGTCAGCGTGATATCGCTCGCCGATCTCCTCTATTCGGTCCAGCTCATTTACGCGAAGAACTTCCAGACGGTTCCCCTGCTGATCGTGGCGGCCATCTGGTACATGATCATCACCGGCCTCATCACCCTCCTTCAGCAGCGGCTGGAGCGTCGCCTCTCGCGGCACACTCTGATACCGGCCGACCGGGCCGGAAAGGTCAAGGGGAGCGAGCATTCGCTATGAGCGTGAAATCGGAAGAAAGCGCGCAGACGATTGTCTCCCTGCACGGAATCCGCAAGTCTTTCCGGGGCACCGAGGTGCTTCACGGGATTTCCCTGGAGATACACCGAGGCGAGACGGTATGCCTCATCGGCCCGTCCGGGTCGGGCAAGAGCACCCTGCTGCGCTGCATCAACCACCTCGAAGTGCCCGACGACGGCCTGGTGACGGTCGACGGCAGTGTCATCGGCTACCGGCTCAGCGGCGACATCCTGTTCGAGCTGGGCAAACGCGAGCTGGCGGCGCAGCGGGCGAGCATGGGCATGGTGTTCCAGAACTTCAACCTCTTCCCCCACCTGACCGCCCGCGAGAACATCGTCCACGCCCCGCGCCATGTCCTCGGGCTCTCCCCCGCTGAGGCCGACGCCCGGGCCGAGCAGCTCATGGCCCGGGTGGGTCTCGCGCACAAGCTCGACGCCTACCCGGACAAGCTCTCCGGCGGCCAGCAGCAGCGCGTGGCCATCGCCCGTGCCCTGGCGATGCGGCCCAAGGTGATGCTCTTCGACGAGCCGACCTCCGCGCTGGACCCGGAGATGGTCCAGGAGGTGCTGAGTGTCATCAAAGACCTCGCCCGCGAGGGCATGACGCTGGTCATCGTCACCCATGAGATGCGTTTCGCCGCCGACGTCGCCGACCGCGTCGTCTTCATGGACGACGGTCGCGTCGTCGAGGAAGGCCCGCCCGAGCGGCTCCTGAAGGCCCCGGCCCACGACCGCACCCGTACGTTCCTGTCGAAAGTCAGCGCATGAGCAACAGCCCTCGCCCCCTCCCCCGCAAGACCCGCGCCCGCCTCGACCTGTGGCGCTCCTACCGGTCCTACCAGTACCTGGAGGCCGGCCGGGACTTCCGGGCCTTCGACCTCGTGCCCGCCCTCGGACGCGTCGCGGACAGTGGGCCCGTCTGGAGCGAGAGCGTGGAGACGCGTGCCCGGGCCTTCGAGGAAGAACACCTGGTGATCTCCGCCCACGACCATCTGTCGCTGCGCCCCGCGGACCCCTCCGACTTCGCCGCGTACCGCCGCCAGGGCCGGGAGTCGATCCCGTACGAAGGGATCGCGCACTCGGGCGTGGACCTGTTCTTCGACGGCGGGCCCGCCGCCGTCAGCATGATCCGCTCCCACACCTCCTGGGACTGGGACGACGCGGTGAGCGACCTGGCCATGCGCCGGGCCGACATCACCCACCAGCAGCTCGTCGCCGTCGTGACGACCCTGGAGGAGGCACGGCGGGCACGGGCCGAGGACCGGGTCGGCGTGGTGCTGACCCTGGAGTCCGCCAGCCCCATCGGCAACGACCTCGACCGGCTCGACCTCCTCTACGGCCTCGGCGTCAGGCTGCTCGGCCTGGTGTACAGCGAGAGCAACCAGCTCGGCTCCGGCCTCGCCGACACCGGCGACGCGGGGCTGACCGCGCTCGGCCGGCACGCCCTGCGCAGGATGAACGACCTCGGCATCATCGTCGACGTGTCGCACACCGGGGACGCGACGGCTCTGGACGCGGCGCGCCGCTCGTCCGCGCCCGTGGTCATCACCCACGCCGGGTCCCGGGCGCTGTGGCCGACGGCGCGGATGAAGCCGGACGAGGTGATCCGGGCCTGCGCCGACACCGGAGGGTTCATCGGCGTCGAGGCGGCGCCGCACACCACCATCACGGCCCGGCATCCCCGGCACTGCCTGGACTCGGTGATGGAGCACGTGGAGCGCTGCGTGGAGCTGGTGGGCATCGATCACGTGGCCTTCGGGCCCGACACCAACTTCGGCGATCACACGGCCTGGCACCGGACCTTCGCCCCGCTCTTCGGCAAGGACGACAAGGACGCCTCCGCATCCTCCGGACTGCCGACGCACGAGCGGGTCGAATACGTGCACGGCTGCGAGAACCCGGCGGAGGCGGTCGGCAACATGATCCGCTGGCTGTTCGACCACGGCTACTCCGAGGAAGACGTCGCCAAGCTCGCCGGCGGCAATGTGCGGCGCGTGGCCGCCACGGTATGGGGCTCGTGAGCGTCCCCCACACCCGCGCCTCCCCGTCCTCCCCTGTTCCTCCGCTGTTCTCCTCTTCCTGTCGCCCTCAGCCTCCTCGGTCCCCCCCTGCACACTCCTCCCGAACGGACCTCCACCATGCGCAACCGTCCCCGCGCCGCCCTGGGTGCCCTGTCCCTGCCCCTCGCCTTGTCCCTGACCCTGGCCGGCTGCTCGGTCGACGACTCCGCCGGCGCCGACAAGCCCAAGGCCAAGTCGTCGGCCGCCATCCGCCTCGAACCGCTGGACCGCGAGCTGGCCGCCGAGGTGCCCGCGCAGTACAAGAAGAAGACCCTGATCATGGGCGTCAGCGAGTACGCGCCGTACAACACCTTCGGCTCGGACGGGCGCGTGACGGGTCTGGTGCCCGACCTGGCCGCGCAGCTCTCCGCCATGCTGGGGGTGAAGATCAAGGTGGAGAAGACCACCTTCGACGCGATCATTCCCGCTCTGAAGTCCGGCCGCATCCATCTCAGCGCGCCCGCCGGCGACTTCGTCGAGCGTCAGGAGCAGGTGGACTTCGCCGACTTCGCGAAGAGCAGCGTGACGCTGATGGTGAACAAGTCGGCCTCCTTCCAGCCCAAATCCGGGCTGGAGGTCTGCGGGCGCAAGGTCGGCGTCGAGAAGGGCGCGGGCACCCAGAACGTCGTCGCCGCGCTCACCGAGCGGTGCGCCGCGAAGGGCAAGCCGGCCGTCGACGAGCAGGTCTTCCCCGACCTGTCCGGCGCCGCCCTCGCGCTGCAGAGCAAGCGCATCGAGGCGGTGGCCGCGCCGAGTGCGGCCAACACCTCCGCCAGCAGCGGCTCGAACGGCCGCTTCCAGACGCTGGAGCTCAAGGACATCCTCGATCTGCCCGCCTCGACGGCGATCTACGGCATCGAGACCAAGAAGGGCTCCGGACTCGCCCCCGTGATCACCAAGGCGCTGCGGGAGATGTACGAATCGGGCACCTACCCCAAGCTGTTCGGCCTGTGGGGTCTCCCGCTGTCCACGGTGCCGAAGTCCCAGCTCGCCGTGAACGGCTCGAAGCAGTCCCAGACCAAGTGACCGGTTCCATGACACAGACCACCGACACCACCGGCACCACCGACGCCGCCCCCCTGGAGCACCTGGCCGACCGCGGGGTGTGGCGGCGCACCCTCGGCGTCCCCATGCGCGACGGCGTGGTGCTGGCCGCGGACCTGTACTCCCATGCCGTACGACCGGAGCCCCGCCCGGTGATCCTGGAGCGCACCCCGTACGGCCGCCGCCAGATCCGCGGCTCGGACCAGAACCGCCACGACGAGCCGCTGCCGACGCCGGATGAGACCTCCGCGTACTTCGTGCGCGCCGGGTATCACGTCGTGCGGCAGGACTGCCGCGGCCGGGGCGACTCGCAGGGCACTTTTGTGAAGTACCTGGGCGAGGGGCCCGACGGAGCGGACACCATCGAGTGGATCGCGGCCCAGCCCTGGTGCGACGGCCGGGTGGCGATGATGGGGGTCTCCTACTCGGCACACGCCCAGTCGGCGGCCGCGGCCGAGTCCCCCAGTCACCTGGCCGCGATGTTCATGGACTCCGGCGGCTTCGCGAGCGCGTACGAGGCGGGCATGCGGATGGGCGGGGCGTTCGAGCTCAAGCAGGTCACCTGGGCGTTCCGGCACGGCGAGGAGAGCCCCGAGGCCGCCCGCGACCCGCTGGTGCGCAAGGCGTTCGAGGGCACCGACCTGCGGGACTGGTTCACCGTCCTGCCGTGGCGGCCGGGCGTCTCACCGCTGCGCCAGGTCGGCCCGTACGAGGACTATCTGCTCGATCAGTGGCGCAACGACTCCTTCGGGGCGTACTGGCGGCAGCCGGCGATCTACGGGCGCGGCCACTACGACCGCTTCCCTGATGTCCCCACGCTGCACATGTCCAGCTGGTACGACCCGTACGTGCGCTCGACCATCGAGAACTTCACGGCGATGGGCCGTCTGAAGGGCTCCCCCGCGTATCTGGTGATGGGGCCCTGGACACACGGCCACCGTTGCGTCACATACGCCGGCGATGTGGACTTCGGGCCCGCGGCCACGCTCAGCGACAACCTCGACGCCTCGTATCTGTCCTTCCGGCAGCACTGGTTCGACGCGGTGCTCCGGCATGACGGCGATCCGGAGCCCATTCCGCGGGTCCGGTACTTCCTCATGGGCGGCGGGGACGGCCGCCGGGACGAGGCCGGCCGGATGCGGCACGGCGGCCAGTGGCGGACCGACACGCGGTGGCCGCCCTCGGGGGCGCGCGAGACGGCGTTCTACTGCCACACGTCGGGCGAGTTGAGCGAGCGGCCGCCGGCCGAGCCGCAGGCGTGGGTGGAGTACGACTTCGACCCGGCGGATCCGGTGCCGACCCTGGGCGGGCAGGTGACCTCGGGCGAGCCGGTCATGGTCGGGGGCGCCTTCGACCAGGTGCCGGACGCCCGGTTCTACGGGGCGCGGGAGCCGTATCTGCCGCTGAACGCCCGGCCCGATGTGGTCTCGCTGGTCACCCCGCCGCTGGCGGAGCCGCTGGTGGTGGCGGGGCCGGTCACGGCCCGGCTGTTCATCTCCTCGACCGCTGTGGACACCGACTTCACCATGAAGCTGGTCGATGTGTACCCGCCCAACGACGACTATCCGCACGGTTTCGCCATGAACCTGACCGAGGGCATCTTCCGGTGCCGCTTCCACAAGTCGTTCGAGCACCCGGAGCCGCTGGCGCCGGGCGAGATCTACGAGATCGAGATCGCGGCACCGGACACGGCGAATCGCTTCGAGGCAGGGCACCGGCTGCGGGTCGACATCTCCTCCAGCGACTTCCCCCGCTTCGACGTCAACTCGGGCACCGGCGATCCCGAGGCGGTGACCCGCCGCAAGGTGATCGCCACCAACCGGGTCCACATGGACGCCCAGCACCCCTCCACCGTGCTGCTGTGGACCCGGAACAGCCAGGCCGACGACAGCGCCTGAGGGCCCCGGCGAGCGGTCACCGCACGGCGGTCACCGCATGATGGTCGCCAGCACATCCTGCCCCAGCCTGAGCAGGGTGCTGGTGGCCAGTCGGTGGTAGACGTACCTGCCCTCCCGTTCCGATTCGATCAGCCCGGCCTCCCTGAGCTGCCTCAAAGTGCGGGAGACCTGTGTGTCGTCGAGGCCAAGCCGCTTGGCCAGCTCGGAGGTGGTGATCGGCTCCCCCAGCAGATGGCGGCACAGCTCCATCCGGCCCGGAGAGGCCAGCACGGAGAGCCGGGCGTGCAGCTGCCGCAGCGTGAGCTGCTCGGGCGCCCGGACCTCCGGTGCCGCGAACTGCAGCACCACCGGGTAGGACGGCTCGTCCTTGATGGTCAGATGCGGCCACACATGCACCGAGGGCAGCAGGAACAACTGTCTGGGCCCGATCCCGATCTCCGCGATCGCCAGCTTGTCGTAGCGGACGTGTGAGCCGTCCCCCGCGACCACCGCGGTCGGGCTGAGCCCTGCCAGCACCTCGGCCAGACCCTTGCGGGTCACCTCGGTACGGAATCTCACGACGGCCGCCTCCAGCCGGTCGTGCACCGCGCGCCACTCGGCCGCGAAGAACGCTCCCCCGCAGCGGTCCAGGAAGTCGATCAGTCGGGCCCGCACGTCCTCCGGCGAGGCCATCAGGTCGTGCGCCAGTGCCCCGCGCCGGAAGGACCGGCGCTCGCACTGCGTGACATAGCAGCGGGCGGCCTCTTTGTCGTCCAGCAGGAGACGCGCCGGGGGAACGGCCTCGCGGAAGCCGAGAACCCCCTGGGCACACAGATCGACGAACTCATCCAGGGGCAGCTTCTCCAGGTGCCGCAGCTCCCCTTCCAAGGTCTGGTCCAGCGGCAACGCCAGAGGGAACAGCAGCCGGCACCGAAGACGCGCCCACAGCGGCGACAGCGCGCTCATCTCGTTGGCCAGAGAGTCGCCGAAGGTCGTTCCGAGCTGACGGGTCCAGCGATGGGCCTCCGGATGGTGGTCCGGTTCGGCCAGGATGTGCAGCACGGACATCAGCTCGGCCAGCGCGGATCGGCCGACGTGCACGTCGGCCGATCGCGCGTTTCTCAGGTCGAGCGTGATCCCCACGGGGGCAGCCTACATACCCGCTGGCAGCGGCATCGCGGGCGGCCACGGCGGGGCGCGCCGCGGCGACGGACCGGGGCTTGGGCCGGGGTCAGGCGAGCTCGACCCCGGGCCGTCCGTTCTCCACCCGCAGCCGCGCCAGGGTCCGCGCCGCCGACTGAGTCTTGACCACGGTGTCCACGATCCGCACCTGGGCGTCGATACCGCCGCGGTCGATGTCGAAGAGGTGGTATCCCCGGTGGGCGTCGAGGAGCTTCCAGTGCGGGTTGTCGGGCACCAACGGGTCGAACTCGGCATGGAAGGCCGCCTGGTCCTGGTCCCCGTTCGAGGAGATGGACGTGCCCACGAACTCGGCGCCCACCACCGGCGAGGCGGGGTCGGCGAAGTCCCGCTTGAGGTCGCTGACCATCGTCAGGTGGCGGTCCCCGGAGAGCACCACCGGGTTGCGGACGTGGGCGAACTCGGCCATCAGCTCATTGCGTTCCGCCTGGTAGCCGTCCCAGGCGTCGTAGAACCAGAGCTTGCCGGGGCCCGCGAGCCGGTCGGTCTCGGCCATCATGATCTGTGAACCGATCAGGTTCCAGCGGGCGGGCGAGCGGCGCAGCCCGTCCAGCAACCACTGCTTCTGCTCGGCGCCGAGCATCGTCAGCAGCGGGTTCTGCGCGGCCTCCTGCGTGGTGACCTGGTCGCTGCGGTACTGCCGGGTGTCCAGCACCTGCAGCCTGGCCAGGCTGCCGAAGTCCAGGCTGCGGTACATCTTGATGTGCGGGCCATTGGGCACCGCGGTGGCGCGCACCGGCATGTGCTCGTAGTACGCCTGGTAGGCGGCGGTCAGCCGGGCGACGAACGCGTCGTGCGACTGCTTGTCCGGGTCCTGGGGGATCTCGCCCGCCCAGTCGTTGTCCACCTCGTGGTCGTCGAAGGTGACGATCCAGGGCGCCTGGGCGTGCATCCGGGCGAGGTCGGGGTCGGTGTGGTACTGGGCGTAGCGGTTGCGGTACTGGACGAGCGAGAACGGCTCGCCGCTGCCCTCGTGGCGGCGTACGGCGGTGGCGGCGGGCGTGCTCTCGTAGATGTAGTCGCCGATGAACAGCACGGCGTCCGGGTCCTGTTCAGCCATGTCGGCGTACGGCGTGAAGTAGCCGTGCTGCCAGTTCTGGCAGGAGGCCAGGGCCAGCCGCAGCGGGGTGGTGGCGTGCGGCGAGGGGGCGGTGCGGGTGCGGCCGGCCGGGGATATCTGGTCCGCGGCGCGGAAGCGGTACCAGTACTCGCGGTGCGGCCGCAGACCGCGTACGTCCACGTGGACGCTGTGCCCGAGGGCGGGCTGGGCCTGCGCGGTCCCCTGCCTGACGATGCGCCGGAAGCGCGGGTCCTCGGCCACCTGCCAGGCGACGTCGACGGCCCGGTCGGGCATGCCGCCGCCGTTCAGCGGGTCGGGGGCGAGGCGGGTCCACAGCACCACCCCGTCGGGCAGCGGGTCACCCGAGGCCACGCCCAGGGTGAAAACGCCGCTGGGGAGCGCGGGATCCGCGGCGCGCGCGGTGCCCGCGAGGGCCAACTGGCCCACGGTTGCCGCACCGACGGCCGCGGCGCCGGCGGCGGCGAGGAATCGACGTCTGTCGGATGGGCGTCTGTCGGATGGGCCTCTGTCGGATGGCTGTGCTTCGGCCTGTCCAGGCATGGCGGTCCCTCTCGTCCGTCAAGCGATGGGTCATGGCGACCGGACGTGACGTTTTCAGGGCCACCTGGGACGGACCCTTAACGGCAACCGTCCAGAAGATGACGCGTGCATGTTCAGTAGGCGTGCAACGGGCCCGTTATGCAAGCTCTTTGTAATAGAAACTGCAGTCCTGGAGGGTGCCGGCCGGATCCGCGGCGTACCCGGGGACGATGCCATAGCGGGTCCAGCCGGCCGCGCCGTAGAGGTGGTCCGCGACGCTCCCGGTCTCGGTGTCCAGCATCAGGAGGGTGGCCCCGGCCTCGGCGGCGGCCCGTTCCGCGGTGGCGAGGAGCGCGCGGCCCAGGCCCTGGCCACGGGCCTCGCGGTGCACGATGAGCTTCAGGACCTCGGCGCGGTGGCGGCCGTTGGGCTTGCCCTCCAGGGCCAGGCTGACGGTACCCGAGATGCCGTCGGGACCCTGGGCGACCCAGACGGCGAGGCTGCCGTCGGCCACCGCGGGCTGCCGGGCGCGCCACCAGTCAACCGCCGCGCTCTGGTCGAAGGAGACGAGGAAGCCGAGGGAGAAGCCGCCGCGAACGGCGTCGACCAGCAGGTCGGCCAGGCTTTTGACGCTGTCGTGGAACGTGTCGGCGGACAGGCGGGTGATGGTGTGCAAGACGTGCTTCCTTCGCTCGGCGCTGGGCGGACGGGGGCGCGGCGGCCGGGGGCGGACGCTCACGGCTGCCGGGGACGCATGTTCACGGCGTACCTGGGGCGTACGCTCACGGCGGGACGACCACCACGGCGTAGCGCACCGGATCGGGCCCGGGACAGCGGAACCGCGACCGGTCCCACAGCCGGAAGCGCAGACAGTCCCCCGCCCGCAACTCATGCGCCGCGCCGCCCACGGTGACCTCGAGGACCCCGTCCAGTACCCAGATGTGCTGCTCCAGGCCAGGTACGGGCGGGGTGTCGTACGAGATGTCGGCGCCCGGCCGCAGAATCCCCTCGACGAGCTCGCCGCGCAGCCCGGGGTGGGGCGGGGACACCGACCGCCGGGTGAAGCCCGACTTCTCGTCCCGCCACACCGCCTGCCGGTCGGCCCGGACCACCCGGGGCGGCTCCTCCTCCACCTCGGCGAGCAGCCGGGACATGGTCCGCTCGTACGCCGCGCACAACTTGCCCAGCAGCGCCGCGGTCGGGCTGATCTCCGCCCGCTCCAGCCGGGACAGCGTGGAGCGGCTGACGCCCGTACGCCGCGCCAGCTCGTCCAAGGACCAGCCGCGCTCCACCCGCAGTTCGGCGAGGCGAACCGCGAGCCGGGCCTCCAGGGGCTCGGGGCCGGGCGACGCCTCCTCGTCCACCAGTACCTCATCTCTCATAAACGGGAATGTATCCCAGATATGAGAGATCGGGAAGAGGCCCCCGGCTAGTCGCGGGGAAGCAGCGGGCCCAGCGGGCCGAGGTCGATGTTGAGGTCGTCCTGGGTCAGGCCGAAGTGCTCGCGCAGCTCGGCCATGTTCTTCTCCAGGGCCATCAGGGTCAGCCCCAGTTCCTCGATCTGCTCGTCGCTGAGGTCGCCCTGGTCGACCCGGCGCAGCGCCTGACGCTCCATCAGCTGGCGCAGCAGCTCCACGATGGTCAGCACCAGGCCGGCCAGGCTGTGCCGCACCGACTCGGGGTCCACGGTGATGCGCCGCGGGTCGCCGGGACGGCGCTCGTCGTGGAAGCGGTGATCGGGGCGCCGGTCGTGGTGCTCGGGGCGCCGGTCGTCAGGAGTGCGGTCGGTGGTCATCTTCGGCTTCCACTCCGGCTTCCACTCCGGCTTCCACTCGTACGGAAGCGATCAGTGCCCGAAGGGAGATGCGCACGAGATCGATGTCGGCGATGCACAAGGTGATCTCCCCGCTGATCACGACCCCTCCCGCCAGCACCCGGTCGAGCAGGTCCACCAGGGCCACCTCACGCCGTTCGACCGCGCCCGTCACGGCTCCTCCACCTCCGGCCGCGGCAGGGCCGTGAACGAGTACGGCGGCCATGGGCCGCTGAGCTCCAGGCCGACCTCGGGGAAGCGCTCCCCGAGCGCGGTCACGGCGGCCGCGAACGCGTCGGTGCGCTCATCCGGCACCAGATAGGAGTTGTTGAGGACCATCCACCCCTCGTACGCGGCGAGCGCCGCGTCCTGCGGCGGGTGTTCGGCGGTGGCGACCGCCAGCTCGGCCAGGGTCGCGTGAACCTCCTCCGCCCGCTCGGTGGCGCGCAGATGGGCCGTCTCCTGCTCCTGCCGCTGGGTGCGGCGGCGTGCGAGATAGGCGGCGCCGGGCCGCCCGCCGCCCTCGGCCGCGTCCTCGGCGGGGTCCGGGAGGAAGGCCCGGGGATCGACATAGGCCTTTACGCCCCACTCGGTCCGCCCGGCCACCCGCCGCAGCGCTGCCGCGAAGTCCGCTTGCCGCTCCACCAGCATGGCGCGGACCCGTTCGTCGTCGTGGTAGAGCGTCGCGAAGCGCAGCGGGACGACATGGCGCCGGCCTGCGGCGGCGTCGATGACCCGGTGGTGGGCGCGCGCCGCCCGCTCCAGCCAGCGCAGATCCTCCAAGTGCTCGCGCAGCGCCCGCTCGTCGAAGTCGCTCCGCGGTACGGAACCGACCACGGCCGCCAGTCCCCCGCCCTCGACCACGCGCACCGGCTCGTCCGCCACGCCGGTGAGGCCCGCGGGCACACCGGCGTCGGCCACGTCGGCGGATGTCACCGCGTACAGCCACGTGGCCTCGGGCCCGGTCACCCTTGCCCCTCTCCTTCACTGCCTTCTTGCTGTTCTCGCCGCTGGTCCCGGCGCTCGCCGCGGCTGCTCTCCAACTCGCCGATCCGCCGCCGCAGCTGTTCGTTCTCCTCCAGGACGTCCCGGGCGCCGGAGGAGAGCGTGGGGTCGTGCTCCCACCAGTCGATGCCCATCTCACGGGCCCGGTCGACGGAGGCCACCAGCAGCCGGATCTTGATCGTGAGCAGTTCGATGTCCAGCAGATTGATCCGGATGTCCCCCGCGATCACGATCCCTTTGTCGAGTACGCGCTCAAGGATGTCGGCCAGGTTCGCGGGTTCGTGGCGGGCGGGCTCGCGGGTGGCGCCCACGCGCCGACTCGGTACGAACCCGCGGTCCTGGCCGAAGTTCTCGCTCATCAGCCCTCCTCCGGCAGGCCCCGGGAGTAGCGCTTGCCGCGCCGGTAGGAGACGAGTTCGCCGTGGTCGTCCACCGTGACCCGGTAGAGGGCGAGGAGGTCCGCGGTGTCCGGCACCCGGTGGATCTCCACCACCTCGACGCCGACGGTCCAGCCCTCCTCGCCACGCTCCAGCGAGACCACGCCCTCGGGCTCCTCCCCGGTCAGCTCCCACACCTGACGTACGGCGCTCACCGCGGCCCCGCGGGCGTCCATGGGCCGCCGCCGGGGGCGGTCTTGCCCACGGTCCTCGCGGCGGGCCCGGTCCCGGTCCCGCTCGTCGTACCCGCGGCCCCGCTCGTCGCCGCGGTCGTCCCGTTCCGCACGGGACACGGCTCACACCTCCAGGCCCCCGGCCGACTGCGGGCCCTGCATCAGCCGGTCGACCAGTTCGCTCTCCAGCTCCGTCGCCTCCTCGTCGGACAGTTCGCCGGACTCGCGGGCCTCCGCGACCTCCTCCAGGCGCTGGTGGATCACCGTGGGGTCGTACAGCTCCCGCAGCGCCTCCTGGCGCAGTTGCTCGGCGATCCACGCCACACCGCGCACCGGTGCGAGCGGAAGGGTCAGCAATCCGGTGATCAGGCCCATGGCTAGCCGCCTTCGTCCCCTTGGCGCAGCACGTCGGCCACGAAGTCGTACGGGGCCAGCGGCCCCAGCAGCCGCAGCCGGACCCGGCCGTGCCACTGCCGGGCCAACTCCTCCGCGGCCTGCTCGAACGCCTCGCGCCTCTTGTCCTCGATCAGGAAGGCGGCGTTCACGACCCCTTCGGCGGACGCCGGCTCCGAGGTCGCCACCGCGAGCGCGAACGGCGCCAGCCGGTGCTCGATCTCCCGGGCGTCCGCCTCCCGCTTGGCGCCGACGGCCTCCACGACCAGTTGTCCCAGCTGAATGCGCAGGTCGTATCCGGCGGCCTCCGGCAGCCCTTCCAGCTCCTCGCGCAGCCGCCTGGCCTCGACGTGTTCCTCCAGCACCTCGCGCAACACCTCGTCCTGGACATAGCGCGCCCTGAGGGTGAACTGCACGCTGCCCCGGAGCCGGTCGAGGGCCCAGCCGAAATCGTCCTGGCCCTCGGTCAGCAGTTCATCGGCCACCGCCCGCGAATCCCGCACCACCGTGCCGAACCGCAACGGCAGTACGGGCATGCCCGAGGCGGCCAGCGTGTCCAGCACCGCGGCGTGGGCGCGCAGATCGTCGGGGGTGCCGAGCGGCTTGCTCGTGGGCACCTCGCTCACCACCGCGGCCAGCCCGCCGTGCCTGATGAAAGTGATCGGGGCCTCTTGGTCTTTGACGGTGCCGACGGCGGGCAGGTCCTTGACCGCCTGGTCGGCCCGTTCACCCTGTGCGCCCTTCTCGTCGGGGACCACCCCGTACACGTAGCAGGCGTGTCCGTCCTCGGCCGTCACCGCTCGCGCTCCCTGTCACTCGGCCGGCTCGTCCTGCGCCGGGGCCTGTCCTCGGCGTCGCGTCGGCGCGGCGCCTCTTCTCTCTCCTCTTCGCCTTCCTCGTCGTCGGCGGGATGCAGGAGATCGCTGACCTTCTCCGTGACGCCCTCGAGCGCGCCCTTGGTCTTCTGGCGTGCGCCGCCCTCGCGCAACTCGTCCATCAGGCCCGGAAGGCCGCGGGTCTCGGTCCCGCTGCGGGCGATGTCGAGCCGGCTCGTCGCCTCGGCGAACTTGAGATACGTATCGACGCTGGCGACGACGATGCGGGCGTCCACCGTCAGCAGCTCGATGCCGACCAGCGACACCCGGACGTAGACGTCGATGACCAGTCCCTTGTCCAGGATCACGCCGACCACGTCGGCCAGACCGCTGGCGGAGGGCCGGTCCAGATAGCCGCCCTGCTGCTTTGCTACGGTCACCACGCTCACCCGTTCCGGGGCAGGGGTTCGTCAGCGGCGCGAGCGCCGCTGGGGCTCCTCGTCCTCATCCTCCTCCCCGTACTCGCCTTCCTCGTCCGCCTCTTCGACGTACTCGTCCTCGCCGCCGCGGGCGCCGCGTTCCTCGTCGTACTCGTCGCCTTCGTCGTACTGGTCCTCTTCCTCGTACTCGTCCCTGGGCTCCTCTTCCTCGCGCTTCTCGTCCTTCGCGGGGACGACCTCGCCGTCGTGGATCTCACCGCGCCAGCCCTGGACCTCGTCGGGGTGGAGGAGAACCTCGGACATGACATGGCGGCGGTAGTGCTTGAGCTCCAGCCGCGCGCGGCGGCCCTGGGCCCGCCAGAGGTTGCCGGTGTGCTCGAAGAAGCCCTGCGGGTGGTACTGGAGGACCAGCAGGATCCGGGTGAGGGCGGGGGCGACCTCATGGAAGGTGACCGCGCCGTCCACATGGCCCTTCTGGCCCCGGGACCGCCATACGATGTGCTGGTCGGGCACCTGGTCGATGATCTCGGCGTGCCACTCGCGGTGCGAGAGGAAGATCTGGGCCTTCCAGTCGACCTCCTCGTCGCTCGTCTGCTCGACGTCCTCCACCTTCTTCATGAAGCCGGGGAAGTCCTCGAACCGCGTCCACTGGTCGTAGGCGACCGAGACGGGGACGCCGACGTCGATCTGCTCGACGATATTGGTGACCTTGAGCTTCTTGCCCTTGCCGCCGTCGCCTCCACCGCCGAGGAGCGGCACGGCGTCCTTGACCTTGTCCTCGGCCTTCTCCAAGACCTGCTGCGCACCCATCTTGAGCAGCGGCTTCACCGGCGACTTGAGCCCGACGCCGCCGCCCTCCCCGAGGTGGGTGACCGTGCTCAGCGCCCGCTCGCCGAGCGCGGTGAGCAGGTTCTGTGTCTCCTTCATCAGCCGCTCGGTGGGCAGTTCCTCGGTCAGCGTGGAGAGGGCGCCCAAATGCCGCTGCCCGTCGGCTCGTTCAGCCATGGACTCTCACCCTCGGCTTCGCCGCTCGGACCCTCCAGCACCGACCTTCTTCCTGGGCCGCTCCGGACGATCGGCCGTCCTTTTGCGCCTGGCCTCACCGGTTTCCCTGGTCCCCGTGTCCTCGTCCGTTTCCTTGGCTTCCCCGGCCCCCTTAGCCTCTTCGGCCCCCTTAGCCTCTTCGGCCTTGGATTCCTTGGCCTCCTTGGTTCCCTTGTGGCCGTCGCCGGAGCGCAGCGCCTCAGCGCGGTGCTCCAGCCGGTCACTCAGCGCGTCGATGCGGTGGCTGGCCGCCGACATGGCCGCCGAGCGCCCCGCGGCCACCAGTTGGTCGCGGACCTCGTGGCCGAGTTTGCCGAGCTCGGAGGGGGTCCCTTGCACCGGACCCGGCACGCCCCGGCCCGACACGAGCCGCTTGCCGGCGGTCAGGCCGGCGAGGGCGAGCGCCGATCGCATCCGGTGGCCGCGCCCGAGCAGATAGCCGCTGGTGAAGGCGAGCGCCACCTGGCCGTTGTTCGTCATCCGCTCATACCTCCCCTGTCGGGTGAGCGCATTATGTGGATATATGACCCAGTATGAGGCATTCGGCCTATCGGTTCGCGGCGCGGGGGCGCTCCGGAGCGAGGGAGTTATTGAACCTTCACCCAATCAAGCGTGCGTTCGACGGCCCGTTTCCACCCCGCGTAGCCCTCTTCCCGCCGCTCCCGGCTCCACTGGGGCTCCCACCGCCTGGACTCCTGCCAATGCGAGCGCAGCTCATCGGTGTCGCGCCAGAACCCGGTGGCCAGGCCCGCGGCGTAGGCGGCGCCCAGCGCGGTGGTCTCGGCGATTCGGGGGCGGCTGACCGGGACGCCGAGGACATCGGCCTGGATCTGCATGCACAGGTCGTTCGCGGTGACCCCGCCGTCCACCTTGAGCACGTCGAGGTGGACACCGGAATCCTGGTCCATGGCCTCCACCACGTCCCGGCTCTGATAGCAGATGGCCTCCAGCGTGGCCCGCGCCAGATGGCCGCCGCTGTGGTAGCGGGACAGGCCGACGATCGCGCCGCGCGCGTCGGAGCGCCAGTACGGGGCGAACAACCCGGAGAAGGCCGGGACGAAGTAGATCCCGCCGCTGTCCTCGACCGTGCGGGCCAGCCGCTCGCTCGCGGCCGCGTCGTCGATGACCTTCAGCTGGTCGCGCAGCCACTGCACGGCCGAGCCGGTCACCGCGATGGAGCCCTCCAGGGCGTAGACGGTGGGGCCGTCGCCGAACCGGTACGCCACGGTGGTGAGCAGCCCGTTGTGGGAACGGACGAGTTCGGTGCCCGTGTTGAGCAGCAGGAAGTTACCGGTGCCGTAGGTGTTCTTCGCCTCGCCGGGCGCGAAGCAGACCTGGCCCACGGTGGCCGCCTGCTGGTCACCGAGCACACCGGTGACGGGGATGGCGGTGCTCAGCGGGCGGGTGGTGCGGGTGTGGCCGAACGCCTCGGGGTGGGCCGAGGGGTTGATCGTCGGCAGCATCGCCCGCGGCACGCCGAAGATCTCCAGCAGCTCGTCGTCCCAGTCCAGGGTCTCCAGGTTCATCAGCATGGTGCGGCTGGCGTTGGTCACATCGGTGGCGTGGACGCCGCCGCCGGGGCCGCCGGTGAGGTTCCACAGCACCCAGCTGTCGGTGTTCCCGAAGAGGGCGTGGCCGCGCTCGGCGGCCTCGCGGACACCGTCGACGTTCTCCAGGATCCATTGGATCTTCGCGCCGGAGAAATAAGTGGCCGGCGGCAGACCGGCCTTGCGGCGGATGACCTCGCCGCGGCCGTCGCGCTCCAGGGCGGCGGCGATGGTGTCGGTGCGGGTGTCCTGCCAGACGATGGCGTTGTAGTACGGCATCCCGTTGCGCGGATCCCAGACGACGGTGGTCTCCCGCTGATTGGTGATGCCGATCGCGGCCAGGTCGGTGGGGGACAATTCGCCGGCCCGGATCGCGTTCTGCATGACCGAGTTGGTGCGCTCCCAGATCTCCACCGGGTCGTGTTCGACCCAGCCGGAGCGCGGCAGGATCTGGCGGTGTTCCAGCTGGTACTTCGCCACTTCTGCGCCGTCGTGGTCGAAGATCATAAAACGGGTGCTGGTGGTTCCCTGGTCCACCGCACCGACGAATTCCGGCATCCTGCCGCCTCTCGTGAATCGTGGTTCGGCTCAGGTCTCGGGGGACGGGGTCTGCCCCGCCTCCTGCGGCCCGGGCCCCGGCACCGGGAGGAAGAGGCTGACCAGGATCCGGTAGAGGGCCGCGCCGACCAGGCCGCCGACAAGAGGGCCGACGATGGGCACCCAGAAGTAGAAGTTTCCGTACTGATCCCGCCAGGCGGTGTCATAGCCGGTGATGAAGCTGGCGAGGCGGGGGCCGAAGTCACGGGCCGGGTTGATGGCGTAACCCGCGTCGGTGCCCCAGGCCATGCCGATGGCGACCACGATGAGCCCGATGACGACTGCGGCGAGGTTGGCGCCCGGGGGCGTGTTCAGCAGGTCGGTGACCGCGAAGACCAGCAGCATCAGGATCGCGGTGCCGATGACCTGGTCGCGCAGCGCACCCCACTCGCTGACCGGAAGCACACCGTTGCCGGGCAGGGTGGAGAAAACGAACTGGGTCTTGAGGGTGTGCCCCGGATCGGCCTTGGCCAGCACCTCGGTGTAGTTCCAGCGCACCAGCAGGGCCGCCACGAACGCCCCGGCGGTCTGCGCGATCGCGTACGGCACGACCTTGTTCCACGGGAAGCCCTTGAACGCCGCCAGGGAGAGGGTGACGGCGGGATTGAGGTGGCCGCCGCTGAGCCGGGCCGCGACATACACCCCGAACGTCACGCCGAGCCCCCAGGCCCAGGCGATGCTGTCGTGTTCGCCGAGCCCGCCCGCGACGACCTGTGCGACAACGCCGCAGCCGAAGAGGATGAGGACCATGGTGCCGACGAACTCCGCGGACAGCTCGCCGATCAGCCCCGTCCTGTGCGCATCTCGCTTCTGCTCGCTCATGGGGCCACCCGTCTCCGGCGCTATGACGACCATCGTGGACAGGCCGGGCCCCGTCGGCTCGCGCAGCTGGGCCGATCGGGGCAACATCACGGCGCTCAGGGCTGTACGGGGAGGTGGGCGGCCCTGTACTACGGTCGTGGCCGCCTCTGCGGCCGATCGCTTTCACCGGAGCCGAACACTTTCGTGAGACAGGATCAGGAACGCGGATGCCGACAAGCGCAGCCCCCACGAACTGGGCCGGCAACATCACCTTCGGCGCGGCGCGGGTGCACCACCCGGCCTCGGTCGCCGAGCTGCGACGGATCGTCGGCTCCGCCGAACGCGTCCGCGCGCTCGGCACCGGCCACTCCTTCAATCGCATAGCCGACACCAGCGGCGATCTGATCCGACTCGACCGGCTGCCGCACCGGGTCGAGATCGACCCCGACGGCTCGCGGGTGACCGTCGCCGCGGGCATGCGGTACGCGCAGGTCGCCGAGGCCCTGCAGTCGGCCGGGTACGCGCTGGCCAACCTCGCCTCGCTGCCGCACATCACGGTCGCGGGGGCCTGCGCGACCGGCACCCACGGCTCGGGCAACACACAGCGGAGCCTCGCGGCGGCGGTGGCGGGTCTGGAGATCGTCGGCCCGGAGGGGGACCTGACGCGGCTGAGCCGGGAGGCGGACGGGGACCGGCTAGCCGGGGCGGTGGTCTCGCTGGGCGGCCTTGGCATCGTCACCGGCGTCACCCTGGACATCGAGCCGACGTACGAGGTGGCGCAGTGGGTCTACGACGGGCTGCCCCTGGACCGGCTGGCCGACCGGTTCGACGAGGTGTCCGGCGCCGCGTACAGCGTGAGCGTGTTCACCGACTGGCACTCCGGGGACGGGGTGATGTGGCTCAAGTGCCGCGCCGACCGGCCCGGTCCGCCCCGGCCGGACCAGCCCTGGCTGGGCGCCCGCCCGGCCGACGGCCCGCGCCACCCCGTGCCCGGTATGCCGCCCGCACACTGCACCCGACAGGCGGGCGTGCCCGGGCCGTGGCATGAGCGGCTGCCGCACTTCCGGCCGGACTTCACGCCCAGCAGTGGCGAGGAGCTGCAGTCGGAGCTCATCCTCCCGCGCGGCGCGGCGCCCGAGGCCTTCGCGGCGCTGCGCCGGCTGGGCTCCCGGATCGCACCGGTGGTGCTGGTGTCCGAGGTCCGTACGATCGCCGCCGACGACCTGTGGCTGAGCCCGGCGTACGGCCGTGACAGCGTCGCCCTCCACTTCACCTGGGCGCCGGACCGCGCCGCGGTGCTGGAGGTCGTCGCCGCGATGGAGGAAGAGCTGCTGCCGCTGGGGGCGCGCCCGCACTGGGGCAAGCTGACCGCGGCCGCGCCCGGGGATGTGGTGGCGGGCTATGAACGGGCCGCGGACTTCGGGCGGTTGCTGCGCGAGTACGACCCGGCGGGGAAGTTCCGCAATCCGTACCTGGACCGGCTGTTCCCGGTGAGCTGACAGCCGGAAGAGGCCGAAAAAAGGGGGGCCGAAGGTCCCTCATCCGGCCCCCGGGCAGCCCATATGGCCCGGGGTCCCGCCGCGCGAGGCTGGTCGTACAGGGCGGAGAAGGAGCCCGCGATGAAGCACCGCAAGATCGGCAATGTGATGACCGACGAGGTCGTACGGGTCGGCTCCGGTGCCTCGCCCCACGAGGTCACGGAACTGCTCGCGCGGCATCGCATCGGCGGGCTGCCCGTGGTGGACGAGGACGAGAAGGTCGTCGGTGTGGTCTCGGGGGCCGATCTACGAGCAGGGTCCGGCGCCCGCACCGCCGGGCAGCTGATGTCGCGGCCCGCGATCACCGTGCGCCCGCAGGACAGCGTGGTCGACGCCGCGCGGACCATGGCGCGGCACGGTGTGGAGCGGCTGCCGGTGATCGACGAGGAGGACCGGCTGGTCGGCATCGTCACCCGGCGCGATCTGCTGGGGGTCTTCCTCCGCCCGGACCACGAGATCCGCGCCGAGGTGATCGACGAGGTGCTGGTCCGCTCCCTGTGGCTGCTGCCGCACACGGTCGACGTCACGGTGACCGACGGGGTGGTTCGGCTGGAGGGGCAGTTGGAGCGGCACAGCGAGGTGCCCATCGCGGTGCGGATGACCGGCCAGGTGGACGGGGTGGTGGCCGTCGTCGACCGCCTCACCTACCGCGTCGACGACGCGGCACCGCTCAGCGGCGCACCCGCGGCGGACCAGGGCCAGGCGGCGGACCGGGGGCGGGGGCGGAACGGCGGGCCGGGCTCGAGCAGGTGAAGGAGGTCCGGCATGTACTGGTGGTACGACCACGCGGCGAGCGGCTGGGGCTACACCCTGCTGGCCCTGATCATGCTCGCGCTGTGGGCCCTGGTGGCCCTGGTGGCGGTGGCCCTGTTCCGGCAAGCGGAGCACGGCCTGCACGGTCTGCGCGTCCCCTGGTCCCCGGCGGAACGGGTGCTCTCCGAGCGGTTCGCCCGCGGCGAGATCGGCGAGGACGAGTACCGGACCCGGCTGGCCGTTCTGCGCGGGCGGACCCCGCCGCCCCAGGCAGGGCCCGGATGAGGGCGGGAGGTCGCGACCCATGATGCGTTCCGACACCTCGCCGCTCAACGGCCGGGTCGTGGTGGGCCTGGACGGCTCCGACAGCGCGTGGGTCGCGCTGGACCGAGCGATCGGCGAGGCCCAGCGCCGCCAGTCGACGCTGGAGATCGTGCACGCCTGGCCGTGGGCGCAGACCGACCCGGTCGCCTTCGGCGTGGTCACCGAGGCGCAGACCCCGGTGGAGATCGCCAGAACGGTGCTGCGGCTGGCGGTGGCGCGGGTCGCCGAGCAGGCCCCGGAGCTGCGGGTGGTGCCCACCCTCACGGCACAGGACGCGGTGCCGGAGCTGCTGCGCATTGGCAAGGACGCGGCGCTGACCGTCATCGGCACCCGCGGTCTGGGGGGCTTCACCGGGCTGCTGCTCGGCTCGGTCGGGCTGCGGCTGGCCGCGCACACCTCGCGCCCGCTGCTGGTGGTGCGGGGCGACATCCCGGCCGCGTACGGGCCCGCGGGCCACGGCAAGGTCCTGGTCGGGGTCGAGACGGACGCGGACGAGGCCGCGGCGCGGTACGCGTTCGAGGAGGCGGTGCGCCGCGGCGCACGGCTGCGTGTGCTGTACGCGGGGGCGCGCTCGCAGCAGTTCGGCGGCGATCATCCGCTGCCCTCGCGGGAGGATCCGGCGGCGGGGGCCGAGCGGGAGCAGACGGGCGCGCACCAGGTGGTCGCGGCGCTGGGCGAGGAGTTCGAGCAGGTGCGGGTGCGAGAGCACACAACCCACGGCGCCCCGGCGCCCGCCCTGGTGGAGGCCTCGCGCGCGGCGGACGTCGTGGTCCTGCCCGTCCACCGCCGTGCGGCCCGTCTTGGCACGCAGCTCGGCCCGGTCACCCACGCGGTGCTGCACCACTCCCACTGCCCGGTGGTCCTCGTCCCGATCGACCGGCCCGACTGAGATCCGCCCCGAGTAAGGCCGACCGGGGCGGGAGAGGCCATGCACGGTACGTGCCCAGCAGGGACAATTGGGTATATCAAGACTTAGGGGGCATATCCGAGGGGAAGCGGTTATGAAAGCACTCGTCTTCCACGGACCCGGGCGCCCCTCCTGGGAGGACGTTCCCGACCCCGGCCTCCAGGAGCCCGCCGACGCGATCGTCCGTGTCGACACCACCACCATCTGCGGCACCGATCTGCACATTCTCAGCGGCAATGTGCCGGACGTCAGGCCCGGTACGGTCCTCGGCCACGAGGCCGTCGGCGAGGTCGTCGAGACCGGCGACGATGTACGCACCGTACGCCCCGGGGACCGGGTGCTCGTCTCCTGCGTCTCGCCGTGCGGCCGCTGCCGGTTCTGCCGGGAGCAGGCATACGGTCAGTGCCACGGCGGCGGGGGCTGGGTCCTGGGGCGGCTGATCGACGGCACCCAGGCCGAGTACGTCCGGGTGCCCTTCGCCGACCTGTCCCTGCACCCGCTGACCGGCGCGGCCGACACCCTCGAAGCCGTGCTGCTGGCCGATGTCTTCCCCACCGCCTACGAGGTGGGGGTGTTGAACGCGGGGGTGCGGCCCGGGGACACGGTCGCGGTCGTCGGCACCGGGCCGGTCGGGCTCGCCGCGATCGCCACCGCGGAGCTCTTCTCCCCCGCCCGGATCATCGCCGTCGATCTGCTGTCCACCCGGCTTGAGGCGGCCAAGCGGCTGGGCGCCGATGCGGTGGTGCAGACCACGGAGGGACCCGAGCCGCTGGTCGACGACCTCACCGGGGGCCTCGGCGCCGATGCGGTGATCGAGGCGGTGGGCACCCCCGAGAGCTTCGAGGCGTGCACGCGCATGGCGCGGCCCGGCGGGCGGATCGCCAACATCGGCGTGCACGGACGGCCCGTGACACTGCATCTGGAGGACCTGTGGATGCGGAATCTGACGATCACCACCGGTCTCGTCGACACCCGCACCACGCCCACGCTGCTGTCCATGCTGACCACCGGACGGCTGCCCGCCGCGGCGTCGCTCATCACCCACACCTTCGAGCTCGACCAGATGGAGGAGGCGTACGACGTCTTCTCGCGGGCGGCCGACACCGGTGCGCTCAAGGTCGCGCTCGGGGTGCCCACCAGGCCGCTGGTGAGCACCGGGACGAACGGAGAGAAGTGATCGGCCATGTCCGAACCAGCAGGGCGGGACCCGGCCACCTCACGGCCGGCCGTCGGCGGCAGCGGCGGCGGTGACGTCGGACGGCGCGTGGCCCGGCGGCGCGAGCGGCTGGGGTTGAGCCGGGAGGAGGTGGCCGCGCGGGCGGGCACGGCGCCGGACTATGTGAAGCATCTGGAGGAGTCTCCCACCACCCCCGACCCGGGCTTCCTGCTGCGGCTGGCCGCGGCCCTGGACACCACCGCTGTCGAGCTCCAGGGCCGAGGTGCGGCCGGGCCGCCCGGCCCGGGCCCCGGCCGGGAACCCGAGCACCCGGACCTGGTGGAGCTGAGCCCCCGGGAGTGCTATGACCGGCTCTCGACCCATGGCGTGGGCAGGATCTCGGTGTCCACTTCCCGGGGGCCGACCATCCTCCCGGTCAACTACAGCGTCGTGGACGACGCGGTGATCTTCCGCACCGCTCCGGACGCCTCCCCGGCCGCCGCCGCGGGGTCCGAGGTCGCCTTCGAGGTGGACCACATCGACGAGGCGCTCAGGGAGGGCTGGAGCGTGCTCGTGGTGGGGCGGGCACGGCGGGTCACCGACCTGAAAGCGGTACAGCACCTGGCCGGCCGCGCGTATGGCAAACCCTGGCCGGGTGGCAGCCGCGACCTGTGGCTGCGCATCGACCCCACCCGCGTCACGGGGCGCCGGATCCGCGTGCGCTGAGCGCGCGGCGGGACACCGCGGCGGAGCTGTCGTCGTCTGCCGCCCAGGCGGAGCCCGCCGCCGAGGCAAGGAAGGAGGTCCCGGTGCATCGGACCTCGCACATCGTGAGTGATGTGATGACTCATACCGTCGTCGCCGTCGGCCGCGAGGCCCCGTTCAAGGAGATCGTGAAGACGCTGGAGCAGTGGAAGGTGAGCGCCCTGCCGGTCCTGGAGGGCGAGGGGCGGGTGATCGGCGTGGTCTCGGAGGCCGATCTGCTGCCCAAGGAGGAGTTCCGGGACAGCGATCCGACCCGGCTCGGCCAACTGCGCGACCTGCCGGACATCGTGAAGGCGGGCGCGGTGACCGCCGAAGAGCTGATGACCTCACCCGCCATTACGGTGCACGCGAACGCGACGCTGGCCGAGACCGCCCGGATCATGACCCACCGGCGCGTCAAGCGGCTGCCCGTGGTCGACGACGAGGGGCGGCTGGAGGGCATCATCAGCCGTGCCGATCTGCTGAAGGTGTTTCTGCGCGCGGACGAGGACATCGAGGAGGAAGTGCGGCGCGAGGTCGTGTCGTATCTCTTCCCGGCCTCGGCGGGGCAGCCGGTGCTGGTGAGCGTGCGGGAGGGCGTGGTCACCCTCACCGGCCAGGTCAGAGACGCCGCCCTGATCCCGGCGGCGGCGCGGCTGATCCGCTCGGTCGAGGGCGTGGTCGACTTCGACAACCAGCTGACCGCCGTCCACCACGTCACCCGGCCGTCGTGACCGCCACCACGGCCCCGGCCGCCGACCTACCGCCGTGACCTGCGTGCCTGCGGCCGACGTGGCTTGCGCGCCTGCGGCCGACGTGGCCTGCGCGCCTGCGGCTGTCGTGGCCTGCGTGCCGGTAGCCGGTGGCCGCGGCGGTTCAGCCGCCGCGGCTGCTCCAGCGCGGCTCGACCTCGGCCCATGCCCGCTCCCACTGCGCGGCCCGGCCGCGGTCCAACCGCCACCGTACGACGCGCCGGCCGGCCAGGGTCACCAGGCATACGCCGGTGGCCGCCGTGGCGCCGGTCAGGGCCGCCCGGCTCTCGGCCTCCTGCTGGGTCAGCGGCTCGTGGACCAGCCGGCCGCGCGCGTCGATCCACACCACGGTCGACATGCCCGCCGCGCGCCCCTCGCGTACCTGGGCGACACCGGTGTGGACCGTGCCGTCGGACGCCTTCCAGCGCACCTTGGCGGGGACGCGGTCGGCCCTGCTGCCGTCGGCGCGGGGCGTCGCGGCGGGGGCGTCCTCCAGCAGCCGCGCCGGGACGCTGTGCCGCTCGGCGCGCTGCGCCAGCAGGGGCTGCTCCACGGCGGCGGCGGTGACCACACCGGCGGTCGCGCCGCCGACCGCCATCACCAGGCCGGCCACCAGCGCGACCCACGCCTCCACGACGTCCGAACGCCGCTTGAGCGGGTTGCGCCGCCATCTCCAGCACAGCCGCCCCCGCGCCTTCGCGCTCATCGCCGCACCCCCTGTCGGTGCTGTCGCGTGCTGCTCGGCGGAAACCCGCCCGGCAGCGCAAGGGCTCCCTCTGTCGACCTTGCCACGCGCGGGCCGCAAGGGCGAGGGCCGGGCAGACCCGGCGGTGGGGACCATCGGCCCCGCCGCCCGACCGCGGGGTCCGTTCGGCCCTGGCGCGGCCTCCCAGGGCGCGCCATGATCGGTCTCAGAGGGCCGGGCCACGACAGCCGTGCGGACGGAAGGCCGCCATGACCGACTCACCACACCACACCCCGTCGACTCCGATCAGTCCGAGCAGCCCGAGCAGCCCGATCAGGGTGTTCTTGCTGGACGACCACGAGGTCGTACGGCGCGGGCTGCACGACCTCCTCGACGCCGAGCCGGACATCGAGGTGGTCGGCGACGCCGGAACCGTCGCCCAGGCGCTCGCCCGAGGCCCCGCGCTGCGGCCCGATGTCGCGATCCTGGACGTGCGGCTGCCGGACGGGAGCGGAGTCGCCGTCTGCCGCGAACTGCGGTCCACCATGCCCGAGCTGGCCTGTCTGATGCTGACGTCGTTCGACGACGACGATGCGCTGCTGGACGCGATCATGGCAGGGGCCGCGGGGTACGTCCTCAAGCAGATCAAGGGCTCCGACCTGGTCTCCGCCGTACGCACGGTCGCGTCCGGCCAGTCGATGCTCGACCCGGCGACCACCACCCGGCTGATGAGCACCCTGCGCGGGGAGAGCGCCGAGCCGCAGCCGCGGGACGAGTCGCTGGCCGGTCTTTCCACCCGGGAGCGGGAGATCCTCACCCTGATCGGCGAGGGGATGACGAACCGGGAGATCGGCAAGCGGCTCTATCTGTCCGAGAAGACGGTGAAGAACCACATCTCCCGTCTGTTGTCCAAGCTCGGCGTCGAACGCCGCGTCCAGGCGGCCGTGATCGCCACCCATGCGGAACCACGGCACCCCGGCGGCCACTCCCCCCGGCCGGACTCCTGACGCCGTCCGCAGCCGCCCTCTGACGCCGTCACGCGTCCTGCCGCAGCGGAACGCTCCACACCAGGCGCGTGCCGCCGCCCGGCGGCACCTCAAGCGCCAGTTCCCCGCCGCGCTTCGCGGCGCGCTCGCTGAGGTTCCGCAGCCCGCTGCGCCGCCCGCCCTCCGGAATGCCCACCCCGTCGTCGGTGACCGTGAGGGTCAGCCGGCCGGACCCGACGACCAGGGAGATCTCCGCGCCACCGGCCCGCGCATGGCGGGCGACGTTGGACAGCGCCTCGGCCAGGACCGCGACCACGTCGTCCGCGACCTCGTGCGGCACATCGGTGTCGACCAGCCCCTCCGTACGCAGCGAGGGCGTGAACCCCAGCGCGGGCACGACCTCCTCGATCGTCCTGGCCCCGCGCACCCGCAGCCCCTGCGCGGCCGGGCCCGCCTCGTGCGACCGGAGACCGAAGATCGTCGACCGAATGATCTTGATGGTGTCGTCCAGGTCGTCCACCACCCGCAACAGCCGCTCGGAGCCCTCCGGGTGGTGGACGAAGCGCATGGTGGACTGCAGCGACATCCCCGCGGCGAACAGCCGCTGGATGGCCAGGTCGTGCAGATCGCGGGCGATCCGGTCGCGGTCCTCCAGCAGCGCCAACTGCTCGGCGTCGCGCCGCCGCTCGGCCAGCTTCATGGCGATCGCCGCCTGACCGGCGAAGCCGAGCAGCATATCCGTCTCCACCGGGGTGAAGGGCGCACTGCCCGCCGCCCGGGCCAGCGACAGCACCCCCTGGACCCCCTCGCCGGTCCGCATCGGGACCGCCACCGCGGGGCCGAGGCCCGTCCAGCGCGTGGGGCCCAGCGTGATCCGTGGGTCGTTCTCGACATCGACGCTGGTGACGGCCTCGGACGCGAGGAAGGCGGCGCCGGCGAACGAGCCCCGGCAGGGCAGCACCAGACCGCGGTGCGCCTCGGCGTCGGTGCCGTCCGCGAGCGCCACCTGGAGGTCGGCGGTCCCCTCGACCGGCAGCGCGAGCACCCCCAGGTCGGCCGCGAGGAGGCGCCGGGCGTGTCCGACGATCAGCCCGAGCACCCGGTTCTCGTCCACCCCGGACAGCAGGCCCTGGGTGACCTCCGCGTTCGCCTCCAGCCAGCGCTGGCGGTGCCGGGCCTCCTCGTACAGCCGGGCGTTCTCGATGGCCACGCCGGCCGCCACGGCGAGGGTGGACAGCACCGTCTCGTCCTCGCCGTCGAACTCCTCACCGCTGCGCTTCTCCGTCAGATACAGATTGCCGAAGACCTCGTCCCGCACCCGGATGGGCACCCCCAGGAACGAATGCATGGGTGGATGCCCCGCCGGAAAACCGTACGAGGCCGGGTGCTCGGACAACTCGGCCAGCCGCAGCGGCTCGGGGCGGCGGATGAGCTCGCCCAGGATGCCGTGGCCGCACGGCAGTGCCCCGATCGCCGCGGTCTGCTCCTCGTCGACGCCCACGGTCAGAAACTCCGCGAGCCGCCGGTCCTCGCCGATCACGCCCAGGGCGCCGTACTCGGCGTCCACCAGCACCACGGCCGCCTCGACGATCCGCCGCAGCACCTGCGGCAGATCCAGCTCCCGGCCGACCGAGAGCACGGCCTCCAGCAGGCTGTGCACCCGGACCTGTGTCCCCCGCACCGCGTCGATGCGCAGCTGCAGCTCGTCCAGCAGTTCGTCGAGCTGCAGCCGAGGCAGATTCCTGGCGCTCTTCGTGCTGCCCATGCCCACCGGTGCCTCCCTCTCCTTACGGTAGCCGCGCACCGCGGGCGGTGAATGCTGTCCGGGTCGTGGCGCGAAAGGGCGCGTTGGCTAATGTTCGGCCCTGTTGATTTCGGATTGGTTCGGCAAGCCCCGTATACCGGCTGAACACCGGCATCAAAGAAGGGTGGGCCGCCGATGCCCCTGCCCGGATTCCTTCGCTCCTTACGCCTTCTCCCCCGACTGATCCCGCTGACCCTGGCCGGAACGCTGATGGCCCCCGCCCCCGCCGCGGCGGGGAGCCTCTCGGCGCCGCCCGCGGACGTGTACAAGCTCCTTTGAGGACCCCGAGGTCACCGCGGTCGGGCAGGAGCCGGCCCACGCGCCGCTGACGCCGTACGACAACACCGCGGGCGCGCTCAAGGGCGACCAGGACACCCCCTGGACCAAGTCGCTCGGCGGCTCCTGGAAGATCCATATGTCCGATCGCCCTGAAGAGGTCCCCAAGGACTTCTTCGCCGAGGGCCACGGCACCTCGGGGCCGGGCTGGCGCAGCGTGAGCGTGCCGCACACCTGGCAGACGGACGGCCTGGACCACCCCGTGTTCCGCAACATCCGCACCGAGATGTATCCGGACGACCCTCCGAAGGTGCCGCACGACGTCAACCCCACCGGCGCCCACGTCAAGACCTTCGAGCTGCCCAAGAGCTGGGAGAAACGGCGGACGTTCCTCCGGTTCGAGGGCGTCACCAGCGGCTGTCTGGTCTGGGTCAACGGCTCGTACGCCGGGTACGACCAGGGCGGCTACACACCTGCCGAGTTCGACATCAGCGAGCGGCTTCACCCGGGCCGGAACACGGTCGCGGTGCAGGTGCACCGCTGGGGCTCGGGAGCCCACATGGAGGACTACGACCAGTGGCGCTTCGCCGGCATCTTCCGCTCGGTCGGCCTGTACTCCACCCCGGCGACCCATCTGCGTGACGTCACCATCAAGACCGACCTGGACGCCGCCTACCGAGACGCCCGGCTGACCGCCCGGGTCGACGGCTGCCCCGGCCCTCCCCCATCCCCGGAAAAATCTGCTTGATGGAGTACTTGCTCTGTATCAAGCACTTTTTTCCAAGGGGGTGGGGGGAGCCCCCGAACCGGAGTTCCCCCCACCGACCCGCAGCCGGCGAGCGACCGGAGCCACCGCCCCTCCTTCCCGCGGCTCTTTGCGCCGAAGGCGCGGGACGAAGCCCGCGCCCGGCGGCCGGGAATGCCGCCCAGCGGCGCACATTCGCGGGCTCAGCCGCGCAGCCGCTCCTCAAGGCGGTCCAGGAAGACCTCCTGCCTCGCCACGATCTTCGTGCGCGCCTGCGCGAGATCCAGCCAGGCCACTCGGTCGATCTCGGGGAAGGCCTGAAGCCGCCCCGACCTCCTGGGCCACTCCATCTCGAATGTGCCCGGGACGATCTGCCGCGGATCGAGATCTCCCGCCAGCGCCCAGACCGTCACGACCTTGCCCCCGGTCTGCTGGACGGAGCCGAGCGCAAGGAGGTCGCCCGGGGGCGGCGGCATGCCCAGTTCCTCCTGGAACTCCCGGCGCGCCGCGGCCTCCGGGGCCTCGTCCGGTTCGTACTCGCCCTTGGGGATGGACCATGCGCGCTCGTCCTTGCGCGCCCAGAAAGGGCCGCCCATGTGGGCGAGAAGGACCTGCGGGGCGGAGACCGGGTCGGTCCCCGCCCGGACCACCGCCGCCGGGTCCGCCGCCTCCGCCCCCTTCGCCTCCGCCCCGCGGAACAGCAGGATTCCGGCGCTTCGTTTTGCCGTCACGGTGCCCAGTGTGCGCTGCGCCCGCCCGGTCCGCCGCCGTGGCCCATCAGACCTTGCGGGCGTAGCCGAGGTAGGTGACCTGGGGCCGGGTGTCGGGGGCCAGGACGAAGTCGACGATGGGCGGGATCTCCTCGTCGGTGATCCGCCCGCGGCGACGGTCCATGGTGGCCTTGACCAAGCTGCGCGGATCACGGGGCTTGAAGTCGCAGATGTCCTCGTTGCGCAGCCCGTGGCGGCGCAGCGCCTCCGTCATTTCGGCGGGGGTGCGCAGCCGCTCCGCGGCGTAGCGGCCGGGCGGCATGATCCGGGTCATGGGCAGGCGCTGGAAGGCGATGAGGTAGATCAGCCGGGACACCGGGGTGCGGTTCACGGTGTCGTAGATCAGCACACCGTCCGGTGCGAGCGCCCGGGCCCCCTCCGCCAGGACCGGGTCGAGGGCCGGGGTGACCTCGAAGGTGTCCGCGTAGTAGACGAGATCGAACGCGGCATCGGCGACACCCAGTTCCTCCGGCGGCGCGGTTTCGTACCGGACCGCGGCTCGCTCCCCCTCGCCCGTCTCCCGCTCGCCCGTCTCGCGCGCGATCGCCGTCGCGGAGGCGGACGGGTCGACGGCGACGACGTCGAATCCCAGCCCGGCCAGACCGCGGGCCAGCAGTCCGCGGCCGCTCCCCACCACCAGGGCCCGGCTCCCGGCCGCGGTCAGGCCGACGCTCCGGAGGGTTTTGTCCACGTACTCCAGGCGGCTGGCCTGGAAGGCGACGGCTCTGATCTGACGGCCGTCCACCGTTTCGGGTAACGGTGAGTCCAGTTCTATGCGCGGCGCTCGGGCCATGCTCCGCCCCCTCAATCTCCCTCTTCGGTCCTGCCCTCGTGTTCGGCTCGTCCGACGTTAACAAGGGGCGTACGGCGGCCCGCCACCGGCGGTTCGCGGGGGCGGCCGTGGGCACTCGACCGACGATGCCGACAGCGCGACGCTGGGGGTGCTGATCATGCGCTACGAAGAGCTGACGAGCCAGGTCCAGGCGCTGGCGCAGCTGCCCGACCGGCGGTCGGCGGAGCGGGCGGTACGCGCCACGCTCGAAACGCTTGCCGAGCGGATCCCGGACGGTCTGGCCGACCACATGGCGGCGCAGCTGCCGCCCGAGGCCGCCGGCTCCATGCGGCGGGTGGCCGCGTCCCACGAGGCCTCGCCCGCGCAGCGGGCCTACCGGCGCGACCACGGCGAGCGGTTCGACCTCACGGGCTTCGCGGGGCGGATCGCCTGGCGCGCCCGGACGTCGGAGGACGAGGCGATCCGGGAGGCGAGCGTGTTCTTCGAGGTGCTGGACTCCGCGGTGAGTCCGGAGCTGATGGAGCGGCTGTACAAGGCGCTGCCGGGCGATATCCGGGAGCTGCTGCCCGAGGCGCGGGCCTTCGAAGGCCGAGGGGGCGAAGAAGACCAGTAGGGAAAGTGAGCGCATGAACATCCTGATCTGGCCTGTGCACGGCTCATGGACCAAGGCGTTCGTCCAAGGCCCGCACCGCTATCTGCTGCCGGCCCTGCCCGACCGCGGGCCCGACGGCCTCGGGCGCACGTTCACCTGGCCCGACTCGGTCACCGAGCTGAGCCCCGTGCTGCTGCGGGACGCCCCGGTCGACCTCGTGGTCCTCCAGCGGCCGCACGAGACGGCGCTCGCCGAGTGCTGGCTGGGCGGACGCCGCCCCGGGCGCGATCTGCCCGCCGTCTACGTGGAGCACAACACGCCGGACGGACACGTCCCCCTCACCCGCCACCCGTGCGCCGACCGGGACGACTTGCGCGGTGTGACCCTGGTGCACGTCACCCACTTCAACCAGCTCTTCTGGGACAGCGGCACCGCCCCCACCACCGTCGTCGAACACGGCGTCGTCGACCCGGGCCATCTGTACACCGGGGAGCTGGACCGCGCCGCGGTCGTCGTCAACGACCCGGTCCCGCGCGGCCGCGCCACCGGCACCGATCTGCTGCCCGCGCTGAGCCGGGCGGCGCCGCTGGACGTCTTCGGCCCGCGTACGGAAGGGCTCGCCGCGTATCTGGGCCTGTCCGGGGACCGGCTGCGCCGCGCGGAGCTGCCGCAGGGCAGGCTGCACGCCGAGATGGCGCGCCGCCGTCTGTATCTGCACCCCGTGCGGTGGACCTCGCTGGGGCTGTCCCTCCTGGAGGCCATGCATCTGGGCATGCCCGTCGTCGGCCTGGCCACCACCGAGGCAGTCGAGGCGGTGCCCGAGGGGGCCGGTGTGCTCTCCACCCGCCCCGATGTCCTCGCCCGCGCCGCGCGGACCTATCTGCGGGAGCCGGGGGCGGCGGCCGAGGACGGGGCACGGGCCCGCCGCGCGGCGCTCGAGCGGTACGGGCTGGGGCGCTTCCTGGACGACTGGGAGCGGCTGCTGGCGGAGGTGACCCGCTGATAGCCGACTGATAGCCGGCGGAAACAGCCGGCGGAGGTGACCGCTGAACAGGCCCGCTGACAACCAACGGGCCAACGGGGCTAATGGGCGTGGGCGCCCGCCGTGGTGGCCGCGCCCGTGCCCGCCGCGTGTCCTCGGCCCGGGGCCACGCTGCCGGGTCCGCCGATGCCCAGGGCCACCTTGGTCCAGCCCTGTTCGCGGCGGTCGAAGGCGCGGTACGCCTCGATGACGTCCTGGGTGCCCGACCAGTGGGTGATCAGCGGGGAGGGGTCGAGCTCGCCGGAGGCGACCATCGAGACCAGACGGGGCAGATAGCGGCGGTGGTGGCAGTTGCCCATCTTGATGGTGAGGTTCTTCTGGAACGCCTCGCCGATCGGGAAGTGCTGCGCCTGCGGCGGGTAGACGCCGACGATCCCCAGTGTCCCGGCCTTGGCTGCCATCCGGATGCCCCAGCGGGTGGCCAGCGACGGGGCGTCGCCGGGCCGCCAGGTGCCCTGGTCGTCGGGGTTCTGCTCGGGGGCGGTCTCCCGCACCTCGTGGGTGAACTCCTCGCGCTGCCCGGCCAGGGTGTCGGCCGCGGGGCCGTGGTCGGGGCATGCGGCGTCGATGCCGACGGCGTCGATGACCCGGTCCGCGCCGATGCCACCGGTCAGCTCGCGGACGGCGGACACCGGCTCCTCGGCGTTGAAGTCGACGGTCTCGGCGTGCTGCCGCTGGGCCAGTTCGAGCCGGTCGACGACCCCGTCGACGACGATGACCCGGCCCGCACCGCACAGCCGGGCGCAGGCGATCGCGGCCTGCCCGACGGGGCCCGCGCCGAGCACGACGACCGTGTCGCCGGTGCCGATCTCGGCGAGCTTGGCGCCGAACCACGCGGTGGGGTAGATGTCCGAGAGCAGGATCGCCTGGGCGTCGTCCACGGTGTCGGGCAGCGGTACGAGCCCGGTGTGCGCGTACGGGACCCGGGCGTACTCCGCCTGCAGCCCGTCCAGTCCCCCGGCGGACTCGGGGCCGCCGAAGAAGGTGCTGCCTGCCAGGGGGCCGTGGGGGTTGGCCCGGTCGCACTGGGCGTGGTAGCCGGCCCGGCAGTAGCTGCACACCCCGCACGCGACGGTCGAGGGGATCACCACCCGGTCGCCTGGGCGGAAGTCGCGCACCCCGCCCGCCACCTCCTCGACGATGCCCACGGCCTCGTGCCCGAGGATCCGCCCCTCCCGCATGCCCGTCATCGTGCCGCGTACGAAGTGCAGATCAGTGCCGCAGATCGCCGAGGTGGTGATCCGTACGATCGCGTCGTACGCGTCCTGGATCTTGGGTTGGTGCACGTCTTCGAGGCGGATGTCGCCTACGGAGTGCCATACGACAGCTTTCATGGTTGCTCTCTTCCTGGGCGACAGGATGGTTCCCGGCTTACCGGGGTGCCCAGGCGGGAGCGGAGGAAACAGCCGGGCCCGCGTACTACCAGACGTCGCCGTCGCGCCAGTCGCAGATCAGCTCGGCGGACACATCCAGCGGGACCGCGGCCGGGAAGACGAAGATTCCGCCGTCCTCCTCCGCGGTGCGCCGGACGCCCTCGGGGGTGAGCGCCGAGGTGGGCCCCTGCCACCGCTGCCAGCCGCGCGCCGCGTAGAAGTCCCTCGCCTCATCGCTGGAGCCCAGCGCGCCGAGGTCATAGGCGCCGCGCACCACCCGCTCCAGCGCCGCCATCATGGCGGCGCCGTGTCCGCGGCCACGCCGGTCCGCCCGTACCGCCACGCCCTCCACATAGCCCGCGCGCAGCGCCCGCCCGGTGTGCAGCAGCCGCCGCTGCACCACCGACGCATGGCCGATCAGCTCGCCGTCCTCCCAGGCCAGGGCGTGGATGCCGCCCAGGGCGTGGTCCCAGTCGTCGTCGGTCATGTCCTCGAAGACGTCGTTGAGGAGGGCGCGCGCCGCTTTGAGGGTGGCGGGATCCAGGTCAAAGGTGTGTGCGGTGCGTATATCGGCCATGACGCCATCGTCACATCCGGTGGGCGGGCGGCGCAGCGAGATTTCGACGACTTGACAAAGCCAGTTGCCGGACCGGCAAATAGAAGGGTGACGGATGAGGATTTCTCGCATGTGCTGACGGGTGTCGGGCCGCGGCTGAGGTCGCTGCGCCAGGCGCGTGGCGCCACGCTGTCCCAGCTGAGCGAGACGACCGGGATCTCCGTGAGCACTCTGTCGCGCCTGGAGTCGGGGCAGCGCAAGCCGACCCTGGAGTTGCTGCTGCCCCTGGCCAAGGCCCATCAGGTGCCGCTGGACGAGTTGGTCGGCGCGCCCGCCACCGGTGATCCGCGTGTCCATCCCCGGCCCTTCACCCGGCACGGAAGGGTCTTCGTACCGCTGACCCGCCACCTCGGCGGGCTGCACGCCTACAAGATGATCCTGCCCGCCGGGCAGACGCCCGAGTCCGAGGGCGCGCGGCTCGAGCAGAAGGCGCACGAGGGGTACGAGTGGCTGTATGTGCTCTCCGGCCGGCTGCGGCTCGCGCTGGGCGAGCACGACCTCGTTCTGACCGCGGGCGAGGCCGCCGAGTTCGACACCCGTGTCCCCCACGGCTTCGCCGGTGCGGGAGACCAGCCCGTCGAGGTGCTGAGCCTGTTCGGGGCGCAGGGCGAGCGGATGCACGTACGGGCCCGCCCCTCGGGCGGCTGAGGGCGGCATGGGCGCGGCCACGCGCTCAGACGGCCACCACGCAGTCGTCGGAGCTGTTGGTGCCCAGGACACTGACGATCCCGGCGGTGCCATCGCCGAAGAACCGGGAGAACATGCCCGCCGGGCGCCCGCCGAACAGCAGCGGCCCGAACACCGGGGCCACTTCGACGTCATGCGGCTCCCCGGCGCCGTCGGCGACCATCGCCAGCCGGCAGCCGCGCGGCGCCACGTACTCCTGCACCACGCTGGTACCCGTCCCGGCGGCCGCGGCCACCGCTGCCTCCCACTCCGCCTGGCCGGTCTCCCGGCCGATGACGACCTGCTTGCCGCTCATCCCGATGCTCGCCTTGAGCACCAGCAGCTCACGGTTGTCCACGGCGAAGGGGACGAGGTCGACCTTCCGCCCGCCCCGGTTCGTCCAGCGGTGGGACAGGACCCGGGTCCACGGCAGATATCGGTCGACCAGGGCCCGCTCCGCCGCGCTCATCCACGGCCGCCCCTCCGACAGCAGGCCCATGGTCAGCTTGCTGGACAGAAACGTGGAGGTCTGGGTCCCCACCAGCACACAGCCGTGGTCCAGCGCGGCCTGTACGGGCGCGGTGTCGATGCCCAGCTCGACCCAGTCCGGGATGGTGAAGTTCCGCAGCCCCAGCGGATAGCGCAGCCGCGGTGGACAGTCCCATGCCTCGTGCAGATCCTCGGGCTCGAAGAAACGCGCCGTCAGGCCATGGCTGTTGAAGTAGTCCGCCTCCACATCGAAGTACCGGGTGGACTCCACCCCCTGGTCGCGGGCGCTGCCCACCAGGGCCACCCGAGGCGCCGCGGCCAGCTCCGCACACAGTCCCCGGAACATCTCGGCGCGCACGGCGAACGGGTCCTGGTAGCCGAACGGCACCCGGCCCGCGTCGTCGGCGTAGAGCCTGCGCCACACCTCCAGGCGGCAGTGTGTCTCCACCGGGCCGCCGAGCGCGCCGCTGACATTGAACTCCAGAAAACGCGGCCCGTCCGGCCCGATCACGATGTCCGGCCGGGTCACACAGTCCGCGTAGCGCTCCTCGACGAACTGGTCGGCCACGAACAGCTGGTGTTCGCTCGCCGGCATGCGGTACGCCGCCAGCCTGCCGTCCGTGGTGGGCGCGGACTCCAGGGCGGTACGGCGCACCAGGTCGAGCAGCGCGGCGGTGGCGCGGAACAGTTCGGCGTACGATGCGCGCGGCAGCGCGATCGGGGCGGCGGGCAGCAGCGGCTGATACGGCCAGCCGGTGTCCCGGATCTCGGTGCGCAGCATCTCCCGGATGGTGTCCGCGGACGCGGCGGGCTTCAGCCGGTGGCGGCCGAACCACGGGTGTCCCGACGCCCCCGGTGTGCCGATGTCCTCGAGCGCGCCCACCCGGCTTCCCCCGAATCCCAGACGATCTCAATTCGCCTTTGCCCACCGCGAATTGGCCGAACGTCAGCATAGTCGGCGCCGCTACGCTTGGTGGCATGACGCTGCGCCGGGTCCGGGACAACGAGTACGTCGAAGAGCACGGTGGGGACTACGAGGACTTCGAGCCCGGCATGGTGATCAGGCACTGGCCGGGCCGGACCATCACCGAGACCGACAACACCTGGCTGACCCTGCTGACCATGAACCAGCACCCGCTGCACTTCGACCGGGCCTACGGGGAGGGCGCCGAGTACGGGCGGGTGCTGGTCAACAGCGGGATCACGCTGTGTCTGGTCGGCGGTATGACCGTGCAGGCGCTGTCCGCGCGCGCGGTGGCCAACCTCGGCTGGGACAAGGTCCGCTTGAAGGAGCCGGTGTTCGTCGGCGACACGCTCTACGCGACCAGCCGGATCCTCGGCAAGCGGCGGTCCAAGTCCCGGCCGGGGCAGGGGATCATCACGGTGGAGACCACCGGCGCCAAGTCCACCGGGGAGACCGTCATCGTCTTCGAGCGGTCCTTCATGGTGCGCTGCCGCGAGGCGGACTGACTCACCCCGGCTCCGACTCACCCCGCCTCCGTGCTCGCGGCCTCGTGGAGCGCGGCCGCGGCGGCGGTGTCCTCGATGGCCATGCCCACCCCACGGAACACCGAGGTCCGGCCGTCCGCCGCGCTCGCCCCGGTCACCAGGGCGCCCAGTTCATGCAGTTCGGCCACGTCGATCAGCCCGTCGGCCAGCGCGGCCCGCACCTCGCCCGCGTCCTCGAGCGCGGCGGCCCGCTCCTCCACGACGACGAACGCGGACGCGAGCAGCGCCGGGTCGACCTCGATCGCGTCCTCGTGGGTGCCGCCGATCACGTTGATATGCGCCCCGGGGGCCACCCAGTCGGCCGCCACCAGCGGTGTCCGGTCATCGGTCGAGGTGGCCGTGCAGATGACGGCAGCGTCGGCGACGGCGTCTCGTGCGGTGTCGCACACCGAGACCTCAACCGGACGGCCCGGGTGGCCCGCTGTGGCGCGGATCCACTCCGCGAATGTCTCCGTACGGGCCCGGGTGCGGGAGAACACCCGGACCGAGCGGATCGGGCGTACGGCGGACACGGCCCGCACCAGCGCCCGCGCCTGCACCCCGGCGCCGAGGACGGCCAGGTCCTCGGCGTCCTCGGGGGCACAGAGGCGGGTCGCCAGGCCGGCCACCGCGCCGGTCCGGACGGCGGTCAGCTCGGCGCCGTCCAGCAGCGCGGTGATCCGCCCGGTGTCCAGGTCGGTCAGCACGACCACGCCGTGGATCAGCGGCAGTCCGCGGTCCGGGTTGTCCGGGGTGAGCGTGGTGATCTTGACGCTGCCCACCCCGCGCCGCTCCCACACCGCCGTACCGGCCAGCAACTGCCGCCGCGGACCGGGATCACCATGTTCACCATGACTGCCGTGCTCGATGATCGTGCGGGCCGGGGACCGCGTCCGGCCCGCCGACAGATCGGCGAACACCTCGGCCAGCGCGTCGATCACCCGCACCAGCCGGTCCCGGCCCGCCATGTCCCGCGCGCCGATGGTCACCGGCCCGGCCCCTCCCTCCCGCTCGGTCTTGGCACGCTCATGGGGTGACCTTCCGGGCGCTCAGCTCGGCCACCACATCGACGATCAGATCCTCCTGCCCGGCGATGGCCTGCCGTCTGCCGAGCTCGAAGAACACATCGCGCGGATCGACTCCGGCCCGCCCGGAGTGGTCGAGCACCTGGTGTTTGAATCCGGAGAACACCCCGGCCAGACCGCTGACGATGGACAGCGAGCCGGTGACCGGCGGCGCGGGCATCAGCTCCCGCCCGGCGAACTCGGCGGCGTCGAGCAGCGCGTACAGATCGATGCCGGTGGCGAACCCGGTGCGCTCCAGCACCGGCACCACCACCTCGAGCTGGGTGTTCCCCGCCCCGGCGCCGAAGCCGCGCGCGCAGCCGTCGATGATCCCGGCCCCCGCCTCGGCGGCGGCCACGGAGTTGGCGACGGCCATGCCGAGGTTGTTGTGGCCATGGAAGATCACCGGTACGCCCAACGGCCCGACGGCCTCGACCATCGCGCCGATCCGGTCGGTGACGTCCTGCGGCAGAAAGTGGCCCGCGGAGTCCATGATGCCCACCGCCCGTGCCCCGTACCCGACCGCGCGCGCGGCGTGCTCGGCCAGTTCGGCGGGGGTGGCCATATGGCTCATCATCAGCACGCAGTGTGCCTCCGCGCCCTGCTCCGCCAGCAGCCCGAGGTGGCGCTCGGCCAGCGAGGTCTCGGTGCAGTGCACACCGATGCGGATCACATCGGCGCCGTGCGCCACGGCCTTGCGCAGATCGTCGGAGGTGCCCCAGCCGGGCAGCATGAACACCCCCATTTTGCTGTGCCGCAGGGCTTCCCGCACGGTCGACAGCATCTCGTCGTCACTGACGGCGGCCCGCCCGACCTGGAGGGAGGAGGCGCCCAGGCCGTTGCCGTGGCCCACCTCCACCACCGGGATCCCGGCCGCGTCGGCCGCCTCGGCGTACCCCCGCAACGCCGCCACGCCGAGTTGGTGCCGCACCGCGTGCTGGCCGTCGCGCAAGGTGGGGTCGTACATCACCACAGACCTCATCGGCCCACCGCCGTCCGGGCGGCCGGGGCGAGCCGGGCCGCGTGCTGCTCGGCGACCAGGATGGCGGCCGAGTTGATGATGTCCAGGTTTCCGGCGTACCGGGGCAGTACGTCGCTGTCCGCGGTGACCTCCAGGGAGACCACGACCCGGTCGCCGGTCACCGTGCAGGCGATGACCTCGTACCCGGGCTGATGCGCCCGCACCCGCTCGGCGGCGTCGTCGACCAGGGCGCGCACCGCCACGGCGTCGGCCCCGGGGACGATCGCGTGGACGGCGGTCCGGAAGGTGGCCGGGGGCGCGGCCGGGCTGATGTTGAGGATCGCCTTGGTGTCGCGCACGCCTGCGAGCGTGGTGAGGGCGTGCTGGGTGGTGGCGATGTACTCGTCGAGGTTGAGCCGGGTGGCCCGGCCCGCGATGGTGCCGGCCACGGTGGAGACGGCCTCGATGTACGCCACCTCGAACCGCTGGGCGAGGGCGTGGGCGATCGGGATCGACGCCTGTCCGCCACAGCTGATGAGGCTGACGTTGCGTCCGGCCGGCGGGCGGGTCCCGGTCACCGTGGGCACCACCATCCGGCCGACCCGGCTGGGGGTCAGGTCGATCAGCAGCGTGTCCAGCGGCTGGAGCAGCCGCCAGTGTTCGGCGTGCGACATCGCGTTGGTGGCGTCGAACACCACGTCGTACGGGCGCGGGGCCGCGAGGATCGCGTCGATGCCCTCCGCCGTGGTCGGACAGCCGAGCTCGGCGGCGTACCGTAACCCCTCGGACTCGGGGTTGCGCCCGGCCACCAGGCCGCAGTTCAGCACGGTGGAGCGGTGGACCTTGCCGACCAGGTCCCGCCCGATGATCCCGGTGCCGATGACGGCGACGGTGATGGGCGGGACGGTGGCGGGCCCGGCGGTGGCGGGCCCGGCGGTGGCGCGCTCAGCGACGGTCATGGCCCGCCTCCTCGCCGTCGTCGCCGACACCACCCGCATCGCCGGTGCCGCCCCTCCCGAACCGCTCGGCCCAGGCGTCCCCGCGCGCCACTGTCGCGCGCGCCATCCGGGCGAACGGCGGGCCGACCATGTTCCCGTCCAGGACCGCGATTCCGCCGTCCGCCGCCCGTACGGCCTCGGTCACCCGCCGGGCCAGCCGCAGCCCGGCCGGGTCGGGCCGCAGGGCCCGGTTGATCGCGGCCAGTTCGCTGGGGTGCACGGTCACCTTGCCGTGGAAGCCCAGCTCGCGCACCCGGTCGATCTCCTCGGCCAGCGTTTCCGGCTCGGCCAGCCGGAAGTTGGCGGTGTCGATCAGGGCGGTGCCGTGCCGGGCGCCGGCCAGGGCCATCGCCTGGCGGGCGGCGAGCAGCCCCGCCCAGCTGATCTCGATGCCCAGGGCGGCGGCCAGGTCCGCCGAACCGAGGATCAGCCCGTCGGCAGCCGCCGCGATGGCGTCGACGTCGGCCACGGCGGCCGGGGTCTCCACGGTCACATAGATCTGCGGGCGGGCCCCCGCCGAGGCGAGGGTGTCGCGCATCAGCGCCACCTCGACCGCGGACTTCACCATCGTCATCACGATGAAGCCGGGCTTGACCGGGCATTCGGCGAGCATCACGAGGTCGTGCACCGCGTCGATGGTGCCCAACTCGTTGACGCGTACGGCGGCGTTCGCGGGCTCCGGCGCCTTCTCCAGCGCCGCCCGGCACACCCTGCGCGCCGCGGCCTTCTCCGGTGGCGGAACGGCGTCCTCCAGGTCGACCAGATGCACATCCGCGTCATAGGACCACGCCCCCACGACCCGGTCGAGCGACAGCGCGGGCGTGTACAGGATGGAGCGCGGGATCGCCCGGGCGGTGCCCGTCATCTGGCCCCCTCCACCGGCACGGATGCCTGCTCCGGCACGGGGGCCGCCTGCGGGACGCCCACCTCGGCCAGGGCCGCGCACAGCCCGCGGATCTGCTCCTCGGTCTGGCCCGCGCGGAGCATCACCCGCAGGCCCGCGGTGCCGCGGGGGACGATCGGGAAGAACACCGGGGAAACGTAGAACCCGGCCCGGTACACCCGGCGGCCCGCCTCGATGACCGTCTCGTCGCTCATCGGCACGAGACGGATCGGGAACGTCGTCCCGGTCTGCTCGGTCTTGATGTGGCTGTCGAACAGCGCGATATTGGCCCGCAGCCGCCCCTGGAGCTCGGTCAGCTCCTCGGTGCGGTGGATCTCCGCCGAGGCCAGCGAGGCCCCGACCGCGGCGGTGTTCATCGGCTGCGAGTAGCTGAGGGCACCCGCGAACCGCTCGACCACGCGCAGCGTTTCCTTCGGGTAGCCGTCGAGCAGGATGGCCGCGCCGCTGGTCCCGAACGCCTTGTTCAGGGTCGCGACGGTGATCGTCCGCTCGTCCAGCACGGGGCAGTGCGTGCGTACGTAGCCGATGCCGCGCTCCCCGTACGCCGAGAGGGAGTGCGAGTCGTCGTAGTACACCAGCAGGCCGTACTTCTCCTGCAACTCCGCCAGTTCCCGCACCGGCGCGTATCCGCCCAGGCTGTCCGAGCCGTCCACGACGTAGGCGACCCGCTCGTACCGCTTGCACATGTCCTCGAGGAACCCGAGGTCGTGGTGGCCGCAGCTGACCACCTCCGTCTCGTCGGCGCAGGCGGGTTTGGCCCCGGCCATGGACACATGGCAGTTCTTGTCGAACACCATCAGCGGTCTGACCCCGTTGCCCAGATGTCCGGAGGCGATCAGCGGCAGCAGTCCGGCGCTGGCCACGCCGGCCGAGATCGCGGCCACCACGTCGGCGCCGAACAGTTCGCCGAGCGATGCCTCCAGCTCCAGCAGCGCCGGGATCTGCACCCGGCTGCGCGGAATGCAGTGGTCCAGCACGCCGAACCGGCGCAGCGCGGCGACCGCGCCCTCGATGACCTTGGGGTGTGAGTCCAGGTCCAGATAGGAGCAGCAGGTGAAGTTGGTGAACTCGTGGCCGTCCTCGGTGTGCAGCACACTGGGGTTGACGTCGTCGAGTTCGGCCACGATCCCGGCGAGGCCGTTGCGCTCGGACAGGTCCCAGAAGGCGTTTCCGACGCCCACGGCCTTGTCGTTGTTGCGGTAGCGGTGCGTGGGCTCGATGGTTTTGCGCCCGCTCATGACGCCGCCTCGGCGGGCTGGTAGTTGTAGACGCCCTTGAGCTTGCGGTAGGCGGCCGTGTAGAGCGCGACGCCGAGCACATACGGTCTGCGGAGGATCTTCGGGTCGCGCAGCCAGAAGTTCATGTTGATGTTCATCTCGTCCAGTGATTCGGCCTGGTGCCACCAGCCGAGCGGGAGGTAGAGCATCTGTCCGGGCTCCAGGATCAGCTCCCGGCGCTCGGCCAGTTTGGAGACGAGTTTGGGGAAGCGCCGCCGGTCGACCTCGTCGAAGTCGAAGGCCCTGGACTTGTCGCCGAACCCGCGCGCGATCGACCTCGGGTAGTACTCCAGGAATCCCGGGGGTGCCAGCACGAACCGCTTACGGCCTTCCAGCGCTATGTTGAAGTTCTCCAGCTCGTCGAAGTGGCTTTGGGTGAACACTCCGCGGTGGCTGATCCACAGGTTGGCGGCGTTCAACGAGCGTCGGTAGTCGAACAGTTCTCCGGCGTCAAAGCCGAGGATCGCGTCGACATCGGCCGGGCTGTTGCGGATGTTCGACACGATACGGTTCCAGGTGCCGGGGTCGGTCTGGTATCGGTCGTCGTCGAAGAACTCGCGGAGCCGGATCTCCTTGGTGGTCCACCGCCGTGAATTCCGCTTGTCGCTCGGCTCGGTGAACAGGGTCACCTTCATGTTTCCAAGGCGCTCGGCCACGCCTTCTCCGCCGAGGCCCCGGGCGCCTTTCGGTAATTCGATCACCACGGGGACATCCGCCCGGATGAGGGCCCGCCGCCCGAAGGCCATGAACTCGTCGAACGAGAGACGGGGAACCGGTAATCCCCCGAGTCCCTTCCGCTCGGACACGCCATGCGCTGTGCTCACAACTCAGTCCTCACGCTGTCGTAACGTCATTGTTCTCAAACGGTGGTTCCCGAAGCCGCTTCCGGGGCCGGCCTCGTCCTCAGAAGCGCCGACTGTCCTACGAGGCTCAGCCCCATGGCGAGGATCCCGCCGCCGACCGCCGCCCACGCCGCCTGCTCGAAGCCGCCCGGGTCGGCCAGCCGCCCGCCCACGGCCGTGCCCAGGGCGATGCCGAGGGCCCCGGCGCTGGTAAGCCACGAGAACCCCTCCGACAAGGAGCCCTGGGGGGCCAGCGACTCCAGCAGTGTGCTGCCCGCGATCAGCCCCGGGGAGATCGCCACGCCCGCGACGACGGCGAGGAGGCCCATCACCAGCAAGGAGTCCGCGAAGGCCAGGGGGATCACGCCGAGGGTCAGCACGGAGGTGGTGATCGAGAGCAGCCGCGCCTGTGAGAGCCGCCAGTTCACCGCCCCGTAGACCGCCCCGGCGATCAGGCTGCCCACCGCCGTCAGGGACAGGAACACCCCGGCAAGACCCGAGGCCGACCGCTCCTGGGCGAACGCGATCATCGTGACGTCGACCGCGCCGAGCAGAAATCCCATCCCCGCGTAGGAGACCATCAGCACCCGCACCCCGGGCACCGCGATCGCCCGCTGGGGGCCGCGGCCCGGGGTCGGTTCGGGCACCGGCTCGGACCGGCGGTGCAGCGCCAGGGCGATGGAGCCGGTCAAGGTCAGGACCGCGCAGGCGATCAGGCCCGCGGCCGGGTGCACTGCCGAGGCCAGGGCGGTGGCCAGCAGCGGCCCCAGCAGGAAAATCGTCTCGTCCAGCATGGATTCCAGGGCATAGGCCGTCCGCAGCGCTCCCCGGTCGGCCATCGCCGCCCACCGCGCCCGCATGAACGAGGTGAACGAGACCGAGGCGCATCCGGTGGCCACCGCCGGGACGATCAGCAGCCACAGCGGGGCCTCCAGCAGGATCGACACCAGCAGCAGCGCCATCCCCACCGCATGCGCCAGGCACGCGGTGAGCAGCACCCGCCGCTGGCTGAGCCGGTCGGCCAGCCGCCCCAGCACCGGGCTGGCCACGCCCTGCGAGACGAGCATGGCCGCGGCCACCGTGCCGGCGTCCGCCAGTGACCCGGTGACCGAGGAGATCAGCATCACGCAGCTCAGGGACCGCATGGCGATGGGGAATCGACCGACCATCCCCCAGAACGCCAGCGCGGCGGCGCCGGGCGCCCGCAGCAATCGGAAATAGGACCCGAGCCCGGAATTCAAGCTCGCTGTGCCTTCGGACACCCTGCCCCCGTCAGTGTGAAACGGCCATTCCGAAAATTACTGACGATCTCGATCCGGAAAACTCAAGGAACGCCACAGGTTCAGGAACGAATTGTTCCGCACCGACCGTGTCGACCCCTGTTCCCCCGTTCCGCCCGCTCAATACAGCGAATCGTCATAATAGGCGGGCCGTCACCCGGTTGGCCATGGGGAGGCGGCCGTGACCGATTCGACCGAGGAGGCAGTCGTGACCGAGCGGACGTCCGAGAGCCAGGGGCCCGAGCGGGAGCTCCAGGCCCCGGAGGGCCCGGAGGGCGAGCAGTCCGAGACCTTACGGCAGCGCAAGAACGGCCTGGGGCGAGGTGTGAGCGACGAGCTCGCCGAGAACATGAAGCAGGGCTGGGCCGACACCGAGCGGCACGACCTCGAGCCCATCCCGCAGGCCGCGCACACCGCCCGCCGCCGCGCCGCACTCTCCGCCCGTTTCCCCGGCGAGCGCCTGGTGATTCCCGCCGGCCGGCTGAAGGTCCGCGCCAATGACACGGACTACCCCTTCCGCCCCTCCTCCGACTACGTCTATCTGACCGGCGGCCGGCCCGCTGAGTGCGCTGACGGCGTTCTGGTGCTGGAGCCCCGGAGCGAGGGCGGCCATGCGGCCACCGCGTATCTGCTGCCCCGCTCCGACCGTGAGAACGGCGAGTTCTGGCTCTCGGCGCAGGGCGAGCTGTGGGACGGCCGGCGCAACAGCCTCACCGAGAACGAGAAGCTTCTCGGCCTGCCCTGCAAGGACGTCCGGAAGCTGGCCGACGGGCTGAAGGAGGCCACCGGCCCGGTCCGGGTGCTGCGCGGCTACGACGCCGGTGTCGAGGCCGCGTTGCACGACAAGGTGACCGCCGAGCGCGACGAGGAGTTCCGCGTCTTCCTCTCCGAGATGCGCCGGGTGAAGGACGAGTTCGAGATCGCCGATCTGCGCTTCGCCTGCGAGGCCACCGCGCGCGGCTTCGAGGATGTGGTCAAGGTCCTCGAAGCGGCCGAGGCCACCTCCGAGCGCTATATCGAGGGCACGTTCTTCCTGCGCGCCCGCGTCGAGGGCAACGCCGTCGGCTACGCCTCCATCTGCGCCGCCGGTCCGCACGCCACCACCATCCACTGGGTGCGCAACGACGGCCCGGTCCGCCCCGGTGAACTGCTGCTGCTCGACGCGGGCGTGGAGACCCGCAACCTCTACACCGCCGATGTGACCCGCACCCTGCCCATCGACGGCCGCTTCACCCCGATCCAGCGCAAGATCTACGACGCGGTGTACGACGCGCAGGAGGCCGGAATCGCCGCCGTCAAGCCCGGCGCCGGCTACCGCGACTTCCACGAGGCCGCCCAGCGGGTGCTCACCGAGCGCCTGGTGGACTGGGGCCTGCTCGGCGATCTGTCGGTGGACAAGGCGCTCGAGCTCGGTATGCAGCGCCGCTGGACCCTGCACGGCACCGGCCACATGCTCGGCCTCGACGTCCACGACTGCGCCGCGGCCCGTACCGAGATGTACGTCAACGGCACGCTGGAGCCCGGGATGGTGCTCACCGTCGAGCCCGGGCTGTACTTCCAGCCCGACGATCTGACCGTGCCCGAGGAGTACCGCGGTATCGGGGTGCGGATCGAGGACGACATCCTCGTCACCGACGACGGCACCGAGAACCTGTCGGCCGGCCTGCCCCGGCAGGCGGACGAGGTCGAGGCCTGGATGGCCGGCCTGAAGGGCTGACGCCACTCCCCACCGTCTGGGATGCACTCCCCACCGTCTGGGGTGCGAGGCTGCCGCCCCGCGGCGCACAACGGGGAGAGTCACCGCGGAGCGGCAGCCGACCCGAGTCGGCGCGACCCGGGAGAGCCTCCGGAGGCGTGGGTTCCCCGGAGGCTCTGCCGGGGAGTACGGACCCGGGCCCCGTATTGTTCAGCCTTCCACCACATTCGGTTTGCCGCGGCGGCCCGGCCCTTGCCAGGCTGTCCCCATGCCGACCGCCCCGCTGCCCGAGCTCATCGACGAACTCCTCGCCAGCCCCCGCCCGTTGCCGATCATCGCCGCGGGAGTCCCGGTCCTGCGCAGGCCCGCCCTTCCGTACGAGGGGCAGCTGTCCGCCGGGCAACTGGACCGGCTGGTGCGGGCCATGCGGGAGACCATGCAGGCCGCCCCGGGGGTCGGCCTGGCCGCCCCGCAGCTCGGCATTCCGCTGCGGATCGCGGTCATCGAGGACCCGGCCGAGGTGAACGCGGAGGTGCGGGATGCGCGCGGGCGGGTGCCGCTGCCCTTCCGGGTGCTCGTCAACCCCTCGTACGAGCCGGTGGGCGACCCCGGCCGCCGGGCGGCGTTCTTCGAGGGCTGTCTCAGCGTGCCCGGGTGGCAGGCCGTGGTCGCCCGCCCCGAGCTGATCCGGCTGCGGGGCCAGGACGAGCGGGGGCGTGAGCTCGACGAGGAGTTCGCGGGGTGGCCCGCGCGTATCGTCCAGCATGAGACCGACCACCTCGACGGCACGCTCTACCTCGACCGGGCCGAGACCCGCTCGCTCGCCTCGGCGCGCTCCGTCGCCGAGCTGTGGTCCCAGCCCACCCCCGCCGACGCGGCCCGCGCGCTCGGCTTCCCGCTGCCGGGCTAGGGCCTGTCGTCAAAGGGGGCGCCCTGCTCCCGACGCCTGGCACGGCGCCTCGCTGCGTTGTCGCACCGCCCGAGTACGCCCAGTACGAGGACGATGCTCCGCCTTGCGATCCACCGCGCCAGACGCCGCTCGCGGCCGGACGCCCCCTTTGATGACAGGCCCTAGGCCGAGCGGTAAACCCCGTCTGGGACGACGCGTGGGCGTCGCCCGGGTGGACACCACATGTGGCGCCCGTGGCGGCACACGTTCGTCATCGTCCGGCAGTCGTCGAATCACCGTCCGGACACTGCCGCGTTCTCGTGCCGGGGCAACACTTGCGAAGCCATTCCAGGCCTTCGCTGGTGCTCGACTCCCCTGAACGGAGAACAGGAATGCATGTGCTCTCGACGACTTCGGTTCCGGCGGACGCCCGCTCCTACGTCACCTCGATCGCGGACACCGAAGAGCAGATCCACGCCGCCCAGCGGCTGCGCTACCAGGTCTTCGGGCAGGAAAAGGGAGCCCGGCTGCACACCGTCGGCGACCGGGACGTGGACGAGTTCGACGAGGTCATGGACCATCTGATCGTCACGGACACGTCGACGGACACCGTGGTCGGCACCTACCGGCTGCTGCCGCCCGGGCGCAGCGAGCGGCTGTACTCGGAGACCGAGTTCGATCTGCGCGGGCTCCCGGACGAGATACGTCTCTCGATGGTCGAGGCGGGGCGGGCCTGTGTCCACCCCGACCACCGCTCGGGCGCGGTGATCAATCTGATGTGGGCCGGGCTGGCCCGGTATGTGCTGCTGTCCGGCCACCGCTATCTCGCGGGCTGCGCCTCGGTCCCGCTGGCCGACGGCGGGCAGGCCGCCGCGGACGCCTGGCTGCTGGGCACCACCCGGCACGCCGCGCCCGCCGATGTGCGGGTGCTCCCGCGCGACCCGTGGATGCCCACCCGGGCGCTGGTCGCCGAGCCGGGCTACGCCGCGCTGCCGCCGCTGCTGCGCGGCTATCTGCGGGTCGGGGCCTGGATGTGCGGGGCGCCGCAGCACGAGCGGGACTTTGACGACGCCGACTTCTTCGTGCTGCTGGACACGGAGAAGATGAACGACCGCTATCGGCGCTACTTCCTGGGCGAGTCCCGGTGACCCTGCCGGTGCCGGCGCCCTCGCATGCGGGGGCGCCGGGAGATATACGGGATACGGGGGCCGCCGGATCCCCGTGGACCGCCTGGTCACCGTGTAGTACCACCCGCTGTGTGGCGCACGCCGCCGCCCGGGTGCCGGCCTCGCGCGTGGCCGGGCGCGCCGCGTCCTTCGCCCGGGTGGCGGCGGGCGCGCTGCTGCGCGGCAAGCGGCTCGCCGAGCCCGACACGCTGCGGGCCCGCGCCGCGGCGATGCTGGACGCCCTGGACATCCGGCTGGAGGTGCACGGCGGGCCGCTGAGCGTACCGGGCCGTACGGGCACACTGGTCGTCGCCAACCACATCTCGTGGCTGGACATCATCTCCCTGCTCGCCGTGGAGCCGGTGACCATGCTGGCCAAGCGCGAGGTCGGGGAGTGGCCGGTGGCCGGCTCGCTGGTGCGGCGGGCGGGGACGCTGTTCATCGACCGATCCACCCTGCGCGGGCTGCCGGACACCGTCGCGATGGTGTCCGGGCAGCTGCGTTCCGGCCGTTCGGTCATGGTCTTCCCGCAGGGCGTCACCTGGTGTGCCGGAACGGGCGGCAGCTTCCGGCGGGCCACCTTCCAGGCGGCGATCGACGCGGGGGCGCCGATCCGGCCGGTGACCCTGGACTACCTTCAGCATGGAGCGCCGACCACGGTGGCCGCCTTCGTCGGCGAGGACGACTTCGGCAGCTCCGTACGGCGGGTCCTGCGCGCCACCGGGCTGACCGTGCGGATGCGGATACACCAGCCGCTGTCGGCCCTGCCGGGCGTGGACGACCGGCGGAGCCTCGCCGCACAGGCCCAGGCGGCCGTCTGCGGAACGGAGTTGTCCACGCACGGCTGAACCCCAGGCAAAACTCCACTCGGGCAGAAACGGGCGCAAGTCTTTCGGAAACGGTCAGTGGCAATGGGGCGTGGCGTTGGTATACACCTTGAAGCGGATCTAAACACCCGTCACCAGAATCCACAGCCGTTGCCGATACGACAGAAAGTGGTGACTACCCTTGGCTGCCCACCCCCACACCGCCCAGGTCACCCCCGATCGCCCCAAAGCCTCCCAAGGGGGCGGCCGGTACGCCACCGGTATGGCCACCCTCACCTCCGACCTGCGGATCCTCGCGGGTGACGACGACTTCTTCCGCCACTTCGGCGGTTCGTCGGCGGAGCTGTGCGGCCGCGATTTGTTCGATCTGCTGCACCCCAGCGCCCCTGCCGTGCTGCGCGAACACTTCTCGCGTCTGCACGACGGGCGGCGCACCCGGTTCACCGAGCGCGTCGTCGGATGCCGCACGGACGGCCAGGTGTTCTCCGGCGATCTGACCGGTACGGCCATCGAGGGCCCCTCGGATCAGCTGTCCGCCATCGTCGTACTGGTCAAACCGGACGACGAGGCGGTCCTCGACGAAGCCACCACGCTGCGGCGGCTGTTGCTCTCCCCTCTGGAGGCCCAGATACTCGAAGGGGTGGCCACCGGCGCCTCGACCGTACAGCTGGCCTCCAAGCTCTATCTGAGCAGGCAGGGCATCGAATACCACGTGAGCTCGATGCTGCGGAAGCTCAAGGCGCCCAACCGCGCGGCCCTGGTGTCCCGCGCATACTCGGCGGGCATGCTGACGGTCGGCACCTGGCCGGCCAGAGTGCTCCCGGACTTCGTCAAATAGCCCCCCTCACGGCGGCACGTCGGGGGCGTGCCGCCGAGGGAGGCTTCGAGAGCTCGGACTCCCCACCTGCCCGCTGGGAGGTGCCCCCTGCCGGGGACATATCCGCTACCCCGCTGCGAGCGTGGTGGCGACGATGGTCAGTGCGACCCCGCCGAGCAGGGCGGCCACCAGCAACCGCAGCCGCAGCCGGCGGTAGATCCCCTGATACTCCGCGCGCAGTTCCTCGGCGCGCCGCGCCACCTTGTGCAGGTTCTGTTCGGTGAGGTCCCACTGGTCCTGCGCATAGAGGCGTTCGACCTCCTCGCGCTGGGCGACCGTCAGCCAGTCCAGCCGGCCCACGAACCGGCGCGCACGGTCGCAGGCCCGCTCGCGTTCCGCCTGGAGCAGCAGATAGCCCTCCAGTTGGCTGATGCCCATGGCGATATCGCCGGGCCACGGGGCGCTCATATCACCGACTCCCGCTCGGCGACCTCCGGGTGGTGCAGATCGAACGCCGGGGATTCGGAGCGGATCCGGGGCAGCGAGGTGAAGTTGTGCCGCGGTGGCGGGCAGGAGGTGGCCCACTCCAGCGAGCGGCCGTAGCCCCACGGGTCGTCGACCTCGATCTTCTTGCCGTACTTGGCGGTCTTCCAGATGTTGTAGAAGAACGGCAGGATCGACAGGCCGAGCACGAAGGAGAAGATCGTCGAGACGGTGTTCAGCGTGGTGAAGCCGTCGGCGGCGAGATAGTCCGGGATCCTGCGGATCATTCCTTCCGTCCCCAGCCAGTGCTGGACGAGGAAGGTGCCGTGGAAGCCGATGAACAGCGTCCAGAAGGTGATCTTGCCCAGGCGCTCGTCCAGCATCTTGCCGGTGAACTTCGGCCACCAGAAGTGGAACCCGGCGAACATCGCGAACACGACCGTACCGAAGATCACGTAGTGGAAGTGGGCCACCACGAAGTAGGTGTCCGAGACGTGGAAGTCCATCGGCGGCGAGGCCAGGATGACGCCGGTCAGCCCGCCGAAGACAAACGTGATCAGAAAGCCGACCGTCCACAGCATCGGGGTCTCGAAGCTCAGCGACCCCTTCCACATCGTGCCGATCCAGTTGAAGAACTTGATACCGGTCGGCACCGCGATCAGGAACGTCATGAAGGAGAAGAACGGCAGCAGCACACCGCCCGTGACGTACATGTGGTGTGCCCACACGGTCACCGAGAGGCCCGCGATCGAAATCGTCGCGCCGATCAGGGAGATGTAACCGAACATCGGCTTGCGCGAGAAGACCGGAATGACCTCGGAGATGATCCCGAAGAACGGCAGAGCGATGATGTACACCTCTGGATGGCCGAAGAACCAGAACAGGTGCTGCCACAGCAGCGCCCCTCCGTTGGCCGCGTCGAAGACATGCGCCCCGAACTGGCGGTCCGCCTCCAGCGCGAACAGCGCGGCGGCCAGCACCGGGAAGGCCAGCAGCACCAGCACACCGGTGAGCAGCACGTTCCAGGTGAAGATCGGCATGCGGAACATCGTCATGCCCGGGGCGCGCATGCAGATGATGGTGGTGATGAAGTTGACCGAGCCGAGGATCGTGCCGAAGCCGGAGAAGGCCAGACCCATGATCCACATATCGGCGCCCACACCCGGCGAGCGGACCGCGTCCGACAGCGGCGAGTACGCGAACCAGCCGAAGTCGGCCGCGCCCTGCGGGGTGAGGAACCCGCCCACGGCGATCAGCGAGCCGAACAGGTACAGCCAGTAGGCGAACATGTTCAGCCGCGGGAACGCCACATCAGGCGCGCCGATCTGCAGCGGCATGATCCAGTTCGCGAAGCCGGCGAACAGCGGTGTGGCGAACATCAGCAGCATGATCGTGCCATGCATGGTGAACGCCTGGTTGAACTGCTCGTTCGACATGATCTGGTGGCCCGGGCGGGCCAGCTCGGCGCGCATGAACAGGGCCAGGATCCCGCCGATGCAGAAGAACGCGAACGACGTGACGAGGTAGAGCGTCCCGATCGTCTTGTGGTCGGTGGTCGTCAGCCACCGTACGGCCGCGGAACCGGGGCTCGGGCGGCGCGTGGGCAGGGGCGCCGGTGCCGCGACAACACTGTTGTTACTCATGCCCGCTAGGTGTCCGGCACCCCTCCCGACCGTCACAGGGGAGGCGGAAAAAAGAAAACTTCATAGGGGTGTGATGATCGAAGGCATGCCGGACACCTACCGGGCATGAGCCCCGACGAAGCCTTCGACACCGCCTACCGTGAGCATTACTGGGCGGTGAGCCGCTTCGTGGCCCGACGGCTGGACGGCCAGCCGAGCGAGGTCGAGGAAGTCGTCGCGGAGGTGTTCGCCGTCGCCTGGCGGCGCCGCCGCGAGCTGCCCGAATCGCCCTTGCCCTGGCTGTACGGGGTGGCGCGCAACTGCCTGGCCAACGCCGTACGCGGGCGCGGCCGGTACCGCAGGCTGCTCGCCAAGCTCGGCCATCACGAGGTGACGGGAGGTCGGCGCAGCGTGCCGAGCCCGGACGCCGAGCAGCCGGGCTCCTGGGTGCTGGAGGCGCTGGACCGGCTCACCGAGGCCGACCAGGAGGTGCTGAAGCTGACGGCGTGGGAGGAGCTGACCGTCGAGGAGCTGGCCACCGTCCTGGGGTGCGGCCGGTCGGCCGCGGCCATGCGGCTGCACCGGGCCCGGCAGCGGCTGCGGGCGCAGATCGACACGGTGCGCGGGGCCGTCCCGGTACCGGCGCGGACGAGCACGAAGGATGAACGGAAATGACCGACGAACTCGACCTGCTCCGCGGCGCCGACCCCGTCCCCGCCGACGCCGAGCGCTGGCGGGACCGGCCGCTGGACTTCGACGGCGAGCGGCGGCTGCGACAGCTGGTGTCCGGGGCCCGGCGCCGCCGTACGGTCCGACGGGTCGTCATGGGCGTGGCCACGGCGACGGCGGGGGCGGTGGTCGCCATCGCCCTGACCGTCTCGGGCCCGGCCTCCTCCCCGGCCGTGGCCGCGCCGGTGGCGCTGCGGCCGCACGCCTCCGCCGCCGATGTATCGCTCGCGGAGATCGCCGGCCGGGCCCGGGCCGCGGCGGCCGCCGAGCCCGGGAAGTCGGTGCGCGGCAGCCATGTCCAGGACTGGTCGATGGGCCTGGAGTCGGGCAAGGACGCGGTGACGGTCCCCCAGGAGACGCTGACCCGCTGGAACGCGGACGGCAGCGGCTCGCTGCTCGTGGTCGCCACCGACCCCCGCCACCCGGGGCGCCCGGTCATCGACGACGGCTATCCGCCCCGTACGGTCCACGACGGCAAGGTGGTGCGCCGGGAGAGCTACCCGCCGGGCATGGACGGCGCGAACCAGAGCTACTTCGAGCCGCCGCCGGCCGGCGCCGCCGCGCTGCGCGACTATCTCGCCGTCTGGCACCCGGGCGCGGACCGCGACCCGGACGAACTGCTGGGCGCGGTCCAGGACTTCCTCCGGGTGTGGACTCCCGGCCCGCGTGAGATCGCGAACCTGGCCACCCTGCTCTCCCGTGACGCGGGCCTGCGCCCGGCCGGCCGGGTCACCGACCGGATGGGCCGGGAGGGGCAGGCGTTCGTACGCACCACCGCCGGGCTGCAGCAGATGGTCATCCTCGACCCGGACGACGGAAGGGTGCTCGACATGGAGGAGACCTGCACCCGCGACGACCCCGAGTACCGGCTCAAGGCGGGCGATGTGTTCTCGTACACGGCCTGGTTGTCGTAAGCGTCACTTCGACGCAGCCGCACAACATCCGTGCGGCACAAGGGTGTCATAGGGTGATCGGCCTATGCACTCCTCTCCCTCACAGCGGCGGGCGCGGCTCCTGTTACCCGCTCTCGTCGCCGCCGGCGCGGCCGTGGGCATCGCGGGCTGCGCGTCGGCGACCGGTGCCCAGGACGACGGCGCCGCGCCCCGGCTGTCGCCGCCCACCAGTGCCGTACCGCTGTGGCCCGGCTTCACGCCGCCGCCCACGCCCGAACAGGTTCGGCCCGCCCCCAGCTTCGTCCGCTATCTGCCCGTCGAGGGTGTGTCCGCGCCCGCCGACGGGCTGGCGGGGCTGTCCCCCAAGCGGCTGCTGGACAAGGACCCCAATGTGCCGAAGGTCATCCAGGAGTCACTGACCGGGTGTCCGGACGCCCACTGCCCGCTGCGCAAGCCGGTGCTGCGCGATCTGACCGGTGACGGCCGGGACGAACTGGTGGCCGCGGTCGATCTGCCCAAGTTCCAGCGGACGCTGGTCCAGGTGTACCGGGCGACGGGCCGGACCGTCAGACCGGTGCTGATCTACTGGGGCCAACTGGGCGTCACCGGCGAGACGTACGGCCGCGACCTGATCATCACGTCGACCGGCGACGACGGCCGGTTCACCGTGCGCTTCCGCTGGAACGGCGAGGTCATGGCCGCCGTCACGCCGCGCGGCGGCCCCGATCCGCGGGATGCCGTGGAGACCGTCCCCGGCGGTGTGCCGGCCGAGTCCGCCAAGCCGAAGAGGACGCCATGACCTCCGCCTTCCCGCCGCCCGCGGCCGCCGAACCGGGCCCCGTCGCGCCCGGCCCCACCACCGAGGCCCACGTTCTCCTCGTCGAGGACGACGAGGTGATCCGCAATACGGTCCGGATGCTCCTGGAGCGGTACGGCTTCACCGTGTCCACCGCGGGGGACGGCCTCACCGGTCTGGAGCTCTTCCGCGAGCGCCGGCCCGACCTGTTGCTGCTGGACGTCATGCTCCCCGAGCTGGACGGCATCGGGCTGTGCCGCAGGGTCCGCGAGCTGAGCCTGGCCCCGATTCTGATGATGTCCGCCCGCGGCGACGCCCTGGACGTGGTCTCCGGCCTGGAGGCGGGAGCGGACGACTATGTGGTCAAGCCGTGTGAGAGCGCGGTGCTGGTGGCCCGTATCCGCTCCCTGCTGCGCCGCGCCTCCTTCGCCCCCGTCCAGCGGAGTGCGCCCGGCGGGGCGGAGTGGGAGACGGCCGAGGAGGACGAGCCGGCGACGCTCGCCTTCGGCGATCTGACCATCGACCCCCGCGGGATGGAGGTGCGCCGCGCGGGCCGGCTCCTGGCCCTGACGCCGACCGAGCTGCGGATGCTGCTGGAGTTCGCGGCCTCGCCGGGCGTCGTACTGGAGCGCCGTACGCTGCTCAGCCGGGTGTGGGACCACGCCTGGCACGGGGACACCCGCGTGGTCGACCTCCATGTCCAGCGGCTGCGGGCGAAGATAGGCGCGGAACGGATCGAGACGGTCCGCGGCTTCGGCTACAAGCTGCGGCGCTGACGATGGCGCTGAGATGGCGAATAGCCGCTCTGGTGGCGGCGGCCGCCTGTGCGGTGGCCGCGGCGGTCGGCGTGCTGGTGCACCGCGCCTCACAGGAGCGCGAGCTGTCGCAGGCGCGGGACACCGCCCGCACCACGCTGGAGCGGGCCGCCGTCAGCTACGCCCGCACCGGCGAGGTCGAGGGCTCCGGGGCCGCGCTGGACGCGCCCGGGCTCCCCGGCGGGCTGCGCGCCCTGGTACGCAAGGGGCACCGGGGCACCGAGTTCACCACCGGGCCCGGTGGGCCCGCGATGTGGGCCGCCAGACCCGCCGACGGCCAGGTCCTGTCGGTCCGCGTGGACCTGGACACCTCCATGCGGGACATCAGCGCGCTCGACACCAACATCGTGCTGGCCGGTCTGATCGCCACCGCCGTGGTGCTGCCGCTCGGCGTGGTGACCGCCGGGCGGATGAGCCGGCGGCTGCGCGCCGCGGCAGCGACCGCGCGCCGGATCGCCGCCGGTGACCTGGACGCCCGTATCTCGGCCGGTGCCCGCCCGCACGACGAGATCGCCGAGATCTCCGGGGCCGTCGACTCGATGGCGGCCGCACTCCAGGAACGGCTGCTCCGCGAGCAGCGGTTCACCGCCGATGTGGCGCATGAGCTGCGCACCCCGCTGATGGGTCTGGTGACCGCCGCCGAACTGCTGCCGCCGGGCGAGGCCGCCGGGTATGTACGGGACCGGGTACGGGTGCTGAGCACGCTGGTCGAGGACCTGCTGGAGATCTCCCGGCTGGACGCCGGCGCGGAGCGGGCCGATCTGTCGCCATGCCGCCTCGGGCTCCTGGTGACCGAGGCCGTCGCCCGCACCGCCCTGAACGTACGGCTGTGCACCGCTCACGGTACGGAAGAGGGTGCCGGGGACGGGCCGACGGTGTGGACGGACCCGCGGCGGATGGAGCGGATCGTGGCCAATCTGGTCGTCAACGCCCATCGGCACGGCCGCGCCCCGGTCGAGGTGACGGTGGACCCGGACCGCAGGACCGTGACCGTACGCGACCACGGCCCCGGCTACCCGGACGACCTGCTGCGGGACGGCCCGCAGCGGTTCCGTACCGGGGCGCGGGAGCGCGGCCGGGGCCACGGCCTGGGGCTGACCATCGCGCTGGGCCAGGCGGAGGTCATCGGCGCCGAGCTGGCGTTCCGCAACGCACCGGACGGCGGGGCGGTGGCCACGCTGCGCCTCCCCGCCGGCCCCGAAGCGGCGCCGATACAGGCACCGATACGCGCACCGATACACGACTGATACACCGCCGAGCGGTATTCGAGGCCCGGCCGAGCCGGAGCCGATACCGGGCTTTGCGGTTTTGAAGATCTTCGCTGTCGAGGATGGCGCCGCCCGCGAATATCTCGCGGGGCTCGACGGAGGTGCTCCCGGTATGACAGGTCCGCGTATGGCGTTACGCACTCGGCGCGAGCCGGACGGCGCGGCGGCCGGCGAGGAGACGGCCGGGGTCCGTACGAGAAGGAGAGCGAAACGGGGAAAGGGGCTGCGGGGGAAGGGCGGGGTCAAGCGGACCGGTCTGCGGCGCTTCTTCACCTGGCGCAGGCTCCTGGCCTACTTCGTCGCGCTGTGCGCGCTGCTGGTCGGGGCCTTCGCGCTCCTCTACTACCTCATCGACATCCCCAAGGCCAACGCCCTGGCGAAGGCCGAGGCCAACATCTACAAGTACAGCGACGGAACGGTGCTGGCCCGCACGGGCGACATCAACCGCGAGTCGGTCCCCTTGAGCAGGGTGCCCAAAGCAGTGCAGCACGCGTTTGTCGCGGCCGAGAACAAGACCTTCTACGACGACCCGGGCATCGATCCGGTCGGCGTCGTCCGGGGCCTGGTCAACACCGTGACCGGGAAGGGCACCCAGGGCGGCTCGACGATCACCCAGCAGTACGTCAAGAACTACTACCTCAGCCAGGAGCAGACCGTCACCCGCAAGGTGAAGGAGCTGATCATCTCCCTCAAGGTGGACCAGCGGAACTCCAAGGACGACATCCTCGCGGGCTATCTGAACACCAGCTACTTCGGGCGGGTCGCCTATGGCGTCCAGGCCGCGGCCCGGGCGTACTACGACAAGGACGTCGAGAAACTGACGGTCGCCGAGGGCGCCTATCTCGCGGCGCTGGTACAGGCCCCCAGCCAGTACGACTGGGCGGTCGCGACCCCCACGGCGCAGCGGCTGGTGACCCGGCGCTGGAACTACGTCCTGGACAACATGGTCGACATGGGCTGGCTGGACGCGGGCGAGCGGCGCGCCCTGCGCTTCCCGGTGCCGGTCGCCCCGCAGCCCGCCCAGGGCCTGGGCGGACAGGCCGGTTATCTGGTGGACGCGGCACGGAACGAACTCATCGCGGCCGGGGTCAGCGACCAGGAGCTGGCCGCGGGCGGCTGGACGATCACCCTCAACATCGACCCGGACAAGCAGCGGGCCCTGGAGCGCGCGATGAAGCCGGCGCTGCGCGACGCGGACACACAGGGCGCGGCGGCCTCGGTGGACCCCGGGAGCGGCCGGGTGCTGGCGCTGTACGGCGGCCGGGACTACACCAAGCACTACCTCAGCAACGCCACCCGCGCCGACTACCAGGTGGGGCCCGTCTTTCTGCCGCTGGTGACCGCCACCGCGATGGAGAACAAGCAGGGGCGAAAAGGCGGCCGGACGGAGGTGAAGGACATCGCGGTGGCCCTCGGCCTGCCCCCGGACATCACCGGCCTCACCAACCCGACGACGGTCACGCTGGGCCTGGCGGGCGCGAGTCCGCTGCGGATGGCCGGTGTTTACGCCACGATCGACAGCCACGGCAAGCGCGTCACACCGACCATCGTGAAGTCCGCGCGGCGCGGTGACGAGACGGCCGGGCCGCCGGGAGCCGTCGGCGACCAGGCGGTCACCCGCGCGACCGCCGACTTCCTCACCGCCGACCTCGTGAAGAACGACGAGGGACCACGGGCGGCGCGCTCCCTCGCCCGGCCCGCCGCGGGCATCTCCGGCACCTCCGACGACAAGAAGGCCTCCTGGTACGTCGGCTACACCCCCGACCTGGTCACGACGGTCGCCTTCTTCGGGGAGGGCGCGAAGAGCCGGAAGCAGATCCGGCTGAAGGACACCGGGACGGAGGTCCCCGAGAAGGTCTGGAGCACCTATACGCGGGAGGCGCTGCGCGGTACGCCCGCGTCGGGGTTCGACCTGGAGGAGGCATTTCCCGCGGTGGCGGAGCCGGATCCGGTGTTCCGGCGCTGATCCCGTGCCCGCACCGCCAGCCGGGCGGGTCATGACCCGCCCGTCACGTCCCGCCCGGCTGGCAGTGGGGGCACCAGGCGGTGGTCCGCCCGGCCATCCGGCTGCGCCGCAGCGGGCTGCCGCACCGCGGGCAGTGCGGGTCGGGGTCGTCGCGGCGGCCGGTGAGCCAGGAGGGGCTGGTGGGCACGTGCCCGGCCTGGACCGAGGTGAGCAGCACACCGCGCATCGCGCGCTCCAGCCGGGCGCGTTCCTCGGGGGTCAGCTCGTCGGTCCGCCGCGCCGGGTTGATGCCGGCGCGCCACAGGATCTCATCGCCGAGCAGATTGCCGAGCCCGGCGACGACGGACTGGTCGGTGAGGGTCGCCTTGACCCGTCCGTGCCGCCCCGCCAGCCGTTTGTCGAGTTCGGCGCGGGTCACGGACAGCGCGTCCGGGCCCTGGTCGCCCATGATCCGGTCGAGGTCGGCGTCGGTGGCGGCCAGCCACAGGCCGCGCAGCTTGCGCTGGTCCCGGTAGCGGAGGTCATGGCCGTCGTCGAGGACGATGGTGACGCGGTCGTGCGGATGAGGCGGGTCGTCGTGCACATGGCACGTCAGATCTCCGGTCATCCCGAAGTGCAGGAGTACGGTGGGACCGTCGGTGCGAGCGATCAGCCATTTGCCATGCCGCTCCGGTGCGTCGAAGCGGCGGCCGGTCAGCTCCCGCCGCAGCCGCTGAGATGTCACCCCGCGCAGCACCCCGGCGTCGCCCACCTCGACTCCCTCCACCCGGCGGCCCTCCGCACAGGAGGCCAAAACCCGCCGAAAACCCTCCACATCCGGCAGTTCAGGCATAGCGCTACATTACGCCCGAATGGCCGACCTTACCCCTCAAGACGCAGGACATGACATAGGGCCCCCGCACTCCACCCGCCTTCCATGATTCACTGCCTTTACCGCCCGTTAACGCCTGAACGTGCAGTAATCCGATTAAAGTAGCTGGTTATGCGATTCCTCCGCTCTTCAGCGGACCGAGGAGCCAACGGCCACAGCCGTAAGCTCTTCGTGATTGCCCGGTGCCTGCCCTTCGTGGCCCTGGTGGCCGTGGTCACGATCGAGCTGTCACCGGTGCACGTGGTGTACACGGGCCCCCTGCTGTCCCCGGCCCCGGCCCTGGCGGCGGTGACCATGGGGCCGCTGGGCACCAGCGCGGTGGCCGGTCTTGCCCTGCTGGTGAGCTCGACCACCGCGACGGTCAACCACGCCTGGGGCACCCAGCAGGTGTACGCCAACATGGCCGCGCTGCTACTGGTGGCGATCGCGAGCGTGGTGAGCAGCGCCGTACGGGTCCGCAGAACGCGTGAGCTGACGCAGGTGCGGCGGATCGCCGAGGTCTCGCAGAACGTGGTGCTGCGGCCGCTGCCCACCCGGATGGGCATGGTGATGGCCGCCAGCGTGTATCTGGCGGCCGAGCGGGGCGCGCAGATCGGCGGCGATCTCTACGAGGCGATGGCCACCCGGTTCGGGGTGCGTCTGATCGTCGGGGACGTACGGGGCAAGGGGCTGGCGGCCGTGCGGTCGGCCGCCGCGGTGCTGGGAGCCTTCCGCGAGGCGGTGCACTACGAACGCGACCTGGCCGAGGTCATGCACCGCTGCGCGGCCGCGCTCCAGCGGGAGTACGCGCTGCTGGACCGGACGACCGATCCGAGGGACTGGGAGGAGCAGGCCGAGCAGTTCGTCACCGTACTGCTGGCGCAGGTGCCGGACGATGCGACCATCCAGCTGATCAACCGCGGTCATCCGCCGCCGCTGATCGTTCAGGGCGGCTGCGTACGGACCCTCGACCCCACCCGCCCGCTGCCCCCGCTCGGCCTGGAGGAGTTCCTCACCGGCCCGCCCATCGCCACCGAGACCTACCCGTTCACCGCGGGCGAGCGGCTGCTGCTGCACACCGACGGGGTGCTGGAGGCGCGCAACCGCTCCCACGAGTTCTTCCCGCTGCCGGAGACCCTGGAGATACTGGACGGCGCCACCCCGGAGGAGTATCTGGACCGGCTGCGCCAGGCGCTGGTCCGGCACGCCGACGGGCATCTGACCGACGACGCGGCGATGATCCTCATCGAACGGACCGATACGGCCCCCGGGATCGTCCTGCCCGGCGCCCCGTAGGCCCGGCCCCGGCGGGCTCGGGCCGGGGCCGGGCTCGGAGCCGGTGATGGCTCAGCCGGGGGCTCAGTCGCCGGCTCAGCCGGCGGGCACCACCGCCCGTCCGTAGGGCACCAGGCGGACCGGCCCGATCAGGCCGTACCGCTGCCGCTTGGCCGCCCCGAACTCCGCCGGGCGGACGGTCCGCAGCCGGTTCAGCAGCGTGGTGGCCACCTCGACCTCGATCGTGTTCTCACCGCGCCGCAGCAGGCCCCCGAGGTCCACCACGCCCGTGACCTGGTCCACCGGGCCCAGCGCGGTGCCGTTGACGGTGACCCGGTAGGTGTCGAAGACCTCCCCCAGCTCCAGCCGGGCGCCGGTGGCTCCGGTCCAGCCGCGCCCCAGCCGTACGGTGGCGCGGTAGCGCCCGACGCCGGAGACGTCCTCCAGACCGGGGAGGTCCGGCCAGGCCGCGAGGGCGTCGAGGTCCAGCCGGTGGTCCACCGTGACATGGCGGTCGGGCGTGCGGCCCGGCCGCCAGTCGGCCACCCGCAGCGACCAGCGGTCCAAGGTGAGCGGCGCGGGCAGCTCGCCGATGCGCGCGACGACCTTCCGGCCGTCGCTCAGCACGGTCTCGCGGGCCCCGGGCCGGGTGTCGAGCACCTCCAGCACACCGTTCGCGATCCGCGCCGACTCGGCGTCGGTGCTCAGCGCATGGAGCGGTCCGGCGCCGCGCGCGAGCGCGACCAGAGCCGTGGCCCCGGGCGCCAGGGTGATCCGCAGCGTGACCCGGCCGCCGTCGTCGCGGTGGACGGCGAGGGGCGCCACCTCGCCGGTCCAGGCGTCGAGCGCGTACGGGGTGGCCTTGGCCCACGGCGCGGCGATGGCCACCTCGTGGTCCACCGCCGCGGTCGCCGAGCCGTTGGCGAAGAAGTGGTAGGCCACGTCCCGCCCCGCCCGGTGGGCGTGCAGCAGCGGCGAGCGCGCCGCGTACGCCACGTCGGGCTCGATGCCCAGGTCGGCCAGGGCCGCGGGGATATCAGGCCGGTCGGCGACGCGCCGCACCCCGGGGACGGCGAGCAGCCGGGTGATCAGGGCGCCCAGCCGCTCGTCGTCGCCCTCGTGCGGCAGCCCGGGCACATGCCCGTCCGACCAGTCCCCCACCACGATCATCGGCAGGCCGTCCTCGGCCAGTTCGATCAGTTTGCGGGCGGTGTCCAGCTCCAGGGTGTGCTCACGCCCGATCATGACGTCGCCCTCCAGCACCAGGACCTTGAAGGCGGGCCCGTCGGGCGCCAGCCGCCCGCCCCGCACCACGGCGCTCGGCAGGCCGAGCGAGCGCGGGCTGAGGAAGGTGTGCGTCCAGCCGAGCGGCACCCCGTCCGGGGTGAACCAGGGCGCGCCGAGCCCGGAGCCCGCGTACCCCTTCTGGCGCAGCACGGCCACGTCGACCCGGTGGGTGCCGGACTGGAGCACCCCCTGGATCCGGCCGAGGTATCCGGCCACGTCGGACACATGGCGCCAGGCCGGGGTGCGCGGCCCCCACGCCTCGCCGTATCCGGGGCCGCCGTGGTACGGGGAGAAGGCGGCGAAGCCCGGCCAGGCGGCGCCGGGCGCGGTCGCGTAGCCGAAGCCGTGCAGCACCGCCTGGTTGACGCCCGCGCAGTACTGGGTGACCAGCTTGCGCAGCGTGGCGTCCCAGGTGGTGGCGTACGCACCGCCCGCCGTGGCGCCCGCCTCGTTGGACAGCACCCGCCCGCCGCCCATGTCCCGGCCACCGGCCAGACAGCGGAAGTCGTCGAGATTCTTGAAGCCGAGCGATTCGCCTTCGGGGATGTCCAGGAGCGAGGCGCTGTGGATCGCGTCGGTCTCCAGGCCGTACGGCTGGACGCGCAGGGCGAGGCCCAGCGAATGGGCCCAGTCGCGCAGCGGCAGCAGGTGGTGTTCCAGATACAGATCGGTGATGACCTGCATATAGTCGCGGCGCACGGCCTTGTTGGTGGCGGCGTCGAAGGCGAAGACGTATTTCTCGTCCTTCTCGATCACCGCGGCCAGATACGGCAGCAGGGGGTGGCCGATGCGCCGCTCGAACTCGTCCGCCAGGCCAGGGGTCCACAAGGTGGCGTCGGTCTCGATCTCCAGGGAGTCCTCGAACAGCGCACCCCCGGCCCGGCGCAGCAGTTCGCGCACCCGGCGGGTGAGGATGTGGCGCTCCCAGAAGTCGGTGACCTCGCGGGTGCCGGCGGCGCTGAAGTGGTCGACGACATAGGCGAGTGGGGAGGTGTGGGCGGGGCCCTCGGGCCGCTGCCCGGAGCCGCGCTCCCAGTACGAGATCAGCGCCCACTGTCCGTCGTCGGGCGCGGTCCACTGGAGGGCGCCGTCGCGGACCAGCGCGGTCAGGTCGGTCACCGAGTCCCGGTCCAGCTGCAGTGGCGCCGGGGCCGCGGCGGCCGCGCCGACGCGGGCCGCCTGCACCCACAGCAGCCGCCGGTCGGTCACGCCCTCGGCCGCGGGCACCACCGGCGGCGGCACCGGGCCCGCGTAGGAGCCCTGAGACCCCTGGAAGACGACCAGGCCGTGGGCCAGCTCCGAGGCCGCCGCCGCGCTGTCCGGGGTGACGGTGGGCACGGCGGCGGGCCAGGCCGGGCCGATGGTGACATCGACGGTGAGGCCCCGCCGGTCGGCCTGGCGCAGGGCGCTCTCCAGACCGGCGACCCAGGCCGCGGTCCCCCAGCCGTAGCGCTCGGCGTCGATCGGTTCGCTCAGGCTGTGGGTGACGGCCGCGATCTCCACCCCGCCGAACCCGGCGTCGGCGATCTGGTCGACCTCCCGGGCCAGCTCGGCCGGGTCCACCAGGCCGTCCGGCCACCACCAGCGGAACTTGGGCCGCACGGCGCGGCCCGGCGAGGCGAACGCGGCGGCGAAGCCGGGCCGCGGGGCCGTGCCGCGCGCCGCGGCGGCGGGAGCCGCAATCGCCGCGGTCGTCGGGAGGACCGCCGCCGCCCCGGCCGCGGCGCCCAGGCCGAGCAGCGTCCGGCGGCGCGGGCCGCCTCTGTTGTCTCTCATGCGTCGCTCCCGGTCCGCGGCTCGGATACGGATTGGTATACGGACGTGAAGCTCCAGGTCCCGGAGGGCACTTCGTACACCCGCACACCGTCGTCCGTGCGCAGCGGCCGCGCCCCGTCCGGCGCGCCCACGGCCCCGGAGGTGGCGGGCACCCGCACCTCGGCGGTGGTCCCGGCGGGCACCGTCACGGTCAGCCGGTACGCGGAGCCGTCGCGCCGCCAGGAGCTGCGAGCGGGGCCGTACGGCGTGGTGTACGAGGCTGCCGCCGAGGTCAGATCGCCGACGACGGCGGGCGCGAAGAGCAGCCTGCGGTAGCCGATCGAGTCGTCGGTCTGCCGGATCCCGGCGAGGGAGCCGGTGAACCAGCCGTCGATCACGCCGAGCATGAAGTGGTTCTGGGACTGGCCGGAGCCACCGTCCCAGGTCTCGCCGAGCGTGGTGTTGCCGTGCTGGACCTGGTAGCCGTAGCTCGGGCTGTCGGTCCTGGTGGCGATCCGGTAGACCACGTCGTCGCGCCCGGCGGCGGAGAGCACCCGGAAGGCGGCGGGCAGCGAGATCTCGCCGAGCACCAGATGGTCGCCGGCCTGCTCGACGCTGTGCACGAAGTGGTCGAGCAGCCGCTGCCGCTGTCCGTCGGGCACGGCCCCCATGTCCAGCGCGAGCGCTTCCGCGCCGTGTCCGCCGCCGCCGAAGGTGCCGGTGGTGGCGTCGTAGTACTTCGCGGACAGGGCGGCGACGGAGGCGTCGGCCTTCTCCCGGTACGCGGCGGCGTCCTCGCGCTCGCCGAGCACGCCGGCGATCCGGCCGAGCGCGTCGACCACCCGCCAGTAGCCGTAGGTGCCCGCGACGGCGCGCGGGAAGGTGCGGTCGGGGGTGATCCAGTCGCCCAGGCCGTAGTCGAGGATGCCGTCGGCGACCTGCCGCTCGAGGAAGGCCGCGTACTCCTTCATCCTCGGGTAGTAGGTGCGCAGCGTCTCCTGGTCGCCGTAGGTGGTGTAGAGCTGCCAGGGGACGAGGACGAACGCCCCGCCCCAGTTGGCGTCGTTGCGGTAGGCGCCCGGCAGCAGGGTGTAGTCCGGCACGGTGCTGGGGATCAGGCCGTCCGAGGTCTGTGCGTCGGCCATGTCCCGGACGATCTTGCGCAGTTGGGACTGCATGTCGTAGTTGGCGGCCAGGGCGGGGAAGACCAGCTGGTCCTGCTCCAGCCAGCCGAGCTTTTCGCGGCTGGGGCAGTCGGTGAGGACGCTCATCATGTTGCCCTGGATGGCACCCCGGATGAGTGAGTGGATGCCGTTCAGCAGCTCGCTTCCGCTGCTGAACTCCCCCGCGGAGGCGTTGTCGGTGTGCAGGACGAGGCCGCGTACGGACACCTCGGCGCCCTCGGGCAGGCCCTTGAGCTCCAGATAGCGGAAGCCGTGGTAGCTGAAGCGCGGATGCCAGGTCTGCTGCGCGGTGCCGGCCGTGGTGTAGCTGTCCCACAGCGGCGCGCCGACGTTGCTGATGGACTGGTGGGCGTGGCCGTCCTTGAGGCTTTCGGCGGGGTGGACGCGTACCGCGGTGCCCTCGGGCGCGCGCACGGTGATCTCGGGCCATCCGGCGATGTTGCGCCCGAGGTCGAACACCCGGCTGCCCTGCGGGGAGTTCGCGACCTCGGTGCCCTTCAGTGTCTCGGTCACCCGGATCGGCTCGGTCTCGCGGGCGCTGACCTGGGCCGGGTCGGTGGCGGTGCCGGGTGCGGCAACGGCGGTGGCGGCGCGCCAGCCGGTGCGGTCCCCGCCGGGCCGGTCCCAGTTCGGGAGCTCCCGGCGGGCGTCGTAGTCCTCTCCCCCGTACCAGTTGGAGGAGGTGGTGGGGCCGAGCGTGGTACGCCAGTCGGGGCCGCTGGCGATGCGCCGAACGGTGCCGTCGGCGAGGGTGATCTCCAGCTGGGCGAGCAGCTTGGGGTCGCTGAGGTTGCCGTAGAGCTTGCGGTAGCGGTCGGCGGTGCTCACGACGTTGGCCATGCCGTTGCCCAGTTCGACCCCGATGGTGTTGGCGCCGCGCCGCAGCCGCTTGGTCACGTCGTAGGTGGCGTACTGCACACGGTCGGCGAAGTCGGTGTTGGCGGGCTCCAGTACGGCGTCGCCCACCGGGCGGCCGTTGATCCGGGCGTCGTACACGCCGAGGCCGGTCAGGTAGAGGCGGGCGGAGCGGATGTCCTTCAGGACGGTGAAGTCCTTGGCGAACAGCGGGAGTCCGGCCGGGAGATACGGCTTCGGCGGCGTCTGCCCGCTGACGCGGGTGGCCTCGGTGAACGGGCCGGTGGCCGCGTCCGCGGTGGCGACGGTGTAGTCGACGGGGAAGCCCGGCACCCGGCCGTCGGCGGTGAGGACGTCGGCGCGCGGGTAGAGCAGCACCCGGTCGAAGCGGGCGGTCTGTTTGAGGTCCAGGGTGAGGGTGATCGGCGTGGCGGACACATCGGCGTCGGGGTGCGGTTTGCTCGCGTATCCGGCGGCGGTCTGCGCCCCGCTGTTGGTGAGTCCGTCCACGGCGAGGGCGGGCTCCCAGGTCTTGCGTACGGTGTTGCTCTCCGAGGCGGTGACCGCCGCGCCCTTGGCGAGGTCGGGTCCTTCGGGGTCGGCGGAGTCGCGCACCTCGACCTCGGCCAGTTGCAGCCGCCGGGTGAGGGCGGGGAAGTCGCCTTCGGCGAGCGGCAGTCCGAGCCGGGTGACGTCGAGCCGTACGTAGCGGGCGGTGGTCTTGGGCAGATCGACGACCACGGGCGTGACCCGACGGCCGCTCAGCTGCCAGTCGGGGTGGCCGATCCACTGCGCGGACCAGTCCTTCGGTGAGGTCAGCCCGGTCTCGAAGACGGACGGGGCGCTCCAGCCGGACGCCCGGCCCGCGCCGCCGCCGGCCCACACCTTGACCCGCCAGTACACGCGGGTGCGCGGGCCGAGCCGGTCGCCCGCGTAGCCGGCCCGCGGCGCGGCGGAGCCGACCTTGCCCGAGTCCCACAGGTCGGGGCGGCCCGCCTCCAGCCGGGCCGCGCTGGTGGCGGCCTGTATGCGGTAGGCGCGTTGCACGGTGTCCCTACCGGTGGTGGTGGGCCGCCAGCTGAGCTCGGGCGTGGTGTCGTCGATGCCGAGCGCCTGCCGCAGGGCCCCGGTGCGCAGCGCGGTGGGGCGGCCGGCCTCGCTCGCCTCGGCGGGGGCCGCCGAGGGCAGGGTGGTGGCCAGGGCGGCGAGGGCCGCGAGGGCGGTGGTGGCGAGCCGGGCCAGAGGTCTGCGGAGCAGCGGTGGCCGCGGGGGTCGGAGGGTTCGGTCCATGGGTTCTCCATGAGTGGTCGGGGGCCCGGCAGGGAAACGGGCAGAAGTCGGGCACGCTCGAACGCGAAACGGGCGTCAGGCGGGCGCGGGGCGGTCCGCGGCCGGGCCCGGGTCAGGCGGTGCGGATGAGCCGGACCGTCAGCGGGCGCAGCGGGCGCAGCGCCACCGGCCCCAGCAGCCCGGACGGCAGCGCCTTGCCGCGCTCGTTGGCGAGGGTGTTGGCGACGCGGACGGCGATGGTGTTGACGCCGGGGCGCAGTTGGTCGGTGACGTCCACGGTGTACGGGGCCCACAGCGCGGGCGGCAGCGCGGCGCCGCCCACCGTCACCCGGGCCACCTCGCGCACCTCGCCGAGGTCGAGGTGGATGCGGCGGCCGTCCAGGTCGGCCCGGGTGAGGGTGATGTCCTTGGTGTAGGTGGCGCTGCCCGAGAAACGCGGGTCCAGGTCGGTCCAGCTGCCGAGCGGCCGTACGACGGGCTCGGCGCCGTCCCGCTCCAAGGCCACGGTCCAGTCACCGTCCAGCGGAATCGCCCGCAGCGGATCGGTGACCTCGGCCTCGCCACCGTAGGCGTGGCGCCCGTCGGTGCCGCTGAACACGTACCGGCCGGGGGCGTCGGCCAGCGCCTTCGCCAGCAGCCGGCCGCCCTCGGCGGTCACGGCGGTGACCGGAAGGTCCGCCCGGGTCAGATGGGGGCGGGTCGTGGCGCCCGCGCGGAACACCACGGCCAGCGTCTCGTACGGGCGCAGGCGCAGCGGCACCCGGGTGGCCTCGGCGCCGGGCCGGCCGGCCGACTCGTGGACGGGGGCGGCGGTGACCGCGCCGGTGACCGGGTCGCGCAGCTCCGGTGCCCCGCCGACCGGGAACACCACGTCGGTGACGACGGTTTCCGCGCTCTCGTTGTTGAGCAGGAAGGCCGTGTCCCGGCCGGAGGTGGTGCGCAGCACCAGCACCGAGGCGGCGGGGGGATCGAGCACGGCTGCCGCGGCGCCCGCGGTACGGGCCGCCTCGCCCAGGCCGGCGGCGTCCGCGACCCGCACGGCCCGGCCCCGGCCGACCCGGCGGCTGCCCGGGGCCTGCTCGGGGAACAGGGCCCGCAGGGCGCGGCGCAGCGCGGCGTCGTCGCCGCCCGCCTCCTGGTCGGGCAGTTCGCCGACGGCGAGGACCGTGCCGCCGCCGCGGGCGAATTCGGCGAGGGTACGGACGGTGGCGGCGTCCAGGACCGGGGTGTCCGGCAGGACCGCCACCTCGTAGCGGGCGTGGCCGACGGCCAGGGTGCCGCCGTCGGTCCTGGCGTGGTCCCGCAGGCCCCGGTCGCCGGACAGGGCGCCCTCGTGGACGAGGTCGAAGTCGGTCTGGGCGCTCTCCAGCGCCCGGGCCGCCGCTCCGAACGCGGTGTCCAGCGCGGTGCCCTGATCGGTGCCGCGCCACTGCTCGGCGGCGCGCTGCGGCTGGATCAGGGCGGTGCGGGCGGCGGAGGTGCCGCGGACGGACTCCATCACCCGCCCGGTCCAGTCCGCCAGCGGGCGCATCGCCCACCACCACGGGGCGCGCGGGCCGAACGGCGGCGGGAAGTAGACCCGTGTCTCGTCGGTCCACAGTGCGTGCAGCACGGTCAGATTGACGCCCCGGGCGGCGGCCGCGCCCAGCAGTGCGTGGGCGAAGGCGGGCGCGACCTGCCAGCCCATGTTGCCGAACGCCTCCAGCAACACCCGCTCGCGGCCCGACTGGTGGGCGGCGCTGGCCGGGTTGCGCGGGATCATGGTGGGCTTGCCCGCCTCGTACTCGGCGGTGATGATGTCCCCGCCGGGGATCTGCGCCCACTGGTTGATCTTGTGCAGATCGCCGGTGGAGGCGATGCGCTTGGCGGGGGCGGTCTCGTCGTAGAGCGGGTTGGTGATCAGCGCGACGCGCCGCTCGGCGTACCAGCGGGCCTGTTTGCGGAAGGCGAGCGCGAACCGGTCGGACACCGCCTGCCAGAAGCGCCCGCGCAGCACCCGGCCCTCCCGGCCGAGCCCGTCGTCGAAGAGCGCGGCGTACGCCCGGCCGGGCTCGGCGCCGACCGCCCGCAGGGCCGCCTCCAGTGTGGGCGACCAGGGCAAGCGTTTGAAGTGCGGTTCGGCGGAGGCGAAGAACGGCTCGTCGTCCCAGAAGCCGGGCACGACGCTGCCGAAGTAGCGGCCGAATCTGCGGTGGTACTCGCCGGGCACCATGTCAAGCAGCAGCTCGATGGGTTTCTCGTCGAGCAGGTCGATGTAGGCGCGGCTGTAGCCCTGGGTGTCGTCGGCCAGGACGGTCCCGCCGAACACATCGATCTGCCACCGCCCCGCGGGCACCTCCCAGCGGCGGGTGGTCCGCAGCCGCTCGGTGAGCTCGACCAGCCGCGCGGCGTCGTCGGCGCCGACCGGGCGGGCGACGGCCGCCACCGGCGCGGCGGTCCCGGGTGCGCGGCGCGTGGCGAACTCACCGGGGGTGGCCGGGTCGGCGAAGTCCTCGCGGTAGAGGACCGTGCCGTCGGCCGCGGTGACGGTCAGGTCCTCCCACAGGGCGCGCTGGGTGCCGGTGGCGTGCACACCGACGCTGCCCGCCGGGTGGGCGTCATCGGTGACCGTGCCCTTGTCCTTGTCGTCCAGCCGGACGGTGAGCGTGGCGCCGCTGACGGCCACCCGCAGGGTGTGGAACTTGGTCCGGTTGAATCCGTCCGTGCGGGTGCTGCGGGCGAGTTCGGTCCGCTCGCCGCCGCTGCGCCGGGAGATGGTGACCACCCCGGTCTGATCGAACTCGACCAGATAGCCGTCGTCCCCGGTGGCGGAGGCGCGCAGCAGCAGACCGGCGGCGCTCGTCTCGGCCTTGACGCTGCCGGTGACCGTACAGTCGCCCCAGCGGGCCCCGCGGCGCAGCACGGCCGCGCCGCCGAGCACCGCGGCGTCCGCCACCAGCCGTCCGCTCTCGACGCCGACGCCCGTGGTGTCGTACAGATCGACGGTGGCCGGGCCCTCCACCACGGTGGTGGACCGCCACAGCGCCTTGAGCCGCAGCTCGGGGCGGGCGGGGTAGTGGCGGGTCCCGACCGTGCCGCCGTTCACGATCAGCCCGGCGGCGCGGCCACTGGGGAAGTGGTTGTCGTTGAACACCCACACCCGCATCCCCGTGCGCTCGGCGACGGCCAGGACGTGTCCGACCACGTCGAACCAGTCCTCGCTGAAGAACACCGGGCTCATCTCGGCGTTGTCGAAGGGGAAGACGACGACCTCGTACATGCCCTTGTCGCGCAGCTCGGCCAGTTGCCGGTCGATCAGCTCATGGGTGACCGGTCCGTTCCAGTACCAGTAGACCGTGGGGCGGCTGTCGCGGCGGGGGTCGGTGAAGTGGCCGGCGGGGAAGCCGGCCGCGGACTCCGCGTGGGCCGCGGGCAGGCCGGTGCCGAGTGCGGCGACGACCGCCCCGGAGGCCACGACGAAGTGGCGCCTGGTCGGTCGGATCGGTCTTTCGGGCTCTGGGGTGCCGGTTTCAGACATGGGGGTGCTCCCGTAGGGACAGGGTGTGCGGGCGGGGGTGGAGGTTCGGGGGTACGGGTCAGCCGTTGGTGCGGTGCAGCGCGGCGACCTCGGCGGCGGTCAGGGCGTGTCCCAGGACGCGGAAGTCGGCCACGGCGCCGTGCAGGTAGGGGTGGGTGGGGTTCTGGGAGCGGCCGAGGTAGTTTCGGGTGGTCGCGCCGAGCAGCAGCGGTCCGGACACCACCGCGTCGTTGCGCCCGGCCTCCGCGCCGTCCACGTACAGCACGCCGCTGCCGCCGCCGAGGGTGAGCGCCAGATGGGTCCACCGGCCCGGCTCCAGGGCGGCCGAGGCGTCGATGTAGTCCTCCGCCTCCATGCCCGCGATCTTCCACGCCGCGCGGGCCTTGCCTGCTCCGGTGCGCGGGGTGAGGAACAGATAGGTGTTCTTGTGAAAGCCGAGGTCGAAGACGCGGGCGGAGTTGACCACGCTGTCCAGGAACACCCTTACGGAGAGGGTGAGTTGGGGCAGGCCCGTCAGCAGCCCCGGTGGCAGCGCGATATGGCCGTCCTTCCCGTCCAGCGCCACCGCCCGCGGCCCCGCGGTGGTCCAGGTGGCGCCGCCGGCCAGCCGGGCGTCCGGGAAGCGGCGCAGCGCGTCCGCGCTGGTCGCCCCGGCGCCCTCGGCCAGCGGGAAGTGGGCGATCTCGCGCCGCCCGGGGCCGCGCGGCGGAACGGCGAAGTAGACGTTGTAGCTCTGGTGGTGCACCCGGTGGAAGGGCAGCAGCGGCACCTTCTCCCCCTCGGCCACGGCTGTGAACTCCGGCCCGCCACGCCCCGCCATCCGCTGCACTGACGACGGCTCGATGTCCGGGATGGTGCGCGGGCCGTGCTCCCCGTACGCGCCGGCCAGCACCAGCGGGCCGTACGACACCGCCTTGATGTGCGGGTTGTCCGGCGCCGGGCGCCACACCAGCTCGCGCGGGAAGGTCAGCTCGACGGTGTCACCGGTGCGCCAGCGCCGGTCGAGGGTCAGATAGCGGCCCGGCACCGGTGTGGCGGCCGGGTCGAGCAGGGGGTGCCCGCCCACCAGCACCCGGGCCCGACGGCCCCCGTCCGCCAGCCAGCCGGGCACCCGCACCTTGAGCGCGAGCCGCCCGCCGCCTTCGGTGACGGTCAGCCGGACGGTGTCGGTGTCGGGGTAGCCGGACCGCTGGACCAGCCGGAATCCGCGCTCGGCCCACGTCACTTCGGAGGGGATGAAGAGGTTGACGTACAGGGCGCCGGCGTCCTCGTCACGGAAGTAGATGGTGTCCGCGAACTTGGTGTGGGTCTCCATCCCGGTGCCGTGGTCGCAGGAGAAGTTGTCGTAGTCGCCGCTGTAGCTGCCCGGCGCCGAGCCCAGGCCGCCCTTGGGCTGCCGGCGCGACCCGGCCCACAGACCGGTGTAGTAGGTGACGAAGCCGTGGTCGGAGTCGGGGTCCTGCTCGCCGAGCATCTGGTTGTACAGGGTCCACTCGTAGTGGTCCATGTACGCCGCCCTGCCGGGCTCGTGGAGGAACAGCTGACGGCCGATCTTGAGCATGTTGTAGCTGTTGCAGTTCTCGCAGGTGTCCTCCGACAGCCTGCTGACGATCTGCCCGGGCGGGCCGAAGAACTCCTGGTTGGAGTTGCCACCGATGACATACGAGTGGTCGCGCACCACGATGTCCCAGAAGTTCCGCGCGATCCGCAGATAGCGCGGGTCCCCAGTGGCCCGGTACTCCTCGCCCGCGCCCACGATCTTGGCGATCTCGGTGTTGGCGTGGCGCCCGTCGAGCTCGTCGCGCCCCTCGTCCAGCGGGCCGTAGAGCGACTGGTGGTCGAAGCGGCGCGCGGTCCGCAGGTGGACGGGGTCGCCGGTGACCAGGTACAGCCCCGCCAACACCTCGTTCATACCGCCGAACTCCACACCGAGGAGCCGCTGCATGGTGGCCTCGTCGAGCGGGGCGGTGCGGGAGTCGACCCAGGCCGCCATCCCCCGCAACACCTCGAGGGCCTGGTCGTTTCCGCTGAGCCGGTGCTGGTCGAGCAGCCCAGCCATGATCTTGTGGATGGTGTAGTACGGGGCCCACGGCTTGCCGCCCGCCTCGAGGTCGTCGAAAATCCGCTCGGGGAACGCGGACAGATATCCCGTCCGGTAGCCCGCACCGGGCGAGGCGGCCTGACACTCGGCGAGCGCCGCCACGATTCCGCGCGCCTTGTCCGCGTACGTCTGCTCGCCGGTGTTCGCATGGGCGAAGGCCAGCGCGGAGAGCAGATGCCCGGTGCTGTGGCCGCGCAGCAGCACGTTCGGCGCCTCCCAGCCGCCGCACGGCTGGGCGGTGGAGGGGAGTTGGACGTTCAGCCGGAAGGTGTGCAGCAGCCGCTCCGGGTCAACGAAGCGCAGATAGGACAGGGTGCGCCGCATATTGGCCAGGAACGGGCTCTCCAGCAGCCGTACGGCGGAGAGCGGGAAGGGCGCCAACCGGGCGGGGGCGGCCTCGACGTCGGTGGAGGCGGGGTCGGGGGCATCGGCGAAGGCGGGGGTGGGCAGCCCCACGGCCCATGCGGCGGCGGCCGCGCCACCCGCGGCCAGCGCCCGTCTGCGGCTCATACGGGGCCCTGCGACTGATCCGGATCCGGTCATGGCGTGCGTCTCCTTCGGGGGCAGGGCGGTCCCCGAGTCGCGACCTGCCTGAAGTTGAAACGTTTCGATTTGATGGCCAGGAAGCTATGGGCGTACGCGGCCGTGCGTCAAGGGTTGTGCCACCCAAAGAAGTTGACACGATTCATCCATGGCACCGACACTGGCCGACAGACCGGTCGATGGACCAGCCGACAGACCGGTCGACCGCCTGGCCCGCCCACCGGACCTCGAGCCCCGCGCCCGGGCGGCGGTCATCGGCACGGGAAATCCTCCCCGTGTGTCGGATATTGAGCGGTACGACATTCGGTGCGAATTTCTCCCGGAGGCGCCGTCCCCCGGGAAATCAAACCACCATCTGTTTACGCATCATGCCTATCCCTCGTGTATGCGGGCCGAGTAGCCTGTTCTAGCTTTGGCTACTGTCGTGCTTGGGAGGCTGAGAGCCAGTGATCGTGCTCGGTTACAACGGATTCAGCAGAGGCGCGGAGCTTTTCGGACGTCTCTACGGCGCGACCGGTGTCGGCCGTAATCTTTTGGTGGGCCATGACGCCGCGGCGGCTCTTGTGATCGACGGCGAGTTGGTTGCGGCAGTCGAGGAGGAGCGGCTGAGCCGGGTCAAGAAGACCTCCGATTTTCCGGCCCAGGCAATCAAGTGGTGCCTGGACTCCGCCGGTGTCGACCTCGATCAGGTGGACGTTTTCGCTTTCCCCTGGCGATTTTCGCCCGCCGTGGCCGAGGAGATGATTTCGCAGATATGTGACTCCGACCTGCCGGTCACGGCCAAGTTCGACGCCCTGCGCAGCGCCGGCGAGGTCTACACCGGCATGTTCAGCCGCGAGGCGGTGTACAGCGACTTCGTCCAGCGCACGGGCTATGAGCTGGATCCCAACAAACTCACCCTGGTGCCCCACCATCTGGCCCATCTCATGTGCGGGGCCTACCTGGCCGGCGGGGGCGACGCCGCCTTCCTGGTGAGCGACGGCCGGGCGGAGACCCTGTCCGCCGTCATGGGCGAGCTGCGGAACGGCGTGGTCAGCCTGTTCGAGGGCGGCACCGTGCCCATGACCAGCTCGCTCGGCGTGGCCTACGGGCGGATCACCCGCTATCTGGGGTTCGTACCCAACAACGACGAGTACAAGGTGATGGGCCTGGCCGCGTACGGCCCGCCGCCACAGCACAACCCGCTGCTCGAACGCGTGGTGCGGCTGCACGAGGACGGCTCGTACACCATCTCCATCCCCATGGACATCGGGGCCTACTACGCGCTGTTCGACAGCCTCTTCGGCGGCGACAGCGAGAAGCGCGAGCAGTTCGACTTCCGGGTCAAGGTCGCCGGGCTGGCCCAGCACATGGTCGAGGCCATCACCGCTCATCAGCTGCGGACGCTGACCGCGGCCTCCGACCTGGACACCCTGCTCTTCGAGGGCGGTCTGGCGCTCAACTGCGTGGCCAATACGAAGATGCTGGAGAGGTCGTCGTTCACCGGGATGGAGGTCAGCTTCGGGGCCAGCGACCCGGGCGTCGCCATCGGCGCGGCCGTGTACACCGCCGGCCTCAGGAACCGGCCCGCCGACGCGGTCACCACCCCCTATCTGGGGCCCTCATACGACGAGACGCAGGTCCTGGACGCGCTGGCGGAGTACGCGGATCGAGTCGAATGGCAGGAGGAGCCCGACGCCGCCGCGGTCGCCGAGCGGACGGCTGAGCTGCTGGCCGGGAAGAACGTCGTGGGCTGGTTCCAGGGCCGCGCCGAGTTCGGCCCGCGCGCCCTGGGCAACCGCAGCATCCTCGCCAACCCGGCCTTCCCCGACATCAAGGACATCATCAATCTCCGGGTGAAACACCGGGAGCCCTTCCGCCCGTTCGCGCCCGTCGTCCTTGAATCCGAGGCTCCGCGCGTCTTCGAGCTGGGCAAGAAGACCTCATCCCCGTATATGACCTTCGTCTTCCCGGTGCGGAAGGAGTACCGGGAGCGGATCCCCGGCGCCTGTCATGTGGACGGCACGGCGCGGATCCAGACGGTCGACGAGCGGCAGAACCCCGAGCTCGCGCGGCTGCTGCGGGCCTTCACGGCGCGTACGGAGGTGCCCTGCCTCCTCAACACCTCGTTCAATGTGGCCGGTGAGCCCATCGTCTGCTCACCGCGGGACGCGCTGGAGTGCTTCCTCGCCACCGAGATCGACTACCTGGTGATCGACCGGTTCGTGATCACCAAGAAGGAAGGCTGAACGGTCGGCCCGCAGGGCGGTTTCGCCCTGCGGGCCGGTACGTCTCAATCCTCTTCAGAGCTGAATGGGCTCGTTGGGCCCGCCCTTTGTCTCGATGGTCAAGAACGACAGAACCTCATCGCCGATGTTCTTCAGATCGTGCAGGTGATATTGCCCCTCGGGGCAACAAAAATGCCGGGTCTGGCCGCGGACATAGGAAATCTCCCGCGTACTGCCATCGCTGTTGTGCTGACGGGCCAGGCCGTCTGTGAGGGCTATCCAGTGGTAGTCCAGGACATGCCGGTGGACAGGAATCCGCTCTCCCGGCTGGAGATGGGTCTCCCAGATGCGCAGCGAATCGGTCTCTTTCAACAGTGACTGACCAACGCGGCCGTTATGGGCGTTGTTGTCGAATTCCTTCTTCAGCTCGGGGCTCCAGCGATCGAACCCTTCGGCGACGACAGTGCTGGAAAGAGGGGAATCGGAGCAAGAATCGCTACCCACGACCGGATCCTTTCGGCTGAACGATATGGCTCACAGAGCAGAGGAGAGTGCTTCGAGCAGGGCGGCGTTCGCATGCTGATCGCCGATGGTGATGCGGCAGGTATCGGGGACGAGACGCCCCACGTCGGCGACGAGAATTCCCGCACCGCTGAGCTGATCCACGACGCGTTCGTGCTTGTGAAACCGGACCAGCAGGAAGTTGGTCTCCGAGGGGAACACCCGGTCCACGGCGGGGTGGTCGGCCAGTACCCCGGCCATCCGATCACGCTCGGCGCGGATGCGCCGGATGCCGTCGAGCACCGGTTGGGAGTTGGTCAGCCGGTCCCGTGCGGCGCGCTGCGATGCGTTGGTGAACCCGAAGGGCACCTGCACCCGCCGCAGTGCCTCGATGATGCCGGGGTCGGCCAGGGCGATCCCGCAGCGCGCTCCGGCCAGGCCCCATGCCTTGGAGAGCGTCCTGAGCACGATGAGGTTGTCGTGCTGGGCAACCAACCCGGCATACGAGGGCTTCTCGCTGAATTCGACATAGGCCTCGTCGATCACCACCAGTCCACGGCCGCGTGTCACCAGGGCATGCACCTGTGCGGGATCGATCCTGGTGCCAGAGGGGTTGCCCGGATCGCACAGGAAGGTCACCCGCGGATCTGCCGCCAGGATCCGCTCGGTGTCGACCTGGGACAGATCGTCGCCACCCAGCGGCACCTCGGTGACGGGCAGGCGCAGGACGCGGGCGAAGTGGCTGTAGAGCGGAAAGGTGGGGGGCGTGACGCAGACGCCCTCGCCCGGCGAGGCCAGCGCCGCCAGGAGCAGCAGGACGCCGTCCACCGCCCCGCTGGTGAACAGCAGGTGTTCCGCCGTCAGCGCATCGACGCCGTCGTGACCGGGCAGCTGCGAGATGGTCGTCAGATATGTGTGGGCAAGCTCTGCCGTGTCCAGGTCGGGATAGTTGCCATCGGTACCCAGAAACGGGTTGGTGTTACTCGACAGGTCGATCTGGTCGAACCGCGGCACAGCTCGAAAGCGGGCCGGACCCGGGACCGGGACCGCCGCGACGGGGGGCGTCGCGAACTCCGACAGCGCCTGCTCCTCCGCCTTCTCCGGGGCCGCGAGTCCGGGAGCGCGGAGCCAGTGGTCGAGGGGGACGAAAAGGTCCGCCCCGAGGCGCCGCATGTGGTGCGCCTCCCCCCGGCCGAGGTGGACCCAGTCCAGGCCGGAGTGTCGGGCGTGGAGGTACAGCCGGTACGCGGACGCCAGGGAGAAGTCGCGGCGCGCATCGGGATCGTCGTGGCCGAGGGCCTGGGTGAGGACGTAGAGCCCCCTGCCGTTGTGGGACCTCGTGATGAGCCCGGCCCCGGCCACGGTGTTCTCTCTGCGGCACACGAACATCTCGGTGCGGTCCGCCAGCACTCCCTGTGCCAGTACGTCGAGGGCGTCGGCGTTGTAGAGGTTGTCGTGGCCCTCGTCGCGCTCGGCCTGGCGCTGATGCAGCTCCACGAAGGCATCCCGCGCCCAGGGCTTCCCGTCGAGGTCACTCAGCGGGATGTGCTCCCAGGTGACGTCACGGGACACCTCCTCGTGGCGGCGGCGCAGTTCGCCGAGTTGCTGGGTGCCAAGGCGCTCCCGCAGGACATCGTCCAAAGCGCCCGCCGCCGGCTCCCTGGGCAGCCGGACGACACACTCGCTTTCGGCGGCGACGGGGACGAGCCCTGCCGCCCGCAGCGGGCCGGTGTCATCACTGCGGCGCACGCCGGGCACCAGGATCTGGGACACGTCCAGCGCCTCGGCGCGGCGGAGCAGTTCTTCGAGGGCATGAGGGGTGGGGGCGGGGCTCGTCGGAAGGTACGGGGCCCCGCCGGCGACGAGAGTGGAGCGCTCGAGCACCGCAGGGTCCAGGTCGGCGAACGCGCGGGCACCTTGGCCAAGGCGGGCCAAAGAGCACACAGGCGCGCGGGAGCCGAGGGCTGCGCACAGTACCTGCTCAAGCGCGTCGATATCTGCGGACCTGCGCATGCTCGAATCCCCACTCCTCTTCGTCACTTGGATGTTCCGTGTGCGGCGATGTGCTCGTCGATGCGGTCGCGGTACTCCTCGAACAGGTCGGACAGGGTGCGGGCGATACCGGTCTTCCAGCCGATGGAGCAGTCGCCGATCAGGCCGCGGCGGACGTCGTGGTCGAAGATCGCCGTTTCCCGGCTGTAGTCGCCGCGGTCCAGTCGCACCGGCACTCCGGTGAGCTCGGACATGTACTCCAGCAGGTCGGTGATGCCGACCTCCTCGTCGCCGCCCCAGTTCACCACCCGCGCGGGCGCCTGCGCGACGCCCCACAGCAGCGGTACTTGGCGGACGACGTCATCGGTGTGCAGCAGGTTGCAGTAGTTCTGCCCTTCGCGGGGCACCGCGCACGCCTGTCCCCTGCGCATCTCCCTGAACAAGATCATGGGCACGCCGCCGTGACCGTACGGACCGTAGGCGATGTTGAGGCGGGCTATCACCGTCGGCAACCTGAGTGTTTCGGCCAGGCCGCGCACCACCCCTTCGGCCGTGATCTTGGCGACGGGGTACGTCGGCAGCCACGGCGCCGCCCCGCCCAGCGGGTCGCTCTCCCGGTATCGATGTGTCCGATCGGCCCGGTTGTAGACCACGCCGGACGAGACGTACAGGAACGACTCGGCCTCGGAGCAGTGGGTCATCAGCCGTGCCGTGCCGACGGCGTTGATGCGCGTGGTCTCCTCGAAGTCATGGCCGTCGCCCCGGTGCACCGCCGAGTGCAGTACGTGGGTGAAGTCGCGCGGCAGGCCCTCCAGATCGTCGGTGGCCATGTCCCAGGTGGCGGTGCGGACGCCCAGTTCTTCGAGGGCCTTACGGGCGTCCGCGTCGCCGAACCGGCCCAGGCACCACACCTCGTTGTCGGAGGCGAGCGCCTCGGCGACGGGCCTGGCGACCTGTCCCGTTCCACCGGTGATGAGAATCTTCTTGCCTTGCATGTTCAGCGGCTCCTGGTCGTATGAGCGGTTGCCTCTGCCGGTCCTCAGCCGAGCGTCGGTTCCTGCCGGGCACCGGTCCTCAGCCGAGCGCGCGGGCCAGTTCCTGCCGCAAGGTCGCCTGGAACGTGTGCACATGCTGCGGACTCATCAAGGTGTAGTGCTCCCCGTCGACCTCGATAAAGGTGTTGGCGCCGCGAGTGAACTCGTTCCAGTGGCTCAGCTGGTCGTCCAGCCACTCCTGTTTGGTACCGCGCAGCGGGGTGCAGTAGAAGACCTTGACCTGCCCGACCGACCCCGACGGCTCGTAGTCGCGGCCCAGGTGCACCATGCTCTGGGCCAGGTCGACCCAGGCGGTGAACCGCTCGAGGGTGAGGTCCAGTTCGGTCAGCCGGCGCTTCGGCGCGTGGTCGATCAGATAGGCCAGCTGATCGGGCTCGGGCAGCGGGCGGAGCGTGGCGGTCAGCTCCTCGATATCGGCGGCGTTGATCAACTCCAGGAACAGCGCCAGGTTGATGGCGCCGTCGGTGAAGCTGATCTCGTTCATACGGCCGGAGATCCGCGGCGGCAGGTTGAAGACCCCCACGAAGTCGACCTGGTCGCCGTCGGCCTCCAACCGCTTGGCGATCTCGAAGGCCACCGCCCCACCGTAGGAGTACCCCGCGACGGCGTACGGGCCGCTGGGCTGCACTCGCCGGATGGCCTCCACATAGGTGGACACCATTTCGTCGAACGATGCGAAGTGGGTCTCGCCCTGGCCGAACCCGCGTGCCCGCAGCGCGTAGAACGGCCGCTCGCCCGTGAAGTACTTGGCGAGGTTGATGAACACCAGCACCTCCCCCAGGCCGGGATGGACGCAGAACAGGGGCGTCCCGTCCCCGGTGACCTGAAGCGGCACCAGCGGATCGTAGGCGGAGTCCCCGGCAGCGTCGACGACCCGCCCGCCCCGCAGGCGGCCGGCCAGCGCTCGTACGGTCGGGGCCTGCAGAAGCGTCGACATGGGCAGATCGTCGATGCCGAATTCGAGCTGAGTCTCCAGTTTGAGCCGCAGCACGTCCAGCGAGGTCCCGCCCAGATCGAAGAAGCTGGCGGTCGCCGGCACCTTCTCGGTGTTCAGCACGCGGGCGTAGATAGCGGCCAGGGCGGTCTCGACGTCGCCCTCCGGCGCCACATAGCCGCCGAGGAACCGGGTGCTGACCTCGTCCGACCGACGGGCCGCCGCGTCCAGGCTGCCGTCTTCGACGGCCGCGCGCAGCCGCGACCGTTGGATCTTGCCGAGGTTGCCGCGGGGGAGATCGGCCTCGGCGACGGGGAGGATCAGCTGCGGGCGGAACCCCCAGTGCATCACCGTGGAGCTGCGGATCGACACGATGGCCCGGTAGACGGCCGTATCATCGGCGGGGTCGCCCGCCGGTACGAACGCGACGGCGAGCTGTTCGGAGTCGGCCCCCTCCGGCCGGATCGGGAAGGCCGCGACCTGCCCGCGCTTCACCCCGTCCAGCTCGTCGAGGACCGCTTCCAGGTCGTGGCTGTAGTAGTTGACGCCGCTGACGATGATGGAGTCCTTGGTGCGGCCGACCAGCATCAACCGCCCCTCGGAGTCGAGGTATCCCAGGTCGCCGGTGCGGAACCAGCCGTCGGGGGTGAAGGCTTGGGCGGTGGCCTCCTCATTGCCGAAGTAGCCGGCGGAGACCATCGTGCCGCGCAGCTGCACCTCGCCCGGCTCGGCCGACGCGGGCTCGTCGGTGGAGGCCAGCACCGCGCCGTCGCCGCCCGTGATACGGATCCGCAGGCCCCGCACCGGGCGGCCCAGCGGGGGGAACTCCGTCTCGAGGTCCTGGGTGGCGAAGTCGCGGTTGAAGATGGAGCCCGCGCATGTCTCGGTCATGCCGAACGCGGGCACTATCACGTCCTCGCGCAACCCGTAGCGGGCGAGCGTACCCAGGAATGTCCGCACGGTGGCGGTCACGGTGGCCTCGCCGCCGGAGATGATGTGCCGCACCCCTGACAGATCCAGCTCCTCCGGCGAGGGCTGCCGCCCGGAGAGGGCCTGGTTGATCTGTCCGAACAGGAAGTTGGGGGTGAAGGTCACGCGCACCCGATGAGCCGCGACCAGCCTCAGGAACTCCACGGGGTCCGCCAGCACCGTGGCCGGAGTTGTCATGACCTGATCGGCCCCATTGAACATCGGCAGCAGATGTGCCTCGATCGCGGCGATGTGATCGGCCGAGATCCAGTTCAACGACTTGTCTTCGGGCCCCAGTTCCAGCGCCCCCGCCTTTCCGGCCTGAGCCGCCAGCAGATTGGCGTGGGTGAGCCTGACCGCCTTGCTCGATCCGGTGGATCCGGAGGTGAGCATCAGCAGGGCGAGATCGTCCGGGGCGGGCGTATGGAGCTGATCGTGCTCGGCCGAGGCATGGCTCAACTCCTCGACCGTCACGGTCCGCAGCCCGATATCGGGCAGGTCTCCATGGGCCGACTTGGAGACGACCATCAGCGGGTCGCCCAAGAGGGTGCGCAGATGCTCCAGTTGGGCGCGCCATCGGGAGGGGTCGGCCGGCGGTGCGATCGGGCACGGCACGACACCGGCGAGCACACACCCCCAGAAGGCGCGGAAGAAATTCTCCGGATCATTGGCCTCGATCAGCACCCGGTCGCCCGGGGCGGTGCCGTAGTCGCGCAGCCCTTGGGAAATCCGGCAGGCGCACTCCCGCAACTCGGCGTACGACAGGAACGGACCACCAATGAATGTAACGCCGTGCGTGGTGTCGGACGAGGCACGTTCAAGCAGCTGAGGGAGCGTCGCAGCAGGAAGTCGATCCGGCATGGGGAAGTCCTCCGATCGGAAGTCACGGAAAACAAGAGGGAGCAGAGGCTCGGGCGCGGCGTGTCGCGAACGACACGGGGCCTGGCGCTGAATTCCCATCACGGACGGATGGTTATGGGGACCCTGGGGATGTCACGGATCTTGGGCGGGTCACAGGCGGTGAGTCACAGGTGAATGCGGCCGGGGCCGGACGCGGCGTGGCGCCCGCGGCGCAGAGGAGCGCGGCGAGGTGATCTCATGGGCGCCGGACGTTCCGGGCCGACGGCTCGCTCCGGGGGGGCCGGCGGATCAGGTGGACCCGGTCTCGTTGAAGCGCACGATGTCCTCGATCTTTTTCTGCAGTTTCAGCTCGTCCGGGTCGGATACGATTGCCTTGCCGACGAGGCCGTATGGCCCGATCGGCGCATCAGGAGATGAATTGTAATCAATCTCATCGAAGACGAAGTTGCGTTCGAAGTCCGCTTGGGTCAGCTTGCCGCCCTTGCCGGGGCGCAACAGAATGCAGCCGTGGAATCGATCCGGCGTCCTGTTCTTGCTCAGTTCTTGAGATGCCCCTTCCCCGAGCGCGAGGCTGATTTCGACGTCGAAGAGGTCGACGCCGAATGTCAACTGGGTCATCTGCGGGGTCAGCCCTCCTGGAATACGGATGGCACACTCGCCGAAAGTCAGCCCCGCCTCCGTGGTGAAGATCTCCAAGTGGAATACGCAATCAGGCGCATTCAGGCTGGTGAGTACCTGGTCGGCGAGTGTCTCCGACTCATGGAAAAGTGCCGAATGCCGCCTTTTGTCCAGTAGATAGGCGGCCATGATGCCGCCTTGCGCGGCCGTCAGCGGTGATACGTGGTAATTGCTCATGGACGACCATCGGAGATCGCCGTTCTCCCAGACCCCGTCGATATAAACTTCCGGGGCGTCTATGAAGGATTCGGCGACGATCTGGACATCCGAGTGGCCCGGGAACGGCTCCAGGGCTCGTGAATACTCCCCCGGGGAACGGACGATGCTGGTGCGGAGCGAGCCGGCGCCGGTCGCCGGCTTGACCACGAAGACGCTCCCCAGGTCGTCGGCGAGATCCGCGAACGAGGTGTCCTGTGACACGTATCGACAGCGGGCCCGCTTGATATGAGGCGGCAGCTTGCTCTTCTGAAGGTACTTGTCCCGGAAATAAAGAGCCGTCTTTGAATCTGTATTCCCGGGCAGATTCAGCTGCTGCCGCAAATAGATTGCCCCGAATACGCCCATTTCATGGACGCTCAGCGCCCCGACCACGTCATCGATGCCCGCGGAGAGCACCGCCCGCAATACTTCCTGGACGTTCTCGATGTCGATGACACGCTTGAATCGTCGATCCTTCGGGGGGATCGCCGGTTCCTGCGCGATATAGAAGGGATCCAAGCCTCGGCGCCGCAGAGCCTGGTCGAGATCGGGTCTATATCCGATAACAATCACCGTCGGCATTTCTTGCCTCCCCGTATGACGGCCGACCAAAACGCTTAGTCACTTCGTCGAGGCCAACACTGTGGCATCGTCGCACAGGGATACAGAGTTGTGATCCTTTGCCGATGGGCTGTGACGCAAGTCACAAGTTGGGCCATGGGTGGGAATGGAATCGTTTAGTCCATTCCTGCTCCACGGGGTGCATTTTGCCGACCTCAACCGAAACGCGCAGGCGAGGGCCTGTCGTCAATGGGGGCGCCGAACTCCCCCATCGCCTGCCGGACGATCTCCTCCAGCCGGGCGTGGTGCGCGCCGCGCCAGTACACGCGCTCACAGACCGTGCACTGGGCGAAGACGTCATAGGTGCGCCGCGTGCCGTGCTCCAGGCGCTCGCGGACGGCGTCCTTGTCGGCGTCCTCGAGCGGGCCGTTGCACGCGGTGCACCGCGTCCAGGGGGCGAGCTGCGGGGTGAACCGGCCGAGCACATCGCGCAGTTGATCGTCGGGGCGGTCGCTGTAGACGAACGCGCCGGCCCACAGTTCGCGCCGGCGCAGCAGCCCCCGGTCCCGGGAGAGCAACACCCGCCGCTGAGCGGCGGAGAGCGCGGCCAGGGCGGGGTCGCCGATGTCCTCGCTCTCGTACGCCGCGTCCACGCCCAGCAGCCGCAGCCGCCGCGCGAGCGTGCCCAGGTGCACATCGAGCAGAAAGCGCAGCGGTGCGCCGGGCACCCGCTGCGGCCGCACGACCGCGCGCACCTCAACGGACTCCCCCGCACGGGGCACATGCGACACCGGAGTCTCGCGGCCGTCCACGAACAGCCCGCCGACCTCGGTGAGCGGAACGCCCAGCGACTCGACGACGTGTCCGAGCGTGGATGCCCCGTCGGTGCGGACGGCGGTCCGGTCCCGGCGTCGCTCGGGGACGGCGAACATCCGCAGTTCGGGGGCCAGGCTGACATGGATCTCCGGTCCGTTCACATGGCCAGCATGCCAGGCCGCGGGCCGGAAGAAAATCCAATAACTCCCGTCACTTCCGTCGCTTCCCGCCACTCGCCGGCGAAATACAGAAATGATCGACACGCGGAGCACAAGGGCCTCTCGGGCGTCATTAAATCGACGGGAGGAAAATGGCGTGAATAGAGTGCCCGCTCGGGCACCCCGATCGCCTACCATCCGGATCGCTTTGTTCCTGTTGACACTTCCGACCGACCGCCCCAATGCTGTGAGGGTTCGGCCGATCTGCCGCACAACCCATGCCCGCCCTTGCGATGGGAATACGCCATGCCCCCATCGTCCGGCGCGCCCGAAAATCAGGGCCGGCCTGTCCGGGAGCGGGTATCCGCAAGCGCCAATCGCGAGAAAGGATGAATCATGGAAAGTCCTGTCTGGGTGAAGCCGGAAATGCTTCCGATCGAGTTCGACATCGACCAGCCGTGCTCCTGCGACTGTTCGGGCGGTGCCGGCGCCGGGTCCGGTAACGCGGAGTCCGAGCCGAGACTCGAGATCTGACCGACGGCTGTCGGCAGTCCCCGTCAGCCGGCAGGCGGGGCCCGGCGCGCGGCCGGGCCCCGCCTGCTCATGGGAGGTGCAGGATGAAGCTACTGGAACAGTGGTCCGACCTGATCGTTCCCGAAGATCTCGTCTATTTCCGGCACTCGGAAAGGCGGCTGGTCGCCAACCCCGAACTGGCCGCCTGGTGTGTGCTCACCGAACCGGAATCCGCCGTGCTGAAAGCGCTCAGCCGCGGCCAGGAGCCCCCGTCGTCCGACAGCGGATCCGCCGAGGTGGAGCGTGTCCTGGCCAAGCTCGTGCTCAAGTGGATCGTCTATCTGCCCGGCCATCGCCCGGCGGTGCGCCAGCCCGAGCCGAGCCTCACCACCGTCTATTACGCGATCACCGACGGCTGCAATCTGCGCTGCCCGTACTGCTATGCCTCATCGGAGAAGTGTCTGCCCGGGGAGTTGTCCACCGAGGAATCGCTCGACCTCGTCGACCAGGCGGCGGACCTGGGCGTGCGGCAGATGATCTTCACAGGCGGCGAACCGATGCTGCGCAAGGACCTGTTCCTGGTCGCATCGCACGCCCGCGAGCGCGGACTGACCGTCAACATGATCACTAATGGCACGATGATCCGCACGGCGGAGATCGCACGGCAGATCTCGGAGATCTTCGGCACGGTGACCGTGAGCGTGGACGGCGGCACCGCGGAGATACACGAGCGGACCCGCGGCAAGGGCACGTTCGCCCGGACCGGCAAGGGTCTGGGACTGCTCAACGAGGCGGGCGTCGTCCCCGTCATCAATCATGTGGTGACACCGGAGAACGTGGACGCCCTGGAGAAGGTCTGCGAATTCGTGGACGATCTCAAGGTGCGCCGGGTGCGCCTCATGTACCACTCGGACCTCGGCCGCGCGGCGACCGACGGATATGAATTCGGATGGCGGGACTTCCAGAAGATCCAGACATTCTTCTGGACCAATCCGATGGCCGACAAGCTGCTCCCCGACGGCCCCAAGGCCAGCAAGCCCTGCACCATCAGGGGAAACTGCGGCATGGGCGGCAATGAGATCTATATAAATTCACTGGGCGATGTGTATCCGTGCAAACTCGTCACCGAGCCGGTGCACAAGGCCGGTAATGTACGGGAGCACCGGCTGACCGAACTCTTCGCGGCCCCGGTGCTGGCCGATATGCGCGGCAACAGCGTATTCAGCGGCGAGAACCTGAAGGACTGCCGCCGCTGCTACATCCGGGCGGCCTGCGGCGGTGGCTGCCGGGCGTACCACATGGCGGAGAGCGGCGATGTGCACCGCAACGGCCGCCATCTGTGCCGGATGCTGCGCCACTCCATGATCTCCAACTGGTGGCGGGCCGCCGGGGTGTCCGGACGCGAACTCACCGAGCACCAGGACCAGCTGCTCCAGCCCCACCTGGTCCGGGACGACACGGTCCACCCGGTGTACGAGGACTGGAAGACCCCGGGCCGTCGCCTCCTCCCCCTCGTCAACTGAAGGGATACGTCCATGCGCTACCGGATCGCCCCCGACGTCGTCTGGATGGCCGACGACGGCGAAGTGCGGCTCTACGACGGCCATTCAGGCGAGTTCCAGACCCTCAACAGCACGGGTGCCGAGCTATGGCTCCTCGTGTCCGAAGGAAATCCCGCCGACGCGGCCGGCATCGCGTCTCAGATGGCGCAGCGGTACGCCGCCGAGGACACCGGGCAGGCGGCCGTGGTCGTGCGGGATGTGCGCGAGTTCCTGGACACGCTGGCGGGACAGGGACTTCTGCTGACCGACACGGCCGACGTGGCCGACGTGGCCGACGTGGCCGACGTGGCCGACGACGTCGCCGCGTCCGGGGCCGCGGGCCCGTCGGCATGACGCCCGCGGTCCATGCGCACGAGCTGGTCAAGCGGTACGACGGCATGGCACACGACGCGGTGAGCCATCTGTCGTTCGCCATCGAACCGGGCGAGGTCATCGGTCTGCTGGGCCCGAACGGGGCCGGGAAGACCACGCTCATCAAGATGATCTGCGGGGCCACCGTCCCCACCCGGGGCGCCGTCGAGGTGTTCGGGGCCGACCCCGCGGGGCCCACGGGGGCGGTCAAGCGCGGGATCGGCGTCGTCCACCAGAGCGGCCCGTTCGACATGATGCTGCCCGCCCTGGACAATCTGCGGACCGCCGCCAGATACAAGGGGCTGCGCTGGCGCGACGTCCGGCGCCAGGTGGACGATCTGCTCACCGCCTTCGGACTGGACGGCAAGACCGGCCAGCTCACCTTCACCCTCTCCGGAGGGGAGAGAAGGCGCCTCCAGGTCATTCGGGCGCTGCTCGGCGATCCACCGCTGCTGCTGCTCGACGAGCCCTCCGCCGGGCTGGATGTGGGCGGCCGCCGCCAGGTGTGGTCGCTGCTGCACGAACTGCGCCGCCAACGTGGGACCACCATGCTGTGGACCAGTCACTATGTGGAGGAGGTGGAGCGCAACTGCCGGCGGGTCCTGGTGGTCGACCACGGCAGGCTGGTCGAGTTCGCGGCCCCGCGCGAACTCGCCGAGCGGTTCGGCGGCCAGGTGGCATTGGTGCGCCCGGAGCGCCCACAGGACACCGACGCGTTGCAGGCCGTGCTCGGCCGGGCGCAGCCACCGCTGCGGATGACGGCCGGCGAGGGCGAGGTCGAGGTCAGGGGCCACGGCATACGGGCCCGCCTCCCCGCGCTGCTGACCCGTGCGGAGGCGCTGGGGATCGGCATCGGGGCGGTCGAGTACCGCACACCGTCACTGGAGGACGCCTTTTTGACCCTCGTGGGGGCCGGACATGACGGCTGACCTCGTATCGGGACCGGCCACGGGACCGACGCTGCTGCGCGGTGACATCGCGGCGACGATGTACCGCGAGTATCTGCTGCTCACCCGCAACCGCACCAACCTGCTGCTCGCCATCACCCCGAGCGCCGTGTACCTGCTCCTCTTCGCCACCTCCCTGTCCCGTCTGATCGGGGACGTGCGGTACGAGGGCCGTCTTGTCAGCTACCCGGAATTCGCCGTCCCCGCCCTGCTGCTCTCCTCGATGCTCGCGGCGGCCACCACCGCGGGCACCTCCCTCTTCCAGGAGCGTCTGGGGCGGATGGACGTGGAACTGTGGTCCTATCCGTTGCGGCGCGGCAGCTATGTGGCGGGAAAGCTCATCGTCAGTACGCTGCTGATCCTCGCGCAGAGCCTGGCCGCGCTGGGGGTGTCCCTCCTCGTCTTCACCTTCCGCTGGCCGCCGAGCCACTGGGTGGCGATCCTGTGCGGGATCGCCGTCGCGTCGATGGCGTTCAACGGTCTGTATCTGCTGCTCGCCACCTTGTTCAAGGATTTCCAGCGCTTCACGGTGACCATCAACGTGCTCGCGCCCACGCTGCTGTTCGCCAGCCCCTCGTTCTATCCCGCGCCACAGATGGCGCCCGTGCTGCGCTGGCTGTCCTGGGCCAATCCGGTGACGTACGGGATCCGCTGCATCCGGGACGGGGCGCTCAATGGGTTCGGCTCCGCCTGGCCCTGGATGCTGACGCTGCTCGCCTTCGCGGCCGTGGCATGTGCTCTCATCGGACGCTCTTTGATGGCCCGCGCCCGCGAGATCTGACACCGGCGGACCCGGGCCGCGCTCTTCGCGCCCGGGTCCGCCGTACGAGCGTGTTCCGCTGTTCAGGGGATGAGGTGGACGACGATCTCCGTCTGGGCGGCGCCCGGGTTGACGGCCTGGATGAAGCCGTGTGCGGTGCGGTAGACGCCCGTACCTCCCGTGATGGCCAAAGTGACGTCCGAGGGGCCACCGGCCATGATCGTGAACCGTCCCTGGAAGGTGATCTGGCCCTGCGGCAGCACGAGAGTGCCCTCGCACAGCAGGTCGCTCTCGTCGGGGGGCGCGACCCGGGTGATCGTGCACACCTCACTGAACGTGCCCACCTGTTGGCTGTTCTGCAGCACGTTTCCGCTGATGATGAGCTCGTCTCCCTGGCTCGGCCCGAGGCCGTCGAGGTCCAGGTAGCTCTGGTCGACCGGCTGTGTGGTCAGATGGAAGAGGGTCTCTCGATGGGACGGGTCGTAGTTGTCGTCCCCCACGGCCGATGCCGGGGCGGCGCAGGCCAGCAGGGCGGCAAGCCCGGTGGCCGCGCTGAGGCCGGCACGCTTCAGGTGATGCATGGCGCTTATCTCCTCTGCAAAGCACAGGGCCGACAATGCCCATGTGTCATGTAAGGAGAGGATCCGACCAAGATCGTGGCGCCGCGACAGATCCTGGCCATCCGTGTGACCAGCACCCCGTACGGTCAGCCCTTCCCGTGTCGGCGCCGGTTCGTCATCAGCACCCACTCCTCGTGCAGCAGCCTGCCGAGGAGCGCCCCGCCGAAGACCACGAAGCCGACGCCGACCAGCCAGGACTGGACGACCAGGACCGTGCCGACCGGGCCGTACGAGACGGCGCTGGAGGCGATCAGCGGGGAGAACACCAGCCGGGAGAAGATCCGCAGGCCCAACAGCCCGAGCCCGGTCGCCAGCGCTCCGGGCAGCAGGGCGCCCCAGCCGATCCGCCCGCCGAGCAGCACGCGCTGCGACCACCAGAAGAACGCCACCGTCCCCACGATCCCGATCCCCAGCCGCCACCCCGGCCCCAGGTGCGAGGACAACAGGAGGTAGCCGATGAGCACCGCGAGCCACACCAGATGGCGCCAGATGGTGTGCCAGCGGCCCGGGGGCAGCTCCCACACCTTCTCGTAGCCGGTCTGCACCGCGGCGCCGAACCGGAGGCCGAACACGCACAGCGTCGCCAGACCGAACGCCGTGGTGGTCTCCAACGCCTGCCGCGGCGGAGCGAACAGCCGCCGCACCTCGTCCCGCGACCCGTCGGACACCCCGAGCCCTTCGGCCAGCCATTGGGCGAACCCCTGCCGGTTCACCGGGTCGGCCGCGGCGACCACGATCAGCAGCGGTACGAGGGTGAGGAACCCGAGCGCGGCAAAACCCATGGCGCGGTGGAGCAGTTCGAACTCGCTGCCGCGCCGCCATCCACGCCCCATCGGGGAGGCGTGGAAGGCCTCGTGCAGCCGTTTGAAGGGGGATTCGTGGTCCCGCCGCGCCCGTCTGCCGCGCGGCGGTTCGTCGTCTCGCGGTGATCCGTCGTCCCGCGGTGTGGGCCCGCGCACTCAGCAGACCGTACCAACGATTCATCGCGGCACCGCTGTGCCACACTGTGACTGAGGAGAGCCGACTCCATGAACGGGCCCGAGAGGCAGCACTCAACGGTGGAGGAGCTGTTCGCCGCGGGCGGTTCGCTGGGCAGCCTGATGAGCGGCATCGACTGGGCGGCGACCCCCCTGGGGCGTACGGACACGTGGCCTGCCCGGCTGACCGAGGCCCTGCGCATCACCCTCGGCTCCGAACAGCCGATGGCGCTGTTCTGGGGCCCCGAACTCCGGATGCTGTACAACGCGAGCTACGCCGCCGTCATCGGCAGCAAGCACCCGGGGGCGCTGGGCGAGCCGTGCAGTGAGGTGTTCCCGGAGAACTGGGAGACGACCACGGGGCCGCTCTTCCGCTCCGTGGTGGACAGCCGCAAGCCGATCATGGTCACGGACATGGGCGTCACGCTCATCCGGCGCGGCTTCCTGGAGCAGTCCTACTACGACGTCTCCTTCCAGCCGATCATGCAGCCGGACGGCACGGTGGGCGGTGTGCTGCACGTCGTCACCGAGACCACGGCCCGGGTGCTCAGCGAGCGGCGGCTACGGCTGCTGGCTGCCCTCGGCTCCAGGACGGCCGGGCTGCTCACCCCGCAGGACGTCGCCCGTACGGTCGCGGAGGTGCTGGACGGCCACCGCGAGGACGTGCCGTTCACCGCGGTCTATCTGGCGCCAGGCCCCGGAAGGCTGCGGCTGTCCGCCGCCACGGCCGTGGCGGCGGACGCCGCCGGACCGGCCGAGGACCTACGGCTGGAGGAGCCCGCCGAGGAAGGCGGGCTCGCGGCGCGGCTGGCCGCGGTGGTCGAGGGCGCCGCCCCTGCCTGGCTGCCGGGTTCGCTGCTCGGGTGGCCGGGGCAGAAGGCGCTGGTCCATCCGCTGCTCCGCTCGGACGAGGTGGCGGGCGTACTCGTCATGGGGGTCAACCCCAAGCTGCCCGTCAACGCCTCCTACCAGGACTTCTACGATGTGCTCGCCCGCGGTGTGAGCGCGGCGCTGGCGGCGGCGCACACCCAGCAGGAGCACCGTCTGCGCGCGGAGGCGCTGGCCGAGCTGGACCGCGCCAAGACGACGTTCTTCGCCAACGTCAGCCATGAGTTCCGCACCCCGCTGACCCTGCTGCTGGGGCCCGTGCAGCAGGCCCTCTCGGTGGAGGACCGGCCCGAGCGGCGCAGACAGCTCGAACTCGCCGAGCGCAGCGCGCTGCGCCTGTTGAAGCTGGTCAACACGCTGCTCGATGTCTCCCGGGCGGAGGCCGGACGGCTGAGGGGCCACTTCGAGCCGGTGGATCTTTCGCGTGTCACGGCGGAGCTGGCGGCGGTGTTCCGCTCCGCCTTCGACCTGGCGGGGCTCAGCCTGCGGGTGGAGTGTCCCCCGCTGCCCGGACCGGTGCATGTGGACCGGGAGATGTGGGAGAAGATCGTCCTCAATCTGCTCAGCAACGCGCTCAAGTTCACCTTCGCGGGCGGGGTCACGGTGCGGCTGGCCGCGGCCGGGGACCGGGCGCGGCTGACCGTGGCGGACACCGGCACCGGGGTGCCCCCGGAGGAGCTGCCGTATCTCTTCGACCGGTTTCACCAGGTGCGCGCGGCGCGCTCGCGCTCGCACGAGGGCAGTGGCATCGGCCTCGCGCTCGTCAAGGACCTGGTCGAGCTGCACGCGGGCACCGTCTCGGTGAGCAGCAGGCCGGGCGAGGGCAGCACATTCACCGTAGAGGTGCCGTTCGGCACCGCCCATCTCGCGGCGGGCACTACCGGCGCCCCTCTCGGTCATGACGGGACCGCCCGGCAGGAGCGCATCGCTGCCTATGCCGGGGAGGCGCTGCACTGGCTGCGCAGCGACGCGGACCTGACCGCGGACACCGCCAAGGACACCGCCGCCGCCCCGGTCCCCGCCGAGGAGTGGATCCCGGTGGCTTCGCCCGAAGGTGACGGCGCCCGCCGGCCGCTGCTGCTGGTCGCCGACGACAACGCCGATGTGCGCTGCTATCTGAAGGAACTGCTCGGCCCGGACCACGATGTGCTGCTGGTCGGGGACGGCCGGGCGGCGCTGGATACCGCCCTGTCGCGCCCCGTCGACCTGGTGCTGACCGATGTGATGATGCCGCGGCTGGACGGATTCGCGCTCGTACGGGCGCTGCGCTCGGATCCCCGGACCGCCCGCCTGCCGATCATCCTGCTGACCGCCAGGGCCGGGGAGGAAGCGACGGTGCAGGGCCTGCGGGCGGGCGCCGACGACTATCTCGCCAAACCCTTCTCCGCCCGCCAGCTGCTCGCCCGGGTGCGCGCCAACCTGGAGCTGTCGCGCCTGCGCGAGCAGGTGCTCACCGACAGCCGCCGCCACGCGGCCGCGCTCACCTCCCTGGCCCAGGCGAGCATGCTGTTCTCCGACAGCCTCGACCCGCCGCAGGTGCTGGAGACCGCGGCGGAGGTGCTGATTCCGGCCCTCGCCGACGAGATCCGGATCCGGTTCACCGACCCGCGGGCGGAGCAGTCCGTGTTCGTCTCGGGCAAGCGGACGGTCGGACCGATGGAGTTGGAGCGCGCCCTCGGCGAAAGCCTCGGCGCCGGCCGCGCCCGGACGCCCCCACCCGACACCGTGCTGTCCGTACCGCTGGTCGCCCACGGCCGGAGGCTCGGGGCGCTGGCCGTTGCCAGGCGCGGGCCGGCGTACCGCGAGGGGGACCGGAGGCACCTCGAATCCCTCGCGGGCAGGCTGGCCCTCGCCTACGACAACGCCGCCCGGTTCCGCAACGAGCGCCGGCTGGCGCTGACCCTGCAGCGGGCGCTGCTGCCCCAGCACCTGCCCCAGGTGCCCGGACTGCGCACCGCGTCCTACTACCGGGCCAGCACCACCGGTACGGAGATCGGCGGCGACTGGTACGACGTGATCGCGCTGCCCGGCGGGGCCATGGGGCTGGCGATCGGCGATGTGATGGGCCACGACGTAGACGCCGCGACCGTGATGGGCCGACTGCGTCCCGCCCTGCGCGGCTTCGCGCTCGACCGCGCCGCCCCGGGCACGCTCCTCGCCAAGCTGGACGCGTATCTGCGGTCGCTGGACGTCGAACACTTCGCGACGTGTCTGTACGCGGTGTACGAGCCGCGGACCCGCCGGCTGCGGTGGGCGTCGGGCGGACACCTTCCGCCGCTGGTGGTGGCGGGCGAGGCCACCGATTTTCTGCAGACCCGGCCGGGCGCCCCGCTGGGGCTGGCGCAGGGGGCGCCCGAGAACCACGCGACGCGGCTGCCGGCCGGCGCCGGGCTGCTGCTGTACACCGACGGTCTGGTGGAGAACAGCAGGCTCTCGGTCGACGCGGGGCTGGCGGCCCTGCGGGCGACCTGCGCGGGGCTGTCCGAATCGGAGCGGCTCGACCCGCAGCGGATCATCGACCGGTCCATGGGCCTGCTCCACGCCCCCGGGCGCGTCGACGACGACACCGCCCTGCTCGCCGCGTCGTCCGGGCCCTAGTCAGACCCTGGACTCCTGCCGGGGAGCGGCCGGGTGGGGGCCGCCACCGGCTCTCCGGTGTCCGCGTCGACGACACCGACGCGGACCGCGGGCTCGGCCACCGTGTCCAGGCTGGCCGCGGCGTCCACGGCGAAGAGCACGAAGACCGGCCTGGCGCCCTGGCCCCCGCCGTGCACCCCGGAGTACTGGAGGACGCGCCAGCCACCGTCGTCCCAGTGGTCAAGCAGCGCGGACCGCACCACCGGGGCCGCCGCCCGCCAGGCCAGCGAGCGCTCCAGCAGCTCGACCGTGGCGGCCACCGGGACCACGCCGCCGTCCATGGGCCCGGCGAGCGGCGGCGGCCCGGCGCCCCGCCGCCGAAGGCCACGCGCCCGAACGCCGCGCCACCACCAGCCCGCACGGCCGTCGGCCGAAAGCGCCACGAGGCCGATCGCGCCGCCGCCGACCAGGCACAGCGAACCGACCGGCCGCCGCGCCACCGCGGCCCACCAGGGCTCCCCCGCCGACGCCGCCACGGCCGCCACCGCGCCACCCGCGGCCAGGGCGGTGGCACGGGCGAAGGCGCGCCAGGTGACGGGGGCCGCACCGCTCCCCGTACAGCCGCAGGACGAGCCCGGTGCGGCCCGGCGGGCGTAGCCCAGATAGCCGGTGAAGCCCACGCCGAGGACGGCTGCCGCCACCCCCGGGGCCACGGTCCCGGGCAGCGTGAGCAGCGCGATGGCGAGCAGCAGTTCCAGTACGCCGAGCAGCCGCAGGGCGAGCGCGGCCGGGCGGGCGCCGTGCGACAGCCGGACGAGCGCGGCGGGCGGCGCCGGGCGGGTCAGGCGGCGGGACCACAGCTTGGCCACGCCGGTCCAGCCGAGCAGCCCGGCGGTCAGCAGCGGGGCCGCCCCGGCGGGCGGGGCGATCACCGTACTCTCCGCGGCGGGGGCCCGACCGAGACCCGGACGATGTCCACGGCCCCGTCCGCGGGCCGCCACGCGCCGAGCACCTGGGCGCCGTCGCCCACCCGCAGCCGGGACAGATCGGAGGTGGGGGCGGTGCGCGCGTACGAGGCGCTGGTGGTGGCCGGGGACAGATGGCCGACGATCCGGTGCGCTCCGTGCGTCAGATGGAGCCGGTCCTGTTCGATGCCGCGGACGGTGGCGTAGAGGTTGACGATGTTGACCCACACCGCGTCGGCGGCGACGGTGCCATCGGGCATCGGGACACCACGGGCGTACAGCCCGTCACCGGCCTCGATCTGCTCGGCGGTGGCGACCCCCGCCTTCCAGACGCTGGTGGCGTTGGTCAGCCGTACCCGCGCCCGGTCGCCGTGGGATCCGGCGATGTCCAGCACACTGCCGTCGATCCGCTGGATCCGGCCCTCCACGAAGGCGCTCCGGGCGACGGCCGGGTCCAGGGGTTCAAGGGGCGCGGTGAAGGCGGCGTCGGCGTCGACGGCACCCAGCGAGGTCGCGCCGACGATGGTGGCGCCACCCAGGGCCACGGTGGTCAGAAACCGCCGTCTGCCGTGGTCCGCAGGGTCGTTGAGGCGGCCGGGGGCCGGTCGGGGCGGGGTCATGGCCGGGTCCTCCGTCACTCGTCGATCAGCACCGGCAGGGTGCCGGAGCTGAGGCTGCCGAGGGCGGAGAAGGCCGCGGGCGTGAGGTCGATGACCCGGTTGGTCCGGCAGACCCCGTCGCAGCAGGTCTTCTCGGAGCAGAAGCTCTTGGTGCGCGGGCCGCAGTCGGTGATCGTCACGCACACCGACGCGTCGGAGCACTGGTGGCGGACGGTCAGTACGCTGCCACAGCCACGCTTCGGTATGTCCTCCCCGCACAGGTCCGGCCGGGTGATCTCCCAGCACTCCCGCGAGGCGTGCGGCCACGCGGCCTGTAGCTCGCCGGACCGGCAGGTGCCACACGCGCCGCCACCCGTGCTCGCGCACGGGCCCCAGGAGTTGCCGCAGCAGAACCAGCTGGCCTCGCCGGCCCACAGGGGCGTCGATCCGCGAGATCCACAGGCCATGACGCCGCTCCCTTCGTCTCTCTTTCCGCGCGTCTCCTCCAGCGTGCGGGGAACATCACCGGGCGGCGATCGCGCATGCGCCGACTGCGCGGTGGCCGCAGGTGGCGGCCGCATGGGCGCCCTTGCGGCCGGACGTACAGTGGGGAAAGGCGTGGTGTCCACGGTGCGCCCGCCACCAAGCGGCCGGTCCGTGACACGGACAGACACGGGTAAGGAATGCCGCCATGGCCGACCCGAAAGGCTTTCTCTCCACACCTCGCCGGCTTCCGCCGCGCCGCCCGGTGGCCGAGCGGGTGCGGGACTGGAACGAGGTGCAGGTGCCCGGCGGTCTGCTGCCGATCGTCGGCGCGCAGGCCGGGCGCTGCATGGACTGCGGCATCCCGTTCTGCCACGAGGGCTGCCCGCTGGGAAACCTCATCCCCGAATGGAACGAGCTGGTCTCGCGCGGCGACTGGCGGCGGGCGAGCGAGCGGCTGCACGCGACCAACAACTTCCCGGAGTTCACCGGCCGGCTGTGCCCGGCGCCCTGCGAGAGCGGATGTGTGCTGGCCATCAACCAGCCCGCGGTGACGATAGAGAACGTCGAGCGGGCCATAGTGGACCGGGCGTGGGAGAGCGGCTATGTGACCCCGAAGCCACCGGAGCGGCTGTCCGGGAAGACCGTCGCGGTCATCGGCTCGGGCCCGGCGGGCCTGGCCGCGGCCCAGCAGCTGACCCGCGCCGGACACACGGTGGCGGTGTACGAGCGGGCCGACCGGGTAGGGGGTCTGCTGCGCTACGGCATCCCCGAGTTCAAAATGGAGAAGCGCCACCTCGACCGCCGGCTGGCGCAGATGCTCGCGGAGGGCACCAAGTTCCGTACGGGCGTGGGCGTGGGCACCGACGTGGACGCAGCCGAGCTGCGGGCCCGTTACGACGCGCTGGTCATCGCGGTCGGGGCGACGGCGTGGCGGGAGCTGTCGGTGCCGGGGCGGGAGTTGGCCGGAATACACCAGGCGATGGAGTATCTGCCGCTGGCCAACCGGGTCCAGGAGGGCGACTTCGCCCGGCCGCCGATCACGGCCGAGGGCAGACATGTGGTGATCGTCGGCGGCGGGGACACGGGCGCGGACTGCCTGGGCACCGTGTTGCGCCAGGGCGCCGCCTCCGTCACCCAGCTGGACATCCACGTCCGGCCCGGGACCGAGCGGCCCGAGGACCAGCCCTGGCCGGTCCACCCGAAGATCTACCGGATGTCCGCCGCCCATGAGGAGGCCCAGGAGCTGGGCGCGTCCCCGGACGCCGATGTGGACGCGCGGCTGTTCTCGGCCGCCACGATCCGCTTTGAAGGGGCGCGCCCTGGCCCGGGAGGCGCGACGGGCGCTGTCCGGGCGCTGCGGCTGGTCGGGGTCAACGCGGACGGGCGGCCCGAACCGGGCTCCGAGCGGGTGCTGCGGGCGGACATGGTCCTGCTGGCGCTGGGCTTCTCGGGTCCCGAGCGGGACGGCGGTCTGATCGCCCAGCTCGGCCTGGAACTCGACGCCCGGGGCAATATCGCCCGGGACGAGGGGTTCGCCACCGGTTGCGAAGGCGTCTTCGTGGCGGGTGACGCGGGCCGCGGCCAGTCGCTGATCGTATGGGCCATCGCGGAGGGCCGCTCCGCCGCCGCGGCCGTGGACCGCTATCTCGCGGGCTCCACGACGCTCCCGGCCCCCGTCACCCCGGCCGACCGGCCGATGGTGGTCTGAGCGCGGCGGCCCCGGCTGGATCCGGCGCGGCGGGGCCGGGGCGGCGGACCCGGGGCGGCGCTGTCAGACCCGGTGGATAACGTTCTTGGTAGCGGAGCCGGTCAGGGCCGCGCCGGAACGCGGCATGCGGAAAAGCGGCATGCGGGATGAACGTGCGGGATAAAGGGGGGCAAGTGGCACGGGTGACGGGGGAGAGCCGGCATGCCGCGGCGCGGGGGGTGATCGACCTGCGCGACCGCCGGGCGCTGCTGGAGTGTCAGGTGGCGGATCCGGCGGTGGCGGAGGAGGGCCGTCGGCTCAAGGAGGCGGCGCTGCTGGACTTCGGGGTCAAGGACAGCGTGGTGGGCTCATGGCTGTACGCCAAGTGCCACCACCAGATCGCCACCGCGGCGGTGGACACGGCGGCGGTGGTGGCCGTGGGCGACGGCAGCTGCCTGCTGCTGTACAACCCTGAGTTTTTCGTCCGGATCGGGCCGAGCGGCGTGCGGTTCGTGCTGTTCCACGAGGCGCGCCATCTGATCCACCGCCATCTGTACGTGGACGAGGAGCTGCGCGCCGACCCGGTCTTCGAGTTGGCCGCCGAGGTGGCGATCAACCATGTGGCCATGGTCCGTCTTGGGCGTACGGAGCTGCCCGCCCAGGAGGTGCCGGACGGCCTCGGGGGCACCCGCCGGGAGCCGGTGGGCGTCGACCCGCGCGAGGTGCACGGGCAGTATGTGGCCGATCTGTCCGAGCAGGGCCTGACGCCGCTGTCCTACCGGGACTTCGTCGACACCGACCTGGGGGTGTACGGGGAGCTCAAGCGGATGCGCCGGCCGCCCGTACCGCCCGCGGTGTGCATCCATATGCAGTTGGCCGGGGCCGAGCAGGGCCAAGGGGCGGGCCGTAGCCTGCCGATGGACGAGGAGACGCTGTCCTCCATCGTCGACGCCACCTTGAGCGAGGCGATGCGGGCGGCGCTGCGCGGCGAGGGCATCGCCCGGGAGGAGATGCTGGCCCTGGCGGACCGCACCGCCGGGGGCGGCAAACGGCTGGAGCGCATGTGGGGCCGGATGGGCCTGGCCGCGCTGCGCGGTGAGACCCCGCGGACCCGGCGGGTGGAGTGGTGGCGGCGCTGGCTCTCCGATGTGCTGGCCTCCAAGCTGCGCGAGGGCGAGCGGCTGGTCTATCCGAAGAAGCAGGGGGCCGTGCTGCTGGCGCTCGGCCATGACCCGATGCTCTCCCGGCGGGGCGCGGAGCGCACCAAGGTGGTGGTGGTCGCGCTGGACACCTCGGGTTCGATGCCGCAGCAGGTGGTCGACTGGATCACCTCGCTGGTGGGCCGGACCGACGGGGTGGAGAGCCACTGGCTGAGCTTCGACGGCGCCGTGATGCCGTTCGTCCCCGGGGAGCGGGTGCTCGGCGGCGGCGGGACGAACTTCCAGCTGGTCGTCGACTATGTCGAGGGCCGACTGGAGGTGAACGGGCGGCGGTTCGAGGAACGGGCCGACGCGGTGATCATGGTCACCGACGGCTATGCGCCCAAGGTCACCCCGGCCCACCCCGACCGGTGGATCTGGCTGATCACGGACGGCGGGGACGACTGGCCGGAGCGGCACGATCCGCCGATGGCCTGCCACCGGGTGGTCACCGGTGACAGCTGACGGCCGACTCGTCGGCTGACCGTTTCGCACATCGACAGACACACAACGAGGGAACAGACCACTGTGAGCAGCGTGGAGACGACGGCACCGACCACGGAGGACGGGTCCGCCGACCGGGCGGGGCGGACGGCGCGGCAACCGCAGAAGACGCCGAAGCCACAGAAGACGGCGCGGCGGACCGGGCCGGGCAGCGGCGCCCGTCTTGAGCAGTTCATCAGCGCGATGATCGCCATGGGGCAGACCGGGCAGGTCTTCGGCGAGCACGGCATCGGCAAGACGTCGACGTTTCTCTCCTACGTCCCCGAGGCGCACCCCGGCACCGAGGTGATCCTGGTCCCGGCGGCCAATCTGACCCCGGACGATCTGCTGGTCAACGCGCCGGTGCGGGACGAGCACAGCGGTGAGCTGGTCCTCACCCAGCTGATTATGCGTCAGCTCACCCCCGGTAAGCCCTTTGTGCTGCTGATCGACGACTCGCTGCAGGCCGGTGAGACCATTCAGTCCCAGCTGATGCAGATCGCCTGCAACTGGACGCTCGGCGAGCACGATCTGCGCAAGCTCGGCTGCGTCGGCGTCTTCCTCGCCGACAACGAGTCGCTGGCCGAGACCAGCGCCCGGCGCAGCGATCTGGCCGTGCTGGACCGTATGGTCACCCTGCGGGTGACCGCCAATGACACCGCCTGGCGGCAGAACCTGGCCGAGCGCTACGAAAACTGGGACCTGACCGAGGTGTTCCGGCTCTGGGCCGGGCTGACCCCGCGGCTGCGCTCGCTGCTGTCGCCGCGCACCCTCCAGCATGTGCTGGACTGCGCCCGCGCCGGGTTTCCCTTGTCCTGGGCGCTGCCGCTGGTCGGCGGTCAGCGGCTGCGCCTGCGGGATATGAAGTCGGACGGCAAGCCGGGCCCCGACCGCACGGCGGAGATCCTGGACGGCATCGCGGCCGCCGTCGGCTGCCCGAACCCCTCGACCATCGCGGATCCGGTGCGCGCCATTTTGCGCACCGCCGTCCGGGAGAACTGGTCCGTGCTGCTCCAGGGCCCGCCCGGCTGCGGCAAGACGGAGATCACCAAGGCGGTGGTCCGGGAGGAGACGGGGCGCGACCCGGTCTATTTCTCGCTGCCGGTGACCAATGTCGAGGACCTGTGCGTGCCGATCCCGACGCCCGACGGCACCCTGGACACGCTGCTCAGCCGCTCGCTCATGGGGCCCGAGTCCAAGGTGATCGTCTGGGACGAGTACAACCGGCCCAAGGACAAGGCCACCTTCGCCAAGCTGATGGAGATCACCCAGGAGTGGTCGCTGGCCGGCCGGCCGATTCCGGGGCTGTGCGCCCAGATAGCGCTGCAGAACCCGCCGTACCACCTCGGCCGCAAATTGCTGGTCAGCAGCAACAACGTGGCGCAGGCCAGCCGTTTCACGGTCAGCTACGAGGTGAGCCCGCAGGACATCCCCGCCAATCAGTGGCTGATCGACACCTATGGCGAGGTGGCCGAGACGGCGCTGGAGTGGTGGAAGAGCGATATCGACGACGAGGGCCGGGAGTGGATCACCAAGCGGACCCTGGAGCGGCTGATCAAGCTGCATCTGGCCGGGCAGCCGCTGGAGACCGGGCTGATCTACCTCGGCGACGGGGAGTACGCCCCGGTGCCGCTGTCCCAGCTCGAGGCGCGGCTGTCGGAGAGCCTGGGGCAGAAGGTCATCGGGCTGAAGGAGCTGGCGCGCGATGTGGCGGAGTGGGAGGCCAGGCTGGCGGCGGCCTGTGAGAGCTCGTCCGAGGGCACCAATGACACCGATCTGGTGCACCAGGTGTTCGCCAACGCCGAGGTCTCGCAGCTGAAGCGCCACGCCGAGGTGGTCGCGCGGCTGTTGCGCCATATGCCGCCGAAGCTGCGCGCCGCTCATCTGGTGGGGCAGACCCCGGAGCGGCAGCGGTTCTGGATCGGCGCGCTGTCCAGGATGTCCGAGCTGTCCGCGACCCCCTGAGCCCCCTCTTCCCGTCCCTCCCCCTTCTTGCTCCCCTGCACTCTTCTCGACGATCGGAGAACACCCGGCGTGGCGACCCTCGACGAATCCCTGCTCTCGGCCACGTTCCGGCTGGCCGGCCCCGCACTCGCCCCGGATCTGATGGCCCGGCTGCGCGAGGAGGCCATGGCGCTGGTGGCCGGGCGGGAACCGCTGCCCGACTATCTGGTGGACGAGATGTTCGCCACCGGCGACGCCGAAATGATCTGGGCCCTGTCCGGGTGTCCGCTGACGCCCGAGCGCGAACCGGTGCTGCTGCGCCTTGCCTCGCTGGGCTATACGGCGCTGGGCCCACGGCTCTATCAGGGGTACGGCGACCGCCAGACACTGCAGGCCGCGGTGGTGGAGGGCGCGAAGCGAAATCTGGACGACCCCGACTGGTATGAGCCGGACGGGCTGGTGGAGTATCTGCTGAACGCCACCGGCCCGAAGCTCCTCCCCGCGCTGCGCGCGCCCTTCCCCAGCGTCGTGCGCCACGCCCTGAAATCCCTCGGCGACCGGGCAGGGCTGGACGATCAGCTGGCGGCCTGCCGGGCGATGCTCACCTACGGCGGCGTCGCCGAGCTGGCCGAGCTCGCTGAACTGCCCGCGCTGCGCCCCGTGGTGGCGGAGCTGGTGCGCCGGGCCGTGGCCGCGCCCGACCCGGCGGCCGTGCTGGAGAGTGCCTCGGTGTCCGAGGCCACCGACGAGACCGCCGCGCCCGCGCCCGCCTCAAGTGCCCCGGCACTGTCCGGGGCGGCCCTGGTGAGCCGGCTGCGCGAGGTGAAGTGGACCCGCGACGAATTCCCTCTGGGCCACGTGGACTGGGAACCGCTGCTGGCGGAGCACCGGCGGGAGCCCCTGCCGAACGGCGCGCTCCTCATGCTGGCGGCCCGCCAGGACTGCCCGGACGAGATCGTGTTGGCGGCCTACAGGGAGGCGCCCCGCCATCTCCCCGGCACCTCCCCGCTGCCGTGGCAGCTCCTCACGGATGGCGACTGGAACGACTCCTACTCCCGCTTCAACCTGGCCAAACTGCTGGGCCGGGGCATCCACAGCGGCGAGTATCAGGTGACACGGGTGCTGGCGGAGATCCGCCCTGCCCGCACGGTCCTCAACTCGCTGCCCCACGACGAGGCTCCCGTCCGCGAGGCACTGGCCCGCCTGGTGGCCGAGCTGGGCGACGACTTCGCCGCCTGGCGCGCCCTGTACTCGCTGCTGCCCCGCTTCGCCGGAACACCCACGGAGCTGGTCGCCGCGGCCCGCGAGCAGACGGCCAAGCACCGGAACAAACCCTGGCCCCGGCCGCTGGCCCCCGAGTACCCGGTGAGCGCGCCGGAAGGCGCCCGGGCGGTGTTCCTGCAGCTGTACCAGCTGGCCACCGAGGACGTCCAGCTGGCGCTCGCGGAACACCTGGACCAGCGCACCGTCCAGCATCTGCTGGTCCACCACCAGCCCTCGGCCGCCCTGCGCGACCGCTTCATCGCGCTGCACGGGGTGTCCGTACTGGCAGGGCTCGCCTCCAGCTGGGAGCTGCCGGAGGACATCATCGGGGAGCTGCTGCTCCACGACGACCCCGAGATCAACGCCAAGCTGTACATCAACACCCCGCTGACCCCGGGGCAGCGCCGACAGATCCTGTCCGGCCGGCGCAGCCGTCCCGACAGCGGTGAGGGGCCGCTGCCGCTCACCGAGGAGGTGTTCATCGAGCTGCGGAACAGCGGGCGCCGCCACTGGCTCCTGCCGATCGTCGAGGCCGGCGATCCGCGGCTGGCCCGCATCCTGCTCGGCAAGATCAAGCTGCATACGCTCGCCGGGCAGCTGCTCCTGCTGGTGCGGCTGTGGGAGCGGCACGGCGCGGAGGAGGTGCGCGCGCTGTTGGACGAGACCGAGTTCCCCGAGCGGCGCAGCAAGAAGCACCCGCTGCCGGCGTCCACCCAGAAGATCGTCCGATCCGCGCTCGAGGCGCCGGACGGCCTGGCCGAGCTGCGCGACCGGCTCGCGCATGCCCAGTCGCCCGCAAGCCAGGCGGGGTATCTGCGCGGCGCGGCCGAGGGGCGGCGCGATCAGCTCGCCGCGGCGCTTGAGCGGCTGTCCGAGGAGACCGGCCCGGACCTCCCGTGGCCGGAGCTGCTGGCCGAGCACGGCCGCGATCCGCTGCCGGACGCGCTGCTGGTCGAGCTGGCCAAGCGGGACGACTTCCCGGAGGAGCTGCGCCCCGACTGGCGGCTCGCGGAAATGCGCCAGGGGCACCCTGCCCATCCGCACCGGCTCACCGGCCCGCGCCCCACCGCCCTGGAGCTGCTGCGCCACCACCAGCTGCCCGCGTACATCCAGCAGGACTGGCTGAACACGGCGGTGTCCTACGGGCAGCTGACCCTGTCGGAGATCCTCCACGAGGCGCGGCCGGCCCGCGTGGCCGCGACCTACCTGGCGAAGTACGCGTCGAACCGCCCCCAGGAGTCGGCGGACGGCATGGATGAGCAGCTGTGCCGGGTCCGCCAGGAGGCCGTGGATCTGATCGCCGCCCATCTGGGCAAGGATCCGGAAGGCTGGGCGGTGGCCATGCGGCTGATGCCCGAGTTCACCGGCACCCTCCCGGAGCTGCTGGCCACCACGGCAGCGGTGATCAGCTGAGGGCGAACACGGAGGAGAGGGACGCCGCGGAGGGCTCGAAGGGCAGCGTCTGCTCGGTCCAGATGACCTTGCCCCTTCTGGTGTAGCGGGTGCCCCAGCGGTCGACCATCTGGGCCACCAGGAACAGCCCCCGCCCGCCCTCGTCGGTGCTGGCGGCCCGCCGCAGATGAGGTGCGGTGGTGCTGCCGTCGGCGACCTCGCAGATCAGGGCCCGGTCGCGGAGCAGGCGCAGCCGGATGGGGCCGGAGGCGTGGCGGATGGCGTTGCCGAGCAGTTCGCTGACCACCAGCTCGGTGGTGAAGGCCGCCTCCTCCAGGCCCCAGTCCGCGAGGGTCCGGTCCACGGCGGCCCGCATATCGGCGACGACCGCGGGGTCCGACGGAAGGTCCCAGGACGCGATGTGGTCCTCGGCCAGGCCGGTGGCGCCGGCGACGAGCAGCGCCATGTCGTCGGTGGGGTGGTTCGGCGGCAGGGCCTCCATCACCGTTCGGCAGGTGCGCTCGGGGTCGGGGTCGGCGCGCGCCAGCGCGCCGAGCAGCCGGTCGAGACCGGTGTCGACATCCACGCCGCCGGCCTGGAGGATCCCTTTGGTGTACAGCACCAGGCGGGTGCCGTCGGGGAGGTCGGCCTCGGCGGTCTCGAAGGGCAGCCCGCCCAGGCCCAGCGGCGGTCCGGCGGGCAGGTCCAGCACGGTCGCCGCGCCGTCCGGGCGCACCAGGGCGGGCGGCGGGTGGCCGGCCCGCGCCAGGGAGCAGCGCCGGACGACCGGGTCGTAGATCGCGTACAGACAGGTGGCGCCCGCGACCCCGGCGCCGGGGGACGCGCCGTCCGCGACGGCCTCCTCCTGGTCCAGGTGCTCCACCACCTCGTCGAGGGCGCTCAGCAGTTCGTCCGGGGGCAGGTCGAGCGAGGAGAAATTGTGCACGGCGGTGCGCAGCCGGCCCATGGTCGCGGCGGCGTGCAGACCGTGACCGACGACATCGCCGACGACGAAGGCGATACGGGCCCCGGACAGCGGGATGACGTCGAACCAGTCCCCGCCCACCCCGCCGTGCCCGGGCACATAGCGGTGGGCGACCTCGACGGCCTCGTGCTCGGGCAGCTCGCGGGGCAGCAGGCTCTGCTGCAGCGCCAGTGCGGTGGCGTGCTCGCGCCCGGTTCGGCGGGCGTTGTCGATGTACGCGGCCGCCTGGCTGACCAGCTCCTCGGCGAGGGTGAGATCGTCGTCCTCGAAGGGCGCCGCGCGCGCCGAGCGCCAGAAGTCGGCCCGGCCCAGGATGACGCCGCGCGCGGTGAGCGGGACGGTCACCGAGCCGATCGGCTCGCCCATCAGGTTCGGCGGGCAGTCCTCACGACCGCAGATCGCGACGCGGCGCATCCGGGTGTCGGAGAGGTCGGGCTCCTCGCCGCGCAGGACCGACTCCATCAGGTCGACGGTTACGCAGTCGGCGAAGCGTGGCACGGCGACCTGGGCCAGCTCCTGGGCGGTGTGCACCATGTCGAGCGTGGTGCCGACCTCGACGCCGGCGTCGTACAGCAGCGCCAGGCGCTCCCGCGCCCGGTCGGCCTTGTCCGTCAGGAGCTGTAGCTCGGTGGTGTCGCGCAGGGTGGCGACGCTGCCCCAGGGCTGTCCGCGCCGACAGGCCGGGCGCTGGTTGACCGCCAGCAGCCGCTCCCCCACCTCGTGGATCTCATCGGTGGCCGGCCGGCCCGAGGCGAGCAGGGCGGCGGTGTCCCGCGGCAGGCCCACGTCGGTCACCTGCTTCCCCTGGGCGTCGGGCGGCAGGGTCAGGAGCCTGCGCGCCTCGTCGTTGGCGAGCAGCAGCCTTCCCTCCCCGTCGACGATCAGCACCCCTTCCCGTACGGCGCGCAGCACGGCGTCATGGTGCTCGTACATCCGGGCGATCTCGGCGGGCCCGAGGCCACGGGTCTGCAGCCGCAGCCGTCGGCTCACCAGCGCGGCCCCGCCGGCGCCGAGCCCGAGGGCCAGGCCCAGGGATCCCAGTACGACGGGCAGCTGGCGGTCGACCGAGCTGCGTGCGCTCGGGATCGTGATCCCGGCGTTGACGATGGCGATCACCTTTCCGCTGGCGTCGGTGACGGGGACCGCCGCGCGGATGGAGGGGGCGGCGAGGGTCACGCCGGGGACCTTGTCGGTGAAGGCTCGGCCCACCGTGGCCGGGTAGAGGGGGCGGTCGACGTGCTTGCCGATCTCGCGGGGGTTGGGGTGGGTGTAGCGGATGCCGCTCGGGCTCGTCACCACGATGTAGTCGACGCCGGCGTCCCGTCTGACCTGCTGGGCGAAGGGCTGGAGCGTCGCGCTGGGGTCGTGGGACCTGAGGGCGGCGAGGACTCCCGGGGCGCGGGCGAAGGAGTGGGCGACGGCGAGCGAGCGGCCCCGGGCCTGGTTCTCGCCGCTGTTTCGGGCTTGCAGGACCAGCGCGACGCCCGCGGAGACCACGAGCAGCGCCATGATCGCCAGCAGCAGGGCGAACGCCTGTCCGGCGACACTGCGGGAGCGTAGCGCCGAACCCACCTTCATCTGGCCTTTTTAGCATATTTGGAACATATGCACCGCCGCTGACAGCGTGACCAGGACCTGCCCCGGGCGGCTCACATATTGATCATGTGCCCGGCGAGGCCGTGCACGGCCTCCTTCACCGCCTCGGAGAGCGTGGGATGGGCATGGATATTGCGCGCCACCTCGTGGGCGGTCAGATCCCAGCGCTGCGCCAGCGTCAGCTCCGGCAGCAGCTCGGTGACCTCAGGGCCGATCAGATGGCCACCCAGCAACTCGCCGTGGCGGCCGTCCCCGATCAGCTTCACAAAGCCGGCCGGGTCCCCGAGCCCCTGCGCCTTCCCGTTCGCGGTGAACGGGAACTTGGACACCCGCACATCGAAGCCCAGCTCCCGGGCCTGGGCCTCGGTCCAGCCGAAGCTGGCGATCTGGGGCTGGCAGAAGGTCGCCCGCGGAATCATCACGTACTCCAGCGCCATGGTCTCCGCGCCCGCGATCGTCTCGGCGGCGACCACGCCCATCGCCTCGGCCGCGTGGGCGAGCATCAGCTTCGCGGTGACGTCCCCGACCGCGAAGATATGCGGCACGCTGGTGCGGCAGTACGCGTCGACGGCGATGGCGCCACCGCCGCCGGCAGTTCCAGTCAGCCGGACGCCGGTGTTCTCAAGACCGTATCCGGTGACCCGGGGCCGGAAGCCGATCGCCTGAAGCACCGCCTGGGCCTGCAGCGTCTGCCGCTGGCCACCCGTGGTCACCATGACCTTCACCGAGGGGCCCGCGTCGTTGATCGCCTCGACCCGGGTGGAGGTGAGCACGTCGATGCCGAGCCTGCGGTAGCGGCGCGCGAGCTCCGCGGAGACCTCCTCGTCCTCCAGCGGGACGATCCGGTCCAGGAACTCCACCAGCGTCACCCGCACCCCGTAGCTGCGCATGATGTACGCGAACTCGACGCCGATGGCGCCGGCCCCGGCGATGATCACACTCTCGGGCAGCTCCGGGCTGAGGATCTGCTCCTCGTACGTCACCACCCGCTCGCTGAGCGAGGTGCCGGGCAGCAGATTGGTGACCGTGCCGGTGGCGATCACGCAGTGGCCGAAGGTGAGGGTCTCCGTTCCCCCGGCGGTCAGGTCGATCCGCAGCGTACGGTCGTCGGTGAAGGTGCCCCGGCCGTCGTACTGCGGGATCTCGTTCTTCTTCATCAGGTAATGGATCCCCCTGACGCGCCCGTCGGCGACCTTGCGGCTGCGCTCGTAGGCGGCCTGGTAGTCCAGGATCACCTGCCCGTCCACCCGGATGCCGAAGGTCTGGGCCTCCTTGGTGAACAGATGGGCCAGCTCGGCGTTGCGCAGCAGGGCCTTGGAGGGGATACAGCCCACGTTCAGGCACACCCCTCCCCAGAACCGCTCCTCCACGATGGCGACGGACAGACCGAGTTGCGCGGCGCGGATCGCCGCGACATAGCCGCCCGAGCCCGCCCCCAGGACCACGACGTCAAAGTGTGCGCTCATGCGTCGCACCTTAGACAGCAATTCCGGATATAGCAGGACGTACCGCCCTGGACGGAGCCGATAGAGTCAGGACATGGCTTCAGGCATGGCTTCAGACAACGCGCCGGTGCGGGTCGACAGCTGGATCTGGTCCGTACGGCTGACGAAGACGCGGTCGCTGGCCGCCACGGCCTGCCGCGGCGGCCACGTCCGCGTCAACGGGGAGCGCGTCAAGGCCGCCCACGCCGTGCGGCCCGGGGACGAGGTACGGCTCTTCCACGCCGGACGCGAACGGATCGTCGTGGTGAAACGCCTGGTGCGCAAGCGGGTCGGGGCGGCCGTCGCGGCCGAGTGTTTCATCGACAACTCCCCTCCCCCGCCGCCGCGCGAGGAGCTGGCCGCGGTCGGCCATCGCGACCGCGGCGCCGGCCGCCCGACGAAGCGCGACCGGCGCGATATGGAGCGGCTGCGCGGCCACTGAGCGGCCCGGCCCCCACCGCGGCTGAACGGCCGGACCCGCGCCATGGCCGCTGAGCGGCCGGGCCCCCGCCGCTCAGCGCCATACGTGCCGAACCGTTTCAGCGCAGGGCGGCGGCGGGCGGGTGCTCGCGCTGTGCGCCGTACGCCAGGAAGTACGCAGGGGCCCGCTTCAGCCAGGGCGCCGCGTTCAGCACCCGCACCATCCCGGGCGGCCGGGACCCGTCGCCGAGCAGGGTGCGGCCGGCCAGCACCGGCTCGATGACCCGGGCGTGGGCGATCCGCTGCAGCGTCTGCGTCGCCGCGGCGGTCGGCCATCTGCGGCGCTGCACCTCGCGCACCTCCCGCAGCCCGACCCCGTCCCCGCCCGCTGCGAGCGGCCCGGCGAGGATGCGGGCGGCGGCCACGGCGTCCTGGACGGCGAGGTTGATGCCGATCCCGAACACCGGCGACATCGCGTGTGCCGCGTCCCCGATGCACAGCAGCCCGGGGCGGTGCCAGCGCCGGAGCCGGTCAAGACGTACGTCGAGCAGCTTCACCTCGTCCCAGGACCGCAGGGCATGGGCGCGGTCCGCCAGCCATGGGGCGGCCGCCGCGAACTCGGCCATGAACCGGTCGAGACCGGCCGCGCGCCGGGCCGCGTCGGTGCCCTTGGGGATCAGCGCGGCGCACTGCCAGTACTCCCCGCGGTCGATCATCGCGGTCAGAAAGCGGTCACCGGCGTTCCCCACAAGACCCCGCGGGTCGCCCTCGTGCCGCGGCACCCGGAACCACCAGGCGTCCATCGGGCACGGGAACTCCCGCAGCCCCAGCTCGGGCAGGTGCCTGGCCAGCGATCCCCGGCCGTCGCAGGCCACGGTCAGATGGGCCCGCAGCTCGCCGGTGCTCCCGTCCGCGGTGCGGTAGCGCACCCCCGCGACCCGGCCGCGCTCCATGAGGAAGGAGGTCGCCTCGGTGTTCATCCGCAGCCGGAAGGAGGGCTCCCGCGCACCCTCGTCCGCCAGCAGATTCAGCAGATCCCACTGCGGCACCATCGCGACGTAGTTGTACTTGACCGGCAGCGCGCCGATGTCGCCCACGGTGAACAGCGAGCGGCCCGGGCCGATGGGCAGCTGGATGGTGTGCACATGACGCTGCGGCAGCGCGGCGAACCGCTCGGCGAGGCCGAGTTCGTCCAGGAGCGACAGCGTGCTCGGATGCACGGTGTCGCCGCGGAAGTCACGCAAGAAGTCACCGTGCTTCTCCAGGACCGTGACCTCCACCCCGGCGCGCGCCAGCAGCAGCCCGAGCACCATCCCGGCCGGCCCGCCGCCCACCACACAACAGGTCGCGCGTTCCATCGTCTCGACTCCCTTCGCTCCAGGCCACGGTATCCGTGGGCGTGGCGCGACCGACAAAGACGTCTCCGGTTGAGTCTCCCGGGCCTCCCGTCCGTATCTCATCTTGATGGTCTCTACGGTCCTGACCGCCCTGCCGGTCCTGACGGCGCGGCGCAAGAGGAGGTCTGTATGGCTGCCGGAACCGATCCCGAACGGCCCACCGGGCGGCAGGTGATCGAGCCGACCCGGATCTTCCGTGCGGTTGCGAAGCCCGACGGGGAGGGCGGCCCGCCGGTCGACGGCTGGATGGAGGACCTCGACCTCTTCCGTCCGCTGGTCTCGGGGACGCCGCCGCGCGCGTACGACCTCGGCGACGCGGACACCGAGGAGTTCGACCTCGGTCTGCGGACGGCCACCGAGGCGTCGGCCTCCGCGGCCCCGGACGGCTCAACAGGCTCAACCGACTCTTCCGCCGCGCACGCCGCCCCCGCCGCGCCGCCGTTCTGGCGCCGGTCGCGCCCCGCCGCCCTGGCCGCCGCGGGGGCGGTCGGGGCGGGTCTCGCGCTCGCGCTCGTGCTGCTCGTCCCCGGCGCCGACGGATCCACCGCGGCGCAGCCGGATCCGGGGAGCGGCACCCCGTCCGGCCGTACGTCGGCCCCCGCCGCGCCCACCGCCTCCGCCGCCGCGCCGAGCGGCGACGGACAGGGGGGCCAGGGCGAGGGCCAGGGCGCGGTGCTGTCCCTGGGGGACAGCGGCCCCGAGGTCTCCGAGCTCCAGTCCCGGCTGCTGCGGATCCCGGACGTGTACGCGGGCGGTTCGGTCAACGGCCAGTACGACCAGAGCCTCGCCTCCGCCGTGGCCCGCTTCCAGCTGTGGTACGGCATCCGCGGCGACGAGGACGGGGTGTACGGCGACGACACCCGGCGCGATCTGGAGTCCCGTACACGCGACCTGGAGTCCCGCACCTGAACCGCGGGCCGCGCCGGGGGCGCTCACCGCACGGCGGCCGGGTGGCGTCGCGCGCGGTGCGGACGAGCCATCACTTGACGAAGTCCTGGACGACCTTCGGGGGCCAGGAGCCCACTTCGAGCACCCCCATGGAGTAGGCGCGGGAGACGAGGGCGGCCCGGTTGGGGACCCGCAACTTCCGGAGTAACCGCGTCACGTGGTACTCGACCCCCTGGCGGCTGAGGTAGAGCCGGGAAGCCAGCGGGACGGTCGAGACCCCGGCGGCGATGCCTTCCAGGATGCGGGCCTCGATCTCGGTGAGGACCTTCTTGTGCGGGGTGACGACATCCGCGTCCTCGAAGCCCGCCGCGGAGCGCATCACGACCAGGATCGAGGCGACACGGGAGGTCTCCCCGCGCACCGGGACGGCCGTGAGCGCGCTGGTGAACGGCATGCCCTCGGCCGCGAAGGCGACGACATGGGTGGCGAACCGGCGGCGGGTGCCGTCGACGAGCCGGCCGAGCTGATACCGGAGCGGCTGGCGCAGGCTGGGGTGGGCCAGATCGCAGAAGGCGCGGCCGCACACATCCGCGGAGGAGCCTCCGAACTGCCGGAAGAACTCCTGATTCGCCTGCTGGACGAGCAGGTTGGGGTCGAGGCGGGCCACACACGCACCTGGCTGGTCGAATTGCCCGAGGAGATCGGCGTACTCGAGCTGATCACGTCCTGCGTCGTGGGATATCACTGTGTCTGCGGGCGCGGGAATCGCCAATGGCCTGCCGTCCCTTCAGGGATCCGTTCCCCCGGAAATCACGGGAACGAAATGCTGGTCGTGCAATTTGATATTTCAGTTCGGAGACTAGGTAGCCCCGGACGGGCGAGTCAACGTCCGCTGACGGCGCGCCGCAAATCCTGTGGTGCGTACGGCCGATGGTTCGGTCCGCGGGCCACGGTTTCGGTGGTTCGGTTCGGTGTCGCCGCCGGGCGCATCGAACCATATCTCAACGCCCTGACCTGGCAAGGAGGTTGCCTCCCCGAGACATGGCGGGCGCCGCGCCGGATACGGGGGCGCAGTCCCCGCACCCCGGGTGCGGGGGCGCCGCGCGAGCCCCTGGGAGCCGGGGCGGCGTCACGGCGAGCGGCGGAGCATTAGCGGCGTTAACTTCCTTTGACCGCCTGCAGCCGCGGCAGGGCGGCGATGAGTTCACGCCGCCCGGATACGTTCAGCTTGCGATAAGAATTCGTCAAGTGCTTCTCGACAGCGCGGGATGTGACGCCCAGCTCTCCGGCGATCTCTGAATTGGTGAGTCCCCGGCCGGCCAGGGTCACCACCCGCCGCTCGGTGCGGGTCAGCGCGTCCTCCAGCCGGACGGTGCCGTCCCCGCCGCCGCGGCGGGCCCGTTCGACCAGCCACGGCGCCTCGCATGCGGCGGCCAGCTCCGCCGCCTCCCGCAGCAGGTCATCGGCCTCCGGACGGCCTTCGAGGCGCCCGCCCAGCTGCAGCAGGGCGCGGGCCAGTTCGAGTTCGTTGGCCGAGCCGCGCAGCACGCCGACCGCCTCGCGCAGCAGGTCCTCGCCCGTCTCGCCGCCCAGCAGCATGCCCTTGAGCCGCAGCGCCCGGCCCATGGCGACCGGCGCGCCCCACTCCTCGGCCCGCAGCCGGTCCTCTTCGGCGAGCGCGAGCGCCGAGCGGGGGTCGCCGAGACGCTGGTACAGCCCGGCCGCGCGCAGCCGCCAGGGGAACAGCACCGGGTTGCGCCAGCCCGCCGACTCCAGCCGGCGGCCGCAGGCCATCAGGGTCTCCACGGCGGCGGCCCAGCGGCCGCGGTGGGCGTCCACGGACGCGCCGAGGAACTGCACCGCCACCGCCAGGGGCAGACAGGAGGAGGTGCGCCGCGAGGCCTCGTCCAGCACCCGCTCGCTCAGCGCGGGGTCGCCGATCTCCAGGGCCGTACGGACGAGCGCGATGGTGGCCGCGAGGCCGAGTTCCTGCCAGTGGGCGTCGGACAGCCGCAGGGCGCGCTCGGCATGGGCGTGGGCCAGGGTCGGCCGACCGCGCGCCATGAGCACCATCGCCTGCTCGAGGTGGCCAAACCCGTCGACGACGGTGCCGACGGTGCCGACCGTGTCCGCAGCGCGCGACCGGCCGATCCGCTGCTCGACGGACAGCCAGGAGCCGACCGCGTCCACGGAGTCGGCGGCGACCAGCGCGACGGTGGCCAGCGGCAGCGCGGAGTACACCCGCGCCGACCCGACCGGTTCGCGCTCCAGAAGGCGCATCGCCAGCCGGGTGACCTCGTCCGCGGGCAGTCTGCAGGTGAGTGTGGCGGCGCTGACCAGCACCGCGACCAGTTCGCGCTCGGCGGCCGTGGCCGTCGGCGGCTCCTCCCCCATCCCGTACAGCCGCTCCACCGCCGAGGTCAGCTCCGCCGGGTCGTCGATGCCGCTCTGGCGCAGCCGCGCCTCCAGCCGCAGGGCCATCTCGCGCGCCGCTCCGCCCAGCGCGTCCGGCGGGCCGAGCTCGTCGGCGACCTGCCGCAGCAGATCGACGGCGGAGGGCCGCAGCAGGCCCATGACGGCCGGGGTGAGCCGAAGCGCCGCGGCGGCCCGGTGGCCTGGCGTGGGGAGCAGCGGGATCGCCTGGGAGATATGGCGTTCGCACGCCACCGGGTCGAGGCCACGCTCCGCGGTGGCCAGGTCGATCAGCAGCCGCGACCGACCCTCGCCCGCCAGGGAGGCGTCCAGCAGGGCGCGCCGCAGATAGCGTACGGCGACCTCGGGGGCGCCCCGGCGCAGCGCGACGTCCGCGGCGGCCCGCAGCACGCCGGCCGACCAGTCGTGGCGGGAGGTGACGCCCGCCATCAGCTGGGCGGCGACCTGTTCGTCGGAGCGCCCGGCGCGGTACAGCAGCTCCGCCGCGTGGTCGTGCAGCCACTCCCGCTCCGCGACGGACAGCGACGACTGGACGGCGTCCGCCACGACGGGGTGGACGAACCGCGGCTCCCGCTCGTCGGCGGCCAGCCCCAGCGCGCGCAGGTCGCGCAGCGCCGCCGCGTAGTCGATCGGGTCCAGGCCGGCCAGCCGGGGGACGAGTGCGGGGTCGCCCGGTTCGCCGAGGGCCGCGATCGCGGCGGCCAGGTGGCGTACCGGCGCAGGCTGCAGACGTACGCTCCTGGCCAGCCGCTCGCGCAGGTCCGCGGGGCGGGCCGCGCGGACCGCGCCGGCCCGGTCGGCGGTCGGCCGGTGACCGGCGGCCGCCAGGTCCAGCAGCACAGCGGTCAGCGACAACGGGCTGCCGGCGCAGGTCTCGTGACAGGCCCGGATGAACTCCTCGTCGCCCGGCTCGCCGAAGTGGTCGCGGATCAGCGCCGCGGTGCCCGCGGACGACAGCGGGCGGGGGCGCAGCCGGTGTGTCGCGGCCTCGACGACCTCGCTCAGCAGGGGGTGCCGGGCGCGGGGTTCCCCGTCGCGCAGGGTGCACACCACGACGGCGCGCAGCCCCCGCAGCCGCTTGGCCAGGTAGGCCAGCCAGCACAGCGAGGGGGTGTCCACCCATTGGAGGTCGTCGACCAGGATCAGCAGCGGGCCGTCGGCGCTGACGCTTTCCAGCAGCGAAAGCAGGCCGCTGAGCGCCGGTTCGTAGGCGGCGGTGGGGCGGTCGCCGGCGGGCATGTCCTCGTCGGCGAGGGCCAGGTTGGCGAAGCACGCGCTCTCGCGCGTCCAGCGTTCGCTCAGCTCCCCGGCGGCGCCCGCGAGCAGGCTGTCGAACAGCTGGCGCACCACGCCGAAGGCGAAGTCCTGTTCCACCGGGGCGGCGTTGGCGCGCAGCACCCGCACGTCCTCGGCCTCGTTCACGGCTCGCGCGGCCAGTCGCTGGAGCAGCGCGGACCGGCCGATGCCGAGCGGGCCGGTCAGCAGGACGAGGGACGGCCCGCCCTCGCGGGCGGTCCGTAACGCACCGGAGATCCGCGCCAGTTCGGCGCCCCGCTCATGCAACATCCGTGTCGTAGCCCTCCATCGAGCGCACCATCTCGCGCAGTTCGGCCCGGCCGCTGATCCGCAGCTTCTTGTACGCCCCGCTCAGCCGCAGCTCCACCGTGCGGGTGGTGACCGAGAGCATGTCGGCGATGTACCGGTTGCCGTGTCCGAGGCCCGCGAGGGTGGCGGTGCGCCGCTCGACGTCGGACAGCGCGGCCCAGGCGGGGTGCAGTCCGCGGACCGCGGCCGACGGAAGTCGGCCGAGCCGCTGGGCGAGTGCGCGCGCCCGCGCGGCCGGTCTGCTGTCGGGCTGGGCCGAGGTGAGCCGGGACACCTCGGCGATCAGGGGTTCCGCGGCCCGCCGCCGCCCCGCGTCCAGCTCCACGGTGGCCAGCTCCATCAGCGCCCCGATGTAGGCCATGTTGGCGGGGGTGGCTTGGAGGGTACGCACGGCCTCGCGCAGTCTGGCGGCCCGTCCGTCGTGGGCCACTCGTCCGATGCCCAGTTCGGCCCAGCCGATCGCGCTCGGCGCGCCCCAGCGCCGGGCCAGCGCGAGCTCTTCGCGGCTGAGCCGGTGTGCCTCCTGGTCGTGGCCGAGCGCGTGGCAGGCCCGGGCGGCCATGGAACGCCAGGGCAGCAGGGCCGGGTTGACGTACTGGAGGCGCAGCAGCCGCCGGCCGGCGGCGAGCAGCAGATCGATCGCTTCGGCCGGTTTGCCGTCGGCGATGTCCACCAGGGCCCTGGCGAACAGCAGATGGGCCCCCGCCATGGTGTTCCACGACGCGTCGGGGTCGGGCAGGGCCATGAGCGCCGCGGTCTGCTTGCGGTCGCCGCTCTCCAGCGCGACGAGGATCCGTACGGCCCGCGCGTAGGGGGCGTAGAGGGGGTGCAGATGGGTGTGCGGCAGGGCCCGCTCGGCGGCGGCGACATCCCGCTCGGCCAGATCGGGCCGGCCCCGGCGCAGGTTCATATCGCCGCGCCCGGTCAGCACCAGCGAGGCGGCGGCGCGGGCATGGTCGCGCCGGGCCTCGGTGAGCAGCTCGTCCAGCCGCAGCCCGGCCTCGTCCGTCTCGTCGGCCAGGCACAGCGCCCGGCACGCCGCCAGCCGGGGCAGCAGCAGCCCACCCTCGTCGGCGGGGCCTGCGAAGGCGCTGCGGGCCAGCGCTCTGGTGGTGAGCAGGTCCTCGCCGAGCAGGGCCAACTGCCAGGCGCGCGCCCCGGCCTGGGCGGGCGAGGACGGATGGGCGGGGAGCGGGGGGACCTCGTGCAGCAGCAGATCGGTGTCGTCATGGCGGCCCAGTTCGGCGAGCCAGAACAGGGCGGTCAGGGCGCTGCGTTCACCGCCCCGCGCGGCGGGCAGCGCGTCCGTCAGCGCCCGGCGTACGACATCGGAGCCGCCGCGGGCCAGCGCCAGGTCCGCGGCGCGCAGCCGTGCGTCGGCGAGCTCCGCGCCCGGTGACCGAAGGATCTCGGCGAACCGGCGGTCCCCGGCCTCCGGCGCCTCCAGCACCTCGGCCGCGGCCAGCCGAAGGCTCAGCCAGGTCCGCTGCTCGCGGTCCAGCGGCTCCTCCAGCGCGCGGGCCAGGGAGGCGACCGCCCGGCCGTGGTCGGCGGCGCGCAGCGCGGCGCCGCCGGCGCGGCGCAGTACGTGGACGGCCCAGGGCGCCCCGATCGGGCGGGCGGTGAGCAGCAGCCGGGCGATGTCCGCGTCGTCCACGGCGGCCCGGTGGGCGAGTTCCGCCGCGCGCGCGTACAGGTCGGCCCGCTCGTCGGCGGGCATCTCCTCCAGCACCCGGGCCCGCACCTCCGGGCCGGTCAGCCGCAGCGCCGCGCCCGGGCCGGGGGCGGTGAGCCCGGTCGCCTCCAGCGTCTCGCGCAGCCCCGCCTCGTACTCCGGGCGCGGCCGGGCGAGCGTGCTGACGAGGGGGAAGTCCAGCAGGTCGCCGCAGACGGCGAGGGCACGCAGCACCGCGACCGCCGGGGCGGGCAGACCGCGCAGCGCGCGGGTGGCGTGATCGGCGGTGGCGGCGGCCGCGATCGCGCGCAGCTGGGGCACCCGGTCGTCGGCCGGTTCATGTCCGGTGTCGGCGAAGCGGCGCAGCGCGTCGTGGAGCACCGCCGGGTTGCCCCTGGTGGTCTCGGCCGCCGCCGCGGTGAACCGTTCCTGCCCCTGGCCGCCGCACACCAGGGTCACCGCGGCGGCGACCTGGGCGGGGCCCAGCGGCGGTAGCACCAGCCGGGACACGGCGAGCGAGAGCGGGGAACCGCCGCGCGACAGCGGGGAAACGGCAACGGGCCCCGGGAGGGCATCGGCCAGCGGTACGGGGCCGATGGCGCCGGCCAGCACCACGATCGGCGCCCCGGGCAGCCGCCGCACCAGCGCCTGGAGCCAGTGCAGCGAGTCGGGGTCCAGCCACTGCAGATCCGCCACGGCCAGCAGCGTCGGCCGGTCCCATGCCGTGCGCAGCAGCTCGGCCAGGCCCGGGAACGGCCCGTCGCGCCCGGACGGGCCCTCGGATACGGCGTCGGCGGACGCGGTGTCGGCAGGCGGGCCCAGCAGTTGGGTCACCGCCGCGTACGGCAGATCGCTCTCGCCGGGGGTGCCCCGGGCGCGCAGCACGCGCAGACCGCGGTCCTCGGCGAGCCCGGCCGCCCACCGCAGCAGCGCGTTCTGCCCGAAGCCCGCCGTACCGCTGAGGGTGACCACCGCCGGGCGCCGCACGGTCAGGCCGCTGACGGCCTCGGCCAGAACCTCTTGTTCAGGTTCGCGCCCGAGGAGCGGGAGGCCGGGGGGCTGCATGTCGCGCACTATACACCGCGTTTATAGCCGGGGCGACCCCGGGCGCCGGGGCTCACCGCTCAGCGCCTGCCGCGGGACGCGGAGACCCAGGCGGGCGCCTGGGGGCCCGGGACGGTCGGGGAGCGCAGCGCGGCGCCGAGCTCGGCGCGCTGGCTGACGCTCAACTTGCGGTAGACGCCGGTCAGATGCATCTCCACGGTACGCACCGTGACGAACAGCGACTCCGCTATCTCGCGGTTGCCCGCCCCGGCCGCGGCGAGATTGGCGACCGTACGCTCCATACCGGTCAGCAGATCGACCGGTGAGGTGGTGATCTCCCGCATCCGCCCACCGGAGGCCACCAGCCGCCGCCGGGCCTCCCGGGCGAGCGCGAGCGCCCCGCAGCGCCAGGCGAGGTCGGCGGCGGTCCGCAGATGCTCCCGGGCGCCGCGCGCGTCGTCCGCCTCCAGCAGCGCCCCGCCCAGCAGATACTCGGCCCGGGCGTGCTCGGCCCGGGCGGGCGAGCGGGACAGCAACTCGACCGAATCGGCGAGCAGTTCGACACCCGGGCGCCCCTGGGTGGTCACCCCCCGGGCGAGCGCGGCCAGCCCCAGCGCACGGGAGGTCCCCCAGCGGCGGGCCAGCCCGGCGCCCCACTCGACGAGATCCCCGGCCTCCTCGGGGCGTTTGAGGTCCGCGAGCAGACAGGCCGCCTCGGCCCACCAAGGCGCGAACGCCGGGTTGGTGATCCCCGTCTCCTCCAAGGACCTGCCGCAGTCGAGGAACAGGCCGAGCGCGGTCTCGCCGTCGCCCAGCGCCCACCGGGCCCGCGCCCGCGCCATCAGATACCAGTGGTACTCCATCACGAAGCCGTCCAGGTTCGGCCGGGCGATCCGCTCCAGCAGCGCCTCGGCGCGCTCCGGCTCACCGCGGTCGACGAGCGCGGTGGCCAGCGCCGTCTGCGGCATGGTCACATTGCCGCTCCACCGCTCATCGGCGATGATCTCCACCGCCGTCTGGGCGTCCGCCAGGGCGTCGGGGATCTCGCCCATCGTGTGCAGCATCACGGAACGGGTGGAAAGACCGAGCACATACGTCCACACCGCCGCGTTCTCCTGGCTGTAGCGCAGCGAGAGATCCAGCGCCTCAAGCGAGCCCTGGGCGTCGTCGGCGAGGCCGAGGGTGAACGCGGAGAAGATCAGCGGCAGGGTGCCGGTCGCGGCGTCCGACGCCCGCTGCGCACGCCGGGCCTGCCGCACCGCCCGCTCCGCCGAACGCCCGTCCATCGCCGTCAGCACGCTCATCATGGCCAGCGTCTGCCGCTGCGCCGGGGTGTCCCCGGCCGGGGCGGCCATCCGCGCGAAACGCCCGCGGACGGCGGCGATCGTCGCCTTCTCGTCGCATCCGGTGATCAGCAGCACCGACTGGACGAGGGCGCGCAGTTCGCGGGCCGCGAGGTCGGGGTGGGGGTCGGCCCCCAGTTCGGCCTCCAGCGCGTCCAGGACCTCGCCGAGCACCCGTACGGCGGCGGGCGCCTGCTGCACGGTCAGACAGGCGAACCCGAACTGCACGGCGAGGGTCGCCTTCACCCGTACGTCCTCGGCCAGCGCCAGCGCCTCCCCCAGCAGCGCGATGGCCTCGGGCGGGTTGATCTCCGCCAGCGATCTGGCCAGTTGGGCGCGCACCGACACACTGTGCGGCTCCGCCTCCAGGACCCGGTACAGATAGCGGATCGCCGCTTCGGGGGCGCCCCGGGTCTCCGCCCCCGCCGCCGCCTCCCGCAGGACCCGCCGCATCCAGGGCTGGTCCACCACGGGCACCAGCAGAAGCTGGCCCGCGACCTCCTCTGCGGGCCGCCCCGCGTCGCTGAGCAGCAGGGCCGCCCTGGCCCGCAGCTCGCCCAGCTCCTCGGTCGCGGACGAGTCGAGCACCGCCGAGCGCACCACGTCATGCGCCAGGTCCACCCGGTCGGGGGCCACCACCTCGGCGCCCCGCAACACCGCCACCGCCTCCTCGACCAGCGCGACGGGCACCCCGGCCAGCGCCCCGACGTGCTCAGCCCGCTTTGAGTCCACCTCGCCGAGCACCGCGATCGCGGTGGCCACATCGCGCACCCAGGGGGCCAGGCGGCCCATCAGAGCGCGTACGGACAGCGCGACCACGCCCTGGCCCACTTCGGCGACCGCGCCCAGGCTCTTCTCATCCGGCGAGGCCCCCATGGACCGCAGTTCGCTGAGCAGCTTGGCGAGCATCAGGGGGTTGCCCCCGGAGACGGCGGCGGCGCGCTCGACGAAAGCGGCGTCGAGGGCATGGTCGGGTGTCGGGAAGACCCGCCCGACCATCTCCCCGACCCCCTCGTCGGTCAGCGGCTCCAGACGGATCGCCGTGGAGCGGGACTGGGCCGCGATATCCGCGAGCGCGCCTGGGGCGGTCGGTTCGGCCTCGGTGCGCTGGGCCAGCACCACCAGCAGCGGCAGATCGTCCGCGCGGCGCAGCAGGAAGTCGATCCAGCGCAGCGACCGCTCGTCGCACCAGTGGGCGTCGTCCAGGACCAGCACCAGCGGGCCGCGCGCCGTCAGGTTGACCGTGAGCCAGTAGAGCCCATGGAGCACGGGATAGACGGTCGCGGCCGTACCCGGCTCCTCCTCGGCGGGGGCGGGCCGCAGGGCGGGCAGCGCACGGCCGGCGCTGCCCTTCAGCAGCGGGGACTCGTGAACGCCTCGGTCCCCGGACTCGGTGAGCCCCAAGCTGCCGAACAGGGCCCGTACGCCGCCGTAGCCCGCGTTGGTCACGACCTCGCCGCACCGGCCATGGAGCACCGTCATGCCCTGGCACGCCCCACCGTTCACAAAGGCGTGCAGCAAAGTCGTCTTGCCGATACCGGCCGGGCCGGAGAGGATCACAAGACCGGCGCGCCCGGAGCGCGCCGCCTCGGCATGATCCCTCAGCGCCGCCAGTTCATCGGCGCGCCCGATTAAGGTGCCTGGTAACCAGGAGTTGTCGGTCCGGTCCATCACAGTAGCCCCCTCACGCCCCAACTCGCTGCGATAAGCCGGAAAGTGTGCTACTCACTGCAATGGTGAGACTACACGAGTGATACAAAGGTGATCAACCAATACGACAGTGATTGGTGATGTCCCACGGAATCGGTGTTCGCGCTACAGCGGGTGCGGGCATGCCGAGGCCCGGGGACGGAAGTCGCGGTCGAGGGCACTCACCTTCCGGTCCCCGGGCCGTTTCGGCATCACGGAGTGCGTGTATGCGCTGTAGCGTCCGATGGCATCTCCTTTCGTCGTAGGTCAGATGTCGGCGTGCCGATGTTGGCCGGCGCCGGGGCGGACGTGCAGTTCGAACCACACGGTCTTGCCCGTCCCGGTCCGGTGGCTGCCCCATGAGCGGGCCAGCAGATCGATCATGTAGAGGCCTCGGCCGCCCTCGTCGTCCTCGCAGGCCTGGCGCGACTGCGGAAGCGTGGGGTCGGCGTCCTCCACCTCACAGCGCAGGGTGCCGTCCGCCGGACACAGGCACAGCGTCAGCCGGACCGCCCCGCCGGTGTAGCGCAGCGCGTTGGTGACCACCTCGCTGACCAGCAGTTCGGCGTCGTCCGCCGATCCAGCGAGCGCCCATACGGCCAGCTGCGACAGGACCAGCCGACGGGCGCTGGGCACCGAGGAGGGATGGCGCGGCAGCACCCAGGAGATCCCACGGTCGGCGACACGGGCACCACGCCGCGCCGGGCGGCGGAAGGTGCCTGGCTGCGAGGCCAGGGCCACTGTGGAGGCGTTCATGCGGCCTGGTCCGGACAGGTACGGGGGGCGGGGATGACGCGTCCGTCGGGGAGCAGTTCACCCGTGTCCGCGAAGACCACCACGCCATTGCACAGGAGGCTCCACCCTTGTTCGGGGTGGGTCGCCACGAGACGCGCCGAGTCGTGGTCTGTGGCGTCGGCGGGCGGACAGGGGGGCTGATGATCACACATGGCTGGGGCCTTCGATCTTCCGCCGGCTTCCGGCGGAATCCGGAATCGAGACGACCACCAGCATGCGTCCGGGCGGATCTCCCGGGGAGGGGAGAAATCCCCGCATGGGTACCCGATCCGCGTGCGCGGAGCCCCGCCCCCGGGGCTCGCGGCCCCGGGGGCGGCCGCTGCGGTCTCGGCCCCCCGGTCGCCCCTTCGCGGGGACATGTCCCCGCGAGGCCCGCTGCACGCGCCGACACCGCACCGCGGTCCGGCGGGGCGCGGTGGCCTGGCGGGGCCCGGGCGGTCCCGTGAAGGGGGGCGCTTCGACCACCCCTCGCCGCGCGGGCTGCTCACGCGTCGGCTGAGGCCGCGCGAGAGCTATGCGGGTGCTGGAGCCTGACGGAACCCACCCGCGCCGAGCCGACGGCTCACGTGCCGGTCCAGGCCACGCAACGGCCACGGGCCCAAGGGCGAGGCGGGGTGACGGCTACCTCGCACCGGGCCGGCCGCTCACACACCGGTCATGCCGCGCGACGACCGCGAGCGCGCGAGCCGCGCCACGGCCCGCCCGTCCAACGGGCCCGGCGCGGCCCGCCCGCGCCAAGCCAGCGGCTCAGGCACGCCGCCGCCGCGCGACGACCGCGAGCGCGCAGGGCCCGACGGAACCACCCCGCCCCAAGCCGGCGGCCCACGCACCAGTCCAGGCCACGCAACGGCCACGGGGGCGGGCAGGAGAGCCGCCCCGCGCCACGGCCCGACAGCCCAACGCTGCCCGCCGGGACCCACCCACGCCAAGCCGGCAGCTCACGCGCCGACCGAAGCCGCCGACGACCGCGGGACGCGGAGCACGACGGAACCACCCCGCGCCGCGACAGCGGCTCACGCTTCGGCCGAAGCCGCGCGACGGCCGTGGGGGTGGAGGCGGGGCGGGTCGTGCAGGGCGGTGGCCGCCGCCTCGTCGGCCGTCAGCCGGGCCCCCGCCCGGTACGCGGCGGCGTACGCGCGGGTCCCCAGGTCCGTGCGGAGCCGGGTGGCGACCTCGTCGTGTACGGCGGCCAGGTGCCGGAACCCCGAGGGCGAGGCGCCCAGGGAGCTCCACATCGCGTCCGCCGCGCCCATCAGCCGCGCGCCGTGCCCGGGCTGCCCGCCGAAGGCCGCGCTCCAGGCCAGTACCTCGAGGCACAGCGCCATCCCCCACCCGTCGCGCACCACCCAGCGGGTCCGCAGTGCGTCCCGTACCAGCGCGGTCGCGCGCCGCCGGTCGCCGCGGTGCCAGGTGTGCAGGCCGAGCGCCCACAGCGCGTACGAGCGGGCCCACTGGGCCCCGGCCGCCTCGCACAGCGCCAGGCACTCCTCGCCGTAGACCGCCGCGCGGGCGTCGCCGGACAGGGCGCAGGCCATGGTCAGCTGGTAGAGGGCGGTCATCATGCCGTTGCGGTCGCGGGCCGCGCGGTGGCCCTCCAGCGCCTTCTCGATGAGGCGGACCGCCCGCGGGAAGTCGCCTTCGTACAGCGCGAGGGCGCCGCGATGCTGGGTGGCGCGGACCAGGGTGGGCTCGTGCCCGAGCCGCAGGGCCAGCTCCCGGCATTCGTCGAGCCGGGGCAGCGCCGAGGCCGTGTCCCCCTGGAGCGCCGCGAGCCACGCGTCCACCCACAGCGCCATGCCGCGGGCCACGCTCTCCTCGGGGGCGAGCCACAGCGCCTGTTCGAGCCAGTGGCGGCCCTCGGCGAGGCTGCCGCCGCAGATCCAGTGGGGCCACAGCCCCGCGGCTATCTCCAGCCCCGCGCGGGCCTCGCCGGGCTCGGCGCAGCAGAACTCCAGGGCCGTACGGAGGTTCGCGAGCTCGCCGCGCAGCCGGGTCAGCCACTCCTCCTGCCGCGCGGTGAGCCACTGCCCCTCGGCCTCGCGCACCAGGGCGCGGTACCAGTCGCGGTGGCGCCGCCGCAACGCGGCCACCTGCCCGTATCCGGCCAGCCGCGCCCGGCCGTACCGCCGGATTGTCTCCAGCAGCCGGTAGCGGACCTCGTCGCCGCGCTCCTCCCGCACCAGAATCGACTTGTCGACCAGCCCGGCCACCAGGTCGAGCACGTCCTCGCGCTCGAGGCCATCGCCGGCGCAGACCTCCTCCGCCGCCGGCAGGCCGAAGTCCCCGGCGAACACCGACACCCGGGCCCACAGGGTCCGCTCGGCCGGGGAGCACAGGTCGAAGCTCCAGTCGACGGCCGCGCCCAGGGTCTGGTGGCGGGCTCGGGTCGCACCGGCTTCCCCCGCTGTGCACTCCCCCGCCGCGGGCTCCCCCGCCATGGGCTCCAGCCACTGGTCCAGCTGGTCCAGGACCTGATCGGGGCTGAGGGTCCGCAGCCCGACCGCTGCCAGTTCGATGGCCAGCGGGAGGCCGTCGAGCCGCCCGCACAGCAGGGCCACGGCGTCGCCGTTGTGCGCGTCGAGGGTGAACGAGGGCGACACCCGCGCCGCGCGGGCCACGAAGAGCTGGACCGCCGGGTAGCGGGCCAGCGCCTGGGGGCTGTGCCGTCGATGCGGCTCGGGGACGGGCAGCGAGGGCACCCACAGGACCGTCTCCCCCTCCACCCGCAGCGGCTCGCGGCTGGTGACCAGCAGACACAGCCGAGGCGCCCGGCGCAGCAGGCGGTCGGCGAGCAGCGCGCAGGGCTCGATCAGGTGCTCGCAGTTGTCGAGGAGCAGCAGCGCCCGCTTTTCGCGCAGATGGTCGCCCAGCACCTCCATCGCGGACCGGGCGGCCTGGTCGCGCAGCCCCACCGCGCTCGCGACGGTCTGCGGGAGCAGGCTCGGGTCCTCCAGCGCGGTGAGCTCGGCGTTCCACACGCCGTCCGGGAAGTCCCCGCGCACCAGGTCGGCCACGCCGAGCGCCAGCCGGCTCTTGCCGACCCCCGCGACGCCGGTGAGGGTGAGCAGCCGCGTATGTCCGAGCAGCCTCCGGGCTTCGGTCAGCTCGTTCGCCCGCCCCACCATACGGCTCAAATAACTCATTAATACTATTCTCCCCATTTCATGCCGACCTCACGCAATGCCGCCTAGGGTTCGTCTTCGCTGGGGGCGTCCGGCCGCGAGCGGCGTCCGGCCGGGGGCACCTCCCAGCGGTAGCTGGGGGCGCATCGCAAGGCGGAGGATCGCCCTCGTACTGGGCGTACTCGGGCGACTCCGACAACGCAGCGAGATGCCGTGCCAGGCGTCGTGAGCAGGGCGCCCCCTTTGAAGACGGCCCCTAGGGCCCTGCGCGCCCCTTAAACCCCAGGGCATAGCCTGGAAGCGTCGGCCCGGTCGCGCGAGGCCCGAGGGCCGGGACTGGTTCGAGGCATCCATGAGCGCGGTGGTATCAGGCACCTCGAACGGTCGGCACACCGGAAGGCTGCCGGCCGAGGTGACCAGCTTTGTGGGACGTCGGCATGAAACGGCCGAGGTCAAGCGGATGCTGTCCGCCTCACGGCTGGTGACCCTGACCGGCGTGGGCGGGGTCGGCAAGACCCGGCTGGCGCTACGGGTGGCCGAGGACGCGCGCCGGGCGTTCCCGGACGGGGTGTGGCTGGTCGAGCTGGCCGCGCTGGCCGACCCCGGGCTGCTGGCGCAGAGCGTGAGCGAGGCGCTGGAGCTGCGGGACCACTCCTCCCGGCCCGCCGTCGAGGCCCTGGTCGACCATCTGCGCGACAAGCAGGCGCTGATCCTGCTGGACAACTGCGAGCAGCTGGTCGAGGCGTGTGCGCTGCTCACCGGCCGGCTGCTGCGCGAGGCCCCGCGACTGCGCGTCCTGGTCACCAGCCGGCAGGCGCTGGGCACGGCCGGCGAGCAGACACTGCCCGTCCCGGCGCTGGCGCTGCCGGACGCCGAGGGCCCCCGGCTGTCCATCGCGGCCCTGGCGCAGTGCGACGCGGTGCGGCTGTTCGTGGAGCGGGCCGGCGCCATCCTGCCCGGGTTCACCGTCACCGAGGCCAACCGGGACGCGGTGGAGGGGGTCTGCCGCCGGCTGGACGGCATTCCGCTGGGCATCGAGCTGGCGGCCGTACGGCTGCGGGCGCTGTCCGTACAGCAGCTGCTCGAGCGGCTGGACGACCGGTTCCGGCTGCTCACCACGGGCTCGCGGGCGGTCCTGCCGCGCCACCAGACGCTGCGGGCGCTCGTCGACTGGAGCTACGACCTGTGCACCGGCAAGGAGCAGCTGATGTGGGCCCGGATCTCGGTGTTCGCCGGGAGCCTGGACCTGGAGGCGGCCGAGGCGGTGTGCGGCGGGGACGGGATCGACCGAGACGAGGTTCTGGACCTGGTGGCCGGTCTGGTGGACAAGTCGGTGCTGATCCGGGAGGACCACCCGGAGGCGGTGCGCTACCGGATGCTGGACACCCTGCGCCACTACGGCCGGGAACGGCTCGCCGCGGCCGGGGAGGAGGCGGAGCGGCTGCGCCGCCACCGGGACTACTACCAGCGGCTGGCGGCCACGGCGCGCGCCGAGCTGTTCGGCCCCTCACAGGTGCCGTGGTTCACCCGGCTCCAGCAGGAACACGCCAATCTGCGCGCCGCGCTGGAGTACAGCTTCGCCGAGCCCGGGCAGGCGGCGGCCGGGCTCGGCATCGCGACCGATCTGCTCTACCACTGGATCACCAGCTACTACCTCACCGAGGGGCGCGGCTGGCTGGACCGGGGCCTGGCCCTGTGCCCCGACCCGACCGAGGTGCGCGCCCGCGCGCTGTGGACCGACGGCTGGCTGGCCATCATCCAGTCCGATATCGACGCGGCCGCCGCCATGCTGGACGAGTGCCGGGAGCTCGGCGCCCGGCTGCGGCAGGAGGCGATCCTCGGCTATGTCGCGCTCTACTCCGGGATGATCGCCATGTGCCGGGGCGACACCGAGTCGGCGATCGAGCTGTACCAGGAGGCCGTGGCGCGCCATCGCGCCGCCCGCGATCCGGTGGGCCTTGCACTCGCCCTGATCCGGCTCTCCCTGGCGCATTCGTTCCTGGGTGACTCACCGCGCGCCATCGCGGTGGGCGAGGAGTCGCTGGCGGTGTGCGACGCATACGAGGAGGGCTGGCACCGGGCGTACGCGACGATGGCGCTCGGCGTCGAGGTGTGGCGCCAGGGCGACCACGAGCGCGCGGCCGCCCTGGAGCGGGAGAGCCTGAACTTCAACCGCTCGCTGGACGACCCGCTGGGGGTCGGGGTCAATCTGGAGGTGATGGCCTGGATCTCGGCCGCGCAGAGCCAGTACCAGCGGGCGGCCAGGCTGCTGGGCGCCCTGCGGAACATCTGGCACCACATCGGCGCCCCGCTGTCGGGTTACGGCCACCTCGTCCGCTACCACGAGGGCTGTGAGGCGGACACCCGCCGGTCCCTGGGCAAGCAGGCGTTCCAGGCGGCCGTGAAGGAGGGCGCCCGGCTCTCCTACGACGAGGCGCTGGCCTACGCGCTCCAGGACCAACTGCCCACCCGGGCCCCGGCCGGGGAGGGTGAGCAGCCCTCTCCGCTGACCCCGCGGGAGACCGAGATCGCGCGTCTGGTGGCGCGGGGGCTGAGCAACAAGGAGATCGCGGCCGCGCTGGTGATCGCCCAGCGCACCGCCGAGGGTCATATCGAGCGCATTCTGAGCAAGCTCGGGTTCAATTCCCGGGCTCAGGTGGCAGTCTGGGTAGCCGGACAGAACCGGTCCGAACAGGATGTTGAGGCGGAATGATAACCGCTCACTTGTTCCCTTGTCCCGAACTTCTCAAACACCCCACGAAAATGCTCAGTAGACCAACGTCTGCGGGATCATGCAGCAGGCTCTGGAGACAGAGCAGCAACGGTCGTGTCCGCACGGCCCCGTGACCGAGGAGGTCCTGCTGTGACTGTTGCCGCAGTCGGCAATTCCGGGAATGCCATGGAACTGTTCCGTGGCACCAACCACAGCCCGTCGTATTTCTCGCTCTCCCGGGCGGGAGTGGGACAGGACGTCGTCGACTTCTGCATCCCCTGCAACCCGTACTTCCCCACGCCCGCGATGTTCGCGGTGCTGGCGGTCCGGCTGCGGGACATCCTCACGTACTACCCGAGCTCCGCGGACACCATCACCGCCGAGCTGGCCAGCCTGCTCGGGCTGCAGCCGCAGACCATGGCGATGGGCAACGGCTCGACCGAGCTCATCACCTGGATCGACCATCTGCTGGTCAAGGAGAGCCTGGCGGTGCCGATCCCCACCTTCGGCCGGTGGACCGACCAGCCGATGGAGACCGGCAAGCGCGTCGACATGTTCCAGCTCCCGGAGATGGACGGCTTCCGGCTCGACCCGGACGCCTTCGTCTCCTTCGTGAGGTCGAGGGGTTCGCGGGTCGCGGTGATCTGCAACCCCAACAACCCCGACGGCGGACTGCTGCCCCGGCACGCCGTCGTCGCCATGATGGACGCCCTCGCCGATCTCGACCTGGTCGTCATCGACGAGTCCTTCCTGGAGTTCGCCGACTCGGAGGCCTATCCGAGCGTCGTGGACGAGGCGGTGCTGCGGCCCAATGTCATTGTGCTGCGCAGCCTCGGCAAGAACTTCGGACTGCACGGCGTCCGTTTCGGCTATCTGGTGGCCAATCCGGCGCTCGCCGTCCAGATCCGCTCCCGGTTGCCGAAGTGGAATCTCAACTCCTTCGCCGAGGTCATCGTCTTCATGCTGAAGCGATACCAGCCGGAGTACGCGCAGAGTCTGCGCATGCTCAGCCGCGACCGGCAGGAGATGACCGCCCAACTGGCCAATCTGCCCGGGCTGACGGTCTATCCCTCCCAGGGCAACTTCGTCTTCGTCAAGCTCCCGGAGGGTGCGGACGGCGCCCAGGTGCGCGACCGGCTGCTGTCCGAACACGGCGTGCTGGTCCGTGAATGCGGCAACAAGCTGGGCAGCAGCAGCCAGTTCATGCGGCTGGTGGTGCGCTCCCAGCCTGATGTGCAGCGACTGCTGACCGGGCTGAGCACGGTGCTGTACGGCACGGCCTGGTACGCCCCGCAGCCCTCCCTCGATCAGCAGCCGTCCTACGCGCTGGAGCAGCCCTCGTACGCCCTGCCCCAGCAGCCGTCGTACGCGCTGGAGCAGCCCTCGTACGCCTCGTACGCCCTGCCGCAGCAGCCCTCGTACGCGCTGCCGCAACCGGTGACCGAGCTCCAGATGCTGCTCGCGTCCGCGCAGCAGCAGCAGCAACAACAACAGCAACAGCAACAGCCGCAACCGGCCCTGTACCCCGCCACCCCGCTCCAGACGGCACAGGACACCTACGGGGGCTACGCGGCGCAGCAGGCGATGGCCGCGGCCTTTGCGCAGCCCCAGGCGCAGCCCATGGCCGAGCTGACCCCCGCCGCGTACACCCCCGCCGGCCAGATGCCGCTCTACCAGTCCCAGCAGACGACGGGCGCCTACGCCCGGCTGCAAGCCATGCAGCAGGCCCTGCAGCAGGCACCGCAGTCGCTGCAGGAGGTGCAGACACCGCAACCGAGCGCGCCACAGCCCGCACAGCCCGCGCGGCCTGCGCAGACCGCGCAGCAACAGCCCTCGGGTGGCGGCCGGATGACGGTCTACGCGCCGGACCCGGCCGCCGTCGCGGGGGACATGTCGATGGACGACACGCTCATCTACATGCCGACGGTCGTCACCGACTCCGCCCCCGACCCGGCCCCGGCCACTCCGGCCGAGGCCACTGCGCCCGCCGCGCTGCCCTCCATGGACAGCGACGACCCGCCCGGCGGGGGCACCATGCGCCGCTATCCGCGGCCCGCCGCGTATCTGCAGACCGACAACGGTTCCTGACGGCGGGTACGGGGCTCCGGGGTCCGGCCCTGGCTGGACGGACCCCGGACAGGTGGGGCGCCGGGCGAGCCGCGGCCTCTGACGGGCCCGCCGGAACGTTACGGCCCCGGCCGGGCCGGCCAGGCCGGGGAGACTCCGGCGACCGCGCACACGGCTATATGCAGCACCAGCGGATGGGTGTACGGCACGGTGCCCTCGGGCCGGTGGATCAGCCGGGGCGCCTCGGCCACCGGATCCGGCCGGCCCGGCGGCGCGTCGGACACCACCGCGCCGACCGAATACAGAGCGATCGCGGGCCAGTTGAGCCCACAGTCCGACCGCGGTGGAACGATCCACCACCATCGGCCGACGGCGGAGTAGACACAGCCCGCCCTGGGCAGCAGCTCCATGACCTGACGTCCATGCCGCTCCGGCAGGGCGATGGCGTCGTATCCGGCCTCGGCGAACAGCGTGGGCGGCAGCTCCAGACGCTGTCGACGGCCGGGCCTGGGCGGCGCCGCGGGAGTTGACGGGATCACGACGCCACTATGCGTAACGCCTCGTGCACTTGGCAAGGGGCACTCTGAAAAGTGCAGAGTCGCAAGTGCAGTGTGTCCGCTCCATTCAGGGCATGACACACTGCGGGCATCAGCTGCGGGAGGTAGAAGTGAGTGAACCGCGGTCCGCCCCGACCGTGGGCCAAGTCGTGCTTGGCAAGCGCCTGCGGGAGCTGCGCGAAAGAGCGGGTCTCAAGCGCGAACAGGCCGCCAAGGTGCTGCATGTGGCCCCCGCCACCATCCGCAGGATGGAGACCGCCGAGGTCGCCCTGAAGATCCCGTATGTGCGGATGCTGCTGGACGCCTACGGCGTCACCGGCGGCGAGGCCGAGGCGTTCATCACCCTCACCGAGGACGCCAACCGGCCGGGCTGGTGGCAGCGGTTCCACGACATCCTGCCGGACTGGTTCAGCGTGCATGTCAGTCTGGAGGGCGCCGCCGCGGTCATCCGCGCGTACGAGCCGCACTTCGTCCCCGGCCTGCTGCAGACCGAGGACTACGCCCGGGCCATCATGCGCACCGGCGCCGTCGGCCAGGTCGACCCTGAGGAGTCCGAGCGGCATGTCGCCCTGCGCATGGAGCGCCAGACGCTGCTCACCCGCGAGGACGCCCCGCATCTGTGGGTGGTGTTGGACGAAACCGTCCTGCGCCGCCCCGTGGGCACCCCCGAGGTCATGCGGGGCCAGATCGACCGATTGCTGACGGCCACCGAGCGGCCCAATGTCACCCTGCAGATAGCGGAGTTCTCCTCGGGACACCACCCGGGCACCTACGGGCCCTTCGTCCTCTTCCGCTTCGCTGTACCCGAACTGCCGGACATGGTCTACGTCGAGTACCTGACCGGCGCCGTCTACCTCGACGAACGTGTCGAGGTGGCCTCCCATCTGGAGGTCCTGGACCGCATGGCGGCCCAGGCGGCAACCGCACGACGCACAAAGGAAATCCTCCGCGATTTCCGCAAGGAGCTCTGAATGGATCGCATTTTCAACGGCATGCGCGCGGCCGACCTCGGCACCGAGGGCTGGCACAAGCCGTGGAGCGGCGGCAACGGCGGCAACTGCGTCGAGGCCAGGAAACTGGACGACGGCCGGGTCGCGCTCCGACAGTCCACCGATCCGGAGGGCCCGGCGCTGATCTACACCCGCAGCGAGATCATCGCCTTCATCCAGGGCGCCAAGGCCGGCAAGGCCGACTTCCTGGTCTCCTGACACATCCGCACCCGCACACCGGCACCACCGCGCCGACCCCCATGGAGCGCACCATGTCAGCATCCGGGCCAGAGCCCACCAGAATCGACACCAGCAGGCCCCACCCGGCCCGCGTCTACGACTACATACTCGGCGGCAAGAACAACTACCCCGTCGATGAGCAACTGGCCGTGCAGGTCCTCGACATCGACCCGACCGTCAGAGACTCGGCCAGGATCAACCGCCTCTTCATGCACCGCGCGACCGAGTGGCTGGCCCGCTCCGGCACCCGCCAGTTCCTCGACATCGGCACCGGGATCCCCACCGAGCCCAACCTCCACCAGATCGCCCAGCGGATCGCCCCCGACTCCCGCGTGGTCTACACGGACAACGACCCCATCGTGCTGCGCCACGCCGAAGCGCTGCTGCGCAGCACCCCGGAAGGCGCCACCCACTACCTCGAAGCGGATGTGCGCGAGCCCGGGAAAATCATCGAGCTGGCCACCGATGTACTCGACCTGAGCCGGCCGGTCGCCCTCTCCCTCATCTCGCTCATGCACTTCATCCCGGACGAGGACGGCGCCTACGACCTGGTGCACGGCTTGATGGACGCGCTCGCCCCGGGCAGCCACCTGGTGTTCTCGCATGCCACCGCCGACGGCAGCGAGGAGGAGGCGGAGCGAGTCGTGTCCCTGTACCGCCAGGGTGGCGTGACCCTGCGGCCACGCACCCGGGCGGAGGTGGCGAGGTTCTTCCACGGCCTGGAGCCCGTCGGCCCGGCGCCGGTCCTGGTGTCGCACTGGCAGCCGGACGCCGCGGAGGAAGAACTCGCCCCCGACGACCCGCCGGTCACCGTCTACGCGGGCCTGGCGCGCAAGCCCTGAGCCCGGCCGGCGGCGGTCCCGTCTCGTGCCGGTAACGGTCCCCGCTCGTCGGCATCGCCCGCTGCCGCCCCCCGCGGCGGCGGGCGAGCGGGCCCGGCCCGGTGTTCGACGGGCGGTCGGCGGCATGCGACGGCGCAGCGTGCGCCCCCTGGGCAGGCGTCCAGCGGCATGGCGTACGCATGGATACGACACATCACGTACGGCGGCGAGCGACGATGACCGCCGTACGCCGTAGGCGCGGTGCGCTCCCCAGGCGGTGCGAGCCCGGCCGCGGGCCCTTACCGCTCACCGGGGACGGGACCCTGGATAAAGAGGGACTGGTGCCCTCGCGGGTCCCGACCGGGCGGCGGGGAGAGTTGATTATTCACAAACCGCCCCGGCGGGCGGTCTGCGGAGGAAGTCGATGTGATTGACATGGTATGCGCGGCGGCACGCCTCCCGCTATACGTGGACCGCCTGATTCTCCGCCAGTTTCCGGGCCCGGGCGGCGATCGCCTTTTCGGGAGAAGCACGGCGGTGCGGCGGATCTTCTCCTATCCCGCCGCTCATCCCGGCCCTCGCGGGCGGCATCGTTTTGCGGCTCCGGCCCGTAGCACCGGCTCGGCCCCGCGCCTCGGGCCGGACCGGAGCCTCGCACGACAGAGCGGATATCGCACGGCCGAGAAGGGACGGTTCACGCACAAGGTCGATTTTACGGCCCGGCCACGTAGCGGCGGGTTCCGCCTCCGTCCCACTCCGTCCCAGGCCCGGCCCGCAGGCCGAACGCCCCACGGTGCGCCGCAAATCCATCCGACCGGGTAAGGAACCCCTCAGTCGACAGGCTCCGTCCCACGTCCCGGGCCGGGGCGGAGTCCGCGGATCGAGGATGCGGTAAATCGATACGGATGAGAAGGGGCGCCTCGCCCGCGGGGCACCGACGACAGCGATATAAGGACTCGCCGCGCAGCCGGCGCTCCTCGTCGGCCCGGGACATGAGGGGGGATCCGCCCCGGCTCGGAGACGGGAACTCCACACGGCGCCCCTCAGACGGGGCCTCGCGCATCCATACCCCCAGGAAGGAGCGGGTCCGCGGGCGGCGGTCCCCGCCCGGTCCCGGCCACGAGGAGACGCCGCCGCAGGCCCCGGACCGGGCCGGTGACCTCCGCTACGACGAGCTGTCCGGGGATACCGCCGGGAAGGGGCGATTCGCGGCCCGCGCCGATAGTCGCCATACGGCCCGCCTCGTACGACAAGCTCCGCTCCGGGACCCGGCCCTGCGATCGAACCGAGCACCAGGGAGCGCAAATGCATCCGCCCAGCACGGAACGGATCACCCTCGTGTCCGGATCTGATATGCCGTGCGCGGCGACTCGATGACGACCTGTCGAAACAAGTGCGACGTCGCTTCGCGCGCGGGGCGTTGCCCGAGGGCTACGGTCGGCTACGGTCGGCGCGAACGCGCAGGCCCGGCCGCTACCGCCCGCATGACGCCTCCGTACTTCTTCTCCCCTTCTTCTCTCCTTCTCCTGCCCTCCTTCTCTCTCGCTTCCCTCCCTCTTCTCCCCCGCTTCTCCCCCGCTCTCCGGCGGATGGGTTCGGCTGCCCCGCGGCGCTTTTCCCTCTCCTCCCGGCCGGATCCCCCAGGGCGGGAGCGGGGGACCGGCTCGGCGCGGGGGCCGGCGGATTCCGGGCGGCGGCGGAGTGCCGGGCCCGGTGCCGCCCGATCTCCCTCGTACCGCGCGCATTTCGTCCCCCATCGCGGCCTGCGGTGCCGATGGGGCGGGTAAACCAATCCCGAGGATTACCCGGTCCGGTCCGCACCGGGAAAGAATCATTTCCCGCCCCCGCCCGGTCGCCGCGGAGCTCGGCCCCGTCGCCGGGCCGGGCGCGACGGAGGCCCGCCGCGTCCAGGCCGCCGCCGGCTACGGGCCGAGCCGTGCGCCCCCGGTCCTCCACGCGCCTTGCCGTGCGGGGCTGATGGAGCATCAGCTTCCGTGGGGGTGGCGTTCGACGGCGCACGGCCGTCCGTGAGACCCCCAGCGCCTTGTGACCTGCGCCTCCCGGCTGCGGTACTCGTACAGCCCGCCGGGGCTGCCGGTGGGCGAGTCGAACGCTCGTGGAGGGAACAGGCCCATGGCCCAACGAGGAAGTCACCGCCGTTCCGCACCGCCCAGCCGGATCTCGCCCCTGTGTGCCGCCCTCACCGTGGGCAGCGTGAGCATCGTCCTGCCGCTCCTGGGCGCCGATGTGGCCGTCGCGGCCCCCTCGGAAACTTGGGACAAGGTCGCCGAGTGCGAGAGCGGTGGCGACTGGAACATCAACACCGGCAACGGCTACTACGGCGGGCTGCAGTTCTCCCAGCACACCTGGGAGGCCTACGGCGGCACCAAGTACGCCGCCCGGGCCGACCTGGCCACCCGGGCCCAGCAGATCACCGTGGCCGAGGCGGTACTGCGCCGCCAAGGTCCGGGCGCGTGGCCGGTCTGCTCGGTACGGGGGCGGCTGACCCGCGACAGCCGGCCCGCGTCCGGCGCGAACCGCGGCGGCTCCGGCCACTCCGCGGGTTCCGGACACTCGGCGGGGTCACGCAGCTCCACGGGGTCCCGCCACCACTCCCCCGCCCCGCGGCGGCACGCCACCGGCTCCGGGCCGTACCGGGTGGTGCCCGGGGACTCGCTGTCGCGCATCGCGCAGCGCGAGTCCGTAAGCGGTGGCTGGAAGGCGCTCTACCGCGCCAACCGGCGCACCATCGGCTCCGACCCGGACAAGATCTACCCCGGTCAGCGGCTCGCCTTCCCCTCCCGCACCGGCGCGGCGCGCACGGCGGCGGCACACGGGAAGCAGCCGCAGGCAAAGCAGCCGCAGGCAAAGCAGCCACAAGCAAAGCGGCCACACACGAAGCAGCCGCGCTCCGCGCGAAGTAGTCACCAACAGGCCGGCAAGGCGGGGGCCACGACATCGGGCACCTCGGCCCACAGCGCCCGCCGGTCCTCCGCCCAGCGCCGCCACATGACCCCGGTCAGCGGCCCGCTCGGCACGTCGTACGGCGTCCGCGGCCCGCGCTGGGCCAGCGGCCACCACACCGGGGTCGACTTCGTGGTGCCCGTCGGCACCGGGGTGCGCGCGGCCTCCGCGGGCGTCGTGGTGACCGCGGGCTGGGGCGGCTCCTACGGCTACGAAGTGGTGATCCGCCACTCCGACGGCCTCTACACCCAGTACGCGCACCTGTCCTCGCTGGCGGTGCGCCCCGGACAGACGGTGGACGCCGGCCTGCGGATCGGCCGCTCCGGCGCCACCGGCAACGCCACCGGACCGCACCTCCACTTCGAGGTGCGCACCGGTCCGCGCTACGGCTCGGACGTCGACCCCGTCGCGTATCTGCGCTCGCGCGGAGTCGCCATCTGACGCCTGGCCGGACCGGCGAACGGGAGGCCGCCCGGCGGAGGGGGCCGGGCGGCTTCCCGCTTCCCGCGCTTCGCCCCGTACCGGAGCCCCGTACCGGAGTGGGCTGTGTCGGCCGGACGCGGTCGGCACAGCCCACTCCGGTCAGTACACCCGCTCCGGTCAGTACCAGATGGCGACCGGGAGCCCGTCGCGCGTCGTCTCGGGCGGGTCGGGCAGGCTCACCGCGGTGCCGAGGGCGATCCGGTGCGCGCTCCAGGCCGCCGCCGCGGCGTCCAGGACGTCGTCGGGCGGCACCCGGCCCGCCGGGCCGAGCTCGTCGGGCAGGGCGATGCCCTGCTCACCGAGCAGCCGCCGCCGCTGGACCTGGCCGTTCCAGCTCTTCTTGCTCGAGGCCACCGGGTGGCCGCCGTTCATGGCCGCGAAGGAGACCTCGGGGTGCACCTCGTACAGGCGCCGCTCGCCGCCGTCGCGGCAGGCGTTGGCCTCCCGCAGCTTCGTCACCAGACCCCAGGACTGACGGGACAGCCCCGAGCCCGTGAGGCGCCGACAGCGCTCGTTGGCCGCGCCGTAGTCGGGCTCCTCCCACACCGGGCGCGGCGGCACCGGGAAGACCCGCGAGCGGTGCGGGGCCACTCGGCAGAGCGCCAACTCGTCCGCGCGCCGCCGCCCCGCCTCCAGCAGCCCCAGCGGAATGTCGACCGCCACCACGGCGCCCGCCGGCACCCGCGTCAGCAACGCCGCCAGCGCCGCATCCATATCGGCACCCGCAAACCGGCCGCCCCGCAGGGCCACCGCCACCCAGCCACCCGGGCAGGCGTCCACCCCCACGACATGCGGTGCCGCGCCACCGGCGGCGGGAGAGGTGTCGACAACGTCGCTTTCGGAACCCATGCGCCGTATCCGACCACGCACCGGGCCGCACCGCACAGCACCATTTCGGCAGATCGGCGCGACGGGCCTAATTCGCTGGCAACCCACGGCCCACACCCGCCACCCTGGTGGCCATGCAAGAACCGCGACATCAGATCCGCGCGCTCCACACGGAGTCCACGGTCACCGTCTACCAGGCGTACGCCCCGCATCTCGGCCTGCCCGCGGCCCGCGACGGCCGCTTCCCGGTCGCCTGGAAGCGGGACCGGATGACGTGGATCAAGCCGTCGTTCCTGTGGATGATGTACCGCTGCGGCTGGGGTGCGAAGGAGGGGCAGGAGACCGTTCTGGCCGTCGAGATCACCCGCGAAGGGTTCGAGTGGGCGCTCGGCCGGTCGTGTCTGTCGCACTACGAGCGCGGGCTCCACCCCGACCAGGCCGCCTGGAAGCGGGCGTTGAAGGCCGCCCCCGCGCGCGTCCAGTGGGATCCGGAGCGGGATCTACGGCTGCGGCCGCTGTCGTATCGCTCGCTGCAGCTCGGGCTCTCGGGCGAGGCGGCGCGCCGTTACGCGGACGAGTGGACGGTCGCGATCACCGATGTGACCCCGCTGGCGCACGAGGTCCACGCCCTGGTGCGCCGGGACGAGCTCGACGCGGCGGCGAGGCTGCTCCCCGAGGAGCGCCCGTACCCGGCCGGGGACGAGTTGCTGAGCCATCTGCGCGCGCCCGCGGCGTGCTGAACGAGGAGAAACCACTGATGGGCGCGGGCAGAATGCACGCTGACGAGTTCGACATCGACGTACCGCTGGTGCGGCGGCTGGTGGCCGCGCGGTTCCCGCGGTGGGCGGATCTGCCCGTGGAGCGGTTTCCGTCGGACGGCACGTCGAACGCGATGTTCCGGCTCGGCGACGGGATGGCCGTGCGGCTGCCCCTCGCCGAGCGGATGGTGGGGGATGTGGAGTTCGAGCACCGGTGGCTGCCGCGGCTCGCCCCGCTGCTGCCGGTCGACATACCCGTGGTGCTCGAAGAAGGGCTGCCCACCGAGGACTTCCCCTGGCCCTGGTCCGTCCACCGCTGGCTCGACGGCGAGAACCCGGCCGTCGGCGGCCTCGCCGACCCCGCCGGACTCGCCACGGACCTGGCGGCGTTCATCGCCGCGGTGCGCCGGATCGAGCTCACGGACGGCCCGGCCGCCCACCGGGGTGGGCCGTTGACCACGCAGGACGCCGAAACCCGCGCCGCCATCAAGGAGCTGAACGGCGTCATCGACACGAGGGCCGCCACCGCGGCGTGGGAGGCTGCCCTGGAGGCGCCCGAGTGGTCCGGCCCGGCCGTGTGGGTCCACTCCGATCTGATGCCGGGCAATCTGCTGGTCGCCCGAGGCCGGCTGAGCGCGGTCATCGACTTCGCGACGGCGGGCGTGGGGGATCCCGCATGCGATCTGATCGTCGCCTGGAACCTCCTCCCCGCACAGGTGCGGAACCGCTTCCGCGCGGCCGTCGACGCCGACGACGCGACCTGGGCGCGCGGCCGCGGCCGGGCCCTGTCCATGGCGCTCATCCAACTCCCCTACTACCAGCACACAAACCCGGGGATCGCGGCCAACGCGCGCCATGTGATCCGGGAGGTGCTGGCGGACCACGGGCGGTGCCCGGGGTGAAGGGGCTGAGGGTGGCGCCGCCGCGCCACCCTCCCGCCCCCGCCCCGGGCACCGCCCGGCGATCCCGCTGGAGCGCCGCCCTCTCGCCCGCGGATTCCGGGGTTGTCAAGCTGTCCCTGGTTACCGGAGCCTGTCCCTGGTTACCGGAGGCTGTCCCTGGTTACCGGAGGCTGTCCCTGGTTACCGGAGGCTGTCCCTGGCTACCGGAGGCTGTCCCTGGCTACCGGAGCTTCGAGGCCGTCTCCGGCTTCCAGGGTTTCCCGCGACCACAGCCGCCGCATCTCCGCGCAGCCCTCCAGCAGTTCGTCCAGCGTCCCGCGGCCGGCCACCAGGCCCCGGTCCAGGACGACGACCTGGTCGGCCCGGGCCAGTACGGCCGGCCGGTGGGAGACGACCAGCAGCGTGGCGGCGCCGGTGATCCGCTCCCACAGCAGCTGTTCGGTCTCCACGTCCAGCGCCGAGGACAGATCGTCCACCACGAGCAGGTCGGGTGAGCGGACCAGGGCCCGGGCGACGGTCACCCGCTGGGCCTGGCCGCCGGACAGCCGCATGCCCCGGGGGCCGACCACCGTGTCCAGGCCGTCGGGCAGCGCGGCCAGGTCTCGGTCGAACGCCGCCGCCCCCACCGCCCGCTCGATGTGCTCGGGATCCCGGCCGAGCAGCAGGTTCTCCCGCAGCGTGGCGGAGAACAGCCGCGGCACCTGGCCGACGTACGCGGCCCGGCCGGGCACCAGGTATACGCCGGGGTCGGCCACCGGACTGCCGTTCCAGCGGATCGTGCCGGCCACCGGCGGTTCCAGCCCGAGCAGGGTGCGCAACAGCGTCGTCTTGCCCGAGCCGACCGCGCCGGTGATCACGGTGAGGGTGCCCCGTTCGATCTCCAGGTCCACCCCGTGCAGGCCGTGCCGGGCGGCCAGCCCCCGCGCCTGAAGTGTCTTCAGCGGATCGTCGTGGGCCGCCGGTTCCGGGGCGGGGTAGTCCCGGTGGAACCAGACGCCGCTGTCGCGGGACACGCTGTCGTCCGGGCCGGTCATCCGGGTGAGCCGTTCGGTGGAGACGGCCGCCTGGGGCATCCGGGCGAGGATCGAACCGACGGTACGCGGCAGCGCGGTGAGCCAGCCGATGTACGTGGTGAACAGCGCCAGGTCGCCCGCGGTGAACTCGCCGCGGCGCATGGCCGGGGCGGCCAGCAGCAGCACGAGGCCGACGCTGATCTCGACGCTCGCGCCGGTTGCGGTGGTCAGCAGGTCGGTGGCGAGCCGGTCCTTGACCGCCGCGTCGCGGCGCAGCCGGTTGTGGGCCCGCAGCCGTTCCAGCACCGCCTCCTCGGCCCCGGCGGTCTTGATGGCGAGCACGCCGGTGAAGATCTCGCCGAGGTGGCCGGTGACGGCCGCGCCGCGCGCGGCGGCCTGCCGGTGCAGCCGCCCGGTCAGCCGGTTCAGCAGGCGGCTCGCCACTCCGATCGCGAGCGCGGGCACGATCAGGGCGAGGGTGGCGGCCGGGTGGATGGACACCATGATCGCCAGCGCGGCGGCGCTGAAGAGCGCGGCTCCGGCCAGCGGCACCGACTCGTCCACGAACTCCACCACGTCCGCGGCGTCGTCGCGCAGCCGGGCCAGCGCCTCACCGGACGAATGCGGCACCCGCCCCTTGCCGCTCAGGATCGAACGCAGCACATTGCCCCGCAGCAGGGCCGCCGCCGCGCTCCACCAGTAGTCGCCGTACGTCCAGGCGATGACGATGGTCAGGCCGCGGACCAGCTCCACCCCCACGAAGGCCGCGCACAGCAGCAGTGGCACCCGGCCCACGGTGAGGTGGTCGAACATCCGCTGCAGGATCAGCCCGCCGATGAGCGGCAGGGCGCTGGCCGGCATCCACAGCAGGCCGCCGATGAGGTAGCGGCGCAGATCGAAGCGGACCAGGGTGGCGGTGACCGCCGTGAGCAGGCTCATCGGCGCACCCCCGCGAGCATCCGCGCGAACCGGCTGCCGGGGTCGGCCAGTAGCTCCTCCCGCCGGCCGTACTCGACGACCCGGCCGCCGGACAGGACCGCGATCCGGTCCACGTGGGACAGCGATTCGAGCCGGTGCGCGATGAGCACGCCGGTCCTGCCGGTCAGCAGCCGGGCCGTGCTGTGGCCGATATGGCGTTCGGTGGCCGGGTCGAGCCGGCTGGACACCTCGTCGAGCACCACGAGCCCGGGGTCGGCGAGCAGGGCCCGGGCGAAGGCCAGCAGCTGCGCCTGGCCCGCGGAGACCGTGCCGAGGGGGGCGTCGAGGTCCCAGTCGGGGAGCCCCACTTCGGCCAGGACGGCTCTCAGCCGGTCGTCGTCGTATCCGGGGCGGAACAGGGTGAGGTTGTCCCGGACGTCGGCGGCGAACAGCTGCACGTCCTGGGTGACCACGGCGACCCGCTCGCGGAGCGAGGCGGTGTCCACCTCGCGCAGGTCAAGACCGCCGACCCGGACGGCGCCGGCCGTCGGGTCGTACAGCCGGGCCACCAGGCGGGCGATGGTGGTCTTGCCGCTGCCGCTGCGGCCGACCAGGCCAAGGGTCTCGCCGGGGGCGAGGGTGAGGGCGATGTCGCGCAGCACCAGTTCGCCGCCTTCGCCACCCCTACCCTTCTCATCGCCGTACGAGAAGTCGACGCCGTCCAGTTCCAGCCGCAGCGGCCCGCTCGCGGGCAACTGCTTGGCGGTGGCCGGGACGGTCAGCGTGCGGCTCTCGGCCAGCAGGGAGCGGATGCGGGCCACTCCGGCGAGGGCGGTCTGGTAGTGGCGCAGTTGGTCGATCAGTCGCTCGAACGGGGTGCGGACCATCAGCGTGTACTGGAACAGCAGCACCGCGGTGCCGATGCTGAGGGTGCCCGAAAGACCGGCCATGAGCGCTGTGCCGGTCGCGAACGCCACGCTGGTGGCCGCCAGGACGGCGCTGCCGACCGCGCTGGCGCGCAGCCCTGCGCGCCACAGTGTCGCGCTGGCCTGGTGGAAGCGGCGTACGGTGTGCTCGCCTGCCGCGTTGGCGCGCAGGTCCTCGGCTCCGGCGAGCCGTTCTTCCAGGAAGCCGAAGAGCGCGGCGTCGGCCGCCCGGGCGCGAGTGGCGGAGGGTACGGCCAGGCGCTGAGCGCGGACCATGCCGAGGCCGATCAGCGCGCAGTAGACCAGCAGGGCCGCGCCGATGCGCGGGTCGACCGCGCACACCACCGCGATCACCCCGCAGAGCAGCAGCACCCCGGCCACGACGTCCAGCAGGAACGCCACGACGAAGTCGGCGATGGCGGACACATCGCCGTCCACCCGCTCGATCAGCTCGCCGGGGGTGTGCCGGCCGTGGAAGGCCAGGTCCAGACCGAGGGTGTGCTCGGCCAGGTGTTCGCGCAGCCGGTTGGTGCGGTCCCAGGCCGCCTGGCCGGCCAGCCAGGCGGTGACGGTGCGGGCGCCCTGTCCGGCGACGGCCAGGGCGAGGTAGATCAGCGCGGTGAGGGTGAGTGTGCGGGTGTCGTCGCCGGCGTTCGCGCCGTCGACGAGCCGGCGGGTGAACTGGGGTGCCGCCAGCGGCAGGGCGGTGGCGGCGGTGATGGTCAGGGCCAGGAGTACGGCGGCGCCGCGGCCTGGCAGGAGGAAGCGGAGTACGTGCCTACCGGAGGTCGTCCTCCTTGTGGCGGGCAGGGTCGATGAGGTCGACAAACGTCATGTCCTTCGCGCGAATGGCCGGGGTGGGGTGAATGGACATGAACGTGTGCCTCATCGGGCCTCCTCGTACGGCGGATCTACCGGCGGTGAGTAGAGCAGGGGGCTCACCGGGCGGGCAACCGATTTTCACCGGGCTCGTTTTCACCGGGCTCCTTTTCACTGGCCCCGTCAGGGTGTGCCGTTCCTTCGGGACTGGGCCGCGCGGGGCCGCATGATGAGCGCGGCGACCAGGTAAACGCACGGCACGCGCGCGGGGTTGGCGTAGCCGTGGGTGACATCGGCGGCGAAGTACACCGAGTCGCCGGCGTCGAGGTCCACCGTCCTGTTCGCGAGGGTCAGCCGCAGGGTCCCCGACTCCACCACGACGAACTCATGGGAGCCCGGGGCGTACGCGGGGAACCGGCCCGCGTCGCAGCCGGGCGGCAGTGTGGTGCGGATCCACTCGAAGTTCACGGCGGGCACCACGGGGGTGAGGATGGTCCGCCGCCACCCTCCGGGCTCCTCGACGGTGTCCTGGTCGGCCGCCCGGCGCACGATGACACGGCTGTCCTCAGGCTCGGCGACCAGGTCGGCGAGTGGTACGCCGAGTCCGTCGGCGATGCGGGCGAGGACGAGGACCGTGGGCGCCTTCTGGCCGCGCTCGACCGAGGACAGCATGCTCACGCTCACCTCGGCCGCTTCGGCCAACTGCTGAAGGGTCAGGCCCCGTTCGTGCCGTAGTTCCTGGACACGGGTGCCCAAGGTCAGGAGATCCAGCATTCCCCTATAATAGCAACGTATTCCTCTATAGCGAAAAGAGCCCGCGCCCATGACGCCCCCGCCCCCGGAAGCGACCATCCGCCCCGCGGTCCACGCCGATCTGAAGGCCGTGGCCGACATCTACGCGCACTACGTCCGCCACACCGTGACCACCTTCGACGAGACACCGCGCTCCGCCGCCGAGTGGGAGCAGCGGCTGGACGATCTCACCGACCGTGGCCTGCCCTTCCTGGTCGCCGAACTCTCCGGCGCCGTGGCCGGGTTCGCGTACGCCGGGCCGTGGCGGCCCAAGCCCGCGTACCAGCACACGGTGGAGGACACCATCTACCTCGCCCCCGACGCCACCGGCCGGGGGCTGGGCACCGCCCTGCTCGGCCCGCTGATCGCGGAGGCCACCCGGGCCGGGCGACGGCAGATGATCGCGGTCATCGCGGACACCGGCAGCGACGCCTCCGCCGCCCTGCACCGCCGCTTCGGTTTCACCGACGCCGGCCGGCTGACCGCCGTGGGCCGTAAGCACGGCCGCTGGATCGACACGCTGCTCATGCAGCGGCCCCTGTCGGAGCCGGGGCCCGATCACGAGCCCGGCCTGCCGCCCACAGAGCGACGGTGATGAACAGAAGCTGCTCGGGAATCGTCAACTACCCTTCGCTCAAGCGAGGGGCTTGCACAGCGGGCGTCACTGGCGGTGGCGGTTCGCTTGCGTCCAGCCCCAGCCCAAGCACTTCAGCTCCGAACGCCAGTTCACCCGCACGCACGACCTCATCACACACATTCGCCCTCACCGGCTCCGCCCGGCTGCGATGCCAGCGCTCCGCACCCGGCAGAGACGAGGGCCGCGACGCTCCGCGCGCAATCGCGGGATGATCGGGGAGGAGGGCCGGTTCTCCCGGCCCTCCCCACACCACCGGACATGCGGGGCCGTATCCGGCGGTTCGTTCAGCTGACGCCGCACCAACGCGCGGGCGAGCGCACGCAGGCCCGTCAGGTCGCGACCTGACCCGACAGGTCAGCGGGTCGGAATCAGCCGTCCGCCGGCGGCTGGAAGAGCTCCGCCGGAACGGTGTGCTCCGCCTCGACGTCGAGGCGGACGCGGGCCTGCTCGGGTACTCGGCGCAGTGCCTGCTCTGGCTGACCATCGCCCCCGCCCGGCTCGGCGGCATCGCCCGGACTCTGGCCACCGACCCCCAAACGGCCTTCGTCGGCATGACGACCGGCGCCCACAACCTGCTCGCCATCGCCGTCTGTCGCCACGCCGAAGCACTGCACGCCTATCTCACCGACCGCGTCGGCTCCCTGGAGGGGGTCGGCCGTATGGAGACGGCCATGATCACCGCCTACGCCAAACGTGCCGCCCCGGCGCAGTGACGTACGGCGGGCCGCCGCCGTGACGGCTCCGGCTCGGGCCCGAAAGGATCACCGGGAGCCCGAAAGGATCGCCCGGGTCAGGCATCCCTCCGGGAGCCGCCGCGCCGGGCGGTCTCGCGGCGCGGGCGTACGGGCGCGTCCTGGTCGCTGAACAGCTCGGGGTGGCGGGCCCGGATCTTCTCCACATCGCTGAAGACCAGCCGCAGATGCGAGCACAGCGCCTCGTCGGCCCGGTCCAGATCGCCCGCCTCCAGCAGTTCGACGATCTCGCGGTGCTGGCCCGCCAGCCGGGTCATCTGCGCCGTCAGCGGCAGCGACAGCCGGCGCGCCCGGTCGAGCTGGGCCTTGGCCTCGCTGACCACCGGCCAGGCGGAGCCATGTCCGCTGACGGCCATCAGCCGGGCGTGGAACTCCTCGTCGAGCCGGAAGAAGCCCTCCCGGTCGGTCCGCCGGTCGGCCTCCTCCTGGGCGGCGAGCAGCGCCTTCAGATCGGCGATGTCGCGCTCGGTGGTGCGCCCGACGGCGTCGCGCAGGGCCGCGCGCTCCAGCGCCTCCCGGATGAACTGGGCTGAGGCGACGTCCCGTTCGCGGATGCGCGAGACGAACGTCCCCATCTGCGGATAGATGTCGACGAGACCTTCGTCGGCGAGCAGGATCAGGCTCTCGCGCACGGGGGTGCGGCTGACGCCGAGCTCGGCCGCAAGGTCGTTCTCCGAGATGGCCGTCCCGGGCTCCAACTCCAGGCTGACGATGCGCGAACGCAGCGCCTCATGAACCAGTTGCCGGGTGTTGCGTCCCCGGGAACGAGCCGCGTGCAGTCCTTCCACCCGTGTCATCGACCCCCTCCCCGTCCCTTGACCCGCTCGGCTGCCATACTTGTATGGTAGTCAGCCTGGTCGACCAGCTGAGCCCCCAAGGATCCATGGCCCCAAGGAGCGGCACATGGCCACGATCACCGAGGCGACGGTCATCGTCACCTCGCCCGGCCGCAACTTCGTGACGCTGAAGGTGACCACGTCCGACGGCGTGACCGGACTCGGTGACGCGACCTTGAACGGCCGCGAGCTCGCGGTCGCCTCGTATCTGCGCGACCACCTCGTACCGCTGCTGATCGGCCGGGACCCCGCCCGTATCGAGGACATGTGGCAGTACCTCTACAAGGGCGCGTACTGGCGCCGCGGCCCGGTGACGATGACCGCCATCGCGGCCGTCGACACCGCGCTGTGGGACATCAAGGGCAAGGTCGCCGGCATGCCCGTGTACGACCTGCTGGGCGGCCGGGCCCGCGACGGGGCCATGGTCTACGGCCACGCCAGCGGCGGCGACGTACCCGAACTCCTCGACGACGTCGCCCGCTTCCGCGACCTCGGCTACCGCGCGATCCGCGCCCAGGCCGCCGTCCCCGGTTCGCCGGGCAGCTACGGGGTGCGCAAGGGCGTGGTCTACGAGCCCGCCGCCGCCTCCCTCCCCGACGAACAGACCTGGTCCACCGAGGACTACCTGGACTTCGCGCCCCGCCTGCTGGCCTCGGTCCGCGAGCGCTTCGGCTTCGACTTCCACCTGCTGCACGACGTCCACCACCGGCTGACCCCCACCGAGGCGGGCCGGCTCGGCCACCAGTTGGAGGACCTGCGGCTGTTCTGGATGGAGGACCCCACCCCCGCCGAACTCCAGGAGTCCTTCCGCCAGATCCGCCAGGTCACCACCACCCCCATCGCGGTCGGCGAGGTCTTCAACTCCATCTGGGACTGCCAGCAGCTCATCACCGAGCGGCTCATCGACTACATCCGCGCCTCCGTCGTCCACGCCGGCGGCATCACCCACCTGCGGCGGATCTTCCACCTCGCCGAGCTCTACCAGGTCCGCACCGGCTCCCACGGGGCCACCGACCTGTCCCCGGTGTCCCTGGCCGCCAACGTCCACCTGGACGTCACCGTCCCCAACTTCGGCGTCCAGGAGTACATGTCCCACGACCCGCTCACCCACGAGGTGTTCCACCCCGGCTACGAACTGCGCGACGGCGCCCTCTACCCCTCGGACGCCCCCGGCCTCGGCGTCGAACTCGACGAGGAGGCGGCCGCCCGCTTCCCGTACGACCCCAAGTACCTGCCGGTGAACCGCCGTACCGACGGGTCGGTGCACGACTGGTGAGCACCACACCCCACGACCGGGCCACACCCGCCCCCGGGCGGCTTTCCGCGGCGACCCTGCGCGCCGTCCCCGCCGAGAGCCGGCCCGCGGTCGACCCCGGCGCGCTGCGGCCGCGCATCGTCCACCTGGGCATCGGCGCCTTCCACCGGGCCCATCAGGCCGTCTATACGGAGCAGGCCGAGGTGACCGCCGGCGGCGGGTGGGGAATCGCCGGCGTCACCCAGCGCAGCAGGGCCGTCGTGGACGCGCTGCGCCCCCAGAACGGGCTGTACTCGCTCACCGAGCGCCACCCCGACGGGCCGCTCACCCGCGTCGTCGGCACGGTGACCGAGGTGCTGCACGCGGCGGACGACGGCGCCCGCCTCACCGAACTGCTCGCCTCCCCGGACGTCACCGTCGTCACCCTCACCGTGACCGAGAAGGGCTACCGCCGGGACCCCGCGACCGGCGGCCTCGACCTGACCGGGCCGCTGGTCCGCGGCGACCTGGCACAAAGCGACCGGGTAGGGGACAGCCTCGCAGGCGCGCTGGCCCCGGCGACCGTGGTCGGGCAGCTCGCGTACGGGCTGCGCGCCCGGCTGCGCTCCGGCGGCGCGCCCCTGTCGGTGGTCTCGTGCGACAACATGGCCGGCAACGGCGCGGTCGTACGCCGCCTGGTACGGGACTTCGTCTCCGCCACCCGATGGCAGGAACGCGAACGCCTGCTGGAGTGGACGGCCACCGCGGTCGCCTTCCCCTCCACCGTCGTCGACCGCATCGTCCCCGCCACCACCGAGGGCGATCTGCGCACCGCCGCCCGCGCCCTGGCCCTGCGCGACGAGGGCGCGGTGACCGCGGAGCCGTTCACCCAGTGGGTGCTCGAGGACACCTTCGCCGCCGACCGGCCGCGCTGGGAGGCCGGGGGCGCGCGCTTCGTCACGGACGTCGCCCCGTACCAGCTCACCAAGCTCCGGCTGCTCAACGGCGCGCACTCGCTCATCGCCTATCTGGGCATGGCGGCCGGCTGCGAGACCGTGGCCGATGTCATGGCCACCGGATGGGGCGAGGACACCGTCCGCGCCTACTGCGCGGAGGCCGCCGCGAGCCTGCCCCCGGCGGACGGCCTGGACCTCCCCGGCTATGTCGACAGCCTCGTACGCCGCTTCGCCAACCCCTCGATGCACCACCGGATCCGGCAGATCGCCGCGGACGGTTCGCTGAAGATCCCCGAGCGGTGGCTGGCCCCGCTGCGGGAGCTGCGCGCCACCGGCCACGACACCCCGCAGCTGGCCGCCGCACTCGCCGCCTGGGCCCGCGCCACCCGGGACACCCCCGCCGAGGACCCGGCGGCCGAGCAGTTGCGCCGCGCCTGGGACCGGCCGGCCCCGGACGCCCTGCGGGCACTGCTGCTCCTGCTCGGCGCGGAGGACCTGGCGGAGGACACCGCCCTGGTCACGGCGGTCCACCGGGAGCTGAACTCCCCAACCGTCCCACCACTGTGAGCGCGCCGCTCCCCGCCCCGGGCCCCAGGGCGGGGAGCGGCGCGCGCCCCGTCACAATGGGGCCATGTCCCGACGCGCACGACGCCCGCAGCCGCCCCGCCCGGCGCCCTGCCCCTGCGGGCTGCCCGCCGCCTACGAAGACTGCTGCGGCAGACTGCACCGCGGCCAGGCCCGGGCGGCCGCCCCCGAGCAGCTGATGCGCTCCCGCTACAGCGCCTTCGTCCGCCAGGACGAGGCGTATCTGCTGCGCAGCTGGCACCCCGACACCCGGCCGCCGCGCGTCGACTTCGACCCCGCGCTGCGCTGGCGGGGCCTGGACGTCCTCGCCACGACCGAGGGCAGCGCGTTCCACACCACCGGCACCGTCGAGTTCCGCGCCCGCTACACGGAGCACGGGCGCGCCGGCGAGCTCCACGAGACCAGCCGCTTCGTACGCCACGACGGGGACTGGGTCTATCTCGACGGCGTCATCGACGCCTGAGCGCCCGCGCCGCGAAGGGCGTCGCACGCCGGTTCACACCGGCTCGCACGGCGTGGTGCGCGCCGCGATGTACGCCGGTTCGCGCACCGCCGTGCGGGCCGTGACCCGCGCCGCGATGTTTCCCAGGATGTTGCCGACGACTCCTGGCGCAAGGTCAACTCCCCCCGGGATGCTGGGGCGCTGTGCGTGTGAACCACGCGAAGCCGAGGGTTTCTGGAGTTGCCGTGCCCCCTGTCGCTCTCGTCAGACCCGTGGCGGTACTGGCCGCGGTGTCCGCCCTGTTGCTGGGCGCCGCCGGTCAGGCCGCCGCTGACAACCCCCACTCCCCCGCTCCCGAGCCGCTGCCCCGGTCCTCCGCCGAGATGCTGCGGCCCATCGCGCCGCCAGCCGCCAGCGCGCGCGGCGACTCTTCGGTGCGGTCCGTCGTCGACGGCGACGGGATCGAGACCGCCCGCAGCTCGCGGCCGGTCGCCCCCGGGGTGAAGCTGACCTCGTACGACCGGCTGGAGTCCGACAAGTGGCTCCGGGTCGACTCGCTGTCGGTGGACCTGGCGAGCGGCACAAAGGTCGACTACCTCCACCCGGACAAGGTGGCCGCCCGCGAGCCCGTCTCCGAGCTCGCCGCCGAGCACGACCCGGGGCCGGGCCGCCGTACGGTCGCCGCCATCAACGGCGACTTCTTCGACATCAACCAGACCGGCGCCCCCGAGGGGACCGGTATCAGCGCGGGCCGGGTGGTCAGTTCGGCCTCGTCGGGCGCGGCCGGGGGCCGGGCGGTGGGCATCGGACCGGCCGACGCCGGCCGGGTCCTCCAGCTGTACTTCGACGGTACGCTCACTCTCCCCGGCGGCACCCGCCCACTCGCCGCGCTCAACTCGGCCAATGTGCCGGCCCAGGGCATCGCCGCGTACACCGCCCAGTGGGGGGAGGCTGACCGCGCCCAAACCGTCGACGGGGCCGGAGCGAAGCGCACCGCCGAAGTGGCCGTCGTGGACGGCAAGGTCACCTCCGTGGCCACCACGCCCGGCAAGGGCGCGATACCCCCCGGCACCACGCTGCTGATCGGCCGCGACGCGGGAGCCGACGCGCTGGCGAACCTGGCCGTCGGCGACGCGGTCTCATGGGAGTACCACCCGCGCCCCGACAGCGGCGACGTGCCCGACACGGCCGTCAGCGGCCGGGAGTTGCTGGTCGTGGACGGCGAGGCGGTCGGCCATGACGGCGAGGGCAACAACACCGCCGCCCCGCGCACCGCGGTCGGCTTCTCCCGCGACGGCCGTACGATGCAGGTCCTCACCGTGGACGGGCGACAGGCCGACAGCGGCGGCGTCACGCTCACCGAACTCGGCGTGATGATGAAGGACGCGGGCTCCTACAGCGCCCTCAACCTCGACGGCGGCGGCTCCTCCACGCTGGTGGCCCGCGTGCCCGGCAGCGATACGGCGCGGGTGGAGAACAGCCCGTCCGACGGCAGCGAGCGCACCGTCCCCAACGGCCTGGCCTTCACCGCCCCCGACGGCAGCGGCCGGCTCAAGGGCTTCTGGGTGGAGACCGCGGCCGCCGCCGGAGCGGCGCCCACCGTCGACCCGGTCAAGGGCGGCCATCCCGAGCGCGTCTTCCCGGGGCTGACCCGGCGGCTGACGGCCGCCGGATACGACGAGACGTACGGCCCCGCCGAGGGCACCGCGACCTGGCACTCGGCCGACCCGCACATCGGACGGGTGAGCGCCGACGGCACCTTCACCGCCCAGCACAGCGGCGACGCGCAGGTCACGGCCCGCCGCGGGGCGGCGAAGGGCGATATCGAGCTGACCGTCCTCGACGACCTGGACCGGATCCAGCCCACCACCCGGCTGATCGGCCTGAAGGACGCCGAGGCCACCGGCCGCTTCGGGGTGGTGGGCCTGGACGCGCACGGCACCAGCGCGCCCGTCGAACCCTCGGACGTCCGGCTCGACTACGACCACGACCTCTTCGACATCACCCCGGACCAGGACTCGGGGGACTTCACCGTCAAGGCCCACGGCGGACAGGGCGCGGGCCAGATCAAGGTCACCGTGGCGGGCACCACCACCCGGCTCGCGGTCACCGTGGGGCTGACCGAGCGGCAGGAGGCCGCCTTCGACGACGCGGGCGAGTGGAAGTTCAGCCAGGCCCGCGCCTCCGGTTCGCTCGCGGCCACGCCCGACGGGCACACCGGCACCGGCCTGGAGCTGACCTACGACTTCACCCAGTCCACCGCCACCCGCGCCGCGTACGTGAGCCCGCCGCAGCAGATCGCCGTGCAGGGCCAGCCGCAGTCGTTCGGCCTGTGGATCAAGGGTGACGGCAACGGGGCGTGGCCCACGCTCCACCTCAAGGACGCGGCGGGCTCCGACCAGCTGCTGCGCGGCCCGTACGTCACCTGGACCGGCTGGCGCCACGTCGACTTCGCCGTCCCGGCCGGGGTCTCGTATCCGCTCAAGGTCAATCGCTTCTATCTCGCCGAGACCGGCGCCACCCGCCAGTACACCGGCCGCATCACCATCGACGACCTCACCGCACAGGTCCCGCCCGCCGTCGACCTGCCCGAGCAGACGGCGTATCCGGACCCGCTGATCAGCACCGCCGCGCGCGCCGAGGGCCGGGACTGGCGGTTCGCGGTGATGTCGGACGCCCAGTTCGTGGCCCGCGACCCGGACAGCGCGATCGTCACTCAGGCCCGCCGCACCCTGCGCGAGATCAAGGCGGCGCGCCCCGACTTCGTGGTCATCGACGGGGACCTGGTCGACGAGGGCTCTCCCGCCGACCTCGCCTTCGCCCGTAAGGTCCTCACCGAGGAGTTGGGCTCTGGTGAAGGGGCCGTGCCCTGGTACTACGTGCCGGGCAACCATGAGGTGATGGGTGGGAAGATCGACAACTTCGAGGCCGAATTCGGCCCCGCACACCGCGTCTTCGACCACCGCGGCACCCGCTTCATCACCCTGGACACCTCCAGCCTGAGCCTGCGCGGCGGCGGCGTCGACCAGATCCAGGAGTTGCGCGCCCAACTCGACGCGGCGGCGAAGGACCCGGCGGTCGGCTCGGTGATGGTGATCGAGCATGTGCCCCCGCGCGACCCCACCCCGCAGCAGGGCAGTCAGCTCGGCGACCGCAAGGAGGCCGCGCTGCTGGAGGGCTGGCTCGCCCAGTTCCGCCGTACGACCGGCAAGGGCGCGGCCTTCATCGGCGGCCATGTGGGGACCTTCCACGCCTCGCGGGTCGACGGCGTGCCGTACCTGATCAACGGCAACTCGGGCAAGAACCCGGCCACCCCGCCCGGCCAGGGCGGCTTCACCGGCTGGTCCATGGTCGGCGTCGACCAGGTCTCCAAGCATGAGCAGGCCCGTGCCCGGCAGGCCCCGTGGACCGGCGGGCCCGACTGGGTGTCCGTACAGACCCGGGCTCATGTGGACGGGCTGACCGTCACCGCCCCGGCCGAACTGCCCGCCGGGCAGCACGCCGAGGCCACCGCGACCGTGCTCCAGGGCGAGGGCGCCGACCCCCGCCGGGTGCCGGTCGGCTTCCCGGTGAGCGCGGACTGGGCCGGATCGCCGAACCTCTTCATCGGCGACCCGGACGACGCCGCCCGGCACCGGCCGCGCTATGTCGCCGCGTACGACCCGACGACGGGCCGGCTCACCGCGCTGCGGCCGGGGTCCGCGACCCTGGCGGTGACGGTGAACGGGGCGGTGGCGAAGGCGAGCTTCACGGTCACGGCCCGCGCCGCCGGGGGATCCGCCTCGGCGGCGTGACGGGGCGGAGCTGAGGGGACGCGGGCCTACGGAGCTGAGGGCCGCAGGGCCGGACCGTACGGGCGAGGGGCGGCGGGTGACTGCCCGAAGGGGCAATCCCCGCTGCCCCTCCCCGGCGGGGCCGAACCTGGACGACACCCGGCCCCTCCCGCGACGCTGGGAGCGGACCTCCGCTATTCCCCGGGGAGCGGCAGATGCGCACACACGACCACGGACATGAACAAGAGCACGAACATGAGCACGACGAGTCCTTCAAGACGCCGGAGCGAACGGACCTTCAGCAGTCGGCGGACCTCCCCCACCTGCTGAAGGCCGTCGCCACCGGCCATACGGAGGTGATCGGCCGCTCCGGGATGGGCACCCTTCAGCGGACCATCGGCAACGCGGCCCTCGGATCGGCGATCCAACGAGACACCGGCCCGGCAACCCCAGCCGCCCCGTCCTCGGACCCGGCCCTCGCCTCGGACGAGGACGACCAGCGCTCGAGCGTCCACGACGTGATCTCCTCCGGCGGCGGACAGCCCCTGGACACCGAAGTCCGCACCGACATGGAGACCAGGCTCGGGGCCGACTTCTCCGGGGTGCGGCTGCACACGGACTCGGCGGCCCACGAATCGGCCAAGGAGGTCGGCGCGCGGGCCTACACCGTCGGCGAGAACGTCGTCTTCCAACGGGACAGCTACGACCCGGCCTCGCACCAGGGCCGCACCACGCTCGCCCATGAGCTCACCCATGTCATGCAGCAGCGCAGCGGCCCGGTGGACGGTACGGAGGCGCCGGGCGGGATCCGGGTGAGCGATCCGTCCGACCGCTTCGAGCAGGAGGCGTCGGCCAACGCGGAGCGGGCGATGGCCGCCCCGGCCCCCGCCCCCGCGCCCGCACTGGCCGAGGCCCCCACCCCGGCACCGTCCGCGGCCCCGGTGCAGCGCCAGGCGGAGGACGAGGACGAGGAACCGGCGGACGTGCAGGGCTCCTTCGTTCAGCGGGCGCCCGAGGCGGGGGCCGAGGAAGAGGAGGAGTCCCCGCCCGAGGCGTAAGACCCGTACGTCAACGAGCCCGGGTCAGCTGCCGGCCTCAGCCATTGGAATCAGCCATTGGTCTCCTTGCCCGGGGCGAGCTTGCCGCCGAGGAACAGCGACTCCGAACACTGGGACGGCGTGGGGGCCTTGACCGGTTTGCCGACCTCCCGGCAGCTGACGGAGATCGTGACCGTGCCCTTCGCCCGCACCTCGATGGGGGTGACGAAGTGGTAGTCGGAGTCGCGGAAGTTCTCGAGTGCGAGGTTGAGCAGTTGCCCGTCGTCGCTGGAGATGACCAGGGTGCCGGCGTCGCCCTGCGGGTTCTGGACGACGATGTCGGTCAGCTGGAGCGTCTTCCCCTCGGGGACCTGGTACGCGGTCTCCTGCGCCGAACCGCCCCCCACCCGGTCCCGCACCTGTACCCGGGCGCTCGTCGGAATGGCGGACCCGCCCCCGCCGCCGGGCTCCGCGCTCGCGTCGCCGCCCGGGGACCGCGACGCATCGCCCCCGGAACCTCCCGAGCCGCCCTGCTGGGAATCCCCGCCGCCGCCCGCCCCCTTCTGGCCGCCGCCCTGTTGCCCGCCCTGCTGTCCGCCCTTCTGCTCCTCGGCGTTGCGTTCCTTGTCCGCTTGACGCGCGGCGGACTCGACCGCCTGGGGGGTGATCGCCTCCCGGGCCGCCGACCGTACGGTGGGCCGGAGCAGCGCGAACCACAGGCCCACCAGCACGGCGGCCACCAGCACCGCCACGGCCAGCACCCGGGGCAGCCAGCGCGGGAGGATGGCCTGCTGCTCGTACGAGCCGTCGAGGACCACCGGCTCGTACGGGTCGTGCCCCTCCTCCGCCCGCGGTGTCACCATCACCTGGAAGGGATGGGTGACCGGTGTCCCCCGCCACAGCCGCTTGGCCGGGCGCACCTTGAGGGCGGCGAACTTGGCCTGGCCGGGCGGGATGGTCAGCTCGGTGGCCTCGAAGCCCAGCCGCGCCCGTTCGGTGGCTCCCCGTGCGCTCAGCCCCACCGTGACCGGTGTGTTGCCCCTGCTGTCGATCGCCACCTTGTGCCGCCCGCGCAGGATGCCGGCCGATCCGCGCGGCACCAGTTCCGAGGTGACCTCGGTGAACGGCAGGATCGTCACACCGCGTTCGAGCGCCACCGGCTGATTCCGGTCGCTCGTCGGCACGACCCGCAGCCCGAGGGGGGTGTCCCCGGGGGCGATCTCCCAGCTGCGCGGCGGGCGAAGGGTGATGGTGGCGGTGCCCGTCGCCCCCGGATAGAGCGACAGACTCGCCGGCTCCACCGTGGTCCAGGCGGCGCACGGCCCCACCACCTCGAACCGGCATTCCTCGACGGTGTCCCCCGAATTGAGCACCTGTAGGGCGATATCCGCCTCACCGCCGGGCTGGGCGGTGACGGTGGACTCGTCCAGGCTCGCCGAAACACTCATGCGGCGCACCGTAAACTCCGGCATCACATCCCGGCACCGGCCGCGCAGGAACACTTTCGGGCAATCACCGTTGCCCGGGAACGCACGTTCAATTCCCTTGGAGAAGCAAGAGCATTACTGTGGTTGCCCGTTACAGGGAGGGGAATGTGAGGAAATCGTGATGTCATGTGCATGATCTAAGTGCATGCCATGTGCGTCACCGCGCAATTGTCACGCCACCTCCCTCATCAGTCGCCCGAGGGGAGAGAGCGACGTGCAACAAACGAACGGAGAACGCATCACGGTAGCGCTGCGCGCCCAAGACCCGGTATCCCAAGCCGGAGTTGCCAGCCAGCTGCGCACCCGGCCAGAAATTACGATCATCGACTGGGACGAATCGGATGCGCCGCAGGTGGCCGTGGTCGTCCTGGACGTTCTCGACGACGACGCACACCGTGTATTGCGCCAGATCCAGCGGACCAGCACCGCGCGGGGGGTACTGGTCATCACCCGTATCGACGAACAACAACTCGTGGACGCCGCCGAATGCGGCTTCGTCGGAATCGTCAGACGCGCCGAGACCACCCCGGAACGCCTGGTCCAGGTGATCAGCTCCGTGGCGCAGGGCGAAGGGCACGTCCCTCCCGATCTGCTGGGAAGCCTCCTGGAACAGGTCGGAAAGCTCCAAGGCCAGGTCCTGGCACCGCGCGGGCTCAACTTCACCGGGCTCGCGGCCCGCGAGATCGAGGTGCTGCGGCTGGTGGCCGAGGGATACGACACCGCCGATATCGCCATGAAGCTTTCCTACTCCGAGCGGACGATCAAAAACGTACTGCACGCCGTCATGACGCGGCTGAATCTGCGTAACCGCTCACACGCCGTGGCATACGCGCTGCGCCAGGGTCTGATTTAGGAAACGCGCCACCCCGTGGGCCGCGCTCCGTCCGCGCCCCGTCCGCGCTCCGTAGACCCCACGGTGCCTCATAGGGCAGCCGGCCCTTCCCGAAGGGCTGGCTGCCGCCCCGGTGCGCTTCCGCATTCCGACCCGCGACAGTGGAACACCGCACGCCGATGCCGAGTGGAGTGTTCTGTGCGTTCCATACGGGGGTTCCTTCGCTTACGGTCGCGGACCGGCACGGGCGCCAAGGCGCATGCCCGCGCCCTGCGCATCGGCGCCCTGACCGCCGTACTGTCCCTGACGATCAGCGTCCTTCCGGGCGCGGCGGCGGGCAAGCGGGCGCCGGCGCCAGAACCCACGGTGACCCCCGCGGTGGTGGACGAGCCGCTGGACCCGGGCGACTCGCTCGCGGTCGACAAGAAGGTGCGTACGCCCGTGATCCCGCCGCGGCCCGATGTGGTGCTGCTGGTCGACGGGACGCGAAGCATGCAGCCCACCATCGACAACGTCCAGGACAACCTGGACCGGATCACCAACAGGGTGCGTGAGGAGCAACCCGACTCCCGCTTCGCGGTGGCCACCTTCGGTGACAAGGTCGACGGCGACCGGGTCTTCACCGTGCTCCAGGGGCTCACGGACAACCTGGACGAGGTACGGCGAGGAGTCGACGGCCTCGCCTCCGACCGCGGTCTCGGCAGCCCCGGCCCCGCAGAGGACTGGATCAACGCCCTGTGGCAGATCGGCAATGGGGCGGGCGGGAAAACCGTCTTCCGCGAGGGCGCGAGCCCCATCGTCGTCCTGGTCGGCGACGCCTCCAGCCACGACCCCAGCATGGACCACTCGCTGGGTGACGGCATCAACGCCTTGAAGAGCGCGGGGGTCCGGGTCCTCGGCGTGGATGTGGCCACCGAACTCGGCGACGGCCTCAACGGCAACGGCGACAACGGCAACGGCCCCGGCCAGAACCAGGAACCGACACACCAGCCCGACCAGGCGAGCAAGGTCATCCAGGCCACGGGCGGCAAGCTCTTCCAGAACATCGACGCGGACCAGGTGGCGGACACCATCGCGGAGGGGCTGAGCAACCTGCCCACCACGGTCAGCTACCAGGCGGTGGCCTGCGACCCCGCCCTCTCCGTCTCGCTGACCCCGGCGAGCAGGGAGGTGACCAGCGGTGCGGTGGCGGACTTCAGCGAGACCATCAAACTGGCGGACGACGCCCCACAGGGCGCGACGCTCAGCTGCACCGTCCAGTTCCTGCTGAACGGCCAGGTGCCGAGCGGAGAGATGCCCGCGGATGTGCCGCCCGCGCGGGTGTTCCGTGACCAGGGGAAGGGGACCAGCAACGGCGGCACCGACCACGGGAACTCCGGTTCCGGCGGAACGATCGCCGGGGCGATCGGCGGCGCGGTCGGCGGAACCGACGGCGGGCAGAACGGTGGAGTCATCGGCGGGGCGGCGGGTGGCGTGTCCAGCGGATCCGACGGCTGCGGCGGCGGAACCATCGCAGGGCTGGCGGTGGGCGGGGTCGGCGGATACGACAGCGAACGCAATGGCGGCCTGATCGCCGGGGTGCTGGGCGGCGCGATCGGCGGTTCCGACGACGGCTGTGGCGGCGGGGCCTCCGGCAATGGGTCGGGCAACGGGTCGGGCAACGGGTCGGGCGGTGGAACCATCGCCGGGGTCATCGGCGGCTTGATCGGTGGAGTGATCAGCGGCGCCTCCAGCGGAACGGGCGGTGAGGACGGAGGCCAGACAGCCGGACCGGGTGGGGACAACACGGGCCAGAACGGCGGACCGGGTGGGGACAACACCGGCCAGAACGGCGGACCAGGCGGAGACAACACCGGCCAGAACGGCGGACCAGGCGGAGACAACACCGGCCAGAACGCCGGCCAAAGCGCAGGACAGAACGCAGGCCAGGACGGAGGCGGAGGCGACGGAGACGGGGACGGCAACGGGAACGGGGACGGCAACGGGAACGGGGACGGGGACGGGGATCCCACTCCAGAGGACTACCAGCAGCACATCACCATCACCGTCAACGACGTAACGGCCCCGGTCGTCGCCGTGGACGACCGCGTCGTCGAGGCGACCGACAAGAACGGCACCAAGGTCGACTTCACCGCCACCGCCGAGGACGCGGTCGACGGCGATCTGCCAGTGACCTGCGACCCCGCCTCCGGTTCACGCTTCCCCGTAGGCACAACAGAGGTCACCTGCACCGCTACTGACTCGTCGGGCAACACCGGAACCGACACGGCCACCTTCACCGTCAGCCCCGCCCCGGTGCCGAACCAGGCGGACATCGCCGTGACGGCGACCGCCGGCCCCTCACCCCGCTACGCGGGGCAGCGGACCGGCGTGCGCTTCACCCTCACCAACGCGGGCCCCAAGACCGCGAAGAACATCGCGCTCACCACCACCTGGCCCCGTACCAAAGACGCCAACAAGCGCAGCCTCTCGGCCCTCTCCGGCTGCACCCGCGCCGCCACCTGCTCCCTCGCGCCCGGCGAGCGCCTGACCGTGACGCAGTCCGCGGTCTACCGCACCGCCGTCCGAGGAGACATCCGCGTCTCCGTCACCGGCTCCCCACGCGACCCCAGGCGCGCCAACAACACGGACACCGCCCGTATCCGCGTCCTGCAGCCCAAGTTGACCGTCACCCCGAAGGTCGCCAGGCCCGGCGATGTGGCGGTGGCGCGGGGCAAGGACTTCCCGCCCGGCGCCACGGTCGCGCTCACCTGGAAGCCGGGCATCACCGCGGCCCGGTCGACCGTACGCGCCGACGGCGACGGCACCTTCGAGGCGCAGGTGCTGGTCCTGCGTAAAGACCAACTCGGCCCGCGCAAGCTCCGCGCCACCGTACGGGGCCTGGACCGGCTGGAGAAGCCGGTGCTGATCGTCCAACGCAGCCTGCAACCGCCCGACTTCGCGGGCCGGAGGTGACGGCGCCGGTGATCCACGAGGTCGACGAGGCGCTGCGCGCGATGTTCAGGACGGAGGCCCTGGCGGGCGGCGCCCAGGTGTCGGTCGTCTTCGACGCCCCCACCCGCGACTGGGCCGCCAAGGTCAACGCCCCCACCGTCAATCTGTATCTGTACGACATCCGCGAGGACATGCGCCGGCGGGAGCGCGGTCTGCTCAATGAGTACGACGAGCGGGGCACGATCGTGGCCCGGCGCCGCCCGCCGCGCTACTTCAAGCTCTCGTATCTCATCACGGCGTGGACCAAGCGCCCCGAGGACGAGCACCGTCTGCTCTCCTCGCTCCTCTCCTGCCTGCTTCGCTACGAGGCGCTGCCCGCCGAACGGCTCACCGGCACGCTCGCCGAACTCGGGGTACCCGTCCCCATGACGATCGCGCTCCCGCCTCCCGAGGACCGTTCGTTCGCCGATGTGTGGAGCGCGCTGGGCGGGGAGCTGAAACCCTCCCTCGACCTGGTGGTGAGCGTGCCGGTCACCGAGTCGCCGGTCTACCCGGCCGGCCCGGAGGTCGGCGAGGAGGGCCTGCGCGTCGGCTTCTCCGACGTAGCGGCGGACGCCCGGACGCCCACAAACCCTGCGTCGGGTCCAGGGGACCTCCCCGTGTACGGCACCCCAACCCCGAGGCCTGAAGGACGGAACAATCGCCCCAAACGCACCGGCGTGTCCTCTCAAGTATCAGAAGATCAAACCGAATGACGGACACTCCAGCCGAACCCTCCTCCCCCTCCCCCTCCCCTTCCCCCGATCCGAGCCTGCGCCACCTCCTGGACCGGGCCATCCTCATCGAGCAACGGGTAAGGCGGGCCGTCCACGCCCGGCAGCAGACCGACCCGGCCCCCGATGACGCCTTCCGGGGCCTGTATCTCACCGACGAGACGATCCACCACCTCCTGGAACACGGCCGCCAACTCAGGGTCACCGCCCCCGACGACACCGACGCCGTATTCCTGGCCGAAGCAGAAGCACGCGCCGACGCCGCCATCCGTTCCGGCCACCCATCCCGACTGCGTACCCTCACACACGACTTCGACCTAACGGCCCTGGACATCGAAATCCTGCTGATCGCGCTGATCCCGGACCTGGACGACCGCTTCGAGCAGTTCTACGGCTATCTGAACGACGACGTCACCCGCCGCCGCCCGACCATCGGCCTGGCACTCGGCCTGTGCGGCCTGTCCCCGGCCGACGCCGGAGCCCGCGCCCGCCTGGCCCCGCAAGCCCCCCTCCGCTCCGGTGGCCTCCTCCTGGCAGAGGAACCGGACCGCCCCTTCCTGGCCCGCGCGCTACGCGTCCCCGACCGCGTCACCGCACATCTCCTTGGCGACGACACCCCGGACCCACGCATCGTCGACCTCCTCGCCCCCTGGCAGAACGCACCAACGCAGCTGGGCAACCCGGCCCCACTCGCCCGCTCACTCGCCTCCGGCGTCCGCCTGGCATACCTACGCGAGGACCAGGGCGGCGCGGGTACAGCCCTGGCATCTGCCGCCCTCACGGGGGCGGGCCATGGCGTGCTGGGCGTGAACTTGGAAGCTCTGGCCCGCGATCCAAACCCCACCGAAGCGGTAAGAGTCGTCACCAGGGAAGCCCGCCTGACGGCCTCCGGCCTGGTGTGCACCCCCATAGACGCCCTCACCCGCGACAAACCCGAGGTCATCCGCGCGGTGTCGGACATCCCGCTCCCGGTCGTCCTGGTCGGCCGCGCCCCCTGGGACGCGGCTTGGTCAACCCACCCGCCACTGCTGCTCCACGCCCCGCGCGTGGAACCGACGGCGCGGGCGGCGCTGTGGTCGGCGGCATACGAAGGCGAACGGACCAGGGGCCGCACAGCGGCCCGAGCCGAGCCGCCAGAAGGCGTGGCAGCCGATCACGAGCAGCCGCTGAGCAACATCCCCCCGAACCTGGACATCACCCGCCTCCTCTCCCCCTTCCTCCTCACCCCGGACCAGATCACCCGGGCTGCCCAAGGCGCGGCCCAGACCGCGATGCTGGACGGCGGCACCCTGCGCCCGGACCATGTCCGCGCCGGAGCGCGCGCCCAGAACGCCGCGGGCCTCGACCGCCTGGCCCGCCGTATCGAACCCGCGGTGGCCTGGCCCGACCTCGTCCTCCCACCGGACACCCTCGCCCAACTCCGCGAACTCACCGCCCGCGCCCGCCACCGCGACCGGGTGCTGGGCGAATGGAGCATGCGGCCGGGCGGAGGCAGGGGCCGGGGCGTCACCGCCCTCTTCGCGGGCGATTCGGGCACCGGTAAGACGATGTCCGCCGAAGTCATCGCCGCCGACCTGGGTCTGGACCTCTACACGGTCGATCTGGCGACCGTCATCGACAAATACGTAGGCGAAACGGAGAAAAACCTGGAGCGCATCTTCTCCGAAGCGGCCGGAATCAACGGCGTCCTGCTCTTCGACGAAGCCGACGCGATCTTCGGCAAGCGCTCCGAGGTCAAGGACGCCCACGACCGCTACGCCAACGTCGAGAGCGCGTACCTACTCCAGCGCATGGAAACCTTCGACGGCCTGGCGATCCTCGCCACCAACCTCCGCGCCAACCTCGACGACGCCTTCACACGCCGCCTCGACCTCGTCATCGACTTCCCCCTCCCGGACGCCCCCCAACGCCGCACCCTCTGGGACCGCTCCCTGGGCCCCACCCTCCCCCGCGCCGCCGACCTCGACCTGGACTTCTGCGCCGACTCCTTCGAACTCGCCGGCGGCAACATCCGCTCGATCGCGGTCACCGCCGCCTACTTCGCCGCCGAGTCAGGGCATCCCGTGACCATGTCCGACCTGATCCACGCCGTACAGCGGGAATACCAGAAGCTGGGCCGCCTGACCCTGGCTTCGGAGTTCGGCCCCTATATGTCACTGCTGTCCTGAGCCGCCGGCCGGTTATCCACAGGCTCACACGCGATCGGGAACTCCACGCCATAGTGCAGCATGACGATCAGCGGCGAAGTCCTCCAAAATGTCCGCGCTTTGGCCGCCGAGCAGGACTGGGTGGTGACCACAGCACAGCTCCGCGCGACCGGCGCCGAGCGAGCGGACGTCCGCCGCATGCTCCGGGCGGGCCAGTGGGTGCCGCTCACCCGGGGCAGCTACTGGCTCGGGCGGGACGCCCGGGGACCATCGCTGCGGGCCCAGGTCCGGGGCCTCCTCCTCACCTGCGGCTCACAGGCCATGGCGGCGGGCCCCACGGCCGCCCGGCTGCTGGGCATCCAGGGCCTCCCGCCGGACGACGGCACTCTGCACCTGGCCACCCCGCACGACACCATCCGCAACCGCCAAGGCGTCCATATCCACAGGACCCTCGTACCCGACCATGCCCACACAACGCTGCGCGGCATCCCCTTGACCACCCCCGCCCGCACCTGCGCTGACCTCCTCCTCCAACTCCCCCGCGCCGAGGCGGTGAGCATGCTGGACTCCGCCCTCCACCAAGGCGTACTCACCTCTGCCGACCACCTCACCCTCCCGGCCCACTTGTCCGGCCGCCCAGGCGCACGCCGGGCCCGCGCCTGGGTCCCCTTGGCCGACGCCCGGGCCGAATCCCCCCTCGAAACCCGCATCCGCCTGATCTGCCTGGACGGCGGCCTGCCCCCACCCCTCCCCCAGTGGCCCATCCCCGACCCCGAGCGTGGCCGAGTCCTCCGTATCGACCTGGGCTGGCCGGCCCAGCGGGTCGGCATCGAAGCCGACGGCCATGGCCCCCACGACACACCCCAAGCCCTCTACAAGGACCGCCGCCGCCAGAACCGCCTGGCCACCCTCGTCCCCGGCCTGACCCTGCTCCGCTTCACCTGGTCCGACACCTACCGCCCGGACAACATCCTCATCCCCCTCCGCCAGGCCCTCCAGCGCTCATGATCCCCACGAGCGCGACGCCAGGCCCACCCTGCAACGCCCGAGCGCGGGCCCAACGCCTCAGCGGACGCGGCACCCTGCGCCGCGTGGAGCGGGTCCGGAGGTCATCGGCGTGACGTCGTACAACCGGCCCGCGTCACTGCTTCACCAGTTTCGCCAATTTCGCCAGCCATGGATGTCCGGGGTGCACGCGCCTCAGCCACCCGCCGAGATCGTCGCGCCGCGCCTGGCTCAGCAGCGGCAGGACCCCGTCGAAGTCGGTGTGATCCTTGGGTCGTGTCGCCTTCGCTTTGAACAACAGCACAAGCTCCGGCACCAGGTACGGGATGCCGTCCGCCGTCCGTTCGATGATCGCGTCGTACGGCAGCCGCAGGCTCTCGTCCCGCCGGCAGATCCACATCCCGCCCTCGTGCGGCTCGCGGAAGACGTCGAAGAGGAACTGACCGCTCGCCGGATCCCGCAGCCAGGTCTGGTACGTGGCCGCGAGCGCCTCAGCTCCTGGACTTGCCCAGATGCGCCCCGAGCCCACCGCGTCAAACATGTACTCGGGGAAGCGGTCCCGAACCTCCGCGAACCCCGCCGCGGGCACTGCGATCTCCAGATCGCCGTGTGGCCGCGACTGTCCTCCGCGAAACAAATCCAGCGCCCACCCGGCCACGATGCACCAGGGCGCGCTGATCCCGTCCAACCGCTCCGCGACCTGTTCCGGCCTCCAGGCGTCCGCCCACCGGCCATGCAGTTCGTCCGCGTCAAGGACGGTGCCGCCGGGCGGCAGAGAATCGGCCATCGGAACAACTTACTGCCGCGGTGGCTGCGTTCGCGGATCTCCAGGCAGAGGCGGGTGCCGCTGACCTGGCCGTGCGCCTCGGTGAAGCGGGCGTTGAGATGCCCCTTGAACGGTTCCAGGACGCCGTTGAGCCGGCAGTCGCGGGCGGCGAGCAGCGGCCAGGCATCATTCACGGCAGCATGAGCAATCACCAAGGCGTGATCCATTGACCGAGAGGTACTGATGAGGCTGCTGCTGAGCTCCTGGTTTCTGACCCCCGACAGCCGCCCGTCGGCGCTGCCCAGCACCTTTCGCACCGGCAGAGCAGGTATCGTCTTGAACGCGCTCGACGGGTACGGCCCCTCACGCGCTCGCGATTATGCCCGCGAGAGGCGCACGCTTGAGACCTTCGGCTACTCCTGCGAAGAACTCGACCTCCGCGACTACTTCTCCGCCCCCAAGGAACTCCCCAAGCGCCTGGCCGACCTCGACCTCGTCTGGGCTCTGGGCGGCAACGCGTTCGTCCTGGCCCGCGCCATGACCCAGACCGGATTCCGCGATGCCCTCCATGAGCAGCGGCATCGTGCCGAGTTCACCTACGGCGGCTACTCAGCGGGAGCCTGCGTCGCCGGACCGGACCTCAAGGGCATCGGGATGACCCAACCGTCCTGCCCGAAGGGTATCCGCCGGCCACCGCACCGGAGTGCCTCCTCCTGGTGCCCTACCGGATCGTTCCCCACTGGCGATCCGAACACCCCGAAGCGGAAGGCGCGGAGCGAGCCGCCGCTCATCTCGCCGAGAGCGGGCTGCCGCACCGATGTCTACGCGACGGGGAGGCGGTCAACATCCACGACACCACCGGGCCAGTCAGCTGACCGCCGAAAGAGCCGCACCTTGTACGGATCGCCGGCAAGCCGATCGCGCTCCACTACCGCAACGATCAGCAGGTGTTCGAAGCAAACAGGAACGACGCGGGTGTGGAGATGGCGCCCGACGGTGACGAGGACGGCGAGTCGCGAACTATGAATCTTCTGGCCCCGAGAACGGGCGTCAATTTCAGCGAGGAATACCTGCTTGGGCCCGTGGAATGCGAAGTTCACGCTCTTCACTCTTCACGATCGACTGACTGGTTCAGCCCGTTGGTCCTGAATCATTGACAACACGCAAGCTGCGTGTTCCTCGCCCTGGCCACCGACCGGGTACGGGCCCTGATCGACCGACGCCCCACCTCCCGGAACACCCCTGATCCAATGATCCCGAACGCCGCAACGCGGCCGGGATACCCGAGACGGTGCAGTTCGCCACCAGGCCCTGTCTGTCCATGGTGATGATCACAGCCGCGCCGCAGACCGCAATCACTGCTTCCTGAAAACGAGCGACAAGCCTCCGGCCAGGATCCGCAGCCCCATGCCGCACCCGAAGCACGCGGCGTCGGCTACGTGCTGGCCATCGCCTGCTCGCCCCGGGGAGGAATCCACCACAGCCACTCCCCCAACCGCGCGGATACCACCCCCAGCAGCCCGTCCGCCCTCACCCCCGGCCTGACGCTGCTCCGCTTCACCTGGTCCGACCCCTACCGCCCGGACTCCATCCTCATCCCCCCTCCGCCAGGCCCTCCAACGCCCATGATCCCCACGAACGCGACGCTAGGCCCACCCTGCAACGCCCGGGCGCGGGCCCAACGCCTCAGCGGATCGGGTCTTCGGCGCCACAGGATGGCGGCCGGAATCACTCAGGAAACCCTGGCGCATGCCGCGGGGCTCGCACCCTCCACTGTCGCGAAACTGGAGCAAGGCGGAAGCGTCCGTATCGAGACGCTGAACAAAATCGCCCGCGCCCTTCACGTCAAGACCTCTCAGCTCATGGCACTGGACACTCCCGATCCCGCCAACGAAGACAGTTCCCGGCTTGGGCTCGTCGAGTTGCGAAACACTCTCACACCTCCAATCGGCCTGACAGACCCAACGCGTCAAACAAGCGAAGAGCCCTACTTGCCCGCGCTCCTGGGGGTGATCAGGAACGGGGCAGCAGCGTACGACACCTTGGGCTTCAGGGCACTCGCGAAGAGGGTTCCGAAGGCTATCCGTGACGCTGACTCCGCCGTGTGCTATTTCGATAGCGGAGAAGAGCGAAACCGAGCACTGGCCACACGGGCCGAGGCGTACCTTCTTGGAGGCCGCTATCTGACGCAAGTTCGGCAGTACGATCTTGCATACCATGCCCTGTCCGGCGCAATCCGTGACGCTCGCGAGATTGGTGACACCAATACGGCAGCGTTTGCCATTTCGATCATGTCATGGCTTCTGTTGCGGCAGGGCCGCCTGGATGATGCTGAGCGCGTCGCGGTAGAGGCGGCAGACCACGTGGAGCCGCGTATCTCAACGGCGGAACCGGAACGGTTGGTTGTGTGGGGTTGGCTGGCCCTTGCGGCTGCTGCCGCCGCCGTACGGAACAACCGGGATGACGAAGCGGGAGAAGCGGGCCGGATTGCCGCGTCTGCTGCCTCCGCGCTGGGTGTGAAGCCCGTCGGCGTTCAGCGCTTCGCTGGGTTCGATTCGACTGTAGTAGGTGCTGTGTTACTGAGGCGCCACCCGGAGCACAGCAAGAGGCTTGCTGCCGCCGGAAGGGGGCACGCATGATCGGCGACACCTCCGCGACCTACGACACCACCGACGACGTCTCCCGGCTGCGGAGGGAGGGCAAGCACTCCTTCGGCACTCACCTCGCCGAAGGTACGCGTGGACGCCGTCACCGGCGAGGTGCGGGTCTCCCGACTCTTCGGCATGTACACGGCCGACCGTATCCTCAACCCGTGCAACGCCCGTTGCCCAGTTCATCGGTGGCATGACGATGGGCATGGGCATGGTCCTGCACGAGGAGGGCGTGCTCGACCCGGCCACCGGCGCCTGGCGCAACCACGACCTCGCCGAGTACCACGTGCCCGCCCACGCCGACGTGGAGTGGATCGACGCCGTCTGGCTGGACGAGGACGACGACCAGCTCAACCCGATGGGCACCAAGGGCAGCGGCGAGATCGGCATGTGCGGCTCATCCGCCGCCACTCTCAACGCGATCTGGCACGCGACCGGCGTCCGCGTTCGAGACCTCCAGGTCCGCCTCGACAGGCTCCCGCCGCGGCTCTAACCGATCAAGCGGCGGCGAGACGAGCCGCTCGGTAGGTGATCGGTTCGGTGTCCAGCGCGTTCAGCGCGTCCAGGAACTGTTCGGTCGGCTCGGCACCGGGATTTTCGACGGCCCTCACCAGCCAGCCGTCCCCGAGCGCCTGGGAAGCGTACGCAGGCAGGGCCGCGAGTCGAACGCGAACCTGGTCGGTGAGCCCCTTACCGGAGATATAGGTCCACGGTCCGAACTCTTCCGGCAGGTTGGAGCGGGACCGAAGGCGCTCGGACGGATAGATCTCCCCGTAGCCGTCAAGGTGCCATGCCGTCAGATGCGCCAGGCTCGGGCTTAGGCCTACCACGAGCTGTGATGTCAGGGCGACAGCCATCTCCCATTCCTGCTTGAGAACGTCCCCCGGCTCGTCCAGGTGGACCGTCAAGAAGAGCGTGCCGCCGCCATCCGGCTCGAAATCGCTGAGACTCACATGAACCCAGGAGTTGAGTGCCGAGTGAGCAGGATGTTTGAGGGCGACCCTCCTAGCCCCGCCCTCCCCGTTGAGGAAGCGCGTACTGCGGGCACCTTTCGGCTGAAAGCCTTCGCCAGCGAACTGGCCCAGCGCGGCAACGGCTCTGCGCAGCACGGTGCTCCTGGTCTCGTCGGACGCCTCCATCCGAAGGACCAGCTCGCTGCCTGCCGCGTAATCATCCATGGCCATCACCCCTTCCATATCACGTCGACGCCCATCGTCGCACCCTCCGCCTTGACGTCCTCGATGACCTCAAGGAAATCTTCTTGTGAATCTGTGTCGAGGCCGCTGAACTCAGGCCAGTCGATGATGTACCTGGTGTACTTTCCATGACCGCCTGCTATGTGACCGGTGAGCTGGGTCGTCAATTTGGCCACCAACTCTTCCCGGCGTTTGTTGCTGAGCGTGCCGGTCACGTGCTTGTACTCGATCATGACGTTTTGCGTCCGGCCGTCGATGCTCATCCGAGCCGTGTAATCGACGCGCTTCTTCCCGACCTTTACCTCGACGCCGGTGAGATCTCCACCCTTCTGGAGGAAGTTCACGATGGCTTCCATCTGCTTACGGATGCCCATGTTGAATGGCCGTTGCTTGTTGGCGCCCGTCTCGAGCTGGTTCGCGAGCCCGTCGGGATTACCCTCGAGATCCGGCGCTTCGTCGAGCTTCAGCTTGTCCCGGTGGGTGGCGATCGCGGCGCGGTACGCCTCGATTACCTCCATGTCGGCCCGCAGGATGCCCGCGCCCTTCTGCACCAGTGCATCCTGGTCAACGTGCACCATCGGGAAGCTACGCTCGTCGGCCGATCCGAACCCGCTTGCGCGTTGTATCTGCAGGTACGAGTAGCTCTTGTCGTACAGGAACGTTCCACTATCCGTCCGCACGTCGTAGCCGAGCAGTCCCTTCGGTACATCGTCGACCGGCTTGCCGAGCCAGGGCTCGATGGAGTTCTTCTGCTCAAAGATCTCCTTGAGTAGGTCGGCAAGCTGTTTTTGTTCGCCGGAGAGCTCCGCCTGCTCCTTGGACATCTTCTCCTTGGCCGCCGCTTCCCCATTCGCAGGGACGTGCACCGCAAGCTTCGCGATCTCGTTCGCCTGACCACCGGTGGTCGTCGCCAGCTTGAGCGCGTCCTCAGCCTTCTGCTTGACCTCCGGAGTGGTCCTCTCGTCGGCGATGACGCGGTCGAGATAGCTCACGACCGGCTGTTCCGTGCTGGCGACCATGAGCGTCGCCTTGCCGCCGGACGCGGCGACGAAGAGCCGATGCGCCTGGCCATCCGCGGAGAAGTTGACGGTTTCCCAGTCCGGTTTCAGGGTGTGGCCTTCGCCCGGCCGCTTTTGATCCGGCCCAGCCTTGCCCTTGTCACCCTTGAGCTTGGACTTGAGTTTGGCCCAGATCTTCTTGCCCGCCTGCGCGATCTTGGCGGCGATTTTGTCGATGGCTCGGTTGACCGGGCGGGAGACTTTTTGGAAGACCTGCTTGATTTTGTTGGCCAGGCCGCCGATGCCCAGGAGGGAGGCCAGGAGGCCGATGAGGAGGGGGATGCTGGCCGCCAGGGCGGTTTCGACCATCTTCGGGACGCCGGCGGAGCCGCCGTTGGCGATGGCTATGACTGCGTCCAGGACGGCGTTGACGAATTCGACGATCTGGGCGCCCTGGTTCACGATGAACGAGACGATGTCGATGATCCCCTTGACCGCGCGGACGAAGGCCGAGGCGGGGTTGAGGAGGGAGAGGATCCAGGTGATGCCTGCGATGATGACGGTGGGGATGAGGTAGGACTTCAGGTCGTCGAGGATGGTGGACTTGAGGTCACCGGTCTCGGCGGTGATTTCTTTTGCGGCGCCGGCCGGGCCTTCGGTGGCGAGGGCCTTGGCTACGGGGACGGATTGTTCGGCCGCGTTCATGGCCTGGTCGGGGACGCCCTGGCGGGTGATGCGGGCGCGGATGTTGGCCCAGGTCAGGCCGAGTAGAGAGGCGATCAGTTGGATGATGCCTTTTAGGTCGAACTTGGCGGGGATTTCCAACCCTGCTTTGGCCGAGGTGCCCAGTAGCCAGGAGACCAGGCCGGTTTGGAGGTGGGTGCCGATGTTGGAGATGAACTGCTGAAGGCCCGCGCCGACGGCTCGGACGAGGTTGCCCAGGAAGCCGATGGGGTCTTTGATGATTTTCATGATGGCGCTGGCGGCCTTGGCCAGGATGCCCATCAGGAGGTCCTTGAGCTCCTTGATGGTCTTGATGACACCGACGACGGCGTCCACGGCCTTCTGGACAAGGCCCTTGTTCGCTTCCTGGAGTTTTTTGATCTCCTCGTCGACCGCGTTGAGGGCCTGGGTGTACTTCTGGGCCAGGGTCTGGACCAGTTGCTGTGATTTGTCGTTGACTTCGGATTCCAGGTCGTCGAACTTGCCCGCGAAGTCCTTGGCCGCCTCCTGGCCGTACTGCTTCAGATCGGCGGGGAGCTTGTCGACCTCGGTTTTGATGTCCGCGCGGCCCTGGGCGATGCGGGCCTTGGCCTTGCCTAGTTCAGCGCCGATGGTGTCGGCGATGGACGAGATGACGCCCTGCATCATGTTGACGTAGAGCTTGCGGGACTCCTGGAAGAGCTGGTTCGCCTCCTCCGGCATCCCGGCGATTTTGTCCTTGGCCCACTTGGCCGGGCCCCAGAAGCCGCCGTAGCGCTTGTCCTTGTACGCCTTCATCCGGCGCTTCTGGTCTTTGTTGAAGGCGTCCCGGGCCTTCTTCTCGCCCTCCTCGAACTGCTTGTCGACCTTGCCGTCCAGGCCCTCCAGGATTCCCTCGACGTCCTTCTTCGTGGCGTCGAAGACCTTCTGCAGCTTTGCGGTGACCTCCTCCCGTTTCTGCTCGTCCTTCGACTTGGCCTCGCCCTTGCCGCCGTCGACCTGTTTGCCCGCGCCCGCGCGGGTGGCGGTCAGGGCGGACATGGCCTGGGTGCCGGCCGCGGCTGCGTTCGACTTGGCGGTGGCCAGTTGTTGCTTCTCCGCTCCCCGGGCCTGCGCCGGGGCCTGCGCGGAGTGCTGCTCGGCCTTCTTCTTCTCCCCCAGGGCGTCGGTGAACTCCGGTTCGTTGCTCTTGGCCAGCTGCTCCTCGGTGACCTCCGCGTCCGCCATCTGCTGGTCGGTCTTCTTCGGGCCCTCGGAGAAGTCCGTGACCTCGGGCGGCTGCTGCTGCGGCGTGGCGTCGGCGGCGTTCGGCGCGCCCGGGTTGGCCGGAGGCTGGTCCGGCTTCATCGGGGTGACTTCTTTTTCCTTGGCCTGCGAGGTGTCCGGGGCGGCCTTGGTGGTGGTCTCGATGTCCTTCGACGACGCGTTCTTGCCGTCCGTGACCTTGCCGTCGACCTCGCCCTTGATCTTCTCGGCCTTGCCGGAGCCGGAGAACTTGTCCGCCTCGTCCAGGTTCTTCGGCGCCTGGTCCGCGATCGCCTTGTTGACGGCCTCGATGAACGCCGCCTTGTTGAACTCCCCCGGCTTCGCGTCGTTCATCTTCTCCGCGTTGGCCGCCTTGCCCTGCGCCTCCTTGTCGTCCGGCGGGGCCACCGCCGCGTCCTGCGCGGACTGGGACTCGCTCGCCGCCGGGTTGTGCTGGGACAGCTTCTGCTTCTTCGCGGCGACATCCGACTGCACCTTGCGGAAGCCAGGCGCCTGCGACGGCGGGGGCTTCACCGGGGCCGTATAGCGCTGCGCCACCAGGCGGGACACCGCCGCGTTGCCCGCCATGCCCTGGAGGCGTTGGAGGTGGCGAGGCGTCAGGCCGGGCGTTTGTTCCGGGGGCGCTGCCGCTTCGGGTGTGCGCTGTGTCGGGGTCGCGCGGTCTTCCTTCGCGGCAGGCTTCGTGGCCTTCTCCGGGGCAGCCTTCACCGGATCACCCCGTCACCGGTCGGCCGGCACTGCGTCCGCGGCATGTCTGTCAGGGTGCTGGGCGCAGGGGCGCCGGAGCGCTGACGGCGGGGCAATGGTGGGGGCAGAGCTTTCTGCCCGATAGGGAAAGAACCATTGCTGCCCCTTCGGGCACCCGGCTCTGTACGCGGGGGCGGCCGAAAGCCCTTTCCCATTGATCCTTTGCCCGGGAAGAATCGCTTCGTTTCCCCGGTCGAGGAGAGTGGCATGCCGTCATACCTGTCCCCGGGTGTCTACGTCGAAGAGGTGGAATCCGGGTCGCGGCCCATAGAAGGGGTCGGCACTTCCGTCGCCGCCTTCATCGGGTTCGCGCAGAAAGGGCCGTTCAACGAGCCGACGCTCATCACCAACTGGACCCAGTTCACAAGCGTATTCGGCGACTTCGTCGAAGGGACCTATCTCGCCTCCTCCGTCTACGGCTTCTTCGCCAACGGCGGCGGCATCTGCTATGTCGTACGCATCGGCGGAGGCGGTCAGGCAGATCAGGCGGAGCAGGGAAAAGCCGGTGCGCCCAAGGAGATCGGCGGCGGGACCACCGCTCAGCTCGGGCCCTACACCGTACGAGCTCTCCCCGGCGTCACCGGGGAGATCACCGTCGAGGTGGCCGACCCCGAGGGGGAGGACCCGCCGCAGGATGTCTTCACGCTGGTGGTCAAGCGGGACGGGGCGGTCGCGGAGACCTATCCGAACGTGACCACCAAGCGCAGCAAGGAGAACGTGGCCACTCAGGTCAGGGCGCGGTCCCAGGTGATCAGGCTGGAGGAGCCCGGCAAGGGCGCCGCGCCCGCGCGGCCCGAGGCGCAGTCGGTGACCCTGGCGGGGACGCAAGGCGTCGGGCCCGGGGCGGCCGTGCCCGAGGCGCTGTCGGCGGACTCGTACGTCGGCGACCCCGACCAGCGCACCGGGTTCGGCGGCCTGGAGGCGGTCGAAGAGATCACGATGGTGGCCGCGCCGGACCTGATGAGCGCCTATCAGCGCGGGCTGCTGGACCTGGAGTCCGTGATCTCGGTGCAGCGCGGGCTGATCACGCACTGCGAGGCGATGGGCGACCGGATCGCGATCCTCGATCCCCCGCCCGGTCTGAGCCCGCGGCAGATCAAGACCTGGCGGGAGGAGACGACCGGCTTCGCCTCCAAGTACGCCACCCTGTACTACCCGTGGATCAAGGTCTTCGACCCGGCCGTCGGCCGCGATGCGTTCGTACCGCCGAGCGGGCATGTCGCCGGGGTGTGGGCGCGCAACGACGACTCGCGCGGGGTGCACAAGGCCCCGGCGAACGAAGTGCTGCGCGGGGCGGTCGCGTTGCAGACCCAGATCACCAAAGGCGAGCACGATCTGCTCAATCCGATCGGCCTGAACTGCATCCGGGCCTTCCCCGGCCGCGGCATCCGGGTGTGGGGGGCGCGGACGCTGGCCGACGACCCGGCCTGGCGCTATCTCAATGTGCGGCGGCTCTTCAACTACCTCGAGGAGTCGATCCTCGCCGGGACCCAGTGGGTGGTGTTCGAGCCGAACGACGACGCCTTATGGGCCCGTGTCCGGCGCACGATCTCCGCGTTCCTGGTCAATGAGTGGCGCAAGGGCGCGCTGTTCGGGGTGACCCCGGACGAGGCCTTCTATGTGAAGTGTGACCGCGAGACCAACCCGCCGGAGAGCATCGACGCGGGGCAGGTCATCTGTGAGGTGGGAGTGGCCCCGGTCAAGCCCGCGGAGTTCGTGGTGTTCCGGCTCGCCCAGCTCTCCGCCGGGACCGGCGGGGTCGACGAGTGACCGAATGGCCAACCACGACTGGCTGACTGACTGACTGACTGACCTGAGGAGGTCTTATGCCGCTCGCCGAATTTGACAGTTCCGTCGGCCATTCCTTCGGACTGGAATTCGACAGCGTTCTCATCCGGCAGATCACCGAGGTCAGTGGTCTGAAGATGGAGCAGGACGTCATCGAGCTGAAGCAGAACACCGCGGACGGAAAATACGCCATCAAAAAGCTGCCGGGCCGGCCCAAGGCCGGTGAGGTCACCGTCACCCGCGGGCTGACCGAGGACAACAGTTTCGAGCAGTGGATCAAGGATTCCCGGTTCGGGAAGATGGTCAGCGCCCGCCGCAATGGCTCGATCATCGTCTACGACTACGAGGGCATGCCGATCAAGCGCTACAAGCTCATCAACGCCTGGCCCAAGTCGCTGGAGATCAGCACGCTCAAGGCCGGGGACACCTCCGTACTCACCGAAAAACTGTCGATCACCTACGAGAGTGTGGAAGTCGACTGATGCGGCGCGCGTTCGCCCCGTCCGCGCGGCAGGAGGAGGGCACCTTCCAGGAGCCCGGTAGCGGTACGGCCCGGGATGAAAGCCGTGAGACGCTGCGGACCGAGTTCGCCTTCGAGCTCCCGCGCGGATACGTGGACGAGTCCGGCACCGTGCACCGCAGCGGTGTGATGCGGCTGGCGACCGCCCGCGACGAGCTGATTCCGCTACGGGACGACCGGGTCCGGGAGAACTCCGCGTATCTGTCCGTCGTGCTGATCTCCCGCGTGATCACACGTCTGGGCACGATCGACGATGTCCACCCGGGCGTCGTGGAGGACCTGTTCGCCTCCGATCTCGCCTTCCTCCAGGACTTCTACCGCAGGATAAACGCCGAGGGACACACCCGCGCCGCGGTCACCTGCCCCTCCTGCCACGAGAACTTCGCGGTGGACCTGTCCGGCGGTGGTCGCCTGGGGGAATCGTGACGTACGCGACCGACCGGATCTACGAGGAAGTCGCGTACCTCGCCTACCACTTCCACTGGCCCCTGGACCAGATCCTCGACCTCGAACACCCCGACCGGCTGCGGTATGTCAACCACATCGCCCGGCTGAGTGAGCGGTGAGGGCGGATGGGATTGCTGTCCTGGTGGAGTGGGGTTCGGCACGGTGGTTCCCGGCCCGGTCCGGCCGCGACCCCTACACCTGACGCGCCTGACGTGCCGGTCGCATCCGCCGCGCCCGGGTGGCTGGAGCTGCCCGCCCTGCAGCGTACGGTCGCCGAGCCGAAGTTGGTGACCGACCCCAGCGGATTCCGCGACTCCCTGGACACCTGGCGGGACTCGTCCTTCCTCACCCCGCTTGGCCACCTGGTCAGCCCCGAGGCACCGTCCGGCCTGGGGCACGGGCTCGTCACGCCGGACGGTACGGTCAGCGGCGCGCCTGATACGCCGACGGTGAGTCGAGTGTTCGACCTGCCCCGGAGCGGCGGTGGCGGTGGCGGCGACGCGCGGCCGTCCGGCACCCCCTCCGTGGCCTTGCAGCGGGCCGCGGACTCGAACGTCGTCGAGCCGCTGATCTCCGCTCGGCCACCGGCCATGCGGATACGCCAGCTGCCCGCGCTGCCCGTCGCACCCGTGCAACGGGCCCGACCAGATACGGACACCACTCCGCCCGCCGTCCAGCGGCGCTCCGCGGCGACCACGCCTCCCCGGCCGCACACCGTCGGTCTCGGCGAGCCGCTGGCCGGGCTGCCGCCCACCGCGCAGCGCACACCCGCCGCGAGCACCGGCGCCGCCGTACCGCTGGACGACGCCGACGATGCCGTCGGCGGTGCGGCGGAGGCGGAGGCGGAGCAGGCCGAGGTGTCCAGGCCGCTGCTCGGCGACGATCCGCTGGAGGTCCGTACGGCCGACAGCGGGCCGGTGCCGCCCACGTCACCCGCACCACCCGCACCGATACCCGCCGCGCCCCAGCCCCAGCCCCAGCCCCAGTCCGTCGCGGACCGGCCGCCGGTCCCGATCCAGCGGGCCACGGCGGCCGGGACTCCGGTGGCGGAGGTGCCGCCCGCACCGGCCGCGGGGCCGGTGGTGCCTCTGGTCGCGCAGCGGTCGGTGCCCCTCTTCTCTGGCGTGCTGCCGCCCTCGGCCGACGGCCCGGCCGACGGCCCGTCGGGAGGTTCCCCGTCCCCCGCTGCCGAGCCTCCGGTCGTACCGGTGCGGTGGTCCGACCCGAACGACAACCCCCCGGCGGGCAGGGTCGTTGGCGTTTCAGGAACGCCCTCGGCTCAGCGGTCCGTCGCTTCGGCGGCCGCGCCCCCGCCGGTCTCCCGCTCCGTACCAGGTGTTACGCCGCCCCAGGCTGGGCCGTCGAAGTCCTCGGGCGGTCGGCTGGTCGACGCCGGGGCCGTGGCCATCGCCGCGGGTGTCGCGCAGCGTATGGCCGATGGGTCGGTGGTGTTCCGGCCCCCGTCACCAGGGCCCCCGTCGTCAAGGCCCTCTGCGCCACCGTCGCCCGCGCCGCCACCATCGGTTGCGGGCGCCCCTACCGTCTTCTCACTCCCACCGCCCGTCCAGCGCGACTCCGAGAACACCGAGCCCCCACCCCCCGAACCCGAGCCCGAACCCGAACCCACCCCCGAACCGCCACAAGGCTCCGAAGCCGCCACCCCTCCGGCCCCCACCGGCGACGGCAAGGGCGGCGGGCCGCCGAAGGTCGACGACGAGCTGGTCCGGGCGCTGTACGCGCCGCTGAGCCGACTGCTCAAGGCGGAGCTGCGGCTGGAGCGCGAGCGAGCCGGTTTTCTGATCAACACCAGGCACTGACAAGTCAGGCACTGACAAGTGCGGAGAGAAGGGAGACGGCGTGGCCGTTACCGATGACCCGGCGGTCAGCGTCTGCTTCGTCGTCACCGTCGACGGTATCGAGCTCGGCTCGTTCAACACCTGCGAGGGCCTGGGCTGTGAAGTGGTGCTGGAACAGCGCGAGGAGGGCGGCAACAACACCCATCTCTGGCAGCTGCCGACCCGCCTGAAGTACCCCAACATCAAGCTGTCCCGGCCGCTGACCCGCGACACCGAGAAGGTGGCCAAGTGGTTCGCGAGCATGACCACCGGCATCCGCCGCAGGACCGCGCATATCGAGGCGCGTACGGGCGACGGCCGCAAGGTGGCCCAGTGGGGGCTGCTGGAGGTCGTGCCGGTGCGCTGGACCGGGCCCTCGTTCAACCCGGAGTCCCCCAAGGTGGCCATCGAGACCATTGAGATCGCGCACCACGGTTATGTCATGGAGCCGGAGTCATGAGTTCACCCGTGGCGTTCAGCGCGGCGGGCGGGGCTGCCGCGGCCAAAGGTGCCAAGGGGGGCGGCGGTGCGCGGCCCAAGCTGGAGCATGCGTATCTGGAGCTGCGCACCCCGCCACCCGGCGGCGGGCTGACCCCGGGCGGCGCCTGCGGACGTATCGACTTTCAGTTCAACCCCAAGGAGCTGAGCCTGACCAAGGCCGCGGCGTGGAAACGCACTCCCGCCAAGGGCGCGAAGAGCGCCGGGCCGCCGGAGTACCAGGGGCCGCAGCCCAGCAAGCTGACGGTCGAGATGTTCTTCGACGCGAGCGACACCCAGGACACCAGCGTCGTGACCTCCGTGGAGCAGCTGTTCACCTGCTGCGTACCGACCAATGAGACCCGGCAGCAGCAGCGCTCCTCGCCGCCGTGGGTGGTGTTCCACTGGGGCGGGCTGACCGGGTTTCCCGGCTATGTGAGCCAAGTACAGGCGAAGTACACCCTGTTCACCACCTCCGGTGTGCCGATCCGCGCGGTGTGCCAGGTGACGATGGAAGAGATCACCGGGGACACCCCGGGCCAGAACCCGACGTCGGGCGCCCTGCACGCCCGCCGGGTGCACCGGGTGCGCGCCGGTGACACGCTGCCGCTGCTGGCCTGGCGGGAATACGGCGATCCGGCCGCCTGGCGGGTGATCGCGGAGGCGAACGGGATCGACGATCCGATGCGCCTGGCAGGCGGCCGTGAGCTGCTGCTCCCCGCCCTCGATGAGCTGGAGCGCCTTGAAGCCACTGCCCAGGAGCAGGGCCGGAGCGCCGACCACGGCAGGGGGGCGGTGAGCTAGGCATGGTCAATCAGAGTGTGGCGAAGTCCCTGGTCGTGGAGTTCGGCGGCCGTCCACTCCCGCCCGCCCTCGCCAACACGCTCGTCGAGGGGTACGTGGACGACAGCCGTACCCTGCCCGATCTGTTCGTGCTGCGCTTCCGCGACCCCAGCCGGGTGCTGCTGGAGCAGGCGGGGCTGACCATCGGCACCGAGGTACGGCTGCTGGCCGGCGCGGGCGGCGGGCCGTCGCCGCGCCCGCTGCTGTCGGGAAACGTCACCGCGCTGGAGGTGGAGATCGACGACACCGGCACCTTCACCGTGGTCCGTGGCCTCGACGAGTCGCACCGCCTCTTCCGCGGCCGCCGGGTCGCGAGCTACCAGAACATGACGCTGTCCGACATCTGCACCAGCGTCGCCCGGCGGGCCGGGCTGCGCCCGGGGAAGATGGATGTCGCGGGCCCGGTGCTGGAACACGTGGCGCAACCGAACATCAGCGACTGGGAGTTCATACGCGCACTGGCCGAGGAGGCCGGCGCACAGGCGTATGTGACGGAAGGCCAGTTGCACATCGCCAAGCCGACGGAGGCGGGTGGCGCCCCGGATGTGTCGGCGCGCGCCGCCCGCGAGCCGCTGGTGCTGGAGATGGGCGACAATCTGCTGCGCTGCCGGGCCGGAGTATCCGCCGCCGAGCAGGTGTCGGCGGTGGAGGTGCGGGGCTGGGACGTACGGGCCAAAGAGCCGCTGGTGGGGCGGGCCGACGCGGGGAAGGCGGCGACACTGGAGCTGGGCCTGACGGCGGCGGAAGTGGCGCGGCCCTTCGGCGAGGCGAGTTTTGTGGTCTCCGACGCCCCGTACGGCAGCCAGGCCCAGGTGGACCAGGCGGCCAAGGCGCTGGCGGCGCGTATCGCGGGGTCGTTCGCCGAACTGGAGGCGGTGATCCGGGGCAACCCGGAGGTACGGGCGGGCGGCGCGGTCACGCTGGCCGGGGTGGGCAAGCCCTTCGAGGGCCGCTATACGGTCACCTCCTCACGGCATGTCTTCGACCCGGTGCGCGGTTACGAGACCTGGGTGACGGTCTCCGGGCAGCAGGAGCGCTCGCTGTTCGGGCTGACGGGCGGCGGCTCCGGCGGGGGCACGGACACCAGTGCGCGGTGTTCGGGGCTGGCCAACGGCACGGTCACCGACACCAAGGACCCGGAGGGGCTGGGCCGGGTCAAGGTGCGTTTCCCCTGGCTGTCGGACGAATACGCCAGTGACTGGGCGCGCACCGCACAGGCGGGCGGGACGGCGGGTGGCGAGGCGTTCATCCCCGAGGTGGGCGACGAGGTGCTGGTCGGGTTCGAGCAGGGGCATCTGGACCGGCCGTATGTGCTCGCCGGTCTGTACAACGGCAAGGACAAGCCGGGGCAAGGGGGACAGGGGGGCCAGGGCCAGCCACAAGGTCTCGGCCCCGGCCAGGCACAGGGCCAGGGCCAGGGCCAGGCACAGGGCCAGGGGAACGGGCAGGACGCGGAGGCCGTCGACCCCACCAGCGGGGCGGTCAACAAGCGCGCCTTCGGCTCGCGCGGCGGCAACAAGCTGGAACTGCTCGACGCCGCGAACGGCCCGCAGGGGGTACGGCTGGTCACCGGCGACGGAAAACTCAAGATCAATCTCGACCGCCAGGGCACCACCATCGTGGTGCACAGCGACGGCAAGGTCGAGATCGAGGCCAAGGAGCAGGTCTCCATCAAGGCGGGCAGCGGGGTGACGCTGGAGGCCGGCAAGGGCCCGCTCGAACTGGGCGGCGACTCGGTGAAGCTGACGGCCCGCAACGGAGTGGCGGTGGACGGCGGCAACGGCCAGGTGAAGCTGTCCACCGGCGGCACGGTGGAGGTGCAGGGCGGCCAGGTGGCGGTGGGCAGCACCAACCGCACCGAGATCAAGGGCGGCAACTCCCTCTCCGTCAACGCGCCCCTGGTACGGATCAACTGACCAACTCAGCAAAGCAACCGAACACAGCACACAGGAACGGACCAGGACAGTCAGGGGGCACCACATATGCCAGCAGCCGCACGCGTCGGCGATCCGACCGGTCACCCCGGCGTGGTCGGCCCGCCCGGCGAGCCCACCGTGCTCATCGGCGGCCGGCCCGCGGCCACCGTGGGCACCCCGCACCAGTGCAGCGCGCCCGCCGCCCATCCGCAGTCCCAGATCGCGCCGCCCGGCAGCGCCACCGTCCTGATCGGCGGGCAGCCCGCGGCCCGCGTGGGCGATACGGCAGGCTGCGGCTCCCCCATCACCGGCGGGTGCCCGAGCGTACAGATCGGCGGGTGAGCGGGCATGGGCCAGCAGTTCATCGGCGCGGGCTGGGCGTTCCCGCCCCGTACGGACGCCACCGGCAGCATCGCGCTGGTCCGGGACGAGCGCGAGCTCGAGGAGTCGATCCGGCTGATCCTCGCCACCTCCCCCGGCGAGCGGCCGATGCGTCCGGAGTTCGGCTGCGCCCTGGGCGACTACGTGTTCGCACCCGCCGACGCCGGTACGGCCGGACAGCTGGCCTACGAGGTACGGCTGGCCCTGGAGCGGTGGGAGCCGCGCATCGAAGTGGCGGAGGTCGCCGTCCGGTTCGACGAGGCGGACCAGGGGGTGCTGTACATCGACATCAGCTACGCGGTGCGCGGTGCCAACGACCCCCGCAACCTCGTGTTCCCGTTCTACGTGATCCCGCACAGTGAGGACGGCGCATGACGCTCCCCAGCCCCAACCTGGACGACCGGCGCTTCCAGGGCCTGGTGGACGAGGCCAAGCGGCTGGTGCAGCAGCGCTGCCCGGAGTGGACCGACCACAACGTCTCGGATCCCGGGGTCACCCTGATCGAGGCGTTCGCCACCATGGTCGACCAGCTCGTCTACCGGCTGAACCGGGTGCCGGACAAGAACTACCTGGCCTTCCTCGATCTGATCGGCGTGCGGCTGTATCCACCGACCGCCGCGCACACCGACGCCACCTTCTGGCTCTCCGCCCCGCAGCCGGAGCCGGTGCGCATCAGGGCCGGTACGGAGATCGCCACGGTGCGCACCGAAACCGAGGAGGCGGTGGTCTTCACCACCAGCCGGGACCTTTCGGTGGTGCCGTGCGCGCTGACCCACCTCGCCACCTGGCCGGCCTCCGGCAATGCCGCCGACCGCTCGGAGGAGCTGGCGCTCGGCCGTGACGTACCGTGCTTCGGCCCGAGCCCCACCCCAGGGGACAGCCTGTACATCGGGCTGTCCAATCCGGTGCCCGGCTGCGCGGTGGTGCTGCGTCTTGACTGCCGGGTGGACGGGGTGGGCGTCGACCCGCGCCGCCCGCCGCTGCTGTGGGAGGCGTGGGACGGCAACGCCTGGGTGGCGTGCGAGGTGGAGAAGGACGACACCGGTGGGTTCAACAAGGCGGGAGAGGTCATCCTGCATGTGCCCGCCACCCACACCGGCTCGGTGCTGGTACGGCAGTCCGCGGGCTGGCTCCGCTGCCGGCTGCTACAGGCCGCACCGGACCAGCCCACCTACGTGGCGTCGCCGACGGTACGTCAGGCCGGCGCGTTCACCATCGGGGGCACGGTGGAAGCCGAGCACTCCGAGAAGGTCGTGGAGGAAGTCCTCGGGCTGTCCGAGGGGGTGCCGGGGCAGAGTTTCCGGGTCGCCAGGCCGCCGGTGGTGGCGGGCGAGGAGCCGTTCGTGGTCGAGGTGGCGGAGGGCCCCGGCTGGCTGGAGTGGACCCGGGTGGACAGTTTCGCGCACTCCACCCCGTACGACCGGCATATCACCGTGGACCCCAACTCCGGCCAGGTGGACTTCGGCCCGGCGGTCCGGGAGGCCGATGGCACCCTGCGGCTGTTCGGCGCGGTGCCGCCGAAGGGGTGTCCGGTACGGGTGCGCGCCTACCGCACCGGCGGCGGGCGGCGCGGCAATGTGTCGCGCGGCGCGCTGCGGGTGCTGCGCAGCTCACTGCCGTACGTGGCACGGGTGGAGAACCGGCGTCCGGCGCTGGGCGGGGTGGACGGCGAGACCGTCGAGGACGCCCGGGTGCGCGGGCCGATGACGCTGCGCACCCTGCACCGGGCCGTGGTGCCGCACGACTACGAGCAGCTGGCCCGCGAGTTCGCACCGGACGCCGCCCGGGTGGCCTGCATACCGGCAGGTGAAGACCGGGCCGAGGGCGGGGACGGGGCACAGGCGGGCGGGGCATGGACGGGCGGGGTGCGGCTGCTGGTGGTGCCCGCGGGTGGCGACGACGAGCAGGGCCGGATCCGGTTCGAGGACCTGATCCCGCCGCAGACCACCTTGGCCAGGCTGGCCGACCATCTGGAGGAGCGGCGCCCGATCGGGGCCCAGCTGTCCGTCGAACCGCCCTACTACCAGGGCGTCACGGTGGTCGCCACCGTATCGCCGAGCCGCGGAACGGCCGCCGAACGGCTGCGCGACGCGGCCCTGACCGCGCTGTACGGCTACTTCAACCCGCTCACCGGCGGCCCGGACGGGCAAGGCTGGCCGTTCGGGCGGCCGGTCCACTCCGGTGAGGTGTTCGCGGTGCTCCAGCAGGTGCCCGGGGTGGATCTGGTCGAGGACGTACGGCTGTTCCCGGCGGACCCCGTGACGGGGCAGCGGGGCGAGGCGACCAACAAGATCGAACTCGATGGACACGCGCTGGTGTTCAGCTACGAGCACCAGCTCCGGGTGCGGGAGGCCTGAGTGCGCGGACTACTTCCCGGGCTGCCCACCGCCCACCCCCTGCTCCACCAGCTGCCGGCGGTCTACCACGGCGAGGAATTCCTCGAACGCTTCCTGAGCGCTCTGGACGAGATACTGGCGCCGGTGCTGCTCACGCTCGACAACCTGCCCGCGCATCTGCATCCGCGCACCGCCCCCGAGGACTTGCTGGCCTGGCTGGCGCAGTGGGTGGCGGTGGAGGTGGACCAGGACCGCCCGGTCAATCAGCGGCGGGCGGTGGTGGCCACCGCCGTGACCCGCCACCGTCAGCGCGGCACCCGGCAGGGGCTGGCGGCGGCGGTGCGGGTGGAGACCGGTATCGAACCGGAGATCAGCGAGAGCGGCGGTACGTCGTGGTCCTCGGAGCCCGGGGCGGCGCTGCCCGGTTCGGCCCGGCCGTGGGTGACGGTACGGCTGCGGGTGCCCGATCCGGAGCGGTTCGACCGGACGCGGGTGGAGAAGCTGGTCGCGGCGGAGGTTCCGGCGCACGTTCCGTACCGGGTGGAGATCGTGGCCGCGACGGAGGAGGCGGGGCCGACATGATTTGCCCCGAGTGCGGACATCGCAATGCGGTGGGGGCGCAGTTCTGTGCGTCGTGCCAGGCGTTCTTGGAGTGGGAGCGGGAGGGGGCGACGACGGAGCCGACCGCTGCCACTCGGCGCCCCGGCGACCCGCTGGACGGCCCGCCCGACGCAGGCCCGGACCACCACCGTCCGGAGTCAGCGGCCGGAGCGGCCGGGCCGGCCGCTCCGGCCGCCCCGGCCACGCCCGCCACGCCTCCGGTGCCGCCCCGCCCGGATGTCGCACCGCGCCGGCCGGGCCGCCCCTGCCCACGGTGCCGGGCGGAGACCCCGTACGACCGCAGGCTGTGTGTGCGCTGCGGCGTGCTGCTCGACGTCGCGTCCGCGCCCGCCGCGAACCGCCCGCTCCCCTGGTGGCGGCGGATCTTCCGGCGCGGGGCCCAGCGCCCGCTGACGGCCGGGAGCCGGCCGCGGCTCAGGAACCGGCCGCGGCCCCGGCTGATGCTGCCGGTCGTGCTGCTCGTGCTGGCCGCGGCGGCCTGGTTCGGCCGCGGGCAGCTCTCGGAGCTGTTCACCTTCACCCAGGACCGGACCAGCGATCCCAAACCGCTGCACGCCGATCAGTTCCGCGGCTCCAGCCAGGCCCCCGGGCATACGGCCCATGCGGCCTTCGACGGCTACAACAACAAGTACTGGGCGCCCGCCACCGGCGGCCCCGCCGACGGCCAGTATCTGGAGGCCGACTTCGACCAGCCGGTGCGGCTGCGGAAGCTGCTGATCACCTCCGGGAGCTCGGCGAAGGAGGCCGAGTTCCTGACCCAGGCGCGGCCCTCGGAGCTCACCGTCACGCTGGTCTCCTCCGAGGGGAAGCGCAGCACCAAAACCCTCAAGCTGAACGACAAGCCCGGCCAGCAGACCTTCGACGTCACAGGGACGGAGGTCACTCGGGTGCGGCTGACGGTCGGCGGCGCGTACGGGGTCCGGTCCGATCGCCGGGTGGCCATCGCCGAGGTGGAGTTCTTCGGCCGACGGTGACGCCCGGCGCCCGACAGCCCGGCGCGCGGCGGCTCAGCCCGTGGACCAGACGCGGCGCAGCTGTTCGAAGCGGGTGGGCAGCGGGGGGCGCCGGGCGGCGTAGGTCGCGTTCGTACGGTGGACGAAGCGGCGCCAGGAGAGCACCAGGCCCTGCCGGGTGATGGGCAGCCCGGCGGCGACCGTGATCCCGTTGTCATGGGTGTGGTGCACCGTCAGCAGTAACGCCCTCGGCACCGTCCCCTCCAGCTCCGCGCACAGCTCCTGACGCACCCGCAGCCACCGCCGCAGCACCATGACGGTGCCCGGATCCAGGCCGTGCCGGCGCGGGACGCGGTGCTTGCCGTGCTCGATGGTCACCGAGCCCGCGTCCAGGTCCAGCGCGTCGGTGGTGCAGCGCAGCAGGTCCCCGTACCGGGCGCCGGTGGCCCGGGCCAGCCCGACCACCACGGCCAGCCGCACCGTCTCCGGCCGTGTGCCCTGCTCCATCGCCTGCACCGACAGCAGCCGCCACACCCACTCCGCCTCGGCGTCCGACACCACCGGCCGCGGATACCGGCTGTCCGCCCCGTTCCCCGCCATCACCGTCCGCCTCTCCGGACCCGATCCGATCCGCTTGGCACACTATTTCATGCGACTCTCCTTCCCACTCCCGATCGCGGGCATTCCACGGCAGGCCGCGCGGTACGGTCGCCGGGTGCGGTTGCTGCTGATGTCCGACACCCATGTCCCGCTGCGCGCCAAGCGACTCCCCGAGGAGCTGCTGACGCAGGTGGCGCGCGCCGACGTCGTGATCCACGCCGGGGACTGGGTCGACACCGCCACCCTCGATCTGCTCGAGGCCCGCTCCCGGCGGCTGATCGGGGTGTACGGCAACAACGACGGCCCGCCGCTGCGGGCGCGGCTGCCGGAAGTGGCGCACGCGGAGCTGGGCGGGGTGCGCTTCGGGGTCGTACACGAGACCGGAGCGGCGCGGGGGCGGGAGGCGCGCTGTGCCGCGCGCTTCCCCGAGCTGGATGTGCTGGTGTTCGGCCACAGCCACATCCCGTGGGACTCGATGGCCGAAGAGCGGTTGCGGCTGCTGAACCCCGGCTCCCCCACCGACCGGCGCCGTCAGCCCCACTGCACCTATATGACGGCCGAGGTGTCGGCGGGTCGGCTGACCGGTGTGGAACTGCACCGGCTGCCGCCCCGCCGCTGACGCGCCTGGCCCTGCGGCCGCTCAGCCGACATGCATACGCGGCCGCTCAGCCGACATACATACCGGCAGCTCAGCCCACGTGCACATGCGGGCGCCGGGCACGATCCGGCTCGGCCTCGCGCAGCACCTCGCGGGTGACGGGCGCGACCTCCCCCTGTCCGAAGAGGAAGAACCGCAGGAAGTGGTGGATCGGGTTGCCCTCGGTCCACTCGAAGTAGATATGCGGCCGCTGGTCCGTCAGATCCCGTACGTGCAGCAGCATCCCGGCGAGCGCGTTGGGGATGGAGGAGCTGACCAGCGTCAGCACGCGGTAGCGGCCGTGCAGCACCTCCCCGCACACCCGCAGCTGTGTCTCGAATTCCGACGGGTCCGCGACGGTGACCTCGACGAAGATGAAGTCCTCCTCGGCCGGCAGGTCGTTGTCGGTCCGGATCTGGCGGAGCTTGTCGCGGTACTCGGCCATGTCGCGGCGGTCCGGCTCGTTCGCGATGAAGCGGATGGTGCGGTGTGCCATGTCGCGGACGAACCGGTTGGCCATCGGGTCCAGGTCCACCTGGGTGACGCGCAGTTCGAAGGCGCGGGCGGCCCGGGACATCAGGGAGAGCCCGATGATGCCGGCGATGAAGCAGGCGCCGATCTTCACACCGTCCGGCCGCTCCACGACGTTCGCCGCCGTGGTGTACACGAAGACGGCCGCGATGGTGGCGAAGACCACGGTCCAGCGGCGCTGCCCGGCCTTGCGCGCGGCGATGGTGACGGCGATGGCGGCGGAGGAGATGAGCACCAGCACCCCGGTGGCGTAGGCGCCACCCTGGGCGTCGACATTGGCGTCGAAGATCCAGGTCACCAGGAACGCGATGAGGGTGAAGACCAGCACCATGGGCCGCACCGCGCGCGCCCAGTGCGGCGCCATGCCGTACCGCGGCAGATAGCGGGGCATCAGGTTGAGCAGCCCGGCCATGGCCGAGGCGCCCGCGAACCAGAGGATGACGATGGTGGAGACGTCGTAGACGCTGCCGAAGCCGTTGCCCAGGTGTTCATGGGCCAGATAGGCGAGGGCGCGGCCGTTGGCGGCCCCGCCGGGCTCGAACTCCCGGTGCGGGATCAGCAGGGTGGTGATGAAGCTGGTGGCGATCAGGAAAACGCTCATGATCAGCGCGGCCGTGGTCAGCAGCTTCTTGGCCCCGTGGACCCGCCCGACCGGGCGCTCCTCGGTGTCGCCGGGGTCCCCTTCGACATGCGGCATGACGGCCACGCCGGTCTCGAAGCCGGACAGGCCCAGCGCCAGCTTGGGGAAGACGATCAGCGCGATCCCGATCATCAGCAGCGGGTTGCCGTGTTCGGTGGTCAGCGCCGTGGTCCAGTCCGAGACCACATGCGGTTCGACGATCACACGTTGCAGGCCCACCACCACGACGACCAGATTCAGCGTCAGATAGATGCCGACCAGCACCACCGCGAGACCGATGGCCTCCGTGAAGCCTTTGAGGAACACGCCGCCGAGCAGGGCGATCAGCACCAGGGTGACGGCCACCTCGTGGCCGCGCAGAGCGCCGCCGACGTTGGGGTTCTCGATCAGGTGGGCGGTGGCGTCCGCCGCAGAGAGGGTGATGGTGATCAGGAAGTCGGTCGCCGCGAACCCCAGCAGGACCAGGACGAACAGCTTGCCCTGCCAGAACGACAGCAGCCGCTCCAGCATCGCGATCGACCCCTGGCCGTGCGGGCTCTCCTCGGCCACCCGCCGGTACACCGGCAGCGCGCCGGCGACGGTGACCAGTACGAGCACCAGCGTGGCCACCGGGGAGAGCACGCCCGCCGCCAGGGCGGCGATGCCCGGCTGATAGCCCAGGGTGGAGAAGTAGTCCACACCGGTCAGACACATGACCTTCCACCAGGGCCGCCCCGGGTGTTGCACCTCGGCGTACGGACCGGGCTGCTGCTTGGCGATATCGGCCAGGCCCTCGAGCATCCAGGTGCGCAGGCGCCCCCGCACCCCTCGCACCCCTCCCCCGGCGCCGGGGCCCGCACGGGCGGAGCTGGCCATGACGTACTCCTGTCGAACCGTCGGGTCGAACCGGCCGCTTGTCAGACGGCCAGGTCAGCGTACGCAACGGTCGGGTCGGAGCCGGTCATGGCACACCGTGCCCGGCAGGGGGCACCCCGCAGGCTCGCCCACCCACAAGGGCCCGCAGCGTCGCCGCCTCCCTCGGCAGGATCCCCTCGTCGTCCCCGGGCACGAACTCCAGCAGTACGTCCAACGGGGCACCGGCCCCCGCGGCCCGGTGGGCACACAGCCGCTCGAAGGCGGCGCGCCACATCTCCTCGCGGGCCGACAGCGGCAGCCGGGTGGTGCCGGGCCACCAGGAGAAGGCGTGCACGGCGGCCACCCGCTCGATCAGCGCGTCGAGGCCGGACAGCGCCTCGGCGTCGGGCAGATCGGCAGGTGGCTGCCAGTAGCTGTGGACACCGCCCAGGCCGACCTCGTCGACCAGTCCGAGCGCGTGGTCAGCGCCGTCGGTGAGGGTGTTCCGGTGGAATTCGTACGCGAGGGCCACCCCGGCGTCCGCCGCGAGCGCGGCGGACGCCGGGTGTCCCGGGCGATCCGCCGGCGCCGCTCGGGCGGGGTCTCGCGGGTGCCGGTGGTACCCGCCCAGATCCGTATCCCGTCATACGGTCCGCTCCGTCACCGTTCCTCGCGTTGTTGGCCGCCATTGGCCGAACTTCGCATCCGGGATGTTCCGGACTGCCCCGCGAACGGTCTTCGGGGTCAGAGGCCGCGCTGATCCACCTCGGCGATCCGCGTCTTACTGCTCACAAGGCTGCGCGAAGTCCTCAGCGGGGCTGTCCACCCTCCCGCGGTCCTCGGCTGCAAGCGCCCCGACGGGTAGCTCTCTCGGCACGATCCTCCGGTCGCACACAAGTCACACCTCGCCGATAACAGGCACTCCGCTGTAACCGACCACATCAGCATATCACCCACAGGGAGCACCCGGTGACCAACCGTGGCCAACCCGCAGCGCGTCCCCGTCCGGGCCGCCGCCGAAGTCCACCACGGTGCTGCGCCCGTCCGCCCAGCGGACCGTGACGGTGGTTCCGCTCACCTCGGCGGTGGCGAGCCCGGCCAGGGGCGGGGCGTCGGGGTCGCCGGTGAGCGAGGCCAGCGCGACGAAGACGGTGCCGGACGCCTCCTCGCCGACGGTCCCGACGGGGGTGCCGACGGTGCCGGTGAGTTCGGGGACCAGGGCCCAGGGCCCGTACGCGGTGCCCTGCGGGGCCCTGCGCACCGTGGAGCTCCGCCAGCCGTGCAGCGGCAGCAGCCGGCCGGTGACCTCGGCCCCCGCCACGCAGGTCTCCCCCGCCGGGCCGGCCCCGTCCGCCTGTTCGGCGGCGGTGTCCGGCGGGACGGCGACGGCCCAGCCGCTGTGGTGGACCGCCGTACCCGCGGGGACGTTCACCGTACGGTGCACCCGCAGCTCCAGCGGGCCGCGGGCCAGGGTCAGGCTGTCGATGCGCGCGGCGGGCAGCACGGGGCCGCCGTCCGGGAAGACGGGGATATGCGAGGAGGCCAGCCAGTTGGGGCCCGCGGCCAGCGGGGTGATCCGGATCCGGAAGCTGCGCAGCCCGCGCAGTTCGAGGCCGATGTGGTTGTCGGGGGTGTTGGCGGCGCTGGTCGGGCCGGTGCGGGTGGAGTAGGCGAGGCGGGCGTACAGCGGGTCGCTGGGGGGCCGCTCCGCGTCCCAGGGGCGGATCTTGGAACTGCCGTGGTTGTGCAGCCGCACCAGCCCGTCGCGGCCGGTGGTCTGCACCAGGAAGCCGGGTGCGGGCAGCGCCAGCACCCGGTCCCGGCCCTGGGACGGGGCCGGTTCCTCCGTGGCGGTCCACACCGGGTGGTCGGGCGGGAGCAGCAGGGCGATGAACCCCTTGGACGCCCAGTAGGGGGAGCCCGGTCCCGAGTAGCGCTGCAGTGTGGCCTCATGGGGCCCGTACCAGCCCAGGCTCAGCACACCGTCCCCGGTGAGCGCGCCGCGGTCGAGGAAGTGCCGCAGCGCCCCGCTGAGCAGGCGCCGGGTGGCGCCCGGGGCCAGCGGGGTGTGGTCGGTGAGTGCGCCGAGCGCGACGGCGGCGCCGGCGGCGAAGCGGTAGGTGAGGGAGCGGCCGTGGTGGATGGGGGCGCCGTCGGCGTCGAAGAGCAGCGAGAACCCTTCCAGGAACTCGCGCAGCCGCGGGCCGAGGTGGTCGAGCAGCGCGTGGTCGGCGGCGAGATGGGCGTGCAGCAGCGGATACATGTGCAGGGCCCAGCCGTTGTAGTGGTCGAAGGCCCGCCCGTCGCCGTCGGTGTACCAGCCCTGGCCGCGGTACCAGCCCTCCAGCAGGTCGAGGCCGCGCTCGATGGCCCGGGCGGTCTCGGCGTCGCCGCGCCCGACCGACTCCAGGAAGCCGGCGACGGTCAGCGGGAAGAGGTACCAGTTGTTGGGCGCGGGCGTGTGCCGCAGCGCACCGCGCAGCCACTCCTCGGTGCGGTCCCGGGCGGCGGCGGGCAGCCTCTTCCAGGTCCATGGCGCGGTCATGCGCAGGGCCAGCGCCACGGACGCCGACTCCACCATCGGCTGGCCCTGGATGCCGTGATGGCCGATCAGCGGCCAGGACTCGGCGTCGTCCCGGCCGGGGGTGAGGGTGCCGCGCTCGATGCCCGCGGTGTAGCGGGGCAGAAAGCTGTGCGGGTCGGCTCCGCCGGCGCCCGCCACGCGCAGGGCGGCGAGCAGGAAGGTGCGGGCGAATCCTTCGAGGCCGTCGGAGCGCACTCCGGATTTCGACGGCGGTCCGGGCAGGTCGATCAGGCCGTGGCCGGGGGTGGCGTACCGCAGGGCGGCGCGCAGCATCCCGTCGGCGACGGCCTCCCAGTGGGCGCGGGTCAGCCCGGTGTACGGGCTGAGCGCGCGGTCGTCGGCGGGGAACGGGAAGGGGAGCGGCGCGGTGGGGGTGCTGGAGAGGGTGGAGGTGGGCATGGCGGGGATGGGTCTCCTACTCGCGTCTGTGCTGGATGGCCCGGTGTCCGGCCTCAGGCGTTCAGATGTCCGGCGACAGGTGTCCGGCGTCAGGTGTCCGGCCTCGCGCGTCACGCCTCGCGCGTCACGCCTCGCGCGTCACGCCTCGCGCGTCACGCGTCACGCGTCACGCCGAGCGGTCCAGGACCTCCGGGCGTACCGGATGGGCGAACGGCCGCCCCTGGGCGTACGCCTCGACCTCGCCGATCGCCAGGTCGGCGAGGCGTCTGAGCTCACCGCCCTTCGACCCGGCGATATGCGGCGTGATCAGCGCGTGGTCGCAGTCGTGCAGTGGTGAGTCGGCGGGCAGCACCTCCGGTTCGGTGACGTCCAGCACCGCGTACAGCCGTCCGGCCCGCACCTCGTCGGTCAGCGCGGTCTGGTCCACGATCGGGGCGCGGGCGGTGTTGATCAGCGTGCCGCCGGTGGGCATGGCCGCCAGCAGCTCGCGGCTGACCAGGCCGCGGGTCTGGGGCAGCAGCGGGGTGTGCACGCTGACCACGTCGCTGGTGGCGAACAGGTCCGCCAGCGGGACCAGCCGGACGCCCAGCTCGCGGGCCTCTTCGGCCGTGACGTACGGGTCGTACAGCAGCACGTCGAGGTCGTGCGGCCGCAGCAGTTCGATGACGCGCCGGCCGATGGCGGAGGCGCTGAGGATGCCGACGGTCCGGCGGTAGTTGCCCGCGCCTGGGTATCGCTCGGTCCAGTCGATCCGGCGGCGTTCGGCACGGTAGTCGCGGGCGATGTCCAGGACGCGTTTGTTGGCGAGGAGGATCATGGCGAGGGTGTACTCGGCGACGGGTACGGCGTTGGCCGCGGCGGCCGAGGAGACCGCGATGCCGCGCTCCCAGCAGGCTTCGGTGATGTGGTGGCGCACGGTCCCGGCGGTGTGCACGATGGCGCGCAGCCGGGGGGCGGCGTCCAGCGCCCGGCGGTCGACGGGCGGGCAGCCCCATCCGGTGACCAGGAGCTCGGCGGTGGCGAGGGCGTGCTGGGCGGCCGGCGTGGTGAAGTCGTCGAGGACGAGCCCCGGGTCGAGATCGGTCAGCCGGGCCAGCCGGGCCAGCGCCTCGGCGTCGAGCACCTGTTGCGCGGTCCTGGAGGCCATGGCGAGGACGGCGCGCGGACGGGGGTGCGGTGGGATCACTTGACGCTCCCTGCGGTGAGGCCGGACTTCCAGTAGCGCTGGAGCAGTACGAAGGCCGCGATCAGCGGTACGACGGCGAGCAGCGAGCCGATGACGACCAGGGGGTAGTACTCGGGCGAGACGGTCGCGGCGCTGTTCCAGGTGTAGAGGCCGAGGCTCAGCGGATACAGGTGCTGGTCGGAGAGCATCACCATGGGGAGGAAGAAATTGTTCCAGATGGCCGTGAGCTGGAAGAGGAAGACGGTGACGAAGCCGGGGCCGAGCATCCTCAGGCTGACCCGGAAATAGGTCGTGAGCTCGCCCGCGCCGTCCATCCGGGACGCCTCCAGGACCTCGTTCGGCACATAGCCGCTGCTGAGCAGGCGGGCGAGATAGACGCCGAAGGGGTTGAAGAGGACCGGGATGAAGACCGCCCAGAAGGTGTTGACCATGCCGACGTTGGAGGCCACCAGATAGAGCGGGAGGGCCAGTACGGTCGGCGGCACCATGACACCGGTGAGGACGAGGCCGAACAGCTTCTCCTTGTGCCGGAACTCGTACTTGTCGAAGGCGTAGCCCGCGGAGACGCTGATGAGCGAGCCGACCAGGGCGCCGACGACCGCGTACAGCAGGCTGTTGACGTACCACTCGCCGTAGAGCCCACCGTCCATGGAGAACAGGTCGGAGAGGTTGCGCGCGAAGGAGAAGTCGCCGAGGGAGAAGATGTCGCTGCCGAAGAGGGCGTCGGCGTTCTTGGTGGACGCCAGCACCAGCCACAGCGCGGGCAGCATGGTGTAGAGGGCGGCGATCAGGACCACCGCGTTGGCGATACCGCGGCTGGTCGGCTTGGAACGGCCGAAGGGCTTGCCGAGCGGTCGGGCCGGCGGTCCGCCGGCGGCGTTCACGGCGGTGGTGGGTGTGGTCGTGGTCATCCCACTCTCCGTTCCCGGCGGCCCGACCAGCGCGTCACGGCGTACGACAGCACGCAGGTGACGATCAGGAGGATCACGGAGGCCGCGGAGGCGAGTCCGTAGTTGTTGCGGCGGAAGGCCGCGTCGTAGATGTACATGTTGGGGGTGAAGCGGGAGTTGACCATCGGGGTGGCCTGGTTCATCAGCATGGGTTCGGTGAACAGCTGGAGCGCACCGATCAAGGAGAACATGCACACCAGGACGACGGAGCCGCGCACGATGGGCACCTTGACCTGGAGCGCGGTGCGGATGCCCCCGGCGCCGTCGATGGTCGCCGCCTCGATCACCTCACGCGGCAGCGCCTGGAGCGCGGCATAGAAGATGATCATGTTGTAGCCGAGTCCGCTCCACAGGGCGATGTTGACGATCGACGGCAGCACGGTGTGCAGACCGAGGAAGTCGATGGTGATGTCGGCCTGGGCGAAGAGTTTGATGACCGGGCTGAGCCCCGGGGTGTAGAGGTACAGCCAGATGACGGCCGCGATGATGCCGGGGACGGCGTGCGGCAGATAGACCAGCATCTGCGCGGTCCGCCGCAGCCGGATGAGGCCCGAGTCGAGCAGCAGGGCGAGCGCGAGCGAGCTGATGACCACGAGGGGTACGAAGATCACGCAGTAGAGGGCGATGGTGCCGAACCCGGCGAGGAAGCTCGGGTCCTGCAGCACCGAGAGATAGCTGCGCAGCCCGGTGAAGACGGTGCGCCCACCGCCGAAGCCGAGGCCCTCGTGGTCCTCGGAGAAGAGGCTGAGGTAGATGGCATAGCCGACGGGGATCAGGAACACGGCGATGAGCAGTGCCGTGAAGGGGGTCAGCAGCACGGTGGCGGCGATCCGCTGCTGGTGTCGTCCGGTTCTGCGGGGCGGGTCGGCGGCGGCCGCCGATGGCGGCGCCGTCCGTTTCGAGGACATGACTGTGCTCACGGGTTACCTCGGCTTAGGCAGGGTGAGGTGCGGCTCAGGGGTGAGACAAGCGGCTCAGAGGTGAGACAACGGGGCGGCGGGCTCAGCCGGTGGTGACCGACAGGCCGAGGCTCTTCAGATCGGGCATCGTCTTGTTCTGGGCCTCACGCAGGGCCTTCAGGATGTCGCCGCTGCCGACACCGGCCTTCGCGAGCCCGTCGTCGCCGGAGGTGGTGGTCGAGACCATCCGCGGCCCCCACTTCCAGGTCGGGGAGATCAGCTCGGCCTGCTGCTGGAAGAGGCCGAAGATGTCCTGGCCGGAGTAGTAGCTGGTGTCCATCTCCTTGCGGGCGACCGGGACCAGATCGGGCACGACCGGGAAGGCGCTGCTGACACCGCTGGCGAGCTTGGCGCGGAGTGCGTCGGGGCTGGTGACCATCCAGGAGATGAACTCCATGGCCTCCTTGGGATGGTGACTGTCCTTGGTGACCATGAAGGTCGAGCCGCCCTGGGTGGACACCTTCGGCTTGGCCGGGTCCCACTGCGGAACCGGCGCGATGGCCCATTTGCCCTTGCCGTCGGGGGTGGACGCCATCATGGACCCCGCGGCCCAGGCGCCCGCCAGATAGCCGACGGTCTCCCCGCTGCGCAGATGGGCCCGCCACTGCTGACTGGACCCGGGCTCCACGCGTACCAGGTCCTGGTCCATCAGCCGCTGCCAGTACCGCGCGACCTTGCGGGTGGGGGCGTCGTCCATGTTGATGCGCCAGGTGTCATCGGCGGTGTCGTACCACTGGGCCCCGGCCTGCCAGGCGTACGCGGCCATGTAGAGCGTGCCGCCGGTGGTGAAGAGGCTGGCGATACGGGACCGCGGCTCGGCCTTCTTGAGCTTGCGGGCCGAAGTCTCGAACTCCGCCCAGGTCTTGGGCACCGGGATGTGGTTCTTGGTGAAGATGTCCTTGCGGTACAGGAAGACCATCGGCTCGATGTCCACCGGTACGGCGTAGGTGCGGCCTTCGAAGGTGGTGAGGTCAAGCGCCTGCGGCAGGATCTTGCCCCGTACCGAGTCGGGCAACAGCTTGGTGATGTCCCGGGGCACGCCGTCGATGGTGAAACTGGGCAGCTGCGGGTACTCGATGGTGGCCACATCGGGGGAATTGCCCGCGCGCGCGGCGTTGCTGAGCTTGGCCCAGCCGCCCTGCTCCCCCGAGGGAACCTGCTGGAAATCGACCTTGATCTTGGTGTGGGTGCGGTTGAACTCGTCGACGACCTCCTGACTGCCGCGCAGCGCCGACCAGAAGGTGAGGCGCACGGGACCGTCGCCGACGGTGTCGGACCCGCGACCTGTGGAGCAGCCCGCCAGTACGAGAGCGAGCAGAGTGAGCAGTGCCGTTGTTCCGGCCGTGGCCCGGCGTCGGGTTGCCAGGCGTCCTGGGCGTCTATGGCCAGGCATGGACCCTCCCCTGATTCAACGGTGGAGTCACGGGGAATCCTGATCGCTTGACTGAAAAGACGTCAATACATCGAACAGAAGAAACTAAAGCGGTCAAACGATCAGAACTGGCGGGCCGCCGCGGGCGCCGTGGACTCCCGGACCACAAGGGCCGGCAGCAGCTCCAGATGACGGGTGGCACCGGGCCGCCGGCCCTCGCGCGCCGCGTCGAACTGACGGCGCAGCACATCCAGCGCCGCGCGCCCGATCTCCGCCTTCGGCGGGGCCACCGCGGTCAGCGCGATATGCCCCATGTCCGCGACCACGTCGTTGTACGCCACGACCGCGCAGTCCCGCGGCACCTCGATACCGGCCTCCTTGAGCCGCTGCAACAGCACCAGCGCGTCCATGTCGCTGTGGATCAGCGCCGCCGTCGCCCCGGTCTCGCGCAGCGCGTGTACCAGATCGACCGCCCGCGCGTCGGCGACGTTCGGATCGGGCCCCGCGGTGCGCGAGCTGAGGATCGTACGGCACCCCTCGGCGATCTCGCGGGCCGCGGTCTGCGCGGCGAACTCGGCGCGGATCACCCGCGCGGTGGGGCTGTCGTCGCGCGCAGCCAGCACAATCCGCCGGTGGCCGAGGGAGAGCAGATGGTCCAGGGCCAGATGCACCCCGTGCCCATGGTCCGCGCGGACCGAGTCGAGGCCGTAGATGGCGCTGCCCCGCTCGGGGCGGCGCTCCACCAGCACCACCGGCACATCCAGGGCCGACAGCCACGCGTGGTCCGCCGCCGCCTCCGCCGCCGTACGCCAGCGAGGTGCGAGCAGCAGACCGCGCACCCCGGCGTCCAGCGCCTGGCGGACCGCGCGGCGGCCCGCGCCCGGCTCGTCGGCGGCGATGTGCAGCGCGAGTCGCAGACCCGCCTGTTCGGCGGCTTCCCGCGCCCCCTGCACGGCCTCCGTCAGATAGGTGTTGCGCTCGGGGACGATCATGCCGATCGCGTCGCCGGTGCCCCCGCCTGGCTCGGGCAGCGGCCGCAGCGAACGCGCCACCCCGTGGCCGCGGCGCACCTCCCCGCGGCGCGCCAGCTCCTCGATGTCCCGGCGCACCGTGACGACGGAGACCCCCAGCTCATCGGCCAGATCGGTGATCTTCGCCAGCCCGCGGGCCTCCACGATGCCCACGATCCGCGCCTGCCTGCCCCGCGCCGGCTCCCGCATACCCCACCGCCCGTCTCCGCCGCCCACGCCGGTCACCTACGACCGGTTGCGCCCGGCGTGATCGGCTTTCCCAGAACCCGGCCATAGTAGCGATCATTCGATCAGGATCGAGCGGCCCCCGGGGCAGGCCGGTCGGCTGAAGGAAAACCAACGAGGGAAACCCCTAGGAAAGACGAGGTGTTGAACGAGGCATTGAACGGGCAGGGGCCGGGCCACGTACCACCCTTCGTGCGCCGGTGCACGGCGCACGGCGCACGACGCCGACCCGACAGCGGCCCAACAGCTGCCCGACGCTTGGAGAACCGATCGTGAACGAGCCGGCCATCCCTCCCGTACAAGCTCTCCCGGGCGGGGACGCGGAACTCCGCCTCGTGCTCCATCTGTCCTGGGAGGACATCGCCAGGCTCGGCCAGGAGGCCGGCCGACTGGCCGCCCAGCTGCAACGCCCGGTGAGCCTCGACGAAGCCGTCAGCCACCGGCTGCGCGGCCGGCCGGCCTCCACCGTCCACGCCACGCACACCACTCACGCCTCCCACGCCAAGCCCGCCCAGGACCGCGGCCAACAGCTCCCCGCACCCGCCCCGGCCCCGGCCGCACCCCTGACCGCCCGCTCCCCCGGTGAGCAGGCGCGGCAGGCGATCGAGAAGATCAACGGTTCCGCCCAGCCCTACCAGGGTGCGGCCGAGACCACGGGCGCACCGCCCGGCCCGGCCCCCGAGGCGATCCCGAGCGACGCCCGGGGCATCCTGGAGCGCCCCACCCGCCCGCCGTCCTCCGTCAACGGCACCGGCGACCACAACCAACTGCGAGGCGCCTGACGGCGACCGCTCGCGTACGACAACCGGCCGCTCCGTACGACACCTACTGGGCGCCGCCGACACCCAGCCCCGGACCGGGTGTCGGTGGTGCCCAGTAGGGTCGCCGGGTGAGCGTGCTGTGGGTGATCGTGGAGACGCCGCTTCCCACCGGGCGGATGCGGGTGGGTGTGACCGACCGGGGCGTGGTCGCGGCGGCCTACACCCCGCAGGGCGCGGCCGGGTTACCGGCGGGGCCGCTGATATCCGAGGCATCCGGCGACCGCAGGGCGGCGGTGGCCGGTGAGCGTGTCTCGGGGCGCTGCGCGGGCTGGACTGAGGAGCCGCGCAGTGACGAAGGAGCGAGCAGCGACGAGGGAAGCCCGCGCGTTGAAGCGCCCTGAGACTGAGCGGGGAAGGGGGCCCGCTTCGCCGACTACTTCGCCGGACGGCGGCGGGAGTTGGACCTGCCGCTCGACTGGACGCTGACACCTTTTCCGAGGCTCGATTCGCCTCCGGGGCGCCTCAGCCCCTGTCGACGGTCGACCGTGCTCGGCCCTTCGTTCCTCAGGGCCTCCGCGCGCTCTCCCTTTCGACAGCGGCGCGCCCCTTCGGCTCACTCCCCGGGCGGGGCGCAGCAGTCCGTGCTGCGTACGCTCCAGCAGACCGTCGGTTTCGGACGCACCGTCACCTACGGCGAACTCGCCGAGCGCAGCGGGGCGTTCAAGGCGGCGGATCCGGAGCGGCGGGCGCTCGCGGCGCGCACGGTCGGGTCGATCATGGGCTCCAACCCGATCTCGCTGCTGGTGCCGTGCCACCGCGTGGTGGCCGCCGATGGCATCGGCGGCTTCGGCGGCGGGGAGACGGGGCTCGCGGTGAAGCGGTGGCTGCTGACCCTGGAGGGGGCCCTGGCCCCCACGCTGGACTGGGCAGGCCCGTCCTGACTCCAGGGGCCTCCTGATCCCAGGCGCCTCCTGATCCCAGGCGCCTCCTGACCCCAGAAGTCTCCTGACCCCATGGGCCCCTTTTCAGGCCGGGCCCGGGGAGGCGGGGCGCGCGGCGGGTTCCGTACGGCCGGCCACCGGCCCGCGACCGAGGAGTTCGCCCAGACCCTGGCGGGTCGCGGCCAGCACCACGCGGTCCTGGGGCCGCAGGACGTAGTCCGGCGGGAGGTCCCACACCAGGCCCCGCTGCCGCCCGCTGCCGTCGTCAGGGGGCGCGACGGCCAGATCGCGGAGCCGACCGCCGGCGTCCGCGGTGTCCAGGGCGACCACCCGCCAGGCGCCCGGCCGGAACGCCTGGGCGACGGTGCGGCCCTCCAGTTGCGGATGGCCCGCGGCCGGCACCGCGGCGAAGAGCAGCACCCGCCGCTCGACCGGGACCGCGCCGAGGATCTGACGCCCCATCATGGCGCCCGCGAAGGCCGGGGCCGCCAGCGTGGACACGCTCCGGCTGCGGGTCAGCGCCTGCGGATGCGCGGCCCGCAGGGTGCGGTAGACGGCTCTGGCGAAGCGGTCGTCGTACAGCCGCATGGCCACCCGCAGGCCGGGCTCGAGCGAGCGGGCGTACAGCGCGGCCTCCAGGTTGGTGGTGTCGGAGCTGGTGACCGCGAGCAGTGCGTGTGCCCGGTCGATCTTGGCGGCCTCCAGCACGCCCTCCTCCGAGACGTCCCCGATGATGGTGGGCACCCGCAGCCGACGGGCCAGCGGAATGCCACGCGCCTGGGGGTCCTCCTCGACGCACACCACGGGGATGTCCATCTCCCGCAGCCGGGCCAGCACCCGGGTGCCGACCTTGCCGAGGCCGAGCAGTACGACATGGCCGGACAGCCCGCGCGGCGGCCGGCGCAGGGCGGACGCGGTCCGGAAGGTGCCGAGCCCTTCCAGCGTCGCGGCCACCAGGACGGGCAGCAGCATCAGGCCGACCAGCCCGGACAGCAGCTGCAGAATCTGCCGGGCGAGCGGCTGGCCGAGCGCGGGGTCGCCGGTGCCGAGGATGTCCAGCAGCGTCAGATAGGCGGCGCGCAGCGGGTGTTCCCCGGTGATCTGCCAGGACGCGACGGCGAGGGCCAGCAGCGCCGCGGCGAACCCCAGGACGGTCCGCCGCAGCCGGCGGGAGAACAGCGAGCCGAGCGGCACGCCCCGGCCGCCGAGCCGGCGCGGCGGCAGCGCGGATCCGGTGTGCGAGACGGCCTCCAGCACCACCGTACGGCGCCCGGTCGCGGCGGCCGCGGCCTGGTCGTCGGGCAGCATGCGCGGCCCTTCGGCCCCGCTGCTGTCCGAACCCTCCTGGCCCGCCGGGTCGTTGGTGGTCGAGGAGAGCAGGGCGAGGGTGGCCAGCCCGGGGTCGGCGATGGCGTCGCGGCCGCGCGGGGTGCGGATGGCGGCCCGCAGCAGCACCCCGTCGGCCTGGATCACCTTGCTGGTGCCCGCGACGGCGGTGGCCGCGAGCGCGGGCGCGGCGGTGTCGGCGTCCGACAGGACGGTGGTCGAGGCGTCCGGCTCCGTCGCGTCCAGGCCCGGGTCGGCGACCGCCGCGGCCTGGTCGAGCAGTTCCCGCAGATGTTCGCCGAGCTTGCGGTTGTAGAGCCGGATCACCAGCCGCAGCCGGGGGTTGAGGCGGCGGGCGCGCAGCGCGGCGTGGATGTTGGTCTCGTCATCGTCGTAGACCAGCGCGAGGGCGGCGGCCCGTTCCACCCCGGCCTCGGTCAGCACCTCGTCGTCCGGCTCGACCGCCTCCAGGACCCGTATGCCCGCACCCGAAGGCGCGGCGGCGGGCTCCGGCGGGGACAGCGACGGGCGGCCCACGGCCGCCGTCATCCGTCCGAAGAGCGCCGCGGCCCGCGCCCGGCCGCGCCCGGCCCCCGGCGCCGCGGTCCGCGCCGGCCGTGGCTCCCAGGCGGAGGGCGTGGCGGGGATGACGACGGTCACCTGCTCCAGGTAGACGTCCTTGAGTTCGGCGGCGAGGCGGTGGGCGAGCGCGTCGTCGCCGCAGACGACCATGTGCGGGCCGGGCGGATCCGCCGACGGCTGCTGAGGCAGGGTGGGCATGCTGAGTAGAGCCTCCTGGGCCGCTCGGCGGTTCCGGACGGGCTCGCGCGGGGTTGGCATGGCCACGGCCGTCCGTTGATCATCACGGTACCCACGACCGTGTCCGAATACCGTCGGCTGCCCGGGCAAACATGGTGCGGGGTCAGATCATCGCATCGAGTTAATGTCATCGGCTTCCGAAGGCCCCTGGGCGCACCGGCCGTTACTGTTCCCCGGGATCTGGACGGATTCCCGGATGTTTGCCCCCTCCTTTCCGCTTCCCCGGTGACGCGTTTCCCGGTGACGCGTTTCCCGGTGACGCGTACGCACGCCGGCCACCGCCCTGACGAAGGAGAGTTCGCCCGATGACTGTTGACACCAGCCCGGAAGCACAGCCGGAGCCGTCTCGGCAGTCCGGTCCACAGCCTCCGCAGTCGGGCCTGCCCGCGGCTGCTTCCCGCCTCGCGGCACCGAGCACCGTCCTGGAGCGGATCCTGCGTGGCCCCAGTGGCCTGGGCACGGCGAGCCTGCACCTGGCCCGGCGCGAGGAACTACCAACACCGTCGGAGCCGCTTGAACTGCCCACAGCTCCAGCAACTCCGGCGGAGGGCAACCCGGTTCCGGGCCTCTACCACCACCCGGTGGCGGAGCCCGACCCCGTGCGGGTGGAGGAGGTCGGCCGCAGGATCAAGACCTGGGCGTTGGACGAGGTCGATCTGTACCCCGAGGACTGGGAGGACCAGTTCGACGGCTTCTCGGTGGGGCGCTACATGGTCGCCTGCCATCCGGACGCTCCCACCGTCGACCATCTGATGCTCGCCACGCGCCTGATGGTCGCCGAGAACGCGGTGGACGACTGCTACTGCGAGGACCACGGAGGCTCGCCCATCGGCCTCGGCGGACGCCTTCTGCTGGCGCACACCGCCCTCGACCCCCTGCACACGACCAAGGAGTACCAACCGCGGTGGGCGGAGTCGCTTCATTCGGACGCGCCCCGACGCGCCTACCGCTCCGCCATGGAGTACTTCCTGCAAGCCGCCAGCCCCTCCCAGGCCGACCGGTTCCGGCACGACATGGCCCGGCTGCACATGGGGTACCTCGCCGAGGCCGCCTGGGCCCAGACGGACCACGTCCCCGAGGTGTGGGAATACCTGGCGATGCGCCAGTTCAACAACTTCCGTCCCTGCCCCACCATCACCGACACCGTCGGCGGCTACGAACTGCCCGCGGACCTGCACGCCCAGCCCGCCATGCAGCGGGTCATCGCGCTCGCCGGGAACGCCACCACCATCGTGAACGACCTGTACTCGTACACCAAGGAACTCGCGAGCCCCGGCCGGCATCTGAACCTGCCCGTGGTGATCGCCGAACGTGAGGGCATCTCCGACCGCGAGGGCTATCTGAAGGCGGTCGAGGTCCACAACGAGCTCATGCACGACTTCGAGGCCGAGGCCGCGGCCCTGGCCGCCGCCTGCCCCGTCCCCAGCGTGCAGCGCTTTGTGCGCGGCGTGGCCGTATGGGTCGACGGCAACCACTACTGGCACCAGACCAACACCTATCGCTACACCCTGCCCGATTTCTGGTAAGAAGAATGGATCCATCCGTGACCAGCGCCGATCTCACCACCGTCGCCACCTCTGCCGGCACCTCCATGTTCATCCCCGCCCCGAGCACGCCCTACCAGGGGGACATCGCCCGCTACTGGGACCACGAGGCCAGGCCCGTGAACCTGCGGCTCGGTGATGTCGACGGCCTTTACCACCACCACTACGGCATCGGAAGCGTCGACCACGCCGCCCTCGGCGACGCCGACGACGGCACCGGCGAATACGAGAAGAGGCTGATCGCCGAGCTCCACCGTCTGGAGTCGGCGCAGGTCGAACTCCTCCTGGACCACCTCGGCCCCATTGAGCGCGACGACACGCTCGTGGACGCCGGATGCGGCCGCGGCGGCTCGATGGTCATGGCCCACCAGCGCTTCGGGTGCACGGTCGAGGGCGTCACGCTGTCGGCCAAGCAGGCCGACTTCGCCAACCAGCGCGCCCGCGAACTCGGCATCGAGGACCACGTCCACGCCCGCGTCTGCAATATGCTCGGTACGCCCTTCGAGACCGGGCAGGCCGCGGCCTCGTGGAACAACGAGTCGAGCATGTACGTCGACCTGCACGACCTCTTCGCCGAGCACTCCCGCATCCTCGCGGTCGGTGGCCGCTACGTGACCATCACCGGCTGCTGGAACCCGCGTTACGGCCAGCCCTCGAAGTGGGTCTCCCAGATCAACGCGCACTTCGAGTGCAATATCCACTCCCGCCGGGAGTATCTGCGCGCCATGGCCGACAACCGGCTCGTACCGCAGGCCGTCGTCGACCTCACTCCCGCGACCCTGCCCTACTGGGCGCTGCGAGCCACGTCCTCGCTGGTCACAGGCATTGAGGAAGCGTTCATCAACTCCTACAAGGACGGCTCCTTCCAGTACTTCCTGATCGCGGCCGACCGCGTCTGACCGCCCGCAGACCGACCGCCCGCCCGCAGACCGAAAACGGCCGGGCCCGTCCCTGACGGGCCCGGCCGGGGCGTGTCCTCAGGCGGTGTAGCGCCGGAAGGAAGGAACCGCGGCGGTCAGGGCGAGCATGATGACGACGACCAGCAGGCCGCCCGCAGTCACCGCCGCCCGGGGGCCGAACAGCGAGCCGGCCGTGCCGTGCAGCAGATCGGCCAGGCGTGGCCCGCCGGCCACCACGACGGTGAAGACGCCCTGCATCCGGCCGCGCATATCGTCGGTGGCGGCCGACTGGAGGATCGCCCCGCGGAAGACCATGGAGACCATGTCGGCGACCCCCGCCACGGCCAGGAAGACCGCCGCCCACCAGAGTCCGCCGCTCAGCCCGAACCCGGTGATGGCCAGCCCCCAGACCACCACGGCGGCGCTGACCATCAGCCCGTGGTGGCGGGCCCGGGAGAAGGTCCCCGACAGCAGCCCGCCGGCCACCGCCCCGATGGGTATCGCCGCGAACAGCAGCCCGAGCGCGAACCCCTCGCCCCAGGGCGCGTAGGTGCTCGACGCCAGCTGCGGGAACAGGGCCCGCGGCATGCCGAAGACCATCGCGACGATGTCCGCGAGGAAGGACAGCAGCAGCACCCGCTGCGCCACGATGTAACGGAACCCGTCCGCCACCTCCCGCCCGCCGGCCCGCCGCCTGCCGCGCCGCTCGTCCTTGCCCGCGTCCTTGCCCGTGTCCAGCGGGGGCAGCGCGGGCAGCCGCCATACGGCCCACAGGGTGAAGCACAGCGCGACGGCGTCGATCAGATACAGCGTGGACAGGCCGATGAGCGGGATCAGCGCCCCCGCCAGCAGCGGCCCCAGCACCATGCCGGTCTGCGCGACGGTGGACTGCAGGGCGCCCGCGGCGGGCAGTTCATCGGCGGGGACGAGCCGGGCTATCGAGGCGCTACGGGCGGGGAAGTTGATCCCGAACAGGCCCTGCTGGGCGGCGAGCAGCACCATCAGCAGCGGCACCGAGTGGATCCCGGCGGCGGACTGCGCCCAGAACAGCACCGAGATGACGGCGATACCGACCCCCGTGACCAGCATGAGGGTCCGCCGGTCCACCCGGTCGGCGACCGCGCCGCCCCACAACGCGAAGACCACGAGCGGCAGCAGTCCCGCGAAGCTGGCGTAGCCGACCCAGGCCGAGGAGCCGGTGAGGTCGTAGATCTGCTTGGGCACGGCCACCGCGGTGAGCTGGCTGCCGATCGTGGTGATGGAGGTGGACGCCCACAGGCGGCGGAACGGACGGTGCCGCAGGGGCCGCACATCCATGACCCACCGCCGCCACCCCCTTCCGGCCGGCCCGTCCCCTACCGGCCCGTCGCCGACCGCCCTCTTCTCGCCCGGGCCGTCCCCGTGAGGCCCGTCCCCGACCGGCCCCCTCCCGCCCGGCTCGTCCCCGCTCGGCCCGTCCTCGCTCGGCTGGTCCCCGCCCGCCCCGGCGGGTCGGCCGTCCTGTGCCGGGCCGGTCTCCTCCTCGGTGTTTCTCGCGGTCTCCACGGCTGACTCGATTCCCCTTACATCCATCTCCGGAAACGGACCCATTGTGGCCCCGGCCCGCCCCGCTCCGTACGCCCGTCTCAGCCACCGGCCGCCGGATGTCAGCCACCGGCCGCCGGATGGATGGATCCGGTGCGCGAGGTCAGGCGGGTGCCGCTGCCGCCCCAGCGGTCGGCGACGATCTCGGCGGCGATGCTGACCGCGGTCTCCTCGGGGGTACGGGCGCCCAGGTCGAGGCCGATGGGCGAGGCCAGGCGGGCGAGGCGGTCCTCGCCGAGGCCGCGCTCGCGCAGGCGGCGCAGCCGGTCCTCGTGGGTGCGGCGGGAGCCCATGGCGCCGATGTAGCCGAGCGGGAGGCGCAGCGCGAACTCGAGCAGGGGCACATCGAACTTGGGGTCGTGGGTGAGGACGCAGACCACGGTCCGCTCGTCCAGCCGGCCCGCCGCCGCCTCGGCCCGCAGATAGCGGTGCGGCCAGTCGGTCACGACCTCGTGCGCCTCGGGGAAGCGGCGCCGGGTGGCGAAGACGGGGCGGGCGTCGCAGACGGTGACGCGGTAGCCGAGGAAGCCGCCGATACGGGCCAGTGCCGCGGCGAAGTCGACGGCGCCGAAGACCAGCAGCCTGGGCGGCGCGGCGTGGGCGGATACGAACAGGGTGAGCTCCTGGCCGAGGCGCCGGCCGTCGTAGCCGTGGCGCAGGGTGCCGGTGCGCCCGCCGGCCAGCATGCCGCGCGCGGCCTGGGCGGCTGCCGCGTCCAGCCGCCCGGAGCCGAGCGACCCGGTGGTGCCGTCGGGGTCGACCACCAGGCGGCGGCCCAGCCTGCCCGCGGGGTCGGGGCCGTCGACGGCCACGCAGATCACCTCGGCCACCGGCGTCCCGGCCCGGATCGCCGAGGCCACCTCGCCGTACTCGGGAAATCCGGTGGGGTCGATCCGCTCCACGTGGATGTCGATGACTCCGCCGCAGGTCAGCCCGACCGCGAAGGCGTCGTCGTCGCTCACCCCGTAGCGCTGGAGCACCGGTGTGCCCGAGGCGATGACCTCCTGGGCCAGTTCGTAGACCGCGCCCTCGACACAGCCGCCCGAGACGCTGCCGACGGCGGAGCCGTCCGGCCCGACCAGCATGCTCGTGCCCGGCGGCAGGGGTGAGGAGCGCCAGGTGTCCACGACGGTGGCGCGGGCGAAGGGCTCGCCCGCCCGCCACCACCGGTACGCCTCCTCGACCGCCCTCGGCGCCTCGCCCCCCGGGGTCCCGGCAGCCCATCCCCCAGGGCCCGGCATCGCGACACGCGGCATCTCTGCCTCTGGCATGTCTGAAATTCCCTCAACTCATGTAAGAGATTGATACATTGGATGTATGACCCTCTCACATTCGTCTCCAAGTAGCGACATCACCTTGCGCATCAACGGCGCCGCACACGCCCTGACCGTGGACAACCGGACCACCCTGCTCGATGTGCTGCGCGAGCGGCTGGGCCTGACCGGTACGAAGAAGGGCTGTGACCACGGGCAGTGCGGCGCCTGCACCGTCCTGATGGACGGCGAGCGGGTGAACAGCTGCCTGATGTTCGCGGTGGCTGCCGAGGGGCGGGAGATCGTCTCGATCGAGGGGGTGGCGGACCTTACGGACGGCGGGGAGCTGCACCCGGTGCAGCGCGCCTTCCTCAACCACGACGGGCTGCAGTGCGGCTACTGCACCCCCGGTCAGATCTGCTCGGCCATCGGGGCGCTCGACGAGGCCCGGCGCGGCTGGCCGAGCCAGGTGACCGAAGACATCGCCGCCACCGCCACCGCCGCGGGCGTCGGCGCGCTGGACCACGAGGAGGTCCGCGAGCGGATGAGCGGCAATCTGTGCCGCTGCGGCGCGTACGGCGGCATCGTGGAAGCGGTCCTGGAGGCGGCGGGCGCGGAGGGGGGCGCGCGATGAGGGAGTTCGCGTACGTACGCGCCGCCGACTCCGCCGAGGCGGCCGCGCTGGTGGCGGAGCGGCCCGATGCCGTGTATCTGGGCGGCGGCACCAATCTGGTGGACCTGATGAAGCTCGGCGTCGCCGGGCCCGGCCTGGTCGTGGACGTCTCCCGGCTGGACCACGACCGGATCGAGCACCGCGCCGACGGCTCGGCGCTGATCGGCGCCGCGGTGCGCAACGGCGAGCTGGCCGGCGACCCGGGCGTACGGGAGCGCTTCCCGCTGCTGTCGCAGTCGCTGCTGGCGGGCGCGTCGGGGCAGCTGCGCACGGTCGCCACGGTGGCGGGGAATCTGCTGCAGCGCACCCGCTGCGGCTACTTCCAGGACGTGACCAAGCCCTGCAACAAGCGCGAGCCGGGCTCGGGGTGTCCCGCGATCGAGGGGGCGCACCGGGACCTCGCGATCCTGGGCACCTCCGAGCACTGCGTGGCGAGCCACCCGTCCGATATGGCGGTGGCACTGGTCGCGCTGGACGCGGTGGTGCGGCTGCGCTCGGCGGACGGCGCCATGCGCACCGTCCCGGTGGAGGAGCTGTACGTGCTGCCCGGCGACACGCCGCAGCGGGAGACCGTACTGGAGCACGGCGACCTGATCACCGCCGTGGAGCTGCCGGCGCCGCCGCCGGGCGCGGCGATGGTCTACCGCAAGGTGCGCGACCGCCGCAGTTACGCCTTCGCGCTGGTCAGCGTCGGCGCGGCGGTGAGTGTGGACGAAGCGGGCAGGCTCGCGGACGTCCGGATCGCGCTCGGCGGCGTGGCGCCGCGCCCGTGGCGGGCCAGGGCGGCGGAGGAGCTGCTGCGGGGGCAACGCCCCGACGAGGGGACACTGCGCGTGGAGACGCTGCGCGAGGCGGCGCGGGCGGAGCTGGCGGCCGCCCGCCCGCTGCCGGACAACGCGTTCAAGGTCGACCTGACCATTGATCTGATCGTCGCGGCCATCCGCGACCTGGTCGCGAGGAAGGACCGAGCATGACCACCGTCGAGCAGACGATCGGCGCCCCGCTGACCCGGGTGGACGGCCCCCAGAAGGTCACCGGGGAAGCGCTGTACTCCTATGAGTTCCCGACCCCGGACATCACCTATGTCTGGCCGGTGCAGTCGACGATCGCCCGCGGCCGGGTGACGGAGGTGGACGCCTCCACGGCCCTCGCCCTGCCGGGCGTGCTGACGGTCCTCGACTCCGGCAGCGCCCCGCGGCTGAACGCCGACGCGGAGGTCAGCGCCGACCTGTTCGTGCTCCAGTCCCCCGAGGTCGCCTACCACGGCCAGATCGTGGCGGCCGTGGTGGCCACCTCCCTGGAGTCCGCGCGCGAAGCCGCGGCGGCGGTGCGGCTGAGCTATGCGCCCGAGCCGCACGATGTGGTGCTGCGCGCCGATGACGAGGCGGCGTATGTCCCCGAGCGGGTGACCGACGGCGGCCCCGGGTTCGAGGAGCGCGGCGATGTGGAGCGCGCGCTGGCGGCCGCCCCGGTGCGCACCGACGCCACGTACACCACCCCGGTGGAGCATCCGAGCCCGATGGAGCCGCATGCCACCATCGCCTCCTGGCAGGAGGGCCGGCTGACCCTGCACGACTCCAACCAGGGCCCGCGCATGGCCGCGCAGTTGATGGCCGCGCTGTTCGGGCTCGACCTGGACGCGGTGGAGGTGGTCACCGAACACGTCGGCGGCGGCTTCGGGTCCAAGGGCATTCCGCGCTCGCCGGCCGTCCTGGCGGTGCTGGCCTCCCAGGTCGTACGGCGTCCGGTGAAGATCGCGCTGACCCGGCAGCAGATGTTCGCGCTGGTCCCCCACCGGGCGCCGACGATCCAGCGGATCCGGCTCGGGGCCGAGCGGGACGGCCGGCTGACCGCGATCGACCACGAGTCGGTGCAGCCGCGGTCGAGGATGCTGGAGTTCGCCGACCAGACGGTTTCCTCGACGCGGATGATGTACGCGGCGCCGGATGTGCGCACCACCGTGAAGGTGGCGCCGCTGGACATCATGACGCCCGCCTGGTTCCGGGCGCCCGGCCATACCCCGGGCATGTTCGCGCTGGAGTCGGCCATCGACGAGCTGGCCGTCGAGCTGGGCATGGACCCGATCGAGCTGCGTATCCGCAACGAACCGGAGCTGGACCCGGGCACCGGCAAGCCGTTCAGCAGCCGCAGCCTGGTCGAGTGTCTGCGCGAGGGCGCGGCGCGCTTCGGCTGGGAGCGGCGCGATCCGGCGCCGGGGGTCCGCCGGGAGGGGCGCTGGCTGGTGGGCACCGGCATGGCCGCCTCGCACCACCCCGACTACACCTTTCCCTCGACAGCCACCGTGCGTGCCGAGCCGGACGGCACCTTCGTGGTCCGGATCGGCGCGGTCGACATCGGCACGGGGGCGCGCACCGCGCTCACGCAGGTGGCGGCGGACGCGCTCGGGGTGTCCCTGACGCGGCTGCGGCTGGAGATCGGCCGGGCCTCGCTGGGCGTGGCGCCGTTCGCGGGCGGCTCGATGGGCACCTCGTCGTGGGGCTGGGCCGTCCACAAGGCGTGCCGCGCGCTGGTGGAGGAGATGCGCGGCTACGCGGGTGTCGTCCCGGACGGGGGCCTGGAGGTGATGGCCGACACCACCGAGGACCTCCAGGAGCGGGCTGACCTTTCGCGCCACACCTTCGGCGCGCAGTTCGCCCAGGTGCGGGTGGACGCCGACACCGGGGAGATCCGCGTCGACCGGATGCTGGGGGTGTTCGCGGCCGGGCGGATCCTCAGCCCCACGACGGCCCGCTCGCAGTTCCTGGGGGCGATGACGATGGGGCTCTCCATGGCGCTGCTGGAGGTCGGCGAGGTGGACCCGGCGTTCGGCGACTTCGCCAACCACGACTTCGCGGGCTACCACATCGCCGCCAACGCCGATGTGCCGAAGCTGGAGGTGCACTGGCTGGACGAGCGCGACAGCCGGCTCAACCCGGTCGGTGGCAAGGGCATCGGCGAGCTGGGCATCGTGGGCTCGGCCGCCGCGATCGCGAACGCCTTCCACCACGCCACCGGGGTGCGGGTGCGCGATCTGCCGATCCGTATCGAGCGGTCGCGCGAGGCCCTGCGGGCGATGCGCGACCGGGCCATGCGCGACGGGGCCGGAGAAAACCGAACGGATATCCGATAAGGTCAGCCGGATGGCACGCAGCGGGGGCAGGGAACGCGGCGCCTACCACCACGGCGACTTGGCTGCCGCGCTGGTCCGGGCGACGCTGGAGATCGTGGACGAGGTAGGGGTGCGCGGCTTCTCGGTGGCGGAGGCCGCGCGCCGCACCCGGGTGAGCCCCGGGGCGCCCTACCGGCACTTCGCCGACCGCGACGCGCTGTTGGCGGCCGCCGCCCTGGAGGTGTCGCACCGGCTGCGGGCCATCCATCTCCAGGCCATGGCCACGGCCTCCTCGCCCCATGAGCGCCTGGCCATGGTCGCCGGCAGCTATGTGCGCGCCGCCGCCGTCCACCGGGGCGGCTTCGAGCTGCTCTTCGCCCCCGGTCTGCGCGCCCACCACCTCGAACTGCGCAACAGCACCCGGGAGTTCATCGACCTGCTGCTGCCGAGCGCGTTCGAGGTGGTGCCGCCGGGGCAGGGGGCGAAAACCGCGGTCGAACTGCTCGAAGCGCTCTCGGTGATGGCGCGCGGCTATGTCGCCCTGCTGCTCGACGGGATGTTCGGCGACCCCAGTGCGGTGGCGGCGGAGGTGGCCGCCCGCGCCACGCGGGCGGGGCGCGCGCTGGTGAACGGGTACGGACTCCCGGACACGGCCCCTTCATGACGGGCGTTACGGGGGTCTGCGGGGGTCTGTAGACGAGCTGTAGACCGGTTGTAGGGAGCGGCTGGGACTGTCGTGGGCATGGGCGGCGCACCGGGTGTGCCGCCCTGGTGAAGGCCCTACAGCCTTCAGCCCTACAGCCCCACAGCCTTCAGGAGATGCGGTGCAGCAGTCGTTGCCGGTCCGGTTCATCCAGGTCACCGAGGTCCAGCGGATCACCCCGCGCATGGCGCGCGTGACCTTCGGCGGGGACGACCTCGCCGACTTCGTCTGCGACGCGCCCGACCAGCAGGTCAAGTTGTACTTCCCCAGGCCCGGCCAGTCGGCGCCCCGCCTCCCGGCGCCCGGCGCGGACGGCGATGTGATGCGGTGGTACCAGGCGTACCAGGCGATCCCCGAGGACGAGCGGCCGTGGATGCGCAGCTACACCATCCGGGCGTACCACCCGCGGCGCCGAGCGCTGGACATCGACTTCGTCCTGCACGGGGACGGGGAAGAGGACGGGGGTGAGGGGCCGGCGACGCGCTGGGCGCGGGTGGCCAGGCCCGGTGACACGCTCGGCATGTTCGGCCCGTCCGCGGCCTTCGCCCGCCCAGTGCCGCTCGGCGTGGCCGACTGGACGCTGCTGGCCGGTGACGAGTCCGCGCTGCCCGCGATGGGCACGCTGATCGAGGCGCTGCCCGAGGGCGCCCGCGCGGTGGCCTACATCGAGGTGGCCGACGCGGCGGAGGAACAGCGCTTCACGACCGCGGGCCAGGTGCAGGTGCACTGGCTGCACCGCGGCGGACGCCCCGCCGGATCCCGCGGGCTGCTGCTCGACGCGGTGCGCTCGGCCGCCTTCCCGCCCGGCTCGGTGTTCGCGTGGCTGGCCGGTGAGGCGGGGGCGGTACGGAGCCTGCGCCGGCATCTGCTCGACGAGCGCGGCATCGACCGGCGGTCGGTCGACTTCACCGGCTACTGGCGGCTGAAGCTCACCCAGGACGACGCCCCGACGGACGAGGACCTGGCCGAGGCCCGGGAGCGGTTGGCGGACGCCCAGTCGGAGCCGAACGACTAGCGCCCCGGGGCAGATCGTTCAGACTCGGGGCTGGGCTCGATCACACGAGGGTGGCGGCCTCCTCCACCGGGAGGCCGCCGCCCTCGGCGTAGGCCCGCTCGTACGCCGTCGCGTCCAGCGCCCGGCGCAGCTCCGTCTCGGCCCGCTGCCGTACCTCGGCCGCGGCCGAGAAGGAGCGGAAGCAGAAGCCCTCCATCACGGGCCCGCGGTCGTACGCGCCCAGCAGCCGCGCTCCGTCCTCCGCCGCGCCCAGGTGCGCCTTCGCCCAGGCGGCGCTGATGAACTGCTCGGCCACCAGATGCGGGGCGACAAGGTAGGCCAGGGTCTCCAGGCAGCGCACGGCCCGCCGGAGGTGCCCCTGGGCGCGCTCGTACGCGCCGTCCAGACAGTCCAGCCAGCCGTGCAGGCCCGCCACCATGCCGGTGAGAAACGCCGGGGTGGCGGCCGGAAAAGCCTGCTCCAGCTGGTCGAGCTGATCCCGCGCGGCGGTGGTACGGCCCGTGCGGCCGAGGCGCTGGACCAGGATCAGCCGCGCCGTGTCCAGGGCCTCCCCCGCGTACTGACCCGACTCCGCCACCGCCTGCCACAGCACCCGCTCGGCCTCGGCCTCCTCCCCCGCGTCCCGGGCGGTCTCAAGACGTACGGACGCCAGCCTGGCCTTGAGCGCCGGGACCTGGCCCTTGGCGCCGCCCCGCGCGGCGATCCCGATGGCGCGCGCGAAGTCGGCGGCGGCCTCCTCGTACCGGCCCCGCCACTCGTACGCCTCGCCACGTACGGACAGCGACTCCGCGATCCCCCACGGATCGCCGGCCCGCTCGAACTGGGCCAGCGCCTGGTCGGCGTCGCCCTCCGATCGCTCCGGGCCGCCCGGGTGGCCGTACCGCAGCCTCGCCCGCAGCAGCAGGACGAGGCCGAGCTCCCAGACGTACCCGAACTCCCGGCAGTCCCGCACCGCGTCGTCCAGGGTCTCGCCGAGGCTCGCCGACTGACCGGTGAGCAGCCTGGCGGAGAACCAGAGGAAGCCAGGCTGGCGGCAGGTCTGCGGCAGCCCCGGCCGGTACGCGTCGACGATCCCGCGCAGATACTCCTGGGCACCCTCCCCGTCCGCCGGAGCGGCGCCCCCTCCGCCGCTCGCGAAGACCATCAGCCGCACCCCGCGCCTGGCCTCCCACAGCTGCTCCTCGGACCAGGGCGGCGCCTGGGCGGTGCAGGGGTCGGGCAGCGGCACGGCGGGCCGTACGGGCGGGAGGAACGGGTCGGGGCCGAGCGCGGCGACGGCGGGCGCCCACGAGCGGGCGTCCCCGTAGTGGTTGCGCAGCTGCCAGAACCAGCTCATGGACAGCGCCAGGCACAGCCCTTCCTGCTCCTCCCGCAGCTCCACGGCGCGCCGCAGCGCGGCCCGTACGTTGTCGTGCTCCGCCTCGAACCGCTCAAGCCACCGCGCCTGCTCCGGGCCGCGCAGCAGGGGGTCGCCGGTGCGGACCAGCTCGCGGTAGACGGTGAGATGCCGGCGCTCGACGGCCTCCCGCTCACCTGCCTCGGCCAGCCGCTGCGCGGCGTACTCGGCGACGGTCTCCAGCAGCCGGTAACGCATTCCGTCCGGGCCCTCGGGGAGGGCGAGCACGAGCGACTTGTCGACAAGGGAACTGAGGATGTCGAGGGTCGCTGGGGTGGTGGCCTCGGGGCGAGGGGGCTCGGCGCGAGGAGGCTCGGCGCGGGTGGTCTCGGCGTCGGCGGCCTCGGTGCGGGTGGTCTCGGCGCGGGCGTCTCCGGCGCGGACGGCCCCGCCGCAGGCGTCCCCGGCGCGGACGTCCTCGGCGTAGACGGTCCCGGCGTGAGCGTCCACGGCGCGGGTGGCCTCGGCGCGGGTGGTCTCGGCGCGGGTGGTCTCGGCGTCGGCGGCCTCGGTGCGGGCCTCCCTGCCGCAGGCGGCCCCGGCGCGGACGTCTCCGGCATAGACGGTCTCGGCGTGAGCTTCCGCGCCGCAGACGTCCCCGCCGCAGACGTCCCCGGCGCAGACGGCCTCGGCCTCCTCCAGCGCGCAGCCGCCTGCGAAGACGGCCAGCCGCCGCAGCACGGTCCGCTCACCGTCGTCCAGCAGGTCCCAGGACCAGTCCACCACCGCCCGGAGCGTTCGCTGCCGGGGCAGCGCGGTTCGGTGGCCGCCGGTCAGCAGCCGGAAGCGGCTGTCCAAGCGGTCGGCGATCTGGCGCGGGGTCAGCGCCCGTAGCCGGGCCGCGGCCAGCTCGATGGCCAGCGGCAGGCCGTCGAGCCGACGGCAGATCTCCTCACCCGCCGGCCGGTCAGCCTCCGTACCGAACCCGGGGCGTACGGCGGCGCCACGCTCGGCGAACAGCCGCAGCGCCACCTCGGGCGGCAGCGGCTCGACGGGCCGTACCCACTCGCCCGGCACGCCCAGCGGCTCCCGGCTGGTGGCCAGTACGGTCATGCCGGGGCAGTCGGTGAGCAGGGCCTGGGCCAGCTCGGCCGCGGCGCCGACCACATGCTCGCAGTTGTCCAGGACGAGCAGCATCCGGCGCCGGGCGCAGTGTTCCAGCAGCTCGGCGAGGGGGCCGAGCGCGGCTCCCTCGGCCGCCCGAAGCTCCCGGGCGCCGGGCCCGCCCAGCGCCGTATCACGCGCCCCGAGGGCGGTCAGCACCGCCTCCGCCACGGCCTCCCCGCCCCGTACGGGCGCCAGCTCGGCCACCCACACCCCGCCCGGCCACGCCCCGTCCGCCGCCTCGGCGGCCTCCAGGGCCAGCCGGGTCTTCCCGACACCGCCGGGGCCCATCAGGGTGACCAGCCGCCGGGAGCGCAACTCGTCGACCAGCCCGTCCAGTTCAGTCTCGCGCCCGACGAAGGTGGTGAGCCGGGGCCGCAGATTCCCCGGCCCGTGTTGCCTGCCGCTCCCGTCAAGCTCAGGCGCGCCGCTCCCGGCAGGCCACGCCGAACCGTCCGGCGGCGACGGGGTCGCGTCCTCGGCCAGGAGTTCGGCGTGCAGGGCGCGCAGTTCGCCGCTCGGATCCGCGCCGAGGCGATCGGCGAGCCGGAGGCGGACTTCCTCGTACGCCTGCAGGGCCTCGGCACGGCGGCCGGTGGCGCGCAACGCGCGGATCCACAGCGCCTGCAGCGGTTCGTCCAGCGGCTCCTGGTCCGCAAGCGCCGCCAGTTCCGCCAGGGCGCCCTCCGCACGGCCCAGCGCCACCTCGGCCGCCAGGCGGTCACGGCGCGCCTGGGCGTGGCGGCGTTCGGCCCGTACGGCGGCGGGGCCGCTGCGCAAGGCGGGGGACGCTCCGCTGGCGGCGCCCGGCAGATCCGCGAGCAGCGGGCCGCGCCACAGCGTCAGCGCCTCGTCGAGCAGCGCGGCGGCCAGACGCGGGTCGCCCGCGCCGATCGCGGCGGAGCCCTCCGCCGCCAGCCGCTCGAAGCGGAACAGGTCGATGTCGTCCGGCTCGGCCACCAGGCGGTAGCCCCCGGGCACCGAGGCCACCGCCTCCTTGCCCAGCGCCCGCCGCAACCGCCCCACCAGCGCCTGCACCGCCGCCACTTCGTCGGCGGGCGGCGCTTCGTCCTCGCCCCAGACCTGGGCGGCCAGCTGCGCCATGGACGCCGGACGGCCACCGCCCACGGCCAGCGCGCCCAGCAGCGCACGCAGCCGGGCGCCGCCCAGCGGCACCTCGGTGCCGTCCGGACGGACGGCCTGGGTGGCGCCGAGGACGCGGTAGCGGTAGGTCACCCGCCCATTGTCCCCGCACCGCCGCCGGGGCCGTCCCCCGCGCCGTGCCCCCTGCCACGTCCATGGCGCGGGCCCGTCACTACTCCCTGCCCCTGCCCACCGTGCCCGGCCACCACGCGCCGGCCCCGGGCGAGAGGCCCCCACCCACCGCACCCGGGCACCACGCGCCGGCCACCGTCGGCGCGGCCTGACGGGCCAACCCCGGGCGAGAGGCCCGCTGCCGACCGCCGGTGCCGGGGCGCCCACGACCCCACGCCCCGGGGGCGCCAACCCCGCCGTGCAGACGCACGGCGCCCCGCCCACAACGCGCCGGCCACGAGGCGACGCTCCCCGGCCCAGGCCCCGACAGCCGACGCACCGCCCACCGCACCCCAGCCACCACGAAAACGCCTTTGGTCAGCTTCATCGCCCCGGTGATACTCGCCGCATGGAACTCTCTCTCATCGCCGCCTTCGTCGCGGCCGCCTTCCTGCTCAGCATCGCCCCCGGTCCCGACATGCTCTTCATCGTGGCCAACGCCACGGCCGGAGGCCGCCGCGCCGGGGTGGTGGCCGCGCTCGGGATGTCGACCGGGCTGGCCGTGCATACGCTCGCCGCGGCGCTCGGTCTGAGTGCGCTGTTCCGGGCGGCTCCGGAGGCGTTGGAGGTGGTGCGGCTGGCCGGTGCGGTGTTTCTGATCTACCTCGCCATCACCTCTTGGCGGGCGGGCCGCCGTACGCCCGGCGAGGCCGAGCAGGGGCCCGCGCCGGCCGCCGCCGCGCCCCGTCGGCCGCTGCGCAAGCTCTATCTCATGGCGACGCTCACCAATGTGGCCAACCCCAAGGTCATCCTCTTCTACCTGGCGTTTCTGCCGCAGTTCCTGACCGTGGGCGATGGGGCGTGGCCGGTGTGGCTGCAGCTGCTGACGCTCGGCGGGCTGTTCATCATGGTCGGGCTGCCGGTGGACGCCACGGTGGGGCTGGCGGCCGGAAGCCTGGCGGACAAGCTGCTCAGCCGGCCTTCCTTCCGCCGCCGGCTGGAGCGGGCGTCGGCCGTGATCTTCGGCGGGCTCGCGGTCCGGCTGGCGCTCGACACCCGCTGACGGGCCGACAAATCACCACAGACCTACCGCGTGTGTCGCGGTCGCCCAGAGTCCCCTCCCCGGAGAACAACAAGGTCCGGCCCCTCTTCTTTTTTGGGCCGCACCCGGGATATCCATGGGGTGAGCGGCCGCACACCGGCCGTGATCGACAGAGGAATCGGCACAGACGGAAGGGACCTCGAACCATGAGCGACACGGCGCAGCCAGCCCAAGGCGGCCGACAGGGCGGCTGGCACGTGGACGACCGCTGTACGAACTGCGATGTGGCGCGGCAGCTCGCGCCGGGGCTGATCGGCGAGGCCGACGGCCGTTCGCGGGTGTTGCGCCAACCGCGCGACGAGGCGGAGACCAGGCTGCTGCACACCGCCGCGTACGCCTGTCACACCCGGTCGATCCGCCCTCCCGCCGGGCAGCGGCTCGATCCGGCGCTCGACCCGTTTCCGCTGGCCCTGGACGACTCCGTCTGGCTGTGCGGACACAACTCGACGCACACCGCCGCGGCCAACTCCTATCTGCTGCGCCGCCGTTCGGGGAGCGTCATGGTCGACACCCCGCGTTGGAGCGAGGCGCTGGCGGGGCGGTACGAGGCGCTGGGCCCGGTGACCGATGTGCTGCTCACCCACCGCGACCACGCGGCGCACGGCCGCCGCTGGGCGGACCGCTTCGGCGCGCGGCTGTGGATCCACGAGGGCGATCTGGCCTCAGCCCCGGACGCGGACCGTGTGCTGCGCGGCATCGAGCCGGTCGAGGTGGCCGACGGCGTGGTCGCCCATCCGCTCCCCGGGCACACCGAGGGCAGCGTGCTGTACGTCGCGGACGAGCGGTACTGCTTCAGCGGTGACAGCCTCTACTGGTCGCGCACCACGGCGGACATCGAGGTCGTGGAGAGCGTGACCTGGTACTCCATCGAGGAGCTGGCCGCGTCCCTGGTCCGCACGGTCCCGCGGCTGCGCTTCGAGTGGCTGCTGCCCGGCCATGGGGACCGTAAGCGGCTGCCCGCCGCCGAGACGGCCCGCCGCATGGCGGGGCTGACGGACCGGGTGCGGAAGCTGAGGCCCCAGCCGATCGACTTCTCGGCCGTACGCTGGTAAGCCCCCCGCACGCCGTACGCCCGCGCCCTGGCCCTCGCCCCAGGCCGCGCCCCAGCCCACGACCCGTCCTACGCCCTAGCCCACGACCGCCCTACGCCGCCATACCGCGCACCAGCGGTGTCAGCGCAGAGCCGACCAGGGTGGCCGTGACGATGGAGCCCATGGTGATGCCCCACGCCACCGGGCCCAGCGGGGTGCAGCCGAAGAACTGGCTGACGCCCGGTGTCTGGACGATGCCCGCGAGGACCGCCGCGGAGCCGAACCCGGCGATCAGGACGTGCCGGTCCAGGCCGCCGGTGGCCAGGGTCTGGGCGAGTTGGGTGCCGACCAGCGCGACGAGCGCGACCGTGCTCGCGCGTCGGCCGCGGCCGGTGAGCCGGGCGCCGGACCAGGCCATGCCCGCGCCGAGGGCGGTGATGGCGCCGCGCAGCAGCATCTCGTGGGTCAGGGCGGTGCCGAGTGAGCGGTGCGGGCCTTCGCGCAGCAGCCGCTCGCCGGTGTGGCCGGTCGGCTCGCGCACCGCGATGGCGAGCGCGGGCGCGAGGTCGGTGAGCAGGTTGACCAGCATGATCTGCCGGGCGCTCAGCGGTGTGCCGCCGGTGAGCGCGGAGGTGACCACGCTGAAGGTGACCTCTCCCAGGTTGCCGCCGATGAGGATGGCGAGCGCGGCCCGTACCGAGGCCCACATGGCCCGCCCCTCCATGAGCGCCGAGACGATGGTCTGCAGCCGGTCGTCGCCGACGACCAGGTCGGCGGCGGCGGTCGCCGCGGGCGTGCCGCGCCGGCCGAGGGCGATTCCGACGTCCGCGAGGCGGATGGCGGGGGCGTCGTTGGCCCCGTCGCCGGTCATCGCCACGACCCGCCCGAGGCGCTGGTACGCCTGGACGATGCGGACCTTGTGGTGCGGGCTGCACCGGGCGATCACATCGACGGTGGGCAGCAGTTCGTCGAGTCTGGCGTCGTCGAGCTCGTCCAGTTCGGGGCCCGTGCACACCTTGGGTTCGGGGACGTCGCTGACGGTCGCGGCGATGGCGTCCGCGGTGGCCGGGTGGTCGCCGGTGAGCATCACGGTGTGCACGCCCGCCTCGTGCAGCCGTCTGGTGGCGGGGGCGGCGCTGGTGCGGACCGGGTCGGCGAGCGCGATGAAGCCGAGGAAGTCCAGGTCCCGTACGGACTCGTCGGTCAGCTCCTCGTCGTCCGCCATGGGCCGCTCGGCGACGGCCAGGATCCGGCGGCCCGCGCCGGCCAGTTCCTCGGCGCGGTCGGCGAGTTCCTTGGCGGCGGCGGTGTCCAGCGGGGTCCGTACGTCCCGGGCCCGTACGTCCCGGGTCCGCCGGCGGGTGCAGCGCAGCAGCACGTTCTCCGGTGCGCCCTTCACGCTCAGCAGCATGCCGCGCGAGGCGCGCCCAGCGGTGGCGTGGTAGGCCCGGGACGGTTCGAAGGGCAGTGAGTCGGTGCGCCGCCAGCGGGGGGCGCCCTGTCGTACGGCGACGCCGGCGCGGCGGGCTCCGGCCATCACCGCGCGGTCGGTCTGGTGGGCCATGGGCTCGGCCTGGCGGGCCGGCGGGGTGGCGCGCAGCGCGGCGGCGAGCACGGCCTTGCGCGGGTTGTCGAGCCGGTCGGCGGGCAGTTGGTCCCCTCCGTCGCTGATGACGGACGCGAGTTGGAGGTTGCCCTCGGTGAGGGTGCCGGTCTTGTCGAAGCACAGGACGTCGGCGCGGCCCAGCGCCTCGATGGTGCGGGGGTTGCGCACCAGCGCGCCGAGGTCCGCCAGGCGGCGTGCGGCGGCGAGCTGGGCCGCGTTGACCAGGAAGGGCAGCCCTTCGGGTACGGAGGCGACGGCGAGGTTCACCGACTGAGCGAGCGTGTCGGTCAGCTTGCGGCCGTGCAGCAGCCCGGCCGCGGACACCGCGGACGCGGAGCCGAGGGCGATGGGCAGGCTGGCCCGGGTGAGCCTGCCAAGCCGGGCCTCCACGCCGGTGACGGGCGCGGCCTGGCGCGCGGTGGCGAGGCTGCGGCCGACCTCGGTGGAGGTGCCGGTGGCCACCACGACGGCCACCGCCCGTCCGGCGGAGACGGTGGTGCCCTCGTAGAGCATCGAGCGGCGCCCGGTGATGTCCGCGGCGGCCACCGGCGCCGGGTCCTTGGCCACCGGGAGGGATTCGCCGGTCAGCGACGATTCGTCGACCTCCAGGCCCTCGGCCTCCAGCAGCCGGCAGTCGGCGGGCACCACGTCCTCGGGGCGCAGCGCGACGATGTCGCCGGCCACCAGGTCACCCGCGGCGACCAGCCGCTCGGTGCCGCCGCGGCGTACCCGCGCGCCGATGGCGGAGCGGGCGAACAGCTCGGCCAGGGCGCGTTCGGTCCTGACCCGCTGGACCCCGCCGACCAGCGCGGAGGTGCCGGTGATGGCGGCCACGAGGGCGGCGTCGGTGCGCGATCCCACGGCCGCGGCCAGCGCGGCCCCGGCGGCGAGCACAGGGGTGAGGGGGTTGGCCAGTTCCTCGATGAACGCCGTGGGCAGGCTGGTGGCGGGCGGCTCTCCGGTGCGCGGCGCGCCGGGGGCGCGGGCGCGGGCGGCGGCCTCGGCCGGGGCGAGGCCGTCGGACCGGGTGCCCAGGCGTTCCAGGACGCGCGGCACGGGCATCAGATGCCAGGGGGTGGAGGTCACCGGCGGGGCCAGGGGGCGCGCTATCAGCTGCCGGGCGCGCCAGTTGCCCATGCAGAAGGCGAGGGTGCCGGCGATGTTGCTGGCGCCGGTGGCGCGTGCGGCGGCCTGGCGGCGCCGGGCCCGGAGGGCGGCGACGGCGCCGACGCCGCTGCCGCCGGCCGCGAGTATGGCGCTGTCCCGGTCGACCCGGGCCGCCACTCCCACGGCGTCCACGATCACCCCGGCGGACTCCAGGTCCGCGCCGACCAGCAGATGCGCGCCCCAGGCCGGGGGCTCGCCCTCCCGGTGGGTGCCGATGCTGCAGTCGGCGGCGCCCAGCGCCCGGCGGTTGCCCGAGAGCAGCAGCACCACGGCGCCGTCGGCCTGCAGTGCGCGCACCGAGGCGACCAGGCGTCCTCCGGCGGGCACCACCGCGTCCGCGAAGGCGAACGCGGGGTGAGGGCGGTCGGTGGCCAGGACCACGCGGGCGCCCGCCCGGCGGGCGGCGGCCGCCACGGCCTCGGCGCCCGGGGCGGTCTGCACGGCCAGCCCCACCACGGCCCGCAGACGGCGGCCCTTGGCCAGGCCGAGGACGCGCTCGCTGCCCTTGCGGCCCAGCCGGGAGGCGGCCTGGCTGCCCGTACGGCCCGTCAGATCGAGCCGGTCCAGGGGTCCCAGCGCCCAGCCCTGGCCGTTGCGGCGGATCTCCAGGGGGCCGTCGGGGTCGAAGAGTTCGAAGAGCCGTTCGGCGATCAGCGGGGCCTCGGCCCCGTCGAGCACCTCGATGTCGATGGGCTCGTACCGGTCGCTGCGCAGCGCCTCCTCGTCCAGCAGCACGGTGTCGACCTGGCCCAGCCGCCGTAGCGCTCCGCGGTCCATGGCCACCACGCCGCGCAGCGCGAGAAAGCGGCCGAGGCTGGTCGCGAACCCCTCCCGGCCGCCCCCCGGCGCCTTGGGTATGGAGGCCAGCGCCACGGCGAGCCCGCGGCGGGGGCCGGCGAACGGCACGGCGAGGGCGCCGGCGACGGCCCCGGCGCGCATGGACCGCTCCGCGTAGTGCGCGGTGGCGTCCCTGGGGGGCGGTCCGGGCCGCTCGACGATGATCGGCTCGGCCGCCACGTCCCGCGGTCCGTGCACCAGATGCGGTTCGGCCGCCTCCCATGCCTCGCTCTCCGCGTCGGCTTCCCGCCACTGGGCGATGCGCTCGACCGTGTCCAGGGCGAGCCCTCCGCCGTGTGTCGCCACGCCCTGGGCCAGCGCGCTCAGCGCGGTCAGGGCCGAGTCGGCCCGTTCCGAGCCGCCGATCGCCGCGGCCAGCCGGTGGACCCGCGGATGGTGCTGGAGCAGGGAGGCCAGCGCGCCCACCTCGGTGGGCAGTTTGAGCCAGGGGGCCAGGCGCAGCGCGGTGGACAGGGTCAGGCCCACGGTGTCCGCGGTCAGCGCGGAGAGGGATTCGGGAGTGTTGGCGCCTTCGGAGGGGTGGTGCGGTTCCGGGCGCCATTCGTCGAACTCCTCGGCCACGACGGCGGCTCCGAGGGCTTCGGCCTGTTCGACCAGGGCGACCAGTTCGGATTCGCGCGGCGGCGGGGAGACGAGCGACACCACGACGCGTTCGGTGGGCGCGTTGACCCGCGCCCACCGGACACCGGGGTGTGTTTCCAGCGCCGTCTCCACGCGGCGGCCGACCCGCTCGCCCCCGATGCCGTGCACCCCCCGGACCTCGATATAGCAGCGCCCGGGGTGGGACCACACTCCGCGCTGTGGCAGCCTCGCCAGCCGTCCGACCAGTCCGGCCGCGCCGCGCACACCGGCGGCCACCCCGCCGGCGAGGGGTCCCAGCAGCGGGGGCGCCGGGATGCGCGGTCCCGATCGCCGCGACCGTTCCGGCTGTTTCGGCCGTTCTGACCGTGGTGCCTGGGACATCGGCGCGGCCTCCCTGTACGTCGCCCGGCAGCCGCCCCCACTCGGCGCCCTGTTCGACGGAAGGCGCCCTGTTCGGCAGAAGATGAATCCCGATTACCCTGAAAAGTGAGGAATTACCGCAACGTCAACCATGTGTGGACGTGAGATCTGTGAGTACTCCCACCACCACCCGCAAGCGCGGGGCCTCGGACAAGACGAAGACAGCAGCCCGGCAGAAGACGACGGCCCGGCAGAAGACGGCGGCCGCCGCGAAGAGCACGGCCACGAAGAGCACCGCCGCGAAGGCCACGGCCACGAAGGCCACGGCCGGTACGGCCACGAAGAGCACCAAGGCCGTGACGAAGGCCGGTAAGCCGGTCAAGGCCACGGCGGAAGGCGGCAAGCGGTCCTTCACCGTCACCGTCCCCACCATGGGGCGCCCCACGATGGGGAGCGTGGCGGGCGGCCTGATGGACGCGGCGCTGCTGCCGGTGGCGATGGCCCGCCGCTGGCTGCCCGCCAAGGGCGGCCTGCCGCTGTACGTGGGCCTGGGCCTGCTGGGCGCCGCGGACGCGATCGAGTGGCCGGTGGCCGTGGGCATCGGCGTCGGCTACGCGGTCCTGCGCCGCGGCGGCATCATGGCGCCCCCGTCCACCGGCCGCAGGACCGTCGCCCAGGCGGCCTGAGGGCCCCTGTTCGGACGCTCCGCCCGACGGACCGGCGCCGTCCGGGCCCCGGTCCGTCGGGCGGGTCACCCCGCGCACCAGGACGCGGTTCACCAGCGCCGATACCGTCCGTCACCCCCCTTCACCCCTCTGCTGGCAGATGCCCCCATTTGGGGTGAAACTTGAATTCTGAAAGAGGGACCATTCCTCGGGGAAGTGATGAAGTGCCGGTCAGCTGGGACGACACCGCCGTCCTCACCGATGCCCACAACCGATTTCTGGCGGGCAGACTTGTCAGCCGCGCCGTACGTCCGCCGATCCTCAGCTCCTGGGAGCGCTGCCGGTCGCTGGGCATCGCCGCCGACCACGTGGACGTGCTCTACCACACGGAGCTGGACCTCGGCGGCAGCCTGACCGAGGCCGCCCGGCCGGTGCTGGACCGGCTCGAGTCCCAGGTCTCCGGTATCCGGGTGAGCGCGGTCCTGTGCGACCAGGACGCCCGAGTGCTGGAGCGCCGGGTCGGCGAACACTCGCTCAACCGCTTCCTCGACTCCCTGAACCTCGCCCCCGGCTTCGGCTTCTCCGAGGAGCTCACCGGCACCAACGGCATGGGCACCGCGCTCGCGGCCCGGCAGCCCGCCTTCGTATGCGGCCGGGAGCACTTCGCCGACATCATGCGACAGTTCGCCTGCGCGGCCGCCCCCATCCGCGACCCGTTGAGCGGGCGCGTCCTCGGCGCGCTCGACCTCACCTGCGACCACCGCCACGCCGATGTCTCGATGCTGGGCCTGGTCCACCAGGCGGCGGTCGCTGTCGAGCAACGGCTGCTCGACCGCATCACCGCCCGCGAGCGGGCCCTGCTCGCCTCCTTCGCCGTCGACGGCGCCCGGGAGGCCCCCGACGCCCTCGACCGGCGGGATCGGCTGGTCCTTCAGGAGCTGGCCGTACAGCTCATCGCCGACGGACGCGCCTGTGTCGTGGAGGCGCGGCTCCCCGAGGGGCGCGGTGTCACGCTCTGGTGCCATGAGGCCCACGGCCCCACCGGCGCGATCGGCTTCCTCGTCGAGGCCGTGCTGCCCGGCGGCAGGCGCTGCCGCTGTGCCGCTGAGGACCGTACGGGCTCCCCCGAGCCGCCCGTCCTCGCGGGCGGAGGCCCGATGTCCCATCCGCCGCTCGTCCCGGGGAGCCTCGCGATTCCCACGCTCCCGCCCGCCGACGGCCCCACCCCGCCTGTCGCGTCGGGCCACCCCGGCCCCGTACCTTCCTCCGACGCGTGGGCGCGCGGCGGGCCGCTCGCCGTCGGGGAGCCCGGCGTCAGCCGCCTGGCGCTGCTGGCCCGGGAGCGGCTTGGGCTGCTGTGCGAGGCGGGCGTGACGGTCGGCACCACCTTGGACGTCACCCGCACCGCCGAGGAGCTGACCGAGGTGGCCGTGCCGCGGTTCGCCGACTGTGTGGCCGTGGACCTGCCGGACTGCGTGCTGCGCGGCGAGGAGCCGATGGGGACCGGCGGCCCGCTGCTGCGGGTGGCGATGGCGGGGGTGCGCACGGGATCCCATCTGTACGCGGTGGGCGAGTCGGTCAGCTACGCCGCCTCCACACCGCACGCCCGCGCGCTCGCCACCGGCGAACCCGTACTCGAGCCGTATCTGAACGAGGCGTACGGCTGGCTGGCCAACGATCCGGCCCGCGGCGGACAGGCGCTGCGCGCGGGGATCCATTCGCTGATCGCGGTGCCGATGCGGGCCCGGGGCGTCGTCCTGGGCGTGGCCGCCTTCTACCGCTCCGCGCTCAAGCAGCCCTTCGAAGAGGACGATCTTTCCCTGGCCGAGGACCTGGTCAGCCGCGCCGCCGTATGCATCGACAACGCGCGGCGCTTCACCCGCGAGCACACGACCGCGCTGGCGCTGCAGCACAGCCTCCTGCCCCGTGGGCTGCCCGCGCAGCACGCCGTGGAGGCCGCCCACCGCTATCGGCCCGCGACGACCGGGGTCGGGGGCGACTGGTTCGATGTGATCCCGCTGTCCGGCGCCCGGGTGGCCCTGGCGGTCGGCGACGTGGTCGGGCACGGACTGCACGCGACGGCGACGATGGGCCGGCTGCGCACCGCCGTCCACAACTTCTCGGCGCTGGACCTGGCGGTCGACGAAGTGCTCAGCCAACTCGACGATCTGGTCTGCCGTCTCGACCCGGACGCGACGGGTACGGACGCCCCGGGCACCGACCCGGCGGGCGGCACGGATACGTACTCGACGGACACCGGGCCCGAGCCGGGCGGCGAGAGCGAGCCGGGCATCGTCGGCTCCGGCTGTCTGTACGCCGTCTACGACCCGGTGAACCGCCGCTGCACCGCCGCCCGGGCCGGACACCCGCCGCCCGCCCTGGTGCTGCCCGACGGCACCGTGGAGTTTCCCGACGTGCCCCCGGGGCCGCCGCTCGGCGTGGGCGGCCTGCCGTTCGAGACCGCCGACTTCGAGGTCCCCGAGGGCAGTCTGCTGGTGCTCTACACCGACGGCCTGCTCACCGGCGACGGCCACGACCCGGGGGTCGGCTTCGAGCGGCTGCGTGCGGCGCTGGCCCGCCCGGGCCGTACGCCGGAGCAGACCTGCGCCGCCCTGGAGTCGCTGTTCCCGGAGCGTCCCGTGGACGATGTGGTGCTGCTCGTGGCCCGTACCCGGGCCCTGGGCGAGGATCAGGTCGCCGTCTGGGATCTGCCCGCGGACCCGGCCGAGGTGTCCCGGGCGCGCCAGGAGGTCATCGCGCGGCTGACCGAGTGGGGCCTCGATGCGCCGGCGTTCACCACCGAGCTGATCGTCAGCGAGCTGGTCACCAACGCCATCCGGTACGGCCGCGAACCACTGCAACTGCGCTTGCTGCGCGAGCGCGCGCTCATCTGCGAGATGGCCGACGGCAGCAGCACCTCCCCGCGGCTGCGCCGGGCCCGCACCACCGACGAGGGCGGCCGCGGGCTGTTCCTGGTCGCGCAGCTCGCCCGGCGCTGGGGCACCCGCTACACCGAGCACGGCAAGGTGATCTGGACGGAGCAGCCGCTGCCCCGGGGCGGCTGAGCGCGTCCGCGCACATCACCGCGGCTCCCCCCGCGCATCGCCGCGCGTCACCGCAGGTCAGCACACGCCGCCGGACATCATGTCGCGGCGTCCGCCAGCAGCTTCAGGGCCAGCCGCTGGAGCTCGGGGCCGGCCTTGTCGGGGCTGCCGGTGTCGTACGGCGGGGCCGGGTCGTACTCGACGGCCAGCTGCATGGCCTTGGCGGTGTTCTCGTCGGACAGCCGTGCGGCGAGATGCAGGCCCATGTCGATCCCGGCGGAGACCCCCGCGGCGGTGATGATCTTCCCCGTCTCGATGAACCGCCCCGGTGTGTCGATGGCGCCCACATCGGCCAGCGAGGGGCGGGCGGCCCAGAACGTGGTGGCGGGCAGGCCGCGGAGCAGTCCGGCGGCGCCCAGGATCAGCGACCCGGTGCACACCGAGGTGGTCCACACCGTCTGCTCGTGCATACGGCGCAGCCAGTCGAGGATCGCCTCGTCGCCCATCGAGGCCGTGGTGCCGCGCTCGCCCCCGCCCGGCACCAGCACGACCTCCGCCCGGGGCATCTCGTCGAGCGACCGCTCGGCCACCAGCGCCAGCTCCCCGGTGTCCGTGCGCACCCGCCCGGCCCGCTTGGCCACCATGGTCACCGAGACGTGGGGGACGCGGCACAGCACCTCGTACGGGCCGACGGCGTCCAGCGCGGTGAAGCCGTCGTACAGCAGCACCGCCACCCGTATCGGCCGCCCGGACGCCCCGCCGGTCGCGGCGCCGTCCTCCTCGCGGGCCTGCTGGGCGCGGGCCGGGGCCGCCGCGACCGTCGTCAGCCCCGCGCCGAGGCTTCCCGCCGCCGCTGCACGGAGCAGTTTGCGGCGGCCGTTGCCGGTACCTGCCATGAATCCCTCCCAGGTCGAGTCCTCCGGTGAAATGCCGGTGAGCAGGTAGTCGGCCCGGAGTTCGGCGGGGTTCCGGGGCGCAGGAAGCTTTCCGGGATTTGTGTTATCCAGACCGCGTGGCTCCGTCTCCTGTGGGGGGCGCCCCGGCATGACCGGGGTGGTCGGCCGTAATGGGGCCCTGATCGGGAGAGAGCGAGGTGGCGCGTGCGCACCAAGGAGCAGTCGGACGCCGCGGTCGTCGCGGCGGCGCGGGCCGGGGACCAGCGAGCGCTGGCGGAGCTGCTGGAGGAGTACCTGCCGCTGGTCTACAACGTGGTGGGCCGGGCCCTGGACGGCCACGCCGACGTCGATGACGTCGTGCAGGAGACGATGCTGCGGGCGGTGACGGGGCTGGCGGGCCTGACCGACCCGGAGCGGTTCCGGTCCTGGCTGGTGGCGATAGCCCTGAACCAGGTGCGTCAGCGCTGGCGCGAGGGGCGGGCGGGGGCGCGGGCCGGGCAGTTGGAGGAGGCCGTCGAGGTGGCCGATCCCGGTGCGGACTTCGCCGAGCTGACGGTGTTGCGGCTCGGGCTGTCCGGGCAGCGGCGGGAGGTCGTGGAGGCGACCCGCTGGCTGGAGCGGGACGAGCGGGAGGTGCTGTCGCTGTGGTGGCTGGAGGCCGCGGGCGAGCTGACCCGCGCCGAGCTCGCGGCGGCCTGTGAACTCGCCCCGAAACACGCCGCGGTGCGGGTCCAGCGGGTCAAGAGCCGACTGGACACCGCCCGGGGCGTGGTGCGGGCGCTGCGCGCGTCGCCGCGCTGCCCGGAGCTGTCGGCGCTGGTGAAGCCGTGGCACGGCAGACCGTCCGCGCTGTGGCGCAAGCGCCTGGCCCGCCATATCGGGCAGTGTCCGCGGTGCGGCTTCGCCGCGGCCGATCTGGTGCCCGCCGAGGGGCTGTTGGTGGGCATGGCCCTGGTGCCGCTTCCGGCAGGGCTGGCCGCGTACGCGCTGGGACAGCTCGCCTCGGGGACGTCAGCGGCAGCAGCCACGGCGGCGGCGTCGAAGACCGCCGGGGGCAAACTGGCTCAGCTCCTGGCGCAGACCACGGCGAAGCCGGTGGTGGCGGTGGCCGCGGCGGGCGGTCTGGCGGTCGCCGCCACCGCCCTGTACGTCCAGGCCGGGCCCGGCTCCGCCCCGAACCCGGGGCGTCCGCCGTCCGCCGCGGCGTCCTCCGCACCCGCCGTACCCGAGGCGTCGGCGGCGGCGCCGACCGGGGAGGTGGGCGAGGCGGTCTCCCGCCCGCCATCGAGCAAGCCCAAGTCCTCGCGGTCGGCCCCCGCCTCGGCCGTTCCGCGCTCGCTGTACGGCACGGTGGTCGACAAGGCCGACGCGGCCCCGGCGGCCACCGCCCGCCCCGGTCCGCTGCCGAAGCGGCCGGAGGGGCGTGCGATCACCGGTTCCGGCAGCTATGAACAGCCGGGCCCCGGCAGATATGTGATGGTCAACAACGCCCAGTATGTGACGCTGACCGGGCAGGGGTATGTGCTGGTCCGCTGGCAGCTGGTGCCCGCCGAGCGGTCCGGCCGGCTGCGGATGCCCAGCTGGACCGGGCTGAGCGGGCGGCTGTTCCATGTGGCCTCCGGCGGGGGCCGCCGCATGGATGACCAGATGCCCGGGGCCACGGACCGGCCGCACACCTGGATGGGCAGCGCCGCCACCGGGTTCGACACCCTGCCCGCGGGCGCCCAGCAGATGTGGCAGAACGAGTACTACTACCTCGACGGCAGCGTGACCCTCCATCTCAACGAGGACTGGGCCGACTACAACCTCACGGTCTCGGCCGTGGACCGGGCGAAGATCCTCCAGGACGTGTCGCAGCCGCCCGGGGACGCGGCGATCCGCTACGGGCTGGTGCGGGACACCGGCACCGACGCCGCCCCGGTCCCGCAGTATGTGACCCGCTCGCGCGCCGCCGATCCCTTCACCGTGCCGCTCCGCGGCGATCTGCGCTGACCTGATGGGCCGCCACCACGCTGGGTCCTCAGCGCAGGTCCTTGACCCGGCGGAGCTTCCCGACGGAGCGCTCCAGCGACTCCGGCTCCACCACCGCCACCTCGACGGTCAGACCCGCCCCCTCCTTGACCGCCTGGGCGATGGCCCGCTCGGCGGCCTCGCGCGCCTCGGGCGTGGCGCCGGGGCGCGCCTCGGCCTGGACGGTGAGCTGGTCCATTCGGCCGCGCCGGGTCAGCACCAGCTGGAAGTGCGGGGCGACGCCCGGGGTGCGCAGCACGATCTCCTCGATCTGGCTGGGGAAGAGGTTCACTCCGCGCACAATGATCATGTCGTCGCAGCGGCCGGTGATCTTCTGGATGCGGCGGAACGCGGGCCGGGCCGTGCCGGGCAGCAGCCGGGTCAGATCGCGGGTGCGGTAGCGGATGACGGGCATGGCCTCCTTGGTCAGGGAGGTCAGCACCAGCTCGCCCTCCTCGCCGTCGGCCACCGGCTCGTCGGTGAGCGGGTCCACGATCTCGGGGTAGAAGTGGTCCTCCCACACATGCAGCCCGTCCTTGGTCTCCACGCACTCCTGGGCCACCCCGGGGCCGATCACCTCGGACAGCCCGTAGATGTCCACGGCGTGCAGGTCCGCACGCTCCTCGATCTCCCGGCGCATCTCCTCGGTCCACGGCTCGGCGCCGAAGACGCCGACCTTGAGGGAGGTGGTGCGCGGGTCGATGCCCTGGCGCTCGAACTCGTCGAGGAGGGTGAGCATGTAGGAGGGGGTGACCATGATGATCTCGGGCCTGAAGTCCTCGATGATCCGCACCTGGCGGGCGGTCATGCCGCCGGAGGCGGGGACGACGGCGCAGCCCAGCCGCTCGGCGCCGTAGTGGGCGCCGAGGCCGCCGGTGAACAGGCCGTAGCCGTAGGAGACATGCACCATCTGGCCGGGGCGCCCACCGGCCGCGCGCAGCGAGCGGGCGACCACCTCGGCCCACATGGACAGGTCGTTCGCGGTGTAGCCGACGACGGTGGGACGGCCGGTGGTGCCGCTGGAGGCGTGGACGCGGCGCAGCTGTGAGCGGTCCACGGCGAGCAGGCCGAAGGGGTAGGTGTCGCGCAGATCGGCCTTGGTGGTGAGGGGGAAGCGGGCCAGGTCCGCCAGCGTGCGGCAGTCCTCGGGCTCGACGCCGGCCGCGCGGAACTTCGCCCGGTACGGCTCGACATGGTCGTAGACCCGCCTGAGGGTGGCCCGCAGCCGGGCGAGCTGGGTCTCGCGCAGCTCTTCTGGCCCCATCCGTTCGGCGGCGTCGAGGAGTTCGGCCGGCGGTGGTGATCCCAGCCGGCGCCCGCCGCCGGTCGTATGCGTCGACACCGTCATGTCTGGCACCACCTCATGAACCGACCGAACATTCGGTTTAACCGCGCGACGCGATCAAGTAACCCAGTATCCGACGGGGCTGTCAAGGGGCGGCGCGGGCGCACGGGAGGGACACTCCTCGCCCTCCTTCAGCCCGCCCCTGTCCCCTATATAGGGCCGCTGGAGGACCCGCTTGTATCGGGCCCCATATAAAGGGGACAGAGAAGGGGCGGAGAGAGGGCGTGAGACGGGCCGTCACCTCAGCCCGAGGGGGGCGGGTTCGAGACGGACGGGGAGGACTTGTACGCGGTGGACTTCTCGATGGCGCCGCCGAGCTTGTCCCGGGCGGCCTTCAGGGAGCCCATGGACTCCGCCGAGACGACCCAGCGGTTGCCGACCAGAAAACTCCCGCCGTACATCTGCGCGTAGTCCAGCCAGTCCCGCTGCCCCTTGGCGGTCACAAAGCTGAGGAAGACATAGTTCTTCTTGCCGAGATGGCAGACCCCCTGGCGGTAGTCGTCGACGTCCGTGGTGATCTCCGGCTTACAGCCCATGGCCTTGCCCAGCTTCTCAACGCTCGCCGGCCGGGCGACCGGGGCGCTCGCGCCCGGTTTGGCCTTCCCGCGCTCCCCGATCGACGCCTTGTCGTTCTCGCCGTCCGAACCGCACCCGGCCGACAGCAGCGCCACGGCAGCGACGGCCGGCACCACCGCACCGACGCCGATACGGCCGCGGCGGCGCGGCACCGCGGCCCATGGCGCAGGGCACGGGGCCGCGGCGCGGCCGGGGGCCGGACGGGTGGCGTCTTCCGGGGAACACCTTCGCGGTGCGTGCTCGGGCTTCACGTCCATCGGTACGGACGTGACGGGCGAGGCGTTCAGCGAATCCGCGAATTCATTCGCGAACCCCTTCCACCCTCGCGATCTACGCGCGTATCTTCGCCGCACCGCACTTCCCCCCACGTGACACCGAGTTCGGAGGAGCAGATATGTCCGCACAGACCGGCAAGGGTGCCCACCGGAAGCGCCCCGCTCTGCGCTCGCCCTACGCCATGGGCGGGTTGGCCCTCGCGGTCACCGCCACCCTGGCCTCGTTAGTGCCCGCCATGGCCTCGACCACCGAGGCGTCCGAGGCCGGCGCGGCGCGGGCCCAGGCCCCCGCACACCCCGAGCGGGACTGGATGGGCTCGACCGTCGCCGAGCACGAGGGCGGCGACCCCAAGGCGATCCCCAAGGCCACGGTGGCCGCCACGGTGGAGGGGGTCGACGTCAGCAACCACCAGGGAACGGTCAACTGGACGTCACTCTGGAACAAGAACGTCCGGTTCGCCTACGTCAAGGCCACCGAGAGCACGACGTACAAGAACCCCAAGTTCGCCTCGCAGTACAACGGCTCCGCCAACAAGGGCATGATCCGCGGCGCGTACCACTTCGCCCTGCCGAACAAGTCCAGCGGCACCGCACAGGCGGACTACTTCGTGAACAACGGCGGCCGCTGGTCCGCTGACGGCAAGACCCTGCCGCCCGTGCTGGACATCGAGTACAACCCGTACGGCGCGTCCTGCTACGGCAAGACCAAGGCCCAGATGGTCACCTGGATCAAGGACTTCAGCGCCCGGGTCAAGAAGCGCACCGGGCGCGACCCGGTGATCTACACGACCACCAGCTGGTGGAAGTCCTGCACCGGCAACAGCGGCGCGTTCGGCACGAAGAACCCGCTGTGGCTCGCGCGCTACGCGTCGACGCCGGGGGCGCTGCCGGCCGGCTGGAAGACGCACACCATCTGGCAGTACACGTCCTCCGGGCCGGTGGTGGGCGACCACAACAAGTTCAACGGCAGCCTGACCCGGCTCAAGGCACTCGCCAAGGGCTGAGCTCAACGCCGACCCCCGGCCGGCGCCGGCCCGGGCAACTCCCGCCCCCCGACTGGGCAAAGCGGACGTAAAGCACCAGCTCAGGGGGCGGGACACAAAACAGTTCGGCAGAGTACCAGCAAGTAGCGATCGCTGTCAGGTCTTTATTCATTGGTGATGAGCTCTCCACTCCCGGCCCACACCAGGCACTAGCGTCCGGTGTCACTCCGAACCAAGGAGGGCGCTGTGCGATCAGTCATCAGCAGATCCATTGCTTCCAGCCGCACGATCGGGACCGGGCTCATCATCGGTGCGCTCGCCATGACGCTCGCGGCACTGCTCATCCCCGTGAGCCTGTTCGGCGAAAGCAGCGCCGCGGCGCTCCCGAGCGGGGTCATCGACGACGGCAAAGGAACCATCAGTACGCAATACGGACCGCTCACCGCGGTCGACAGGGACTTCGTCCGCAAGGTCAAGCTCGCCGGCCTGTGGGAGCTCCCCTCGGGACGCATGGCGCAGCAGCGTGGCAACACCGACGCCGTGAAGACCGCGGGTGAACACCTCATCGAGGGCCACACCGAGCTGGACCGCCGATCCAACGAGGTGGGCCAGGCTCTCGGAATTGACCTGCCCACCCAGCCCAATGAGCAGCAGCAGGGCTGGCTCAACGAAATGACCAACGCCGCCTCACCGGCAGAGTTCCAGCGTGTGTTCGCCAACCGCCTGCGCGCCGCGCACGGGAAGGTCTTCGGCCTGGTTGCCCAGGTGCGGGCGCAGAGCGAGAACTCCATGGTCAGGTCCCTCGCGACAAGGGCCAACGCAGTCGTTCTCGACCACATCACGGTCCTTGAGGACACCGGGCTTGTCGACTTCGAGGCCCTCAACAAATAGGTGAAGTGATCTCATGAGGCAACAGACCCATAAACGCGGGCGTTTCACGAACAAGACCGTGGCCATCGTCGCCGCGCTGGCGCTCGGCGGTGGCGGCGCGGCCATCATCGCGGCGAACGCGTCCGCGAGCGGCGACAAGAGCTCCGGCGAGGAGCGGACGCTGTCGGCGACGGCGGGCACGATCAGCTGCCCCGACGTGGGCCAGAAGCTCAACGACGTGCCCCGCCAGGCCCGCACCGAGGTCGACAGGAACCTGGCCGAGCTCGACTCCCAGGTGGCCAAGGCATACCAGCGCATGGCGAACAAGGAGGCGGGCACGGACTCCGTGCTCACCACGCTCCAGCAGCAGCGCACGGCCACCTTGGACCGTATCGGGACCGCCATCAGCCGCAGCGCCCAACGCCCCGCGGGTCTCGAGCAGATGAGCGCTTGCAAGATGCAGACCAACTTCGCCGGGCAGGGCCGGGGCGGCCAGGGCGGCAACCAGCAGCAGGGCGGCGGCCAGCAGGGCAACCAGCAGGGCGGCGACCAACAGCAGGGCGGCGGCCAGCAGGGCGGCCAGCAAGGCGGCGGCCAGCAGGGCGATGGCCAGCAGCAGGGTGGCGGCCAGCAGGGCGGAAACCAGCAAGGCGGCAACGGCGGGCAGCAGGGCAACGGCCCCTCCCCCGACGACTTCGTCGACATCACGAAGGTGCAGCCCAACGTCAAGGAGCCGCAGAACCAGGGCAACGCGTCCAAGGGCAGCTTCGTCTCGGAGTGCGGTGTCAACGAACAGGGCATCCGCAACACCGACAACGTGATCGTGGCGCCCGGTGTGGGCAACGGCGCCCACCACACCCACGACTACGTGGGTAACAAGACCACGAACGCCAACTCCACCAACGACAGCCTGGCCGCGGGCGAGACCACCTGCACCAACGGCGACCAGTCCACGTACTACTGGCCGGTGGTCCGGGTCCAGGACGGCACCCAGGAGAAGGACGCCAACCAGCTCGGCGGTGGCCTCGAGGGGAACGTCGGCAAGATCCTCACCCCCAAGAGCTCCACGATCGAGTTCAAGGGCAGCCCGGTCGGCAAGGTCACCGCGATGCCCCGCTTCCTGCGGATCATCACCGGTGACGCCAAGGCGTTCACCAACGGCACCGCCAACGCCAACGCCCACTGGAGCTGCACCGGCTTCGAGGACCGCCAGCTGACCGACAAGTACCCGATCTGCCCGCAGGGCAGCGATGTGGTGCGCAGCTTCGCCTTCCAGAGCTGCTGGGACGGCAAGAACATCGACAGCGCCAACCACCGTGACCACGTCGCCTTCGCCCAGGAGGACGGCTCCTGCCCCAACGGCTTCCAGGCGATCCCCCAGCTGGTGAACAAGATCACCTATGAGGTCCCGGCGGGCGAGACCTTCGCGGTCGACGGCTTCCCCGAGCAGTTGCACAAGCCGATCACCGACCACGACGACTTCATCAACGTGATGTCGGACCAGCTGATGAACCAGGCAGTGCAGTGCATCAACAGCGGGCAGAAGTGCGGTTGACGCCCCACCAGCCCCAGGCGTGGGGGGGGCGGGGGGCGGGGGGGGGGGGGCCCCCCCCCCCCGGGCCCCCCCCCGGGGGGGGGGGCCCCCCCCCGGGGGGCCCCCCCCCCCGCCCGCGCGGGCCCCCCCCGCCCCGCCCCCCCCG
>NZ_JBIRSJ010000013.1:0-371601 GCF_044334165.1 Streptomyces sp. NPDC020845 | reverse complement strand
GGGGTGCCCGCATCCGACGCCGCCTTCGCGATCTCCTTCACCTTGTCGTCGAACTGCCGGATGTTCCCCGGATTCACCCGCACCGCCGCACACCCCGCATCAATCGCCGCGAACACATACTTCGGCTGGAAATGAATATCCGCGATCACCGGGATCTGCGACTTCCTCGCGATCACCGGCAACGCATCCGCGTCGTCCTGCGACGGACACGCCACCCGCACGATCTGGCACCCCGACGCCGTCAGCTCCGCGATCTGCTGCAGCGTCGCCCCGATATCCGCCGTCACCGTCGTCGTCATCGACTGCACCGACACCGGCGCGTCCCCGCCCACCGCCACCGACCCGACCCGCAGCCGCCGCGACAGGCGGCGCGCCGCGGGCGGTCGGGGCGGCATCGCGGGAAGTCCCAGATCAATCCCCGCTGACGTCATCACGTCACCCGCGACTTCCTGAGGCCGTCTCGCGGGCCGCGCGCAGCGACTCCTTGAGGGAGCCCATCGTGGCCAGGACGGCGGTCGGCTCATAGCCGCAGTGGGCCATGCAGTTGTCGCAGCGCGGATCCTTGCCGCGGCCGTACTTCTCCCAGTCGGTCTCCTCGATGAGCTGACGGTAGGTGGGAACGTATCCGTCGGCCATCAGATAGCAGGGGCGCTGCCAGCCGAAGAGCGAATAGTTGGGAATGCCCCACGCGGTGCAGGGGAAGTCGGCCTTGCCTTCCAGGAAGTCCAGGAAGAGCGGGCTGTGGTTGAAGCGCCAGCGCCGCCGGTTGCCGCCGGCGAAGGCCTTCTTGAACAGCTCGCGGGTCTGCTCGACCCCGAGGAAGTGTTCCTGGTCGGGCGCCTTTTCGTAGGCGTAGGCGGGAGAAATCATCATCTCGTCCACCTTGAGCTCGTCGTTGAGGAAGTTGAGCACCTCGACAACGGTCTGCGGGGTGTCGGTGTTGAAGAAGGTGGAATTGGTGGTCACCCGGAAGCCGCGCCGCTGCGCCTCCTTGATGGCCTCCACCGCCTCGTCGAACACCCCCTCCTTGGCGACCGACTCGTCGTGCCGCTCGCGCAGCCCGTCGATGTGCACCGCGAACGCGAAATAGGGAGAAGGCTTGAACTTGTGAATCTTCTTGCGCAGCAGCATGGCATTGGTGCACAGGAAGACGTATTTCCGGCGCTCCACCAGCTGCCGTACGATTTCGTCGATCTGCGGGTGCATCAGGGGCTCACCACCCGCGATGGACACCATCGGCGCACCGGACTCCAGCACCGCGCCCACCGCCTGGGCGACCGGCATCCGCTGCTTGAGCACGCCGGCGGGATGCTGGATCTTTCCGCATCCCTCGCACTTCAGATTGCACGCGTACAACGGCTCGAGCTCGACAATCAGCGGAAACTTGTCACGACGCTTGATCACTTTCTGGTCGAAGAGATACGTCGCGACCCGGATGGTCTGTCGGAGCGGCATGGCCATCTAGCTCACCTCCTGGGAGCAGCGAAGAACGGTGCCAGGTAAAGAAAGCAGGAAGGATGGTGCGTAGTACGCGGAAAGCAGATATTCCCCCGCGCAGTGTTCCGATACGGACGAGTTCATGTTCAGGAGCGTCCACGATCACTCGTACGGCCGCAACCGGGCGTACCCCGGCCGCCACGGCGCTGCGGAGCGTCGCGGCGGACTCCATGTCCACCGCGATCGCGCCGGTGGCGTGCAGCCGGGCCCGCTCGGCCCCCCGTACGACATGGTCGGAGCCGACGAGCGGGCCGGTGTGGACGGTGCTGCGCCCGGGTCCCGCCCGCGCCAGTCGGGTGAGCGCGTCGGCGAGGACCGCGGTGCCGGTGCACGGCGTGCGGCCCGTAGCGTCCCGGGTCTCCTCGGCCACCACCAGGTCGCCCGGATGCATCCCGGGGGCCAGCCCGGCGCAGAAGCCGGTGGCGATGACGGCGGCGCGGGCCGCTCCCCCGCCGGTCTCACCGAGCGCACGGGTCACCGCGCGCTCGGCGGCCTGCGGCCCCATGCCGGTGCGCTCCACGGTCACCGGCCCGGCGGCCTCGCCGAAGTCGCCGCGGCGCAGGGCGAACCGCTCGATGCCGAGCGCGCAGGCGATCAGCAGCGGCGCCGGGCCCGGGCCGGGGGTCATCAGGACCTCCGCGGCCGCGCCACAGCGGGCTCGCCGTTGACGTACCGTCCCAGCGCGGTGACCGGGAAGACCTGCCGGTACAGGTGGTAGTTGATGGAGAAGTCCCAGGGGAAGCCGGTGCCGGTGAAGTACGGCTCGTCCCAGGACCCGTCGTCTTCTTGCGTCTCGGCGAGCCAGGTGACCCCGCGCTCGACCGCCTTGCTCTCCCGCTCCCCCGCCGCCAGCAGGGCCAGCAGCGCCCACGCGGTCTGCGAGGCGGTGGAGGCGCCCCGTCCGGCCCACTGCCGGTCGGGGTAGGAGCGCTGGTCCTCGCCCCAGCCGCCGTCCTCGTTCTGGACCTGCTCCAGCCAGTGGACGGCGCGGCGGATCGCCGGATGGGAGCCGGGGACCCCGGCGGCCACCAGCGCCGGGACGACGGAGCCGGTGCCGTAGACGTAGTTCGTCCCCCAGCGGCCGAACCAGGATCCGTCGGCCTCCTGCTCGGCCAGCAGCCAGGCGACACCGCGCCGGGCGGCGGGGTCCTGGGCCCTGCCCTCATGGGCGAGCATTTCGACGACATGCGCGGTGACATCGGCCGACGGCGGGTCGATGACCTCCCCGAAGTCGCAGAACGGCAGCCGGTTGGGCAGCCGGCTGGTGTTGTCGACGTCGAAGGCGCCCCATGCGCCGTCGCTGGACTGCATGCCGAGCGTCCAGCGCGTCCCGAGCCGCACCGCCGCCTCGACCCGCTCGGGGTCGGGGTGGCTCACCCGGCGCAGCGCCAGGATGACCTCGGCGGTGTCGTCGGTGTCGGGGTAGTTGTCGTTGTCGAATTCGAACGCCCAGCCCCCGGGGGGCAGCCCGGGGCGCCGCACCGACCAGTCGCCGGGCCGGGTGACCTGCTCGTCGAGCATCCAGTCCGCCGCCTTGATCAGCGCGGGGTGGTCCGGGGCCAGCCCGGCGTCGACGAGCGCGATGGTGGCCAGACACGTGTCCCAGACCGGCGACTGGCAGGCCTCGATCATCCGGCTGCCGTCCTCCCGCCACACCGCGAAGCGGTCCAGGGAGTCAAGACCGGCGCGCATCACGGGGTGGTCCAGGTCGTAGCCGAGGAGGTGCAGGGCGATCAGGGAGTACACCGCGGGCGGCTGGATGCCGCCCCAGCAGCCGTCGTTCTCCTGCCGCTCCACGATCCAGCGCGCACAGGATCTCAGCGCGGCCCGGCGCAGTGGCCGGACCGCGACCTTGTGGTACGCGTGCAACGCCCGGTCCAGGCGCTGGAAGGCGCCGTCCCAGGAGGCGAGGGGGGCGGGCGCGGACGGCGGGTTGGGCCGCCGGGGGTCGATGTGGAGCTCGTCGAGGGGGAACGGCGCGGGCCGTACGGGGCGCTTGGCCGAGACGACGGTGAGCGGCACGATGGTCTGCCGCGCCCAGCAGCCGAAGTCGTAGATGTTGAGCGGCAGCCACTTCGGAAAATAGATGATCTCCGGCGGCAGCTCGGGCAGGTCCTCCCACTTCCACCAGCCGAACAGCGCCAGCCAGATGCGGGTGAACACCCGGCTCTTCGCGATGCCGCCGTGGTCGCGCACCCACGCGGAGGCGGCGGCCATATGGGGCGCGTCGGGCCGGTCTCCGGCCAGCCGCAGGCCGACGTACGCCTCGATGGTGGTGGAGAGCTCCGGGGGGCCTCCGTGGAAGGTGGCCCAGGTGCCGTCCTCGCGCTGCTCGGAGCGGAGGTAGCGGGCGGCGGCTTCGAGTGTGGCCGGGTCCTGGATACCGAGGAACTGGCGGAGCATCAGGTCCTCGGCGTCCATGGTGACGTTGGTCTCCAGGTCGCCCTTCCACCAGCCCTGCTCGTCCTGGCGGTCCAGCAGATGGCGGGTGGCCCGCGCCGTCGCCTCCCGGGCAAGCGCTAACGTCGCGGGTTCGATGGGCTCGGGCGGATGGACGGTTGTCGCTGTCATGGCTTCCCCTTTTGCAGTGTGAGATCTCTGCCGTGGTGGGGCTTCCGTCGGCCGGCACCCCGGGTGGGTGCCGGCCGGCGACTGCGAGCTATATGCGGTCGATAGCGATCATCTCTCTCGCACGACGACGAAATCGGCGAGCGCCATGAGCTGCGCCCGGACCCGGTCTTCCATCTCCACCTGGTCGAGCGCCGCGACAGCGGTGGCGTGCTGCCGGCGGGCCTCCTGCGAGGTCCAGTCGCGGCCGCCGGCCTGCTCGATCAAGGCCGCGCGGGCGGCGAACTCCTCCTCGTCGAAGTCCGCGAACTCGGCCTCGGTCTTCTTCGCGTCGGCCGCGAGCAGCCGGGCCAGGCGCTCGGATGCCTCGCCGCCCGCGTCGAGGGCGGCCACCACCGGCAGCGACTTCTTGCGCTGGCGCAGATCGCTCCAGGTCTGCTTGCCCGTCGCGTCGGGGTCGCCCCAGATGCCGAGCAGGTCGTCCACGGCCTGGAAGGCGAGCCCGAGGTGGTAGCCGTACCGCTCCAGGGTGTCGGCGGTGCGGTCGTCGGCGCCGCCGAGGACCGCACCGATGGAGGCGGCACAGGCGAGCAGCGCGCCGGTCTTGTTGCCCTCCATCTCCAGGCACTCCGCGACGGTGACCCGCTCGCGGTGCTCGTAGCTGATGTCCTGGGCCTGGCCGTCGATGAGCTTGCGGGTCGCCGAGGTGAGCCGGCGGGTGGCGCGCCCGGCCTCCACCGTGCCCAGTTCGAGCAGTATCTCGCCGGCCAGGGCGAACAGCGCGTCCCCGACGAGGATGGCCTGCGCCGGTCCGTGCACCTTCCAGACGGTGTCGCGGTGGCGGCGCTGCTCATCACCGTCCATCAGGTCGTCGTGCAGCAGCGAGAAGTTGTGCACCAGCTCCACCGCGACCGCACCGGGCACCCCCACCTCGGCGGCCTGGCCCGCCACCTCGGCGGACAGCAGCGCGAGGGCCGGACGGACGGCCTTGCCGCCGTCGCCCGCGGCCGGGCGGCCCTGGGCGTCGATCCAGCCGAAGTGGTAGGCGGCCACGGTGTCCATGGGCGAGGCCAGTCGGTCCACGGCGGCGCGCAGCACCGGCGTGGCGAGCGTGCGTCCGCGCTCGAGCAGCGCGATCACGCTTGCGGTGTCGACTGCTGGGGTCGCCGGGGTCACGGTCTCTCCTTGGTTCTGTGTGGTGGTGCTCATACCGCCTCCTTGGGGATCCCCCGGCCGGAGGCAGGGGGCGGGTCGCGATGCGGGCGGCCGAGGTCGCGGAGAGCCGTACGGGCGGCGGACAGCCCACTGCGCACGGCGCCCTCCATGGTCGCGGGCCAGCCGGTGGCGGTCCACGCCCCGGCCAGGTACAGGCCGGGCGCGTTCGTGGGGGCGTCGGGGCGCAGCCGCCCGACGCCGGGGGTGGGGGCGAAGGTCGCGGTGCGCTCGCGGGTGACGAAGAAGTCGCGCACCGCGGCGCCACGGGCGGCGGGCAGCAGCCGCTCCAGCTCCGGCAGATAGCGGGCGCGCAGCTCGGCGGCCGGGAGCTCGATCTCCTGGTGCGCCGCGGACTGGGACAGCGCCAGATACTGGCTGTCCCCCGCCCCGGGGAGCTTCGCCAGGCCGGAGGCGTCGGTGCGGTCGAAGACCCACTGGACGGGGGTGCCGATCGCGGCGAAGAAGGGGCGACTCATGACTTTGCGATCGTAAACCACATGGATGTTCAGGATCGGCGCCGTGCCGATGCGCAGCAGCCGGTCCGGGGCATCCAGGGCGCCCTCGGGGAGCAGTGCGTATGCCTCGCGCTGCGGTACGGCCAGCACCACCGCGTCCGCCTCCAGCGGCGCGCCGCCCGCCGTGTGCACGCTCCAGCGGCCCTGGGCGGTGCGGGTGACGGCGGTCACTTTCGTGCGCAGCTCGCAGGTCACGCCGCCCTTGTCCAGGGCCGCGCGGGCGAGGGTGTCGTGCAGCTCGCCGAGGGGGGTGCGGGCCCAGCCGATGTCGGCCGCGCCGGGGTGGGAGAGCAGCCCGGTCTTGAAGACCATGGCGGCCAGGCCGAGCGAGGCGTCACGGGCTGTGGCGTTGAGCGTGGCGACCCCGACCAGGTCCCACAGCGCCTCCACGGCGCGCGGCGACTGTCCGTGGCGGCGCAGCCAGTCGCCGAAGTCCACCCCGTCCAGGGCCGGGTCGGTCGGGTCGAGCCGCCCCAGGGCGAGCGCGGCGCGCCCCACCTGGGCGCGCTCGGCCAGCGAGAGGTGCGGATAGGTGGCGAGGCTCGCGGCCAGGTGCAGCGGTACGGGCAGGGCGGCGCGGCGCAGCCGGCCGAGCCGCCGTCCCGGCCGCCCGTCGGCGTCCAGGACGGGCACGTCGAGCCTGCCCTGGAGCGGGGCGAGCCGCGAGCCGCCGACCCGGTCCAGGAACCACCGGTAGGCGGAGCAGCAGCGCAGATACACATGCTGGCCGTTGTCGACGGTCAGCTCGCCTACGGGGGACGGGCGGCGGAAGGAGAAGGCGAGCCCGCCCAGCCGGGGGCGCCCCTCCAGCACCGTCACCCGCAGCCCGGCGTCGGCGAGCGCGAGCGCCGCCGTGGTGCCCGCCAGCCCGCCGCCCACGACGACCACGGACCCCCGCGACCGGCCGCCGCCCGCGCCCGGACCGCCTGTCTGCTTCCGCGACGGCGCGACCGCCCCGAGGGGGCGGCCTGCCGTCTCTGCGCCGCGCGGGCCGGGGTCGGCCTGGAGGCGAGGGGTCGGGTCAACGTGTGGGGCTGGGTTTGGACTTGAGCTTGAGTTTGGGCTTGGGGTTGAGCTTGTGCGGCGTGGCTGCGGGTCCGCCGGGAGGGTCATGACCGTCCCCCGGCGGCGCGGCGGGCGGCGGCCCGGGCGTCGAGCCCGGCCAGGCCGCGGACGGCGACGTACACCTTCTCGCGGCCGCGGAGCGAGACCCGGCCGCGCAGCACGGCCTCCGGGTCGCGGGCGATGCGCTCCAGGAGCCTGCGGTAGATACCGGCCATGGCGGCCACGCAGGCGCCACTGCGGCGGTCCAGCATCGGCAGCAGCTTGTAGCCCTCGGCGAACAGGGCTCTGGCCCGCCGGACCTCGAACTGCACCAGTCCGGTGAAGTCGGCGTCCGGCGGGGCGATCGAGGCGTGGATGCCCGTCGAGCAGCCGAACTTGGCGAGGTCGTCGGCGGGCAGATAGGTGCGGCCGCCGGCGGCGTCCTCGCGGATGTCCCGGAGGATGTTGGTGAGCTGCAGGGCCAGGCCGAGCGTATCGGCGTACTCCGGGGCGCACTCGATCTCGCGCGCGCTCATCCCGGGGGCGCGCACGGTCCCGAAGACGCCGAGGGAGAGCCGCCCGATGGCGCCCGCGACACAGCGGCAGTAGGCCCTGAGGTCGTCCCAGGTCTCATAGGTCTGGCCGGCCACATCCATCAGCACGCCGTCGATCAGCTCGTCGAGCCCGCCCAGCGGGATCGGGAAGCGGCGCGCGGCATGCGCGAGCGCGACGGCGACCGGGTCGGTGTCGTCCTCCTCGATCCCGCGGTTCCTGATGCGGTCGAGCACGGCGCGGGTCTCGGCCAGCCGCGCCCGCTTGGCGTCGGCGTCCAGGCGGCCGTCCCCGATGTCGTCGACGCGGCGCGAGAAGGCGTAGAGCGCGGACATCGCCCGGCGCTTCTCGGTGGGCAGCAGCCTGATGCCGTACGCGAAGTTACGCGCCTGCTGTCCGGTCACGGCCTCGCAGTACTGGTACGCCGCGAGCACTGGTGCGGACGCGTGCGGAGCTCCGGTCACGGTCCGGCTCACCCCTCTCTTCGCAGTGTCGCCCCCACCTCGCGCAGCAGGCTGAGCTTGGTGGGTCTGGGCGGTCCAGGCAGTACGTCGTATCCCGCGGCCGCGACCGCCCTCAGAGCGGCCCGTCCCCCTGCCACGAACCCGGCGAGCAACCACTTGAGCCTGCCGTGGACGCTACCCACGAGGGGGGTCCCTTCATTCAGCAGGGTTTCGGCGCGGGCCGCCTCATGGGCGATCAGGGCACGCACCGGGGCACCGGCCGTGGGCGCGGCGAGATCGGTCTCCGTCACCCCGAAACTCTTCATGTCCTCGGCGGGCAGATAGACGCGGTCGCGGCGAAGGTCCTCGGCGACGTCCTGCAGATGTTCCACGATCTGGAGCGCGGTGCAGATCGCGTCGGAGCGGCGGACCCGCTCGGGGCTGGTGGTGCCGGTCACACCGAGCACCAGCCGGCCCACGGGGTTGGCGGACAGCTCGCAGTAGCCGAGCAGGTCCTCATAGGTTTCGTACCGGCGCACCCGCTGGTCCTGCCGGTTCGCCTCGATCAGGCCGAGGAACGGCTCGGGGGGCAGCCGGTGGCGGCGGACCGTGGGGCGCAGCGCGCGCAGCAGCGGATGGCGGGGGTCCGGGGACACGCCGCCGATACCGGTGCCGGCCGCGGCGCCGGTGCCGCCCGTACCCCCCGGCTCGCCCGTACGGCCCGTACCGCGCGGCTCGCCCGTACCCCCCGGCTCGCCGAAGACGCGCCGCAGGTCCTTCTCGAACGCGTCGAGCATCGCGAGCGGGTCGTCGGCCCGGTCGCGGTCGAGGCCCAGCAGCTCCGCGTCGGAGCCGCCGGGGGGAAGGTCGCCGTCGCCGATGTCGTCGACCAGACGGGCGTAGCCGTAGATCGCCATGAGGTCGACCCGCCAGGCGCGGGGAAGGAAGAAGGGGGCGACGGGGAAGTTCTCGTGCGCGGCCTTGTCGAGTACGGCCCGGGCGGCCTCCTGCCCGTCGAGGGGACCGCTGGACGTGCTATGGGACCCGCTGCGCTCGTCCTCCACGGTCACCGTGGACAGCCAGGCGTACGGGCAAGGACCAGGTCTCCGCCCGGGCCCGGGTGACCGGGCCCTGTGGGAGAGCTGGAGATGGGCCGGGTAGCCAATGCCGTCACATCCCCCGTTCTACACCGGTTGCCAGGGTCGACACGATGCGGACACGCCGCGCCCCCCACGTCAAGCGCGCTCGACGCCGCACCCCACTCACAGGGGACAGCGACACAGGTTCGGCGTGCCCGGATGGGCACCGGTACAGCTTACGCCTCTCGGTGTACAAACGTGCCGCGATGTACCCCGAGGCCGCCCTAGGTGATCCCCTAGGTGATCGTCCATGGATCCCTAGGCCCCCTGGGCCGTGTCCTCCTCGTAGAACTCCTCGATGTCCAGCATCAGACAGAGGTTGCGCAGCTCGAACTCGAAGAAGGACTTCCCCTCCTGCAGAGCGAAGGACATATGGCCAAGGGCCTCCATGGAGATCACCCCGTACAGCCGCACCCAGCAGCGGAGCATCACGGCGAGCGCGCCCGGGGGCATCTCGACGCCCTGGTCCTCGCTGAGCTCGACAAGCGCCCGTACGAGCCCGGGGTCGAGCTCCTCCTCCTTGGGGGCGGGGAAGCCGCGCACCCGCCACAGGTCCGAGATCAGGTCGGAGAACACCGAACCGAAGACCCAGCCCATGTTCCGGTCGGGCTTGGTCTCCTCCCGGCCCAGGCCCGGGGCCCAGGGGCCGAGTATGAGCCCGAACTCATGGGGATGCTTGATGGCCCAGACGCGCAGCGCTCTCGCCCCGCCGATCAGCCCGCGGGCGGGCTCCGACTCGGGAAGCCGCCCGATCACACCGCGCATATAACGGGCCATCTCGGCGAAGATGTCCACGCGCAGCTGGAGGATCAGGGCGTCACGGCTGCTGAAGTAGCGGTAGACGGCGGGCGCGGTCATGCCCATCTCACGGGCGATGGCCCGGATCGTCACGTTCTCCGGGCCCTCCTGAACCAGGAGCGTCCGGGCGACATCCTTGATCTCGCGGATGGTCGCGATGCGCAGCCTCTCGCGCCGTGAGTACGGTGCGACGTGCGCTTCCCCTGGCGACACGCGTCCCCCTCCCTGATACTCCGCCGCTCGACAAGAAACCCGGCGTTCAGGCACACGATACAGCGCCTCCGTTTAGTGAACGCCGCCCGCGTCAGTTCCCCACGTTCACTGGCGAGAAAGGAACACTTCTCCGTCCACTACGTGGACCGCGTAGGCCTCTACGGGGTCCACCGCGGGCATCTCCAGCGCCTCGCCCGTGCGGAGGCAGAAGCTGCTGAAGTGCCAGGGGCAGACCACGGTCTCCCCGGCCAACTCGCCCTCTGACAAGGGGGCTTCTTCGTGCGAGCAACTGTCGCGCAGGGCACGGACGGTACCTCCGACGTTCGCCAGGAGCACCCTGTCGCCCTCCACTTCGACCGTCGTCATCTCGCCAGGCTGCACATCCTCCAGGCGCGCAACGCGGATCCCGTCCTGGATCCCGCCTTGGTTCCCGCCTCGCTCATTCACGGTCTCGCTCATCGTGTGGCTCCTCTCTGTGGTGTCTGTGTGGCGGGCACGGTGACCCCGCTTCACAGATAGCGGAATGTCAGCTTCAGATACACCGGACGCATATTCGAAAGGAAATCCGCACCGCGACCGGATCGACTATCGGACGCCGCGCCGGGGCGCGCACCCCGGCGCATCCATCGTAGACTGGCTACCCGCCAGTCAACATTTCCACAGCCCCCTGGAGACGGTTGACAGGCACAGTCGGCGCCGCTCTATAGTAAACACTCGTAGCTGAGGTGAATTTGAGTTTCGGTCACCTTGCGGCGGACCGGCGCAATAGGTGTCGATCGAACCTATTCAGCCGGGAGCCAAAAAAGAAAGTTCACGGGGGGATACGTGTACGCACGGTCATTGAACGATCTGGTGGACGGCTGTCTTGCCGGGGATCAGGACTGCTGGAATCAGATCGTGGAGCGGTATGCGCCGCTGATCTGGGCGATCGCCCGCTCACACCGGCTGAGCCCGGCCGACTGCGGCGATGTCAGCCAGGCGACCTGGCTGCGCGTCGTTCAGCACCTGGACAAGCTCCGGTCGCCGGAGCGGCTGGCCCAGTGGATTTCCACCTCGGCCCGTCGGGAGAGCCTGAAGCACCTGGAGAAGTCGGGGCGCAGCGTGCCGGTCGGCGGCACCGAGGCGTTCGACCGGCCGGAGGTGGCCGGGGAGCTGCCGGAGGATGTCGCGCTGGCCCGCGAGCGCGATGACGAGGTCCTGACGGCGTTCTGCGCGCTGTCGCCCAAGTGCCAGGCCCTTCTGGGGCTGCTGGTGACCGATCCGCCCATGTCGTACGACGAGATCAGCGAGACGCTCGGCATGCCTCGGGGCTCGCTGGGCCCGGTGCGTGCACGCTGCCTGGCCCATCTGAAGAAGCTGTTACAGGATCAGGGTCGCGTCCACAAGAGCGACACCGTGCTCGCCTCCCGCATCAGGGCGGCCGGTCTGCGGGCCTTCGCCGTGAGCCGGCGGTCTACGCAGGAGAAGCATGGGCCGTCCGGTTCTCGTGGACCTGGTCCTTCCGGTCCACCGCCGCGTCTTCCGAATCCCCGTCGGCATCAGGAAGGCGAGACGCGTTTTCTCTGAAGACTGATTGCGCGTTTTCCAGCACGCTGTTGGGCACCGGACCGAGAGCATCGGACAGGCGTCCCAGCAATTCCGCTTGCTCATCATCCATGGTTCCGGCTCCTTCTCCCCCGCTCGGCGGGCGCGTCCTAAAGCCGCGCCCGTCGTGCACCTATAGATTCAGAGGTTCAATCTACAACAGGGGGTTCGGGTTCACCATTGCTCGTCAGGGCTTTTATGGCCCGGTCGAGTTGGCGTACGTCACGCGTGGCGTACTGCGGAATCTCCGGCCGGGTCGCACGGGCGAAGCCGGTGAGCACTTTCCCCGGCCCGACTTCGACAAAGGCCGTGGTACCGTCCGCCGCCAGCCGCTCCAGGGTCTCCGTCCAACGGACCGACCCGGCGAGCTGGCGGCGCAGCCCGTCCACCGCCCCGTCCGCGCCGCGCACATATCCGGCGGTCACATTGGCCACGACCGGAATGCGCGGCTCGTGAAAGGTGACCGCCTCCAAGTCGGCCCGGAAGGCTGCCTCCACATCCCGCATCAGACTGCAGTGGAAGGGTGCGCCCACATCGAGGATCACCACCTTCTGCGCTCCGGCCTCCTTTGCCGCGGCCGCCGTCGCCCGGACGGCGGCGGCCGTGCCCGAGATCACCAGCTGTCCGGGCTCGTTGTAGTTGGCCACCTCGACCACCCCGCCCTCCTCGGCCCCCACCGAGGCGCACAGCTTCTCCACCGCCGGGGCAGCGAGCCCGATCACCGCCGCCATGGCGCCCGGGGTCCGTTCGTTGACCGCGGCCATGAGCTCGCCGCGCCGCCGGACCAGGGGCAGCGCATCGCGCCAGTCGAGCACCCCCGCGCACACCAGGGCCGTGTACTCCCCCAGGCTGTGCCCGGCGACAAGCGCCGGTTCGATGCCGCGTGAGCGCAGCACATCCAGGGTGACAAGGCTGGTCAGAAAGACGGCGGGCTGGGTGATACGGGTGTCCCGCAGCTCTTCCAGAGGGCCTTCCCAGCACAGCCGGGAGAGCGGGAATCCCAGCAGTTCGTCGGCCGGCCGGTAGTAGCGGTCCAGCAGCTCCGGGTGGCGTGCGACAAGGTCGTGTCCCATACCGACGCGCTGGGAGCCCTGGCCGGGAAAGAGAAAGGCGATCGCGCTCATGAGAACTCCTCAATTGATGGGCGAGGTGTGATGCCGAGGCAAAGACACGGGGGCCGTGCGCGGTGTCCCGCACGGCCCCCGTGCTCTGTCAGGGAGTGGTGAGAAAGCGCCCCTGATGAAAGGCGAGCGGGGGAACGTCCAGGAATTCCGAGCCCGCGTCGAGATCGAACACCTCGGCGATGAAGAGGGTGTGGTCCCCCGCGGCGACCGTCTTCCTGACCCGGCATTCGAGATGCGCGAGCGTGCCGGCGAGGACCGGAGCGCCGCTTGCGCCCAGATGGTGCGGGATGCCGGCGAACGCCTCATGGCCCGACGGACGGCCGGAGGCGGCGAACCGGGCGCCGAGCTCCGCCTGACCCCGGCTGAGGATGTTCACGGTGAACGCTCCGGCCGCCGCGACCACCGCGCCGGTACGGGAGCCGGCCCGCAGACAGATCATGATCAGCGGTGGGTCGAGGGACAGCGAGGCGAATGAGTTGACGGTGGTGCCGTGCGGACCGTCCTCGGCCCGCGCCGTCACGATCGTGACACCGGTGAGGAACTGGCCCATGACCTGCCGGAATTGCTGCTGGGTGATGGATCGCCATCGTGAAGCCGAGGTGGTGGCCGATGCGGTCTCCATGGGTGTCACGCCCCCTGTGTCGTCGGCTTGTGGTCTCAGGCCGGGGCCTCGGCTGTCCAGTCCACGACCGCGCCCGCGTAGATCCACTTGGTGCTCTCCACCCCGACCAGCATGATCCGGTCCCCGGGCTTGACCCGGCCCTTGCGCCATGCGTCGTCCAGGAAGAGCGGGACCGCGGCACAGCCGACCGCCCCCATGGTGGAGAGGCTGTCGATGATCTTGCCGTCGAGGGCCTTCCATTCGGTGGTGTCCAGGCCAGTCTCGCGCAGCGAGTCGAGCATCCAGCCGACATTGCCCTCCGGCACCAGGCACAGATCGACCGTGTCCACGGCCAGGCCGGCGCGGGCCAGCGTGGCGCTGATCGCCTCGGTCACCATGACCGGGGTGAAGTCGCTCGCCCCCACGACATCGACCTTCAGGTCGACCAGCCGCTTGGCCTTCAGCTGCTCATGGATCGGGGCGTGGGTGCCGCCTCCGACGGAGTGGATGCCGGGCTTGCGTCCGCCGCCGATGCAGGCGGAGGCCGCGCCGCGCAGCCCGCCGGGCGCGTCCTGCGCCCGTAGCACCATTGCCCCCGCCCCGTCGCCGAACATGTACAGCGGCATGCGGTCGCGCATCCGGATGGCTTCCGGGTCCTTGCCTAGGAAGATCGGAGCGAGCACCGGAGAGATCGCCTCGCTGCCGATGACCAGCGCGGTGGTGTGCACCCCGGCGGCCAGATACATCCGCGCGATGTCCAGGGCCTGCACCACGCCCGCGCCGCCGGAGCGGATCTCCAAGGTCGCGCACCGCTCCAGCCCCAGCCGGTCCTGGACGAAGTTGACCAGCGGCGGCAGCGGGTAGTCCGGGGTGCCGGTGGCCAGGATCATCAGGTCGATCTCGCCGGGCTCGACCCCGGCCGAGTCCAGGGCCCGCACGGCGGCCTTGTAGGCCATGTCCGAGTTGTTCTCCCGGTGTTCGCCGGTCGCGGGGTCGATCATCCAGTAACGGCGCTCGATGGACAGGCCCTGGAGGACATCCTCGGGCAGTGGGCCGGCGAGCCGGGCGATCTCACTGGTGGGTATGGGATCGCCCGGCTGGTAGCCGCCGGTACCGACGATATGGATCGCGGTCACCGTGGTCCCCTCACGCGGCCGCGGTGGCGGCGGCTGCCTCGACCTGGGTGACCACCAGATCGACCAGGTTGTCCACCGTGAACAGGCCCATGACCTGGGTGGCCTGGAGCCTGCCGGACAGCTCGGCCACATCGATCTGCGGCATCACCCGCTTGAGCTGGGCCAGCCCGCGCTCGGTGATGATCTCGTTCTCGTCGCCGAACTCGTCGTCCGGGATGCCGCCCTGGACATATTCGGCGAGCTGGGCGGCCTGGATCTTGACGCCGATCGAGCGCTCCAGGCGGAAGAGGATGTCGAGCAGGTCGATTGACTCGGCCCCGAGCTCGTCGAGCAGGGTGGCCTCTGGAACGACCTCCTCCGGCTCGGCGCCCACCGCCTCGACGACGGCCTTCTGGACGGCTTCGCTGATCTGGGTACGGTCCATGTGAGGGTCTCTCCTGTGGCAGTGACGATTAAGTGCTGTGATGGTTGAGTGCTGTGAGCCGGCGCGGGGGGATCGGGGACGGTCGGGCGCCGTCTCGACGCGGCGCCCCCGCTCTCACACCCCTACAGATCCGCCGCGGTCCGGTCCGGATACACCTGGCCAGGAAGCGGCCTAGTTGGGGCGTCCGAGGCCCAGCGCGGTCATCGCCCCGCCGTCCACGGTGACCAGCGAGCCGGTCATATAGCTCGACTCGGGGCCCGCCAGAAAGCACACCACGTCGGCGATCTCCTCGACCGTTCCGAACCTGCGCTGCGGTATCTGGCGGCGGATCCCCTTGCCGGTGGCCCCCTCCGTGAGCCCCGCCACCAGCTCGGTGGGCGAGAAGCCGGGCAGCACGGCGTTCACCCGGATGCCGAAGCGGGCCGATTCCATGGCGCAGCAGCGGGTGAAGGCGTTGACCGCGCCCTTGGACGCGGCGTAGTTGGACTCCCCCACCCAGCCACGCTCCCCCATCACCGAGGACACATTGACGATGACGCCCTCGCCCTTGGCCATGAAGTGCGGCAGAACCGCCTGGGTGCAGTTGAAGACGCCGCCGAAGTTGATCCGCATGACGTCCAGCCAGTCGTCCGGCGCCATGTTGTAGATGAGGGCGTCCTTGGCGACGCCGGCGTTGTTCACCAGCATGTGCAGATCGCCCAGTTCCTCGGTGACCTGCCGCACCACCGCCGCGGCCTCGGTGTGGTCGGACACATCGCCGCGGACCACCAGAGCGGTGCCGCCGGCCTCCTCGATGGAGCGGACCACCTCCTTGGCCTCGCCCTCGGAGGAGCGGTAGTTGACGGCGACCGAGGCCCCTTCCGCCGCGAGGCGGCGGCAGATCGCCGCGCCGATGCCGCGGGAACCTCCGGTCACCAGGGCGATCTGTCCTGAGAGCTTCACTGGCTTACTCCTTTGTCGTTGTCCGGGCCACCGGGGTCACCGGTCCCGTGCGGGTCGCCCGGGGCGACCACCAGGGAGACATGACTGCCGCCGAGCGAGGAGCTGTTGACCACCGCGGGGGCGGCGGGCCGGGTGTCCCCCGACCACAGGGACAGCGCGAGGCACAGCGCGCCGCCGACCCCCATCGGCTCGCCCAGCACGCTCTTGGGCGCATGGCCCGGCGGTGCGGCGTCGCTGCCGAACACCCGCTCCACGGCCGCGCTCTCGGCCCGGTCGGCCGCGGTCAGCCCGGCGGCCGACAGCCACACCCCGCCCACGTCCCGCGGCGTAAGACCGGCGTCGGCGAGCGCACGGCGCATGGCCAGCTCCACTCCACGGCCGTGCGGGTCCCACAGCCGGGCCCGGCTGGCGTCGGAAGCCATGCCGTGGCCCAGGACCTCACCGAGCACCGTGGCGCCGCGCGCCCGGGCCGCCGAAAGCCGCTCCATGACCAGAGCCACGCTGCCCTCGGCGAGAGTGAAGCGGCCGTCGGCCGGTGCGCCGGGCGGGCGGGTGGAGGCCGCGCCGGTGGCCGTATAGGCGCGGGCGACCTGCTCGGTCAGCGTGTCGGTGACCGTGCACACCAGCGCGTCCGCGTGTCCGGCGGCCAGCAGATCCGCGGTGTACGCGACGGCGGCCGCGCCGGTGGCATGGCCCACCGACAGGGTGGAGGTGGGGCCACGCAGCCCGAGGTGGGTGGCCACCTGTCCGGCCGCCTGGTTGTAGACCGTGTTCGGGAAGACACTCGGGTCGGCGGCCGCGGCGCCCTCCTCCAGCAGCGGAAGGACGAATCTCTCCATGGCCTCCATGGGGCCCGTGCCGGTGCCGAACACCACCCCGACGCTCTCGTCGGCGGACAGCCCGGCGTCGGCCAGTGCCTTGGCGGTGGCCACGATGGAGAGCACCGCGAGCCGGTCCATCCGGCGGCGCTGGCGCCGGGTCAGATACGGGGCGATCTCCTCGTCGCCCAGCGCCACGCGGCCGAGCCGCAACCCGCCTTCCAGGGAGCCGGCCTCCTGGCCGGCCCGCAGCGCGCGGCGCGCCGCCTGGATCCCGTCGCCGGCCGGCCCGAGCACCGACACTCCCGTGACCACCACACGGTCCCAGTCGGGGACGGGTGGGGTGTGGGTGCCGGGGCGAGTGAGCACCAGCGCGGCGTTGGCCCCGGCGAAGGCGAAGTTGTTGGAGAGCGCGGCGTCGGTGTGCAGCGGTCGCGCCGCACCGGGCACATAGTCGAGCGGACACTCGGGGGCCGCCCGGGTGTATCCGGCGGTGGGCGGGGCCAGTTGCTCGTCCAGGGCGTGTGCGGTGACGATGGCCTCCACCGCTCCCGCCGCGCCGAGCAGATGGCCGATGACGGACTTGGTGCTGCTGACCGGGGTGCGTGCGGCGCTCTCACCGAGCGCCCGGGCGATGGCAGCGGACTCCGCCGGGTCGTTCTTGGGCGTGCCGGTGCCATGGCCGTTGACATAGCCGATGTCCTCGGGCGCGACACCGGACCGGCGCAACGCCGAGTCGATCGCCCGGGCCGCTCCGGCGCCCTCAGGGTGTGGTGCTGTGACGTGATAGCCGTCGGCGGACAGGCCGTAGCCGGCGACTTCGGCCAGCTGACGCAGTCCGTGCGCCGCCGCGAATTCGGTGGACACCAGCAGCACCATGCCGCTGCCCTCGCCCAGCGAAAGGCCCTGCCGGTCGGCCGAGTACGGCGCTGCGGGCTCGGGCGACAGCGACTCCAGGGCGTTGAACCCGGCGAAGACGACATCCGAGAAGGCGTCGGTGCCCCCCGCCAGCACCGCGTCCGCCCGGCCCTGCCGCACCAGGTCCGCGCCGAGCCCGATGGCGTTCGCCCCGGAGGCGCAGGCGGTGTTGACCGCGAGGACCGGGCCGCGCAGTCCGTACGCGGCGGCCACCGACTCGGCGAGCGCCTGGGGCGTGGCCAGCAGCGGCAGCCTGGGGTCGGGGGCCGCGCCCCGGTGCGCCGCGTCCAGCCAGGCCCGTGCGGAGAGCAGCCCGGCGTTGCAGGTGCCCAGCACCAGCCCGAAGCGGGTCGGGGCCACCGTCCCCTCGGGCAGTTCCGCCAGGGCGGCGAGCGCCTCCTCGGCGGCGGCCAGGGCCAGGTCGAGCGCCCGCTCGCGGTGGCCCTTGGGCCTGCGATAGCCGCGCGGCGCGGTCCGCGCCCCCTCGACCTCACCGCCGAGCTTGGTGGCGAGCCCCCGCATATCGATGTGCTGGACGGGCCGGATGGCGACCCGGCCGGCCCGAGCGCCTTCCCACAACGCCGCCGCTCCCGCCCCCTGGGAGGTCAGTGCCCCGGTGCCCACCACGGCCACCGTGGTGACGGTCCTCGTCGCACGTCCCCGTTTGTTCCGCCTGGCCATCGGCACCCCTCCTTTGTCTGCTGTGCTGCCGATGTCTGCTGTGCTGCCGACCCGGTCGTCGGCCCGGCGTGTCATCGGTCCCCCGGGGCGGTGAGTGCCAGGGCGACCTGCTGTCCTTCCAGGCCGCGCGCCAGCGCCAGCGCATGACGCACCGGCAGTTCCCGGGCCTGTCCGGGAACCCAGTCCAGCCCCTGGCAGGCCGGGTCGGGCCGGTCGAGATTGAGCGTCGGGGGCACCGCGCCCCCGTCGATGGCCAGTGCGCACACCGCGGCGTTCAGCGCGCCGGCGGCGGCGACCAGATGGCCGGTCGCGGGCTTGACGCTGCTGGCCACCGGCCGACGGTCCGTCGCGGTGAACGTCCGCCGCAGGGCGCGCGCCTCGCTGGCGTCGCCCAGCCGGGTGGCGCAGCCGTGCGTGGCGATGTAGTCCACGTCCTCGGGCGGTGTCCGCGCCTCCTCCAGGGCGTGGCTCACCGCCGCGGCGAGCGGCGCACCGTCCTCGGCGGGGGTGAGCAGCCGGGCGCTGTCCAGCGTGGAGCCGAAGCCGCGGATCTCGGCGTAGAGGTGGGCGCCGCGGCGGAGCGCCGCCTCGCGCTCCTCCAGCACCAGGAACGCCGCACCCTCACCGAGCACGGAGCCGGACCGGTCCGCGTCGTACGGCCGGAAGGCCTGGGCGCCCAGGTCGTTGCGGGTGCTGAGGACTCCCAGGCCGTCCATCTTGGACGTCACCCACCATGAGGCCGCGTCATCGCAGCCGCCGGCGAGCGCCACCTGTGACTCCCCGCGCCGGATGGAGCGGTAGGCGCGCCCGATGGCGGTGGCGCCGGCGTCCGCCGTCCCGTGGAAGTAGGCGTTCGGCCCCTTGAGGCCGTACGCGGCCGAGAGGTGGTACAGCGCGGCGGATTGGAGCCCTTCCACGTAGTACAGCGGGTAGAAGGCGGACGAGGCCCGCTCGCCGAGCAGGGCGAGGTCGGCGCGGCCGTCGGGCCTGCGGGCTGCCAGGCTGCCGGTCAGCAGATGCTCGGGGTTGGAGATTTCCTTGTTGCCGCCGACGAAGGCCGCGGCCCGCTCGGGGTCGTACTCGGCGAAGGCCAGGCCCGCGTCCCGGACGGCGAGGGCCGCGCCGGCGATGGCGAGCCGGTCATTGCGGGTCGTGGTGCGCAGGGCGCGCCGGTGGGCGTATTCGGTGGGCTGGAAGTCCTCGATCTCCGCGGCCAGTCGGGTGCGGAAGGACGCCGGGTCGAAGCCCCGGATGGGCCCGATCGCGGTCCGTCCCTCCAGCAGGCTCCGCCAGGTCTCCCGGTGCCCCTTGCCGAGCGCGGTGAGCAGCCCGACGCCGGTGATCACAACATGCTTCACGCCGGTGTCCCCTCGCTCGCGGCCGGGGCGTCCTGCGGGGCGCGGCGCATCATGCGCAGGACGCGCACGGTGGTAACCGAACGGCCGTCCACCCGCACGGTGCCGGTGCACAGCGCGGTGTCCCCGGTGACCTCAGCGATGTCGACAGTGGTCTCCATCCGGTCGCCGGGGGTGACGTAGTGGCGGAAGCGGATCCGCCGCGCCTCCGCGAGCCCCCATCGCTCCTGACCTTCGCCGGCCGCCCCGAGCGCCACGGCGGCGACCTGGGCGAGCGTGTCGAGGATCAGCACTCCGGGCAGCACGGGAAACCGTGGGAAGTGGGTGTCGAGGACCGGGAGGGTGTGCGGGACGTTGGTGAAAGCCGTGGCCCGCAGCCCCGGGAACACCTCGACGATCTCGTCGAGCGCGGTCATGCGGCTGTCCTGCCTTCCTGTTCGGACCGTGTGCCGTCGTGGGGCCGCGCGTCGCCGGGGCCGAGAACGAAGGAGGCGTTGGTGCCGCCGAAGGCGAAGGCGTTCACCAGCGCGGCCCGCACCGGGCGGCGGCGCGCCACGTTCGGCACATAGTCGAGGTCGAGCTTGGGGTCGGGGTGGTCGAGGTTGACCGTGGGCGGCACCACGCCCTCGCGCAGCGCGCCGAGCGCGGCGATGAGGTTCACCCCGGCCGCGGCCGAAGTGAGGTGTCCGGTCATGGACTTGGGCGAGCTGATCGACAGCTCCCAGGCGTGCGAGCCGAACACCTTCTTGATGGCGGTGGTCTCGCTGATGTCGTTCCCCGGTGTGCCCGTGCCGTGGGCGGCCACATAGTCGACGGCGGACGGGTCGAGGCGTGATTCGGTGAGCGCGTCCTGCATGGCGCCGATGGCCCCGCCGCCGTCGGGCGGTGAGTCGGTGATGCGGTAGGCGTTGAGCGTGGAGCCATAGCCGAGGAGCTCGGCGTGGATCCGGGCGCCGCGCGCCCGGGCGCTCTCCCAGTCCTCCAGGACGGCGATGACCGCGCCCTCGCCCAGGACGAAGCCGGAGCGCTGGGCGTCGAAGGGGCGGGAGGCCCGCCGCGGGTCATGGTTCCAGCGGTCGGTCACGGCGCCCAGGAGGGAGAAACCCACCACGTCCATCCAGGTGGTCAGCGCGTCGAAGCCGCCGGCGAGCATCATCCGGCACTCGCCTTCCTGGATCCGGCGGAAGGCCTCACCGACGGCGTGGGCCGACCCGGCACACGCGGTGCTCACGCTGATCAGCGGACCCTGGCAGCCGCCGGCCCGGGCGACGGCCACCGCGCCCACGTTCTGGTCGCGGAGCAGAACGTCGCCGGGCGCCTGGCGGGAGAACTCCCGCTGCCCGGTGGACTCCAGCAGATGGGACATGTCCACCAGCTCCTGGAGCTCGGGGCGTCCCACCGTGCCGCCGACGGCCGCGCCGCGCCGGTAGGGGTCGGTGTCCTGCCAGCCGTCACCCGCGTCGCGCAGCGCCTCGCGGGTCGCGGCGAGCGCGAACAGGGCGGCCCGGGACAGATGCCTGCGCTCGCGCGGGTCGGGCAGCGCCCGCTCCGGCACAAATCCCTTGACCTGGCCGGCGATCCGGACCGGGAAGGTGCTCGCGTCAAAGGTCTCCAGGCGGCTCACGCCGCTGCGCCCGGCGGCGAGGGCGGACCAGGTGGCGCTCGCGTCCAGGCCGACGGGGGTGACCGCGCCGATGCCAGTGATCGCCACGCGCCTCATGCGACGGCCTCCTTGAGCGCGCCCCCGGTGATCCTCGCGCCACGCGTCAGCCGGTCGTACATCCGCCGTACGTCCTGCGGATCCTCCAGGTCTTCGGTGGGGATGAGGGCGCACATGATGGCGTCGGCGCTCAGCACGGTGCGGCCGCCGACCGTGACCGTGCCGCTGAGCACGGCGGTGTCGTCCCCGAACGACTCCACCCGGCCGGACATGACCAGAACGTCTCCGGGGCGCACCGCCCCCTGGAAGGAGACGGAGTCGGCGGACAGCAGCGCGGCCCGGCGGCACAGCCCGGTGGATCCCATGATCAGCCAGGTGCCTGCCTGGCACAGGGCCTCCAGGACGAGCGGGGCCGGCATCTCCGGGCCACGCCCCTCGTCGCGCCAGAACTCCTCCTGACGGGAGGTCAGCTTGCGGGCGGCGACAGAGCGATGGGGATCGAGGGCGTCGATGCGGTCGATCAGATGGAAGCGCATGGTGATCCTTCGTCAGTGGCCGTCCGGCGCATGGCCGGTTCGTCGGCGACCCGCGAGAGCAGGAGAACCGCCTGCGCCATCGCGTAGTCATCGGTGTGGGTCAGAGAGAGCTCGGCCGACCAGCTGCCGGGAGCCCCGGCCGCCTGCGCGGCGGTGCCGTGCAGCCGCAGCCTGGGCCGGCCCAGGGGCTCGTTGACCACCTCGACGTCGGTCCACCGCATACCCGGGCCGAGGCCCGTGCCCAGCGCCTTCAACGCGGCCTCTTTGGCCGCGAACCTGGCCGCGAGGCGGGCGTACCGATTGCGCTTGCCCGCGCAGTAGCGGATCTCCCGGGTGGTGAAGAGCTCTGTCTCGGCCGCGGGATTGTCCTCCAGCAGCGACTGGACGCGGGCGACCTCGACCAGGTCGACTCCGACGGCGATGCGCGGCCACCCGGCCCCTGGCGTCCTGTGTTCCTCCACGAATCCCGCTCCCCCTCCGCAGGCCGTGGCGGCCGTGTGCCGCCTTCCACCTCCACAGATCCGCGGGCGGGCGCGACGGATACACCGCGACGGGGAAGAAGACCTACGGAAGAGGGGCGGCCGTCGCGGGGCCGGAGGCGCGGCGGGGGAAGAGGCAAAAACCGTCGGATGAGGGCGCGGGGCCGCTCAGGCGGTGGCGCTCCCGCTGGCCTGCCCGGTGGTGTGACCGCCGTGGCCGACCGCCCGGTCCTCGAGGCGAAGCGTTTCGGCGACCATACGGCCCAACCGCTCGGCCAGACCGTCCGGACGGCGGCGCTGCAGATAGAGCGTGGCGAAGACCGGGCCGGCGAGCAGCGCGTGGACGAGGTCGACGTCCGGGGGCGCACCGAGTTCACCGCGGGCCACCGCCCGGTCCATCAGTTCGGCGACGACCGCTCGCTGGCTGGTGACGAAGCTCGCGTGGAAGCGGTCGGCGAGAGCGGAGGGGGCCCCGAGGTCGGCGAGCAGGCCGAGGACGGCCGAGGAGGCGGCCGGGTTGCCGAGCGTGGCGACGATGTCCTCGACCAGACGGGTGAGGTCACCTCGGAGGCTGCCCGTGTCGGGCGGCGGCGCCAGGTCGGAACGGTGCACGGCGGCGGCGAACACCATCTCCTGTTTGGTGGCGTAGCGGCGGTAGATGGCCGCCTTTCCGATGCCGGCGTGCTCGGCGACCGCGTCCACCGTCAGACCGGCGTATCCATGGCGCGCCAGCAGTTCGCGGGTCGCGGCCAGGATCGCTTCGTCCACCCGGGTATCCCTCGGTCTTCCCATGGGGTCATGTTATGGTACCGGCAGTTCCGAAACTAAGAGTTTCGAAAGGGGCCGCCATGAGGACGCTCTGGGCGGGACGAAGCTTGGTCGTTCTGGGCATCGGACACCTGGTGGGAATGGGGGCGCAGAACACGGGGCACATGGACGACTGGTTCCGCGGGGACTTGTGGGGGCTGCCGCGTGAGCAGTTCGCCCACCCCAGCGGGGCCAACGGCGCGTTCTGGATCGTGCTCGCCAGCTTCGCCGTACCGCTGCTGCTGCTCGGCGTCCTGGTCTGCCATCTGGCCCGGCTCGGTGTCGTGGTGCCGCAGTCCATCGGCTGGGGGCTGGCCGCGTGGAGCGTGGTGGGCGCGGCCATCCTGGAGCCGACCCCGCTGCTGCTGGGGCTGGTCCCTGCCGTGCTGCTGATCCGGGAGGCCCGCCGGACCCCTGCCGCGCTGGCCGCCGATGCGGAGATGGACGAGACGCCCAAGCGGGCGGCACGGCTCTGAGGCTCGGGCAGGCGTGAGGCGAATCTGAGGCGCAATACAGGCCGGCCGGGCCGGGTATGACCGACGTCATGCCCGGCCCGGCCGTGTGTCAGGAGCCGGCGGTCGCCGGCACATCGGGTTCCTTCGCCGCCGAGGGAGCCTTCACCGGGTGGCCCTGCCCCGTCCTCTTCGGCGCCTCGCTGAGCCCGAACCTCCGGTGCACCCGGCGCAGGGGGCCCGGGGCCCACCAGTTGGCCGAGCCCGCGAGCCGCATAAAGGCGGGCAGCAGCAGGCCGCGGACGACCAGGGTGTCCACCACAAGGGCGACCGTCAGACCGAGGCCGAGCATCTTCTGGAAAGTGATCTGAGCGGTGAACAGGCTTACGACCATCACCATGCCCAACAGCAGCGCCGCCGCCGTCACCAGCCGACCGGTCAGCTCCAGGCCGCGGGCCACCGCGGCGGTGTTGTCCCCGGTGCGCTCGTACTCCTCCTTGATCCGGGAGAGCATGAACACCTCGTAGTCCATCGAGAGGCCGAACATCAGACAGAACATCAGGATGGGGGTGAGAGCGATCAAGGACCCGGTCACCGTGGCGTCCAGCGCCCCCGCCAGGTGTCCCTCCTGGAAGATCCACACCACGGCGCCGAAGGTCGCGCTCAGACTCAACGCGTTCAGAACCAGTGCCTTGAGCGGCAACAACAGACTGCCGGTGAACAAGAAGAGCAGCACAAAGGTGGACAGCATCATGAAACCCAGCACCATGGGCATCCGGTCGCCGAGCGCGTCCAAGGTGTCGACCAGTGCGGGGCCGCTGCCCGCCACCCTCACCGGCCAGGGGGAGTCGGCGTCGCGGATGTCATGGACCAGCCGCTCACCGGCGGCGGAGAACGGCTCGACGTCCGGCGAGACTCGCAGATAGGTGGCGGACTTCGCGGCCAGCGAAGCGGTGGCGGGTCCGGCCGGCGCCACCCGCGCGCCGTGCGCGAACACACCGGCGGACGAGGCCACCGACTCCACGCCGTCGAGCTTCGAAATCCGCTCCGCGTACGCGCCGATCGCCGCGGACTGCTGCTTCGGGTCCCCGATCCCGGTGGCCACGATCGCGATCACATCGGCCTCCCGGGAGACGAAGTCCTCCCGGATGATGTCCCCGACCTGGCGGCTCTGTGCGGTCTTCGGCAGCTGACGGTCGTCCGGCAGGCTGTACTTGGCGCCCAGGAACGGGGCCCCGAGGAGCAGCAGAGCCGCGGTCGCCACCACGGCGACCGGCGCGGCGAAGCGCATCACAAAGGTGGCCAGCCGATGCCACACGCCGCGCTCCAGCTCGGCCCGCGGCCGGGGCGGGCGGCCGAACAGACGCCGCACACCCTTCCGCAGATCCAGGCTGTCGATTTTCGAGCCGAACAGCGCGAGCAGCATCGGCATCACGATGGTGGCCGCCAGCGCGGCGAACAGCATCACACCGATGCCCGCCACGGCGATCGAGCGCAGGAACAGCAGCGGGAAGAGCGCGAGGGCGGCCATGGAGAGCATCACCGTGACGGCGGAGAACACCACGGTGCGCCCGGCCGTGCGCACCGCGGCCACGATCGCCTCGGACCGCGCCTGCTTGTCCGTCAGATCGCCGCCACGGTCCCTGATCTCCTCCCGGTACCGGGTCACGATGAACAGGCTGTAGTCGATGGCGATGCCCAGGCCGATGATGGTCGTCACATTCAGCGCGAAGACCGACACATCGGTGAACAGCGTGATGGTCCGGAGCATCAGCAGCGTGCCGAGCAGCAGCGGAAGAACCATCAGCAGGGGCAGCAGCGCCGAGACCAGACTGCCGAACACCAGCAGCAGGATGACGAAGAGCACCGGAAAGGCTATGGCCTCCATCCTCTGGAGGTCCTTTTGGACGGTGTGGTCGGTGTCGAAGCCCATGGCGGTGCTGCCGCCGAGCTTCACCTCCAAAGACCCCTGCCGGCCGGCGAACTCCTTGCGCAGCCCCTCGACACGGTCCGCGGCGGCGTTCTCCCCGCCGCCGATGTGTCCGATGGCCATGGCGTACCGGGAGTCCTCGCTGCGCAGCCGCTGGTCTCTGGCCTGGCTCCAGTACGAGCCGACCTGAGAGATCCCGGGCTCGGCCGCCAGCCGCCGGGTCAGGGCGGCGCCGTCCTCGGCCGCCGTGCCCGAGTCGACCGAGCCGGGCGCCCGAATCAGCAGCACCAGATTGGAGTCCTTCACCCCGAAATGCTGGTCCAGGGCCTGCTTCGCCAGGCTGGACTCCGACTTCGGGTCCTCGAACCCGCCGTTGACGAGCTTGCCGACGACGGGCCCGCCCAACGGGCCGGCGATCAGCATGAAGCCGAGGACCGCGATGAGGAACGCCCTGGGGCGCCGGACGATGGCCCGGGCCAAGCGATCGAGCATGGACTTTCTCCTTACCGAGTCTTCGTCAGTGCGTAGTCATGGATGTCGGCCCAGATGAGCACCGGGTGCGGCATCGCTCCCCCGGCCCGCGGGCGCCTCGGCATCACCCGGCGGCGGGAGGCGTACGGGACGCCGTCGGCATCCCGGTACTCGCTGGTGAGATGGCAGGCGTGCGCCCAACTGCGCCCGAAGACCTCGGCGGTGTACTCGTGCTCGGTGACCAGCCCGGTGGCCGGGTCGAGCCGGAAACGCTGCTGCGGGCAGTGGGTGGCCAGATGCGCGGGGAAACGCGCCAGGAGGGCGTCGGGGCCGTCGGCGCGCCAGCTCATGTCCTCGCGGCGCAGCAGCGCGGGAAAGGCGAGGTAGTTCCACAGGGCGTAGCCCAGGAAATACATCATGTCCAACGAGTCCCAGCGCAGCAGGCGGCGGCCGCCGGGGAACGGGGCGCGGGCGTCCACGCGCCGCGCGACGACCGCGCCGTCCCGCTCCAGCCGCACCTCGTGGCCCTCCAGCACCCCGTCCAGGGGGCCGTCGAAGCCATGGAACCGGATCCGCTGCCTCGCCACCTCCGCGGTGATGTGCATCCGCTCGAAGGTCCCGGCGCTGCCGCGCTTCCAGCGGAAGAGCAGGCCGCCGCAGGAGAGCTCCGCCTCGATCCGCTCGGCGGACGCCCAGCGGCCCGCGCCGCCGTACGCCGCGAGGGTGCGGTCGAGGACCGCCGCGTCGGCTGTCTCACGGGCCCCGGTCATGCCCTCGCCCCCTTGCGTACGGCGGCGATCCGGCGCGGGGCGGTGGCCAGCGTGGCGGCGAGCCGGGCGAACCACAGCAGATAGCCGGCGGAGCCGGACCCGGGCCGGGGCACCACCCCGAAGCCCAGCATCAGCCCCAATGCGTCGATCTCCTGCCAGCTCTCCACGATCTTGCCGTCCTCGATGCGGCAGATCACGATCTGACCGAGGGAGAACGGCCGGCCGGTGGGCGGCAGTCCGCGGTAGGGGCCCAGATGGGTGCCGGTCATCCGGACCCGGCAGGCGACCCGGTCACCGATCGGGATCAGGTCCTCGATGGTCGCCTTGGCGTCGGGGAAGCCGGTCAGGATCCCGCGGATGAAGCGCTCGTAGCCCTTCGGGCCACGCAGCGGCTCGGGCTCGGCGTGCGGCGGGGAGTGGCCCCGATAGCTCTCGTGGAAGATCTCCTGGCAGATGTGCACGGCCTGTTCGTTGACGCACTCCGCGATCCAGCGGCGCAATGGCAGGGCATTGGCCTCCAGCAGCTCGGCGGAGGCCGGGGTGGTGCCCGACAGGGCGCCGCGGAAGGCGGGGGTGCACTGCCGGTCGGTCCCCCGCCATGGCCACGGCTGGTCCTGCGGCACACGGTGATGGGCCCGGTGGTGCGCCGCCGCGATGGCCCAGCCCAGCGCGCGCGGCGCGCTCGTGGTGCCCAGCGGCGGCGCGGCGCCCAGGGTGATCAGGGTGCCGAGCGCGTCCGCCTGCTGCCAGATCTCGGCGATCCGGCCGCCTGGGCCGTCCTCGATACGGAAGATCAGCGTCTGCGAGAACTCCACCTCACGCCCGGTGGCGGGGACGCCCAGCCAGGGCCCTCGGTGGGTCCCCCGGTGGGTGAGCCGGGCCACGACCCGGTCACCGGCGCCGAAGAAGTCCTCAACCTCGGTACGCAGGTCGGGGAACGCGCGGTGCAGCAGGACGAGCTGGTCCCGGACGCCGGCCGCGCCGCGACCGTCCGGGCCGAGCCAGGGCGGATTGTGCAGCCGGGCCCCCCGGATCACCAGCCGGTCGGCCAGCGCATGCTGCCTGGCGCCCCCGCACTCATGGAGATAGGCCCATACGGTCTCCAGGCCCGCCCGCAGGGCGGGTTCGGTGGCGAGCGTCATCGCGCTCCACCTCCGTGCACCGGGCAGCCAGCGGCGGCAGCGGCGGCTGCGACGGACTCGGCGTCCGCGACCGCAAGAACACTGGGCGCGGCGGGCGGCGCCTTCTCGCGCAGCGCGACGGTGGCGATCACGCCGTGTTCCTGTCCGAGGGTGATCCCGGGGCGTGGGATCACGGGGTGGCCGGGTGCGAGCCGGACCCGTACCCGCTGCGCCATCATGGCCAGCACCAGCTTCATCTCCTGGAGACCGAAGACATCCCCGATGCACTTGCGGGGACCGCCGGAGAACGGCCACCAGGCATAGCGGTGCGGGCCCTGCTCGCCCAGCGGAATCCAGCGATCGGGGTCGAAGCCCTCGGGGTTGGGCCAGAAGTCCGGGTGCCGATGGGTCACAAAGGAGGAGAGCAGCACCATCGAGCCCTTGGGGATGTCATAGCCCTGCACGGTGTCGTCCTCCAGCGGGGTGCGCGAGATGAGCGACACCGGCGGGTAGAGCCGCAGCGACTCACGCACCACCCGGTCCACATAGGGCAGTCGGGGCAGATCCTCGACGCCGGGGAGGCGGCCGCCCAGCACCTCGTCCACCTCGGCCTCCAGCCGCGCGGCGACCTCGGGGTGGTGGGAGAGCAGATACAGCGCCCAGGTCAGCCCGGAGGCGACGGTCTCATGGCCGCCGAACATGAAGGTCATGACCTCGTTGCGGACCTGCTCGACGGTCATGCCCGAGCCGTCGTCCTCGGTGGCGGTCATCAGCGCCTCGAGCAGATCGTCGGGGTGCGGCCCCCGGTCGGCCCGCCGGTCCTCGATGACGCGGTAGATGATCCGGTCGAGCTGCTTCCTGGCCCTGGCGAACCTCAGATTGGCGGGGGTGGGCACGCCCTCCGGCAGGCTGACGAACTTCCCGAACTTCTTGTACGCCTCGCCGATGGCCACTTCGACGGCGTGCGCCATGGCCTCGGAGTCCTGCCGCCAGTTCGCGCCGAACAGGGCGCCGCCCAGAACACTCAGCGCCAGCCGGGTCATCTCGAGGGTGACATCCACCTCGCGGTGCGCGCGCGCCGCGGCCTCCCAGCGGTCCAGCAGCTCGGCGGTGACCTCGGTCATCCCGGTGGCGAAGCTGGTGATCAGGCGGCGGTGGAAGGCAGGCTGGCAGAGCCTGCGCTGGCGCCTCCACAGCTCGCCCTCGCTGCAGATGAGGCCGTCGCCCACCAGGGCCCGCCAGCGGTCGCTGACAAAGGGCGTCTTGGGGAAGTTGCGGTGCTTGTCCTGCAGGATCTCCTTGATCCCGTCGGGGTGGCCGACGAAGAACACCGGGAAGAGCGGGCCGATGCCCTCGAACCGCACGACATCGCCGTACTCCCGGCGCCCCCGCTGCAGGGCCCGCAGGATGTCAGCCTGAAAGGCCCGTGCGTTGCCGAGGACCGGCTCGCCCTTGGGGCCTGGCGCTTGACGGGTCATCGGGAACCCTCCTCAACGGGGCGGAGCCACATCCACATGGGGTCCCGGGGGCGCAGTGAGATCGCCGGCTCCGGGAAGACCCGCTGGCCCTCCACCAGGTCCAGCCGGAACCGCTGCGCGACCATGGCGACCACCAGGGGCATCTGCAGCATCGCGAACGAGTCGCCGATGCATTTGCGCGGTCCCGCGCCGAACGGGAGATACGCCATTCGGTGGCGGCCCTCGCTGTTCTCGGGGGTGAACCGCTCGGGTTCGAAGCCCTCCGGGTTGTCCCAGAACTCGGGGTGACGGTGCGTCACATAGGGGCAGACCACCACCCAGCGCCCGGCGGGCACGTGATAGCCGCCGATTTCGTCGTCCCGCGCGGCACAGCGCATATAGACGAAGATCGGCGGATACAGCCGCATGGCCTCCTGGAGCACCATGGTCGTGTAAGCGAGCTTCGGCAGGTCGTCCACGGTCGGGACGCGCCCGGACAGTGTCCGGTCCACCTCGTCCTGGACCCGGCGCCTGCTCTCGGGGTTGAGCGAGAGCAGATACCAGGTCCAGGTGAGCGCGGTGGAGACCGTCTCATGGCCGGCCACGAAGAAGCCGCTCACCTCGTCCCTGATCTGCTCGTCGGTGAACGCCTCGCCGGAGCCGGGGTCCTTGGCGCCGATGAGCATGCTGACCAGGTCGTCCTCGCCGCCCTCCCGGCGACGGGCGACGATCATCGGGTAGAGCACCGAATTGATCGTCCCGAGCGCGTCCCGGAAGCGCCCCCGGGCCTTGGAAGGGATCCGCAGCGGGTCCACGGGAGAGGTCATCCGGCGGTGGGTGAAGCTCAGCGCTCCCTGGACGGCCGGCTCGATCCGGGCGATGGCGTCGGTGAGATCCGCCTTGAACAGCGCTCTGGCCAGATTGGCCAGGCTCAGATGCATCATCTCCGACTTGATGTCCAGCGGCCGGCCCTGGCCGCGGCGCCGCTCCCAGTCGTCCAGCATCTCGGAGGTGGTGCGGGTGAAGGTCTCCCCGAAGCGGCGGAGGATGTCGCGGTGGAAGGCGGGCTGGGTGAGCCGCCGGGACCGGAGCCAGGAGCCGCCCTCGGCGGCCACCAGCCCGTCCCCGACGATCGTGCTCAGACAGCCCTGCACCTTGCGCGGCCGCGGATAGTGCTTGTGCTGGTCGCGCAGCACATGCTGGACATGGTCCGGGTGGGCCAGCAGATTGATCCTCAGCGGGCCGCGGAAGTTGACGATGTCGCCGTGGTGGCGGAACGCGTGCATGAACGCCGACACGTTGTCCCGCTGGATCTCACGGATGCTGCCGAGCACGGGGTGGCCCCGGGGGCCGGGCGGCACGAATACGGTGGTCATGGGGGGCTGCCTTTCACCTGTCCAGCGCCAACTGCGGCACGTCGTCGGGTTTGAAGGTGGGCACGTCCAGACCGGTGCCGAGGTGGCCAAGCACTTCACGGGCCGTGTTCATGCCGGAGAGAACCACCCGGAAGGACGCCGGTCCCTCCTCGGTCCAGTGACCGGAGAGGAACAGACCGGGCACCGGCGTCTGGTGGGCGAGCCGCTTCCCTCCGATCTGGTGGGGGCTCAGCGCCCAGCCGTAAGTGGCCCCCTGGTGATTGCGCGTATAGCGCTCGATGGTCACGGGCGTACCCGCCTGCAGGAACGTCAGATGGTCGCGCAGGCCCGGGATCACGGACTCGAACTCGGCGAGCAGGGAGTCCGCGAAATGGTCCTTGTGCTGCTGCCACGGCTTGTCGCCGGGCAGCCGGTACGGCGCCACCGCGGTGCCGATCAGCAGATGCTCGCCCGGCGGAGCGAGCTCGGGATCGAGCATCGTCATCACGGACAGCGACATCCCGCCCGGTCGGCCGCCCATCAGGTCCCGCCAGGTCCCCTCGTGGTCCCAGTGGTTGTACTTGAAGGTCTCGTGCGCGACGCCGAGGGCGGGCACATCCTGCGTGGTCGCCGCGTAGACGACGCAGGCGGACATCGACGGCCGGAGCCGCCGCAGCCGCCGGGCGTAGGGCCCCGGCAGATGCTCGGCGCCGACCAGGTCCTCGAAGGTCTGGCGGGCGTCCGCGTTCGAAACGACCACCGGGGCGGTGCACACGTCCCCCTCCGCAGTGCGCACCCCCACGACCCGGCCGTCCTGCAGCAGGATCCGCTCGACGGGGGTGCCGGTGACGACCTGGCCCCCGTTTCGCTCGACCGCGGTGACAAAGGCGTCCACCAGATTCTGGAAGCTGCCCTTGCAGTAGTACGGGCCGTCGATGAGCACCCCGATGAACTGGGCGTAGGCGAAGAACGACAGCTGAGAGGGGGGCGCCCCCATATACGGCCACAGGGCAGAGCACATGGCCTTCAGCCGCGGGTCGCGCAGATATTCGTCCATGACCTGCGCGAGCGTCGCCGTCCGGTATTTCATCAGCGTCGGCAGCAGCTCCTCCAACTGCCCGAGAGCCGACGGGTCGGTCACCCTCATGGGCGCCTGCGCCGTCTCCCAGAACATCTGGCGGCGCAGCTGGAAGAAGGCACGGATGCCCTCCGCCTCATCCGGGAAGAGCCGGATATGGGCCTCCATGAACTCCTCCAGGCCCGTGGGCGCGAAGACGCTCATCCCCGGGAACTCCGCCTGGTAGAGATGGTCGATGACCGTCAGCTCGCACCGGTCCTGAACGCCCAGCCACTCCAGCAGCCCGAGCACCATCTCGCCCTCGGCCAGCACCCGGATCGCCGAGTCGAAGGTCCGCCCGTCCCGGGTGAAGGCGTGCGCGAGCCCGCCCAGACCTTCGCCCTGCTCACAGACGAGAACCCTCAGCCCCGAACGCGCCAGGACGGCCGCGGCCGAGACACCTCCGAGCCCGCTTCCGACGACGATGGCGTCCCACTCCGCGCTTTCCCTGGTGACGGGCTGGCTCATCTCACCCTTCCTCCGCTCGGTATCCGCACTGCCCAACAGATCCGGCACCGCGCCACGCGGATACATCCTTCGCGGGTGTATCCAGGGGCCGCCGGCCGGGATCTGTAAGAAGAGGAAGGCTGCGCCCAGGACAGGTGCCCAGGACAGAAAAGGAGCCGATCGCATGGGAAACCCGCGCGACCGCGAGCGGGACAAGGGAAGCGAAGCCGCCGCCGCGGCGGCCGTCTACTCCCGGCCCCTGCTCGCCCTGTACGACACGCTCATCCTGGGCGCGGTGTGCCGTGCGGTGTGGCGCTGCCCGCCCGAGGAGATGCTGGCCCTCTACGACCGGCATGTCTCAGACCGCCATCTCGACATCGGTCCGGGCACCGGCTACTTCCTCGACCGGTGCCGGTTCCCCACCCGCCTGCCGCAGATCACCCTGGTCGACCTCAACCCGACGGTGCTGGCGACCGCACAGCGCCGGATCGCGCGCTACGGCCCCACGGCGCTGTGCCGCGATGTACTGCGCCCGATGGAGCTGGAGGGGCGGCGGTTCACCTCAGCCGCGTTGAACTTCGTACTGCACTGCCTGCCTTCGGGGGCGGCGGCGAAGTTCGCCGTCTTCGACCATCTGCTGCCCCATCTCGAGCCGGGGGCCCGGGTGTTCGGCAGCACCGTGCTGGCGCACGGCGTGCGCCATACGGCGGTCTCCCGGCTCCACCTGCGCGAATGCGTGAGACGCGGGGTGCTCAACAACTCCGAGGACTCGCTGGAGCTGCTGGACAAAGCACTTGGGTCCCGGTTCGAGCGCCATCACATCCGGGTGCGCGGCACGGTCGCGCTCTTCGACGCGACCATATGACACAGGCCCCGCCGGACGGGTGTCCGGCGGGGCCTGCGGATACGCGGAAATCGGCTACTTGCCGGTCTCCTTCTCGTACGCCTTGATGACCTCGTCGGTCGGGCCGTCCATCAGCAGCTCGCCCTTCTCCAGCCACAGCACCCGGTCACATGTGTCCCGGATCGACTTATTGTTGTGGCTGACCAGGAAGACGGTGCCGGCGTCCTTGCGCAGCTCGCGGATGCGGGCCTCCGAGCGCTTCTGGAACTTCCGGTCGCCGGTGGCCAGCGCCTCGTCGATCATCAGCACATCGTGGTCCTTGGCGGCGGCGATCGAGAACCGCAGGCGGGCCGCCATACCGGAGGAGTAGGTGCGCATCGGCAGCGTGATGAAGTCGCCCTTCTCGTTGATGCCCGAGAAGTCGACGATTCCCTCGTAACGCTCGCGGATCTGCTCCCGCGACATCCCCATGGCCAGCCCGCCGAGGATGACGTTCCGCTCGCCCGTCAGGTCGTTCATCAGCGCCGCGTTGACGCCGAGCAGCGACGGCTGGCCGTCGGTGTAGACCTTGCCGCGCTCGGTGGGCAGCAGCCCCGCGACGGCTTTGAGCAGCGTCGACTTACCGGAGCCGTTGGAGCCGATCAGGCCGATCGACTCGCCGCGGTACGCCACGAAGGTGACCCCGCGCACGGCGTGCACCTCACGCATGCCCGGGGCGTTCTTGCGGCGGAGGATGCGGCTGAGGGCCGCGGTGGCGCTGCCGCGGCCACGGGGGCCGCCGTTGACTCGGTAGACGATGTGCACATCGTCGGCGATGACGGTCGGGATCCGCCCCGCGGCCGGGGCCGCCTGAGCGGCCTGCGGCGCCTGGGAGGTCTCGTCAAGGGTCTGCTCAGCCACGGCCGTACTGCTCCTCTGCCTTCCAGAAGTACACAAAGCCGCCGATGCCGAAGACCACCGCCCAGCCCAGGCCCAGTGCCCACACATGCGGAGGCAGGTACTTCTGACCGTAGTCGTCGATCAGCGCGTACCGCATCAGGTCCATGTAGACGGCGGCCGGGTTCCCCAGCATGACGTCGGCGATCCAGCCGCTCGCCCCCGCCCGCTCGAGCGTGGGCGCCAGCGGGTACATCACACCGGACGCGTACATCCACGTCCGCAGCAGGAACGGCAGCAGCTGCGCCAGGTCCGGGGTCTTGGCACCGAGCCGGGCCATGATCAGCGAGAGACCGGTGTTGAAGACGAACTGCAGTGCGAGCACCGGGAGGATCAGCAGCCAGGCCAGGGCCGGGTAGTGCCCGAAGCCCAGCAACACGATGACCAGCACAATCATCGAGAACAGCAGTTGCTGGAGCTGCTGGAGCGAGAAGGAGATGGGGAGCGAGGCGCGGGGGAAGTGCAGGGCCCGCACCAGACCCAGATTCCCGGAGATCGCGCGCACACCCGCCATCGCGGAGTTCTGAGTGAACGTGAAGACGAAGACACCCGTCACCAGGAACGGGATGTACATGTCGTGTGACATACCCCTGTTGCTCTTCAGGAGCAGGCCGAAGATGAAGAAGTACACCGCCGCGTTCAGCAGCGGTGTCGCCACCTGCCACAGCTGGCCCAGCTTGGCCTGGCTGTACTGGGCGGTGAGCTTGGCCTGCGAAAAAGCCAGAATGAAGTGGCGCCTGCCCCACATCTGCCGGACGTAGTCGGGCAGGCTCACCCGGGCGCCGCTCACCGACAGCCCGTATTTCGCCGCCAGCTCTGCCGGGGCCAGGCCGTCATCCGGCGACGGCGGGGCGCTGGCGACCGCACTATTGTGCGTAGTCTCGCTCACAGTTGACACTTTCGTCCTCATCAGGGGTGCGCTGACGGGGGCCGCGCCCCGGGTCGCGCCCGATGCTCTCAGATACGAGCTTGTCAGATGACAGGCGGTCGGCCCAGTCGGGTCAGGCGCCATACCGTACGCCACTTCATGGGGCGGCGTGCACCACACGGAGTCTTCCAGCCTTCCCGGAACCCGCCCAACCAGGCACGGAGGGCGGCTTTCGAGGGTCGCCGGGCCAAGGTGAGCAGCAGCCAGACGCCGAGATAGACGGGGATGAGCGGGATGGGGAGATTGCGCCGCGCCAGCCAGACCCGGTTGCGGGCGACCATGCGGTGGTAGACGGCGTGCCTGCTCGGCGCGGTGGCCGGGTGGTGCAGCACCATGTCCGACCGGTAATCGATCATCCAGCCCGCGTTCAGGGCGCGCCAGGCGAGGTCGGTCTCCTCATGGGCGTAGAAGAAGTCGTCCGGCAACCCGCCGACCTGCGCGAAGACCTTCGTACGGACCGCGTTGGCACCGCCGAGGAAGGTGGTCACCCGCGAGGACCGCATGGGGTCGGAGGCGCGCAGCCGGGGCACATGGCGGCGCTGTGTGGTGCCGGTCTCCGGGTCGGCGATACGGAAGGAGATGATGCCGAGCTCGGGGTCGGCGGCGAAGGCCTGACGGCACAGCTCGGCGGTGTCCGTATGGGGCAGCAGACCGTCGTCGTCGAGGAAGAGCAGCACGTCGACCTCGGTACCGCCGGGGCCGAACGCCTCGATGCCGACATTGCGGCCCGCCGGGATGCCCACGTTCTCCGGGAGCTCGACGGTGCGCACCCCGTCCGGGAGCTCGGGCAGCGGTGAGCCGTTGCCCACGACGACCACCTCGATCCGGTCGCCGTCCTGCTTGGCGACCGAATCGAGCAGCGCACGCAGTTCGTCGGGGCGGTTGCCCATCGTCAGGACGACCGCGCCGACCGTGAGTGGTGTGTCCGTCATCACTTCAACCTGCTCGACGCGAGGATGGACACCAGGTGAAGCAGAGTTTGCAGCAGGGCGATGCCCGCGAGTACGGCGACGCCGAGCCGGGAGAAGAACAGGTCGCCCCGGATCGAGTCCAGCACCGCCAGGAACAGGATCAGCAGGGACGCCTCGATCCCGAGCACCAGCCGGTGGAAATTGAGCGCCGCGGCGGCCTTGCGTGCCATCGCCATACCGGAGGAGCGCGGCTCGGACGCCGCCTCCTTGACCGGCGGCAGCCCGCCCTGGTGGCGGGCGACGCCGACGAGGTCGGTCTCGGCCTTGATCAGGATCGCGCCGAGGGCGGCCAGGGTGCCGAGGAAGGCCCAGAGCCAGTCGATCCGCCCGCTGCCCCACAGATCGGCGGCGCGCAGGCCGAAGCCGACGAGCACCGCCGCGTCGGTCAGATAGGCGCCGACCCGGTCCAGGTAGACCCCGCCGAGGGAGAACTGCTGCCTCCAACGCGCGATCTCGCCGTCGACGCAGTCCAGCAGCAGATAGAGCTGAACCGCGACCACACCGAGCACGGCGCCCGGGATCCCCGGCACCAGCAGGGCCGGCGCCGCGAGCACGCCGCAGACGGTCATCAGGTATGTGAGCTGGTTGGGCGTGACCCGGGTGTTGACCAGATGGCGGTCGACCCGCAGGGAGACCTCGCGCATGTAGAGGCGTCCCATCCAGTGCTCACCGCTCCGCCGGTCCTTCACCCCCGCGGGGTGAACGACCGGGCGGAGTTCAGCCACCGATGGTTTGACTGACTGCTTTGGCATAGTCGGCGTATGCGTCCCTGATCGCGTCGGAGGAGAGGTCAAGGTGCTCGAGGATCGTGTAGCGCCCGGGGCGGGTCTGCGGCGCGTACTCCACCGCCTTGACGAACTCGTCCTCGCTGAATCCGATTTCGTTCGGCAGGACGGGCAGACCGTGCCGCCGCAGTACGTCGACCATCAGCGCGGATTCCTCGGGCGCGCCCCGCAGGTGCATCGCGAAGGCGGCGCCGAGGCCGACCTGCTCGCCGTGGAGCGCGGAGCGCTTGGGGTAGAGCAGGTCGAAGGCGTGGCTGATCTCATGGCAGGCGCCGGAGGACGGCCGGGTGTGACCGGCGATCGACATGGCGATACCGGACAGCACCAGGCCCTCGGACAGCACGGTCAGGAAGTCGTCGTCGCCGCAGCCGCCCGGGTGGCGGAGCACCGACTCGCCCGCCGTACGGGCCATGGCCGCCGCGAGGCCGTCGATCGGCTCGCCGGTCTCGCGGTGCGACAGCTCCCAGTCCGCGATCGCGGAGATGTTGGAGACGGCGTCGCCGATGCCGGAGCGCACGAAGCGCACCGGGGCGTCGCGGATCACATCGAGGTCGATGACCAGCGCGATCGGGGTCGGCACACCGTATGAGCCACGGCCGGCGTCGTTGTCCAGGATCGACACCGGCGAGCAGATGCCGTCGTGCGACAGGTTGGTCGCGACGGCGACCATCGGCAGGCCGATACGCGCGGCGGCGTACTTGGCGGCGTCGATGATCTTCCCGCCGCCCAGGCCGACGACCGCGTCGTAGTGCCCGGACTTCATGGCGTCGGCAAGCTGGATGGCGCCGTCGATGGTGCCGTCGGCCAGCTCGAACCAGTCGGCGCCCGGCAGCACCGGGGACAGCCGGTCACGCAGGGCGGCGCCGGAGCCGCCGCTGATCGCGACCGCCAGCTTGCCGGAGGCCGAGATGCGCTGGTCGGCCAGCAGGCCCGCCAAGTCGTCCAGGGCCCCGGCGTTGATGTCGACGGAGACGGGAGACGGGATGAGGCGGGTCAGTACTGGCATGCGATCTCACGGCCCTTCGCGAGGTCGTCGTGGTTGTCGATCTCGACCCACTTGATGTCGCCGATCGGGGCCACGTCGACCTTGAAGCCGCGGTTGACCAGCTCCTGGTAGCCGTCCTCGTAGTAGAGGTCGGGGTCGCGCTCGAAGGTGGTCTTGAGCGCGTCCGCCAGCTCCGCGGCGGCCTCGCCCTCGATGAGGGTGACGCCGATGTACTCGCCGGTCGCCTCGGCCGGGTCCATGAGCTTGGTGATCTTCTGGACGCCCTTCTCGGGGTCCACGATGACCTTCATCTCCTCGTCGGCGAGCTTCTTGACCGTGTCGAGGGCGAGGATGATCTTCTGGCCGTCGCCCCGGGCGGCGAGCAGCGTCTTCTCGACGGAGACCGGGTGCACGGTGTCGCCGTTGGCGAGGATCACGGTGTGCTGGATCGCGTCACGGGCGCACCACAGGGAGTAGGCGTTGTTCCACTCCTCGGCCTTGTCGTTGTCGATGAGGGTGAGCTTGAGGCCGTACTTCGCCTCCAGCGCCTCCTTGCGCTCGTACACGGCCTCCTTGCGGTAACCGACCACGATCGCGACCTCGGTCAGGCCCACCTCCGCGAAGTTGCCGAGGGTCAGGTCGAGGACGGTGGTATCGCCGTCGACAGGCACCAGGGCCTTGGGAAGGGTGTCGGTGTAAGGGCGCAGACGCCGTCCGGCGCCAGCCGCCAGCACGAGGCCGATCATGCGGGTTCTCCTGTTTCGTCGTGTACAGCGGGTGCTCCGGAGGACACCCAGAAGCGGATGCTCTCGCTGAGCACGGCCAGCGCGAGGGCCGCCGCGAGGACGGTCAGCGCGATGGTGAAGCCTTGGTTCTGCTCGTACAGCAGGGCGGCGGCGACCGTGACCGCCAGGGTCCGCCCCTCGTGCCCGCCGATCGCCCGCACCAGCCAGTGCGGGGGCGCGCCGGTACCGCCCCTGATGCGGTACACCGTGTCGTAGTGATGGTAGGCGACCGCCGACACCAGCCCGAAAGCGGCGGGCAACGCTCCGTTCACCCCCGAGTCAGCTGCCAGGACCAGGATGGTGCCGTATTCCGCGGCGCGGAAGACCGGCGGCACAAGCCAGTCGAGCGGACCCTTGAGCGGACGGGCCACAGCCAGTCCCGAGGTGAGCGCGTAGCCCGCGGCGGCGACGACCGCCCAGGGGCTGCCGAAGGACGTGAGCGCCGCCACGGCGACCACCGCGGCCGCCCCGAACAGGGCGAGGGCGGGGGCGGCGAAGGCCGGGAGCCGGCGCGCCACACCGCGGAAGGCCGCGGCGAAGCCCTGGGCGAGCGGGCCCGAGTCGGCGAGGTCCGCGAGGGCGAGCGCCGCGCGGTCCGTACGCCGCGCCTTGCGGGTCAGCGACCGCAGCACCCGGCCGGCGGTGGTGTAGCAGGCGGCCAGCGCGCAGCCGATGAGCAGCACATAGAAGGTGATACGGGGCGTGGTGCACGCGGTGAGCACCGCGATCAGCGCCCAGCGCTCGCCGATCGGCAGCACGATCATCCGGCGCAGCCAGACCGTCCAGCCGACGCTGTCGAGGCGGTTGGAGAGGGCGGCGGTGGGGCTGCTGTTGCCGGTGGCGTCGTGATTCGCCTCATTGAAGGAGAAGTCGACGACGTGGCGGCAGGTCTGCAGCACCATGGCGCCGAGCGCAAGCGCCCACACATCGTCTCCGCCGCCCCCGCCGCGCGCGGCGCCCAGCGCGAGCCCCGCGTAGTACGCGTACTCCTTGGCCCGGTCGAACGTCGCGTCCAGCCAGGCGCCCAGCGTGGAGTACTGGAGGGAGTAGCGGGCGAGCTGGCCGTCGGTGCAGTCCAGAACGAAGGAGCCGATCAGCAGCAGCCCCGCCGCGATGAACCCGGGCCGGGTGCCGGTGGCCGCGCAGCCCGCCGCGATCAGGGCGGTCAGCAGGGAGGCGGTGGTGACCTGGTTGGGGGTGAGTCCGCGGCGGGCGCACCAGCGGGCGATGTAGCGCGAGTAGGGGCTGATGCAGAAGGTGGTGAAGAAGCCGTCGCGCGCCTTGACGGCGCTGCGCAGCCGCACCTGCTCGTCGTCCACCGCCCGGGTACGGGCCTGCGCCTCCGCACGCCCCGCCGCGTCCTCGGGTACGTCGGCGACGAGCACCCCCAGCTCGGGCCGGTGCACGGCGATGTCCTCGGCGCCCAGGGCGTCGGCGAGGGCGTCGGGCAGCACGGCGGAGCCGTCCGGGGCCGGCAGGTGGACCTCCGGCCCGGGAGTCGCGGCGGCGCCGGCCACGGCGAGGGCGCCGCGCTCGGGCGCCGCCGCCCCCGGCGCGTACGCCGTCAGCGCGCGGGTGAGCGCCGCGCGGGCGTCCGGCTGGGCGGTGAGGGCGCCGTGGACCGCGGCGGCCGGGAAGCGCGGATCGGTCAGGGCCAGGCGCAGTGCGTGGACGTGGCCGACGAAGCGCGGGTCGACCAGCGCCACCCGCTCACGCGCCGGGGTGGCCGCGAGCTCCCTCGCGACCCCGGCGGCGTCGGCTGCCGTGCGCACGTCGAACCCGAGCGACCGCAGGTCGTCCTCAAGGGACGAGCCCGCGACTGCGGGACCGGTGAGAATGGCGGTCGACAGACGAACTCACTCCTTGGCAGCTGGCACGGTGGCCGCGCCGGACAGGGATACCGGCCCAGGGCCGCCGTCCGGACAGCGGGCGTCGCACACCCCGGGCCCCGCATGGGGCGGGCGGCACGTCGGCAGAGGCTATCGGATAGAAGGAAGCGTCCGTTCACCGCACATTCATCACCCGCTCGGGGGAACGACGGCTTCCGCTGCCGCGATCATCATGGTGGATGTCTGCGCTCCGGGCCAAACCGCGCCCTCGTCGGCTGTGGATAGGGTGCGGTCATGACGTGGCTGATCACAGGTGGTGCCGGATATATCGGGGCGCATGTCGTACGGGTCATGGTGGAGGCCGGGGAGCGGGTCGCCGTGCTCGACGATCTGTCCAGCGGTGTCACCGAGCGGCTGCCGCAGGGCGTCCCTTTGGTACAGGGCTCCACGCTCGACCGTGAGCTGCTGGACCGCACCTTCGCCGACCTGGGCGTGACCGGGGTGGTGCATCTGGCGGCGAAGAAGCAGGTCGGGGAGTCCGTCGAGCAGCCGCTGCGCTACTACCGCGAGAATGTGCACGGCCTGACGGTGCTGCTGGAGGCGGTGGTCGCGGCCGGGATCGGCAGCTTCCTCTTCTCCTCTTCCGCCGCCGTCTACGGGATGCCGGATGTGGAACTCGTCACCGAGGACACCCCCTGCCGGCCGATGAACCCGTACGGAGAGACCAAGCTGGCCGGAGAGTGGCTGGTCAGAGCCACGGGCGCGGCTCATTCGATCTCCACGGCCTGTCTGCGCTACTTCAATGTGGCGGGCGCCGCACGCCCCGAGCTGGCCGACACCGGAGTGTTCAACATCATCCCGATGATGTTCGAGCGGATCACCCGGGGTGAGGCTCCCCGGATCTTCGGCGACGACTATCCGACGCCCGACGGCTCCTGTATCCGTGACTACATTCACGTCGAGGACCTGGCCTCCGCCCATCTCGCCGCGGCCCGCCGACTGGCGGAGCGGCCGGGCGGGGGCGATCTGACGGTGAACATCGGCACCGGTCAGGGCGTCTCGGTACGCGAGATGGCACAGCTGATCGGCGAGGTCACCGGCCACCCGGAGCTTGCCCCGGTGGTCGAGGCGCGCCGCGCGGGCGATCCGGCCCGGGTCGTCGGGGCGACCGAGCTGATCGCCAAGGAGCTGGGCTGGAGCGCCCGGCACGGGGTGGCGGCGATGGTGCGCTCGGCCTGGGAGGGCTGGTGTCTGCACCACCCCGAGGCCGTCCGGCGGTAGGGAGCGCGGGGCCCGCTAGGGCCTGTCGTCAAAGGGGGCGTCCGGCCGCGAGCGGCGTCTGGCGCAGGGGGCACCTCCCAGCGGTAGCTGGGGGAGGCGTGCCAGGCGTCGGGAGCAGGGCGCCCCCTTTGACGACAGGCCCTAGGACGGCCTCAGGCCCGGCGCGGCTGACCGCGGCTCGGGGCACCGCCGTAGTTCACTGGGCCGTAAGGCAGCTGGCGCGTCCGGGCAGTGGCGGCGCGCGGGAGGAGGCCGTACATGGGCGCGGGCCACGACCACGGCGGCGGACTCGGCACGGCGGGCGCCGCACACCAGTGGCGGCTGCGCGCCGCCCTCGGCATCACGCTCACGGTGACGGCCGTGGAGGTGGTCGGCGGGGTGCTCGCCGGTTCGCTCGCGCTGCTCGCGGACGCCGGCCACATGATGACGGACGCCCTCGGGCTCGCCATGGCGCTGCTGGCGATCCACTTCGCGAACCGCCCGCCGAGCCCGCGCCGCACCTACGGCTACGCACGGGCCGAGATCCTGGCCGCGCTGGCGAACTGTCTGCTGCTGCTCGGCGTCGGCGGCTACATCCTGTACGAGGCGGTGGCCCGGTTCATCACCCCGCCCACCAGCCACGGCGGGCTGACGATCCTGTTCGGCGCCATCGGCCTGGCCGCGAACGCGGTGTCACTGGCGCTGCTCAGGGGCGGGCAGCGGGAGAGCCTGAACGTCCGCGGGGCGTTCCTGGAGGTGCTGGCGGACGCGCTGGGCTCGGTCGCGGTCCTCGTATCGGCCGGGATCATCGTGACCACCGGCTGGCAGACGGCGGATCCGATCGCCTCCCTGCTGATCGGCCTTATGATCGTGCCGCGGACGTTCCGGCTGCTGCGGGACACGCTGAACGTCCTGCTGGAGGCGGCGCCGCGGGATGTGGACATGGATCAGGTACGGGCCCACATTCTCGCCCTCCCCGGCGTCGAGGGACTGCATGATCTGCATGTATGGACCATCACCTCGGGCATGCCGGTACTCTCCGCACACGTGGTGGTCAGCAGGCGGGCGTTGGACGCGGTCGGCCATGAGCGGATGCTGCACGACCTGCAGGGCTGTCTGGGGGAGCACTTCGACGTGGCCCACTGCACGTTCCAGCTGGAGCCAGGCGGACATGCTGAGCACGAAGCCAAACTTTGCCACTGACTCATGGCACTGGTGCGGCAGACTTGAGGGTTCCGACGGACGATGAGGATGGTCAATGCCAATTACACCTGCCAACGGCCGCACCACCGACTCCGCCAGGCCCTCCGCACCCGGCGCGCCGACGGGTTCCACGGAGCCGATCATGCTGGAGCTGGTCGACGAGGACGGCAGGACCATCGGCACCGCGGAGAAGCTCTCCGCCCATCTCGCCCCCGGCCGGCTGCATCGGGCCTTTTCCGTCTTTCTCTTCGACGACGAGGGGCGGCTGCTGCTCCAGCGCCGGGCCCTGGGCAAGTACCACTCCCCCGGCGTCTGGTCGAACACCTGCTGCGGCCACCCCTACCCCGGCGAGCCGCCCTTCGTGGCCGCGGCCCGGCGTACGGGCGAGGAGCTGGGGGTGGCGCCCGCGCTGCTGCGCGAGGCGGGCACGGTGCGCTACAACCACCCGGATCCGGTGTCGGGCCTGGTGGAGCAGGAGTACAACCACCTGTTCGCGGGGCTGGTGCGAACCGAGCCGCATCCGGATCCGCAGGAGATCGACGAGACCGCCTTCGTCGCCCCCGAGGAGCTGACCCGGCTGCTCGCGCACAACCCCTTCTCGGCCTGGTTCATGACCGTGCTGGACGCGGCCCGGCCGGTGATCCGGGAGGTCACCGGAGCGGCGGCAGGCTGGTAGTGGTCAGCCGGACGTGGGCGGCCGCGAGCGGCAGTGCGGCCCAGACCACCTTGCCGCCGCTCGCCGTGTGCTGGACGTCGTAGATCCCGCCCTCCTCCTCGGCGATCGTCTGCACCAGTAACAGCCCGCGCCCGCCGGTCCGGCCCTGGTCGGCCATCAGCGCCTTGGGCCGGTAGGGGTGGTTGTCCTCGACCGCGACCCGCACCCAGTCCGGGCCGATGGACACCTCGACGGCGATCTCCGGAGAGAGCAGCGCCGCATGCCGTACGGCGTTGGTGACCAGCTCGGAGACGATCAGCAGCAAGTTCTGTACGAGGTCGTCAGGGGCGGGCACCCGCTGGTGGGCCAGCAGATCGCGCACCGCGTGCCGGGCCTGTGGGACGGAGGTGTCGAGCGCGGGGGCGGTGAAGCGCCAGACGCCCTCATAGGCGAACGGCCCGCGGGGCGTGGCCGCCCCCGGTTCAGGAGGGACGCTCCCGACGATCTCCATGTCCGATCCCCACCCATCGCCACAGCCCGACCAGTCGTCATCGAGTGTTGGGAACGTGTTGGTACGGACCGGCTAACTGAGCGCAAGTCGCCCTCTATCGACGACTTTTGACCGCGTGCGTATGCCAGCGTCACTCGCTCGACTGTTCCTGCCCGGCTTGCTTACGGCGATGCCGACAGTCGCTTGAGGGTGCCGGATAGCATCCGCGACATGGAGCCCTGCCTGCAGCACACCGTCGCCGACGGCATAGCGACCGTCGTGATCCACCACCCCGCCAAGCGCAACGCACTTACCCCTGGCATGTGGCGCGCGCTGCCCCCGCTGCTGGAGCGGCTGGCCGCGGACCCGGCGGTACGGGCGCTGGTGCTCACCGGAGCGGGCGACGCCTTCAGCGCGGGCGCGGACATCGGCTCGCTCGGCACGACGTACGAGGAGACGACGGCGCTGGCGCTGCCCGCCGAGGAGGCCCTGGCCGGCTTCCCCAAGCCGACGCTCGCCGCGGTGCGCGGCTCCTGTGTGGGCGGCGGCTGCCAGCTGGCCGTCGCCTGCGATCTGCGGTTCGCGGAGCAGGGCTCCCGCTTCGGGATCACCGCGGCCCGGCTGGGGGTGGTCTACGCGCCCTCGTCCACCCGGCGGCTGGTGGACCTGGTCGGCCCGGCGACCGCCAAGTATCTGCTGCTCTCCGGCGAGCTGATCGGCACCGAGCGGGCGCTGCGGACGGGGCTGGTGGACGAGGTGCTGCCGCCGGGCAGGCTGGACGAGCGGGTGGCGGAGTTCACCCGGGTGCTGCTGTCCCGGTCCGCGCTGAGCCAGGCGGCGGTCAAGGAGTTCACCGCCGGGCCGGTCGATCCTGCGCGCCTGGAGTACTGGCGGGACCAGCTGAGCGTCAGCGGCGAGCTCGGCGAGGGCGTCACCGCCTTCCTCGAACGGCGCGCACCGCGCTTTGCCTGGACGCCCCCGGAGCGCTCAGACCACCGTCCCGCTGTCGCGGACCCCCAGGGCGCGGCCGAGTACAGCCGCTGAAAGCCCGGAAGGCAGACCGCCGCCGAAACTTCTGACGCAACCTCTGAATCTCAACGAAGGGCACCCATCACTCACACATTGCACAGAAATTAACCTGCGCCTTCACGCTTCCTCCACATGCGGAGTCTAGGTTCTCCATGATTCATTCGACGCACACGGGGAGGGAGTCACTTTGCCCGGCATTGACGAGTGCCTGCTGGAGGCCATGAAACTTCCCGGCGCCCGGGGCGCCGCCGTGGTCGACTGGACCAGCGGTCTGGCGCTGGGCACGGTCGGGGAGTCGCCGGGTGGCGACCACGAGACCACGGCGGCCGAGACGGCGGAGCTCGCCCGGATGGCGGCGGAATACCGGTCGTTCGCCCCCGCCGACGGCTCCGACTGGTCCGACGACGACATTCCCATAGACGATCTGATCGTCAGCAACCGCGACAGCTACCACGTCCTCCAGTTCGTCCGCACCACCTTCGACAGCAGTGTCTTTCTGCATCTGTGGCTCGGCCGTGCGGAGGGCAACCTCGCACTGGCCCGCATCCGGCTGAGCGAGATGGCGCGCCAACTGGTGCTGGGGTGACCGGCTTGCAGAAACCTTTCTCCAACCCGACCCGGCGGAGTCCCACGCCCCCCACCGGCACCGCTCAGGTCGGCTCGCCCCTGCTGGACCGGCTCGCCGCCGAGAAGGCCACCGGCTCCTTCATGCGGGAGAGAGGCACGCTGCATCTCTCCGACGGACAGGTGATCTACGCGGACAGCCCGGACACGCCCGATCTTGAGGCGCTGCTCACCGCAGGCGGCGCACTGTCACCCGAGAAGTGGCGCGAGGCCCTTGACGAGGCCGGGCCCGAACAGCGGGTGGGGCGGTTCCTGGTGGACAGCGGCCGCCTCCCGAAGGGTGCGCTGGAGCTGTGCCATCTGGGGGCGCTGTACGACGCGGCGTTCTTCGTGCTCGGCCCGGGCGGCGGCCCGGCCCGCTTCCGGTACGGGGTCGCGCACTGGATGGGCACGGTGCGCCCGGTGCCGGTCGACGCGGTGCAGCGCGAGACGCTGCGCCGGCGGGAGTTGCTGCACGAGATCTGGCCGGGGGCGGAGACGGACAGCGAACCGCTGGTCAAGACCCGGCTGCCGCTCGAGACGGGCCTGCCGCGGCGTCAGCGCGCGATTCTCGAGCATGTCGACGGCGTGCGCACGGCGGCCGACATCTCCCGCCTCCTGGGCCGTCCCGCCTTCCACACCCTTGTCGACATCCGCCGTCTCGCCGCCGCCGGCATCGTCGCGGCGGCGAGACGGCGGACTCCGCGGCCGGCCACCGTGCCCACCCGGCTCCCGGGAACATCGGCCGGCCCCGACGTCGCCCTGCTTCGCCGGCTCAGAAACGCATTGGAGGCCCTGTGATCCGCGCGCTCAGACAGCGTGCCGAGAGGAGACAGCTCATGGCGGCCGAGGCCGAAGTCCTCGACGAACTCCACCGGCTCCGGGCCCGCCTGCCACAGCTGAGCGGCGCCCTCGCGGCCAGCGTCGACGGCCTCGTGCTGGCGCAGGACACCCGGGGCGTGGAGCCGGAGGGGGTGGCCGCCCTCACCGCGGCCGCCCTGAGCATCGCCGTACGACTCGCCGACGCCACCGGACAGGGCGACTTCCGCGAACTCCTCGTCCGCGGCGCCCACGGCTATGTGGCCAGCTACGCCGCCGGCCCGTCCGCCGTGCTGACCCTGCTGGCCGAAGGACAGGTGAACGTCGGCCGACTGCACCTGGAGGGACGCCGCTCCAGCAGCCGCATCGGCGAGCTGGTGCAGGCCGCCATCCAACTGCCCGACGGCACCCGCAGACAGCCATCCCCCACCACCGAGGCCGGCCTGCCCGTACGGCCCGCCTCCCCACCGGCCGGCGGCAACGCCGTCCGGCCCCCGCGCCCGGCCACCGGGGAGGCCGCGACGGAGTAGACCGCACGCCACACCACACAACAGTTCAACACCGGTCCGACATCGCGATGGGGCCGGCAGCAAGTCCGAAAGGAACGACCCGTCATGGCGAACACCGAAACCTCACTGAAGGAAGCGCTCGCGTCGATCGAGGGCGCGACGGGAGCCGCGCTCGTCGACTACACCAGCGGGATGGCACTGGGCACGATCGGGGGCAGCAACAGCTTCGACCTGAACGTGGCGGCCGCCGGCAACACCGACGTCATCCGCGCCAAGCTGCGCACCATGGAACACCTCGGTCTCAAGGACGAAATCGAGGACATCCTCATCACCCTGGGCACCCAGTACCACTTGATCCGGCTGCTCAAGAAGCAGAACGGTCTCTTCCTGTACCTCGTCCTGGACTCCGGACGCGCCAACCTCGCCATGGCCCGCCACCAGCTGAAGAAGATCGAGGCCGAACTCGAGGTCTGACCCCGGTCGGCACCACGACGCATACCCGCCTTCCCGCCCCTTCCCGGGGCGGGATCGGGTCTGCACACCCCCGCATACCCGAAAGTAACATGCGGGCATGACCTCACTTCCCGAGCGTGCCGGGCGGCGCTGCCACGCCGTCGTCAACCCCTTCCACTCGACCGTCTACTTCCAGCCCGACTACGGGCGGGAGCTCGAGCAGCTGGGGGTCGAGGACCGGGGCGTCGACTACTTCGTCAGCCGGGCGGCGGCGTTCGGCCGCGTCGGCGCCGGAACCGTCACCGCGACCTTCTTCAACTTCAAGCACGACCTGGTCGCCCGCTATCTGCCCGCCGCCTGGGACGTGATCTCCCCCGAGGACGCGCTGGCGGCCCGGCTGCGCGCCGCCGACAGCGTGCTGCGGCGGCTGCTCGGCGACGACGCGGTGTCCTCGAAGGAGATGGCCGAGGCCGCGGAGCTGGCGTTGCGCGCGACGGAGGCGTGTTCCCGCGCCGCCCGCCCCCTGTACGCCGCGCACGCCGACCTCCCCGTCCCCGACGCCCCGCATCTGGCCTACTGGCACGCCGCCACGCTGCTGCGCGAGCACCGCGGGGACGGCCATCTGATGACGATCCTGGGCGCCGGGCTCGACCCCGTGGAGGCGCTGGCCAGCCATACGGCGAGCGGCAGGGGCATGTCCCCGAAGTGGATCCTGCGGTCGCGGGGCTGGTCGGCTGAGGAGTGGGCGGCCGCGCAGGAGCGGCTTCGGGAGCGCGGACTGCTGGCCGCCGACGGGGAGTTGACGTCGGCGGGCGCGGAGCTGCGCAAGGCCCTGGAGGACGAGACTGACCGGCTGGACCGGGCCCCGTACGAGCACCTGGGGGCGGCGGGCGTGGCGCGGCTGACGGAGCTGGCGGAGTCCTTCACGGGCGCCGTGATCGCGGCGGGCGGGTTCCCCGCGGACCTCATAGGCAGGCGCTGAGCGGCAGCGGCGAGCGCTGAGCGACATTGGCAGGAGCTGAGCGGCGGCGGCGGGGTTTGCCGGTGGCGCCGGTGGGATACCCGCGTCTACGAGCACGATCCGCCGCCTCCCGACGGCGCCCGAACCGCACGCCGAGCACGCCGGCGACCGCCCGTGCCCCGCGTCGCGTACGGCGCCCGGCGACGACTTCCGGTCGGTCGCGCCCACCTCTGTCAGTGCCACCTGCCACAATGCAGATCGCAGCGCAGACAGGAAAGCGGAGCGTGATCGTGACGACGTCCATCGAAGGCAGGATCGCCGAGGAGCTCGGCGTACGGGAGCGGCAGGTGAGGGCCGCCGTCGAGCTGCTCGACGGCGGCTCGACCGTGCCCTTCATCGCGCGCTACCGCAAGGAAGCGACCGAAATGCTCGACGATGCGCAGCTGCGCACCCTCGAGGAGCGGCTGCGCTATCTGCGGGAGCTGGAGGAGCGGCGGGCCGCGATCCTGGAATCGGTCAAGTCCCAGGGCAAGCTGGACGAGGCCCTGGAGGCCCAGATCCTCGCCGCGGACTCCAAGGCCCGGCTGGAGGACATCTACCTCCCCTTCAAGCCCAAGCGCCGTACGAAGGCGCAGATCGCGCGGGAGGCCGGGCTCGAGCCGCTGGCCGAGGGGCTGCTCGACGACCCGTCGGTGGAGCCGCTGGCCGCCGCGGCCGCCTTTGTCGACGCGGAGAAGGGGGTCGCGGACCCCGCCGCCGCGCTGGAGGGCGCGCGGGCCATCCTCACCGAGCGGTTCAGCGAGGACGCGGACCTCATCGGCGAACTGCGCGAGCGGATGTGGACGCGCGGGCGGGTGGCCACCAAGGTGCGGGAGGGCAAGGAGGAGGCGGGCGCCAAGTTCGCCGACTACTTCGACTTCGCCGAGCCGTTCACGGAGCTGCCCTCCCACCGGGTGCTGGCGATGTTCCGCGGCGAGAAGGAGGAGATCCTCGAGCTCGCCCTGGAGCCGGAGGAGCCCTCCGAGGAGGCGGGCCCCACCTCGTACGAGCGCAGCATCGCGCACCGTTTCGGCGTCGCGGACCGGGGCCGCCCGGCCGACAAGTGGCTGGCCGACACGGTGCGCTGGGCCTGGCGCACCCGGGTCCTGGTGCACCTCGGCATCGATCTGCGGCTGCGGCTGCGGCAGGCCGCCGAGGACGAGGCGGTGCGCGTCTTCGCCGCCAATCTGCGCGACCTCCTCCTGGCCGCCCCGGCCGGCACCCGCGCCACGATGGGCCTGGACCCCGGTTTCCGTACGGGGGTGAAGGTGGCCGTGGTCGACGCGACCGGCAAGGTGGCGGCGACCGACACGATCTATCCGCACGTCCCGCAGAACAAGTGGGACGAGTCGCTGGCCAAGCTGGCGCGGCTGGCGCGGGAGCATGACGTCGAGCTGATCGCGATCGGCAACGGCACGGCGTCCCGCGAGACCGACAAGCTCGCGGGCGAGCTGTGCGGCACCCACCCCGAGCTGAAGCTCACCAAGGTGATGGTCTCCGAGGCGGGCGCCTCGGTGTACTCCGCCTCGGCCTTCGCCTCCCAGGAGCTGCCGGACATGGACGTCTCGCTGCGCGGCGCGGTGTCCATCGCGCGGCGGCTTCAGGACCCGCTCGCCGAGCTGGTCAAGATCGACCCCAAGTCGATCGGTGTCGGCCAGTACCAGCACGACCTGTCCGAGGTGAAGCTCTCCCGCTCGCTCGACGCGGTCGTCGAGGACTGTGTGAACGGCGTCGGGGTCGATGTCAACACCGCCTCCGCCCCGCTGCTCAGCCGGGTCTCGGGCATCGGCGGCGGGCTCGCGGAGAACATCGTGGCCCACCGCGACGCGAATGGCCCCTTCCGCAGCCGCAAGGCGCTCAAGGACGTGGCCCGGCTCGGCCCCAAGGCGTATGAGCAGTGCGCGGGCTTCCTGCGCATCCGCGGCGGCGACGACCCGCTGGACGCCTCCAGCGTGCACCCGGAGGCGTATCCGGTGGTGCGGTCCATGGCCTCCTCGGCGGGCGACGACGTGGCCTCGCTGATCGGCAACACGGCCGTGCTGCGCGGGCTCAGGCCGGAGCAGTTCGTGGACGACACCTTCGGTCTGCCCACGGTCACCGACATCCTCAAGGAGCTGGAGAAGCCCGGCCGCGACCCGCGGCCCGCCTTCAAGACCGCGACCTTCAAGGAGGGCGTCGAGAAAATCGGCGACCTGGCCGCCGGGATGATCCTGGAGGGCGTCGTCACCAATGTGGCCGCGTTCGGCGCGTTCGTGGACATCGGTGTGCACCAGGACGGACTGGTGCACGTCTCCGCGATGTCCAAGACGTTCGTCAAGGATCCGCGCGATGTGGTCAAGCCCGGGGACATCGTGCGGGTGAAGGTCCTGGACGTGGACATCCCGCGCAAGCGGATCTCGCTGACGCTGCGGCTGGACGACGAGGCGGGCGCGGGGTCGGGCGGCGGCCGGGACCGCAACCGGGACCGCTCCGCGCAGGACTCCCGCGGCCGCCGCGGCACCCCTCAGCAGCGCCAGGGCGGCGGCCGGGGGCAGCGTGGCGGAGGATCCGGCGGCCGCGACGCGGCCCCGGTCAACGGGGCGATGGCGGACGCGCTGCGGCGTGCGGGGCTGCTGGACCCCAAGAAGAAGCGGTAGCGCCTCCCGGAGGAGGTCCGCGATGACGGCCCTGTGCCGTCGCGCCCTGGGCGCGGCGGCACAGGGCCGGTCCGTCAGAGTTCGGTGACGCGGCCGCCTTCGACCTGGAGGCGGCGGGTGGTGTGCACCCCGTCGAGCATCCGGCGGTCGTGGGTGACCAGCAGGAGCGTGCCGGTGTAGGAGGCCAGCGCGGACTCCAGTTGCTCGATGGCGGGCAGGTCCAGGTGGTTGGTGGGCTCGTCCAGGACGAGCAGGTTGACGCCGCGGGCCTGGAGCAGGGCGAGCGCCGCGCGGGTTCGTTCACCCGGGGACAGGGTGGCCGCGGACCGCAGCACATGCTCCGCCTTGAGGCCGAACTTGGCCAGCAGCGTGCGCACCTCCGCCGCCGCCAGCTCCGGTACGGCCGCGCCGAAGGCGTCCAGCAGCGATTCGCCGCCGAAGAACAGGGCGCGCGCCTGGTCGATCTCGCCGACCACCACGCCAGGACCGAGCGCCGCCGCGCCCGCGTCCAGCGGAAGGCGGCCGAGGAGCGCGGCCAACAGCGTGGACTTGCCCGAGCCGTTCGCTCCGGTGACCGCGACCCGGTCCGCCCAGTCGATCTGGAGGTCGACGGGGCCGAAGTGGAACTCGCCGCGCCGCACCTGGGCGCCGCGCAGGGTCGCCACCACCGCGCCCGAGCGCGGCGCGGCAGCGATCTCCATCCGCAGCTCCCACTCCTTGCGCGGCTCCTCGACCACCTCGAGACGCTCGATCATCCGGTCGGTCTGGCGCGCCTTGGCGGCCTGCTTCTCGGTGGACTCGACCCGGGCGTTCCGCCCGAGCTTGTCGCCGTCGGTGGCCTTGCGACGGGCGTTCTTGACGCCCTTCTCCATCCAGGCGCGCTGGGTGCGGGCCCGGGCCTCCAAGCCGGCGCGGGTGTCCGCGTACTCCTCGTAGCGCTCGCGGGCGTGGCGGCGGGCGGTCTCGCGCTCCTCCAGATAGGAGGCGTAGCCACCGCCGTAGAGGTTCACCTGCTGCTGGGCGAGGTCGAGTTCGAGGACCTTGTCGACCGTACGGGCAAGGAACTCGCGGTCGTGGCTGACCAGCACCGTGCCGGCGCGCAGCCCCTGGACGAAGCTCTCCAGGCGGCGCAGCCCGTCCAGGTCCAGGTCGTTCGTCGGCTCGTCCAGCAGGAACACGTCATAGCGGCTGAGCAGCAGCGAGGCGAGCCCGGCGCGCGCCGCCTGGCCGCCCGACAGGGCGGTCATCGGCCGGTCCAGGGAGATGTCGAGCCCCAGCGATGCCGCGACCTCGTCGGCGCGCTCGTCCAGGTCGGCGGCGCCGAGCCCGAGCCAGCGCTCCAGGGCGGTGTTGTAGGTGTCGTCGGCGCCGGGCGCGCCGTCGACCAGCGCCTGGGTGGCGTCGTCCAGCGCGGCCTGGGCGGCGGCCACGCCCGTACGCCGGGCCAGGAAGTCCCGTACGGTCTCGGCCGGGCGCCGCTCGGGCTCCTGCGGCAGATGGCCCACGGTGGCATGCGGCGGGCTGAGCCGCACGGCCCCGTGCTCGGGGTCGGCCAGCCCGGCCAGCAGCCGCAGCAGGGTCGACTTCCCGGCGCCGTTGGCGCCGACGAGACCGATCACCTCGCCGGGCGCCACGACCAGGTCGAGGCCGGAGAAGAGGGTGCGGTCGCCGTGGCCCGCGGCGAGGTCCTTGGCGACAAGAGTGGCAGTCATCAGAGCGCCGATCCTAACCGGAGCGGTGCGCTCGCCGCCGCGCCGTTTCCCTCAGCGGCCCACCGGGGCCACCAGGACGGTGCTGGAGGTGCGGGCGACCACGAAGGCGTCCCCCCGTACGACCCGCGCGTCCAGGGGGATGCGATGGACGCCCGGCTCCAGCCGGCCGTCGAACAGATCGTGGGTGCGGGGGCGGCCGAACCGGTCGAGGCGGTGGGCGACGAGGCGCACCCGGCACCGGGCGACGACCTCCAGCACCGCCTCGCCGCCCTCGGCCCTGAGCCCGGCCAGCCGCCGCTGCTCCTGGGGGGAGCGGTCCAGGGCCTGTTCGATCCGGGCGACGAGGAGGGGGACGATCGGGGCCGATTCGGCCACGAAGACCGCGTCGGAGCCCGCCGCCGCGAACGCGTCGCGCACGGCGGCGCGCTCCTCGGGGCCGACCGTCCGGCCGAAGGCCACAACGCCGTATCCGCGCAGCTCGTCGGCGTGGGCGGCCGCCGCGTCCCGGGAGATCTCGGCGCCGATGCCGATGGTGCGCAGCGCCGCGGCGAGTTTGGCGAGGAAGGCGGCGCGCTGCCCCACGAGCAGCACTCGGCGCCCCGCCGGGGCCTCCAGGGCGAGCAGCCGCTCCAGCTCGGCGCGGTACTGCCCGCCGTGGAAGCGGTACGGGCCGAGGTCGGGGTAGATGTCCGGGGTGTCGTCGGTCTGCCAGGCGAAGTCGCGCCAGACGACGTCCGGTCCGTCGCGCTCGATGACCGCCGTGACCACACCGCACTCCAGGCCGACGCACTCAGGGCAGCCGTAGAGGACGCGGCGGCCGGCGGGCAGCGGCGCCTCGGTCTCCAGCAGCAGACCGCGCACCTGGGCGGTGAAGATGGTGGGGCCGAGGTCGGCGGCGAGCGGCGAGACCGCGTCGAGGTCGGCGAGGCGCGACAGCAGCGGTCTGCCGTCGACGATGAAGTCCAGGAAATCGCGGTGTATCTGGTACGCGCCCTTGGACAGCACGCCGCCGGCGCGCATCGCCGGCGCGAGGCCGAAAGTCGCGTACTCGGAGGTCATGGCCCAAGTATTCCCATATCGGGGCACTGTCACCGCGCAGCACGCTCCGGCGATACCGCACCCCAGGGCGTAACCTCCGGGCATGACGAGCGATGCGATAGTCGTCGGCGCCGGGGTCATCGGCCTGACAAGTGCCATCGTGCTGGCCGAGAGCGGCCGGCGGGTAGCGGTGTGGAGCCGGGACCCGATCGGGGACACCACCTCGGCGGTGGCGGGCGGGCTGTGGTGGCCGTACCGCGTCGAGCCGGAGGAGAAGGTGGGCGCCTGGTCCCTGCGTACCCTCGGCGTACTCGCCGAACTGGCCGCCCGGCCCGGGGAGACCGGCGTCCGGATGGTCGACGGGACGCTGGCGGGCACCGGCCTCGGGGACCTCGGCCCCTGGGCCGCCGAGGTGCCGGGGCTGCGCCCGGCTCGCCGCGAGGAACTGCCGGAGGGCTGGGGCCACGGCCTGCGGGCGCGGGTCCCGGTGGTCGACATGCCGACCTATCTCGGGTATCTGCGGCGGCGTCTTGAGGCGGCGGGCGGCACCGTCGAACAGCGTGCCGTGGCCACGCTGGCCGAGGCCGCGCGGGAGGCGCCGCTCGTCGTCAACTGCACCGGCCTCGGCGCCCGCGATCTGGTGCCGGACGCCGAGGTGCGCCCGGTGCAGGGCCAGTTGGTGCTGGCGGAGAACCCGGGCGTCGACGAGTGGTTCGTGTCCGCCGACCCCGGCTCGGCGGACACCCTGTACGTGCTGCCCCAGCCGTACGGGGTGATCCTTGGCGGCACCGCCCGGGAGGACGCCTGGGATCTGACGCCCGACCCGGCGACGGCCGAGGCCATCGTGGCCCGCTGCGCCCGCGTCCATCCCCGGCTCGCGGACGCACGCGTCATCGGGCACCGGGTGGGGCTGCGCCCGGCCCGGTCGCGGGTGCGTCTTGAGGCGGACACCGCGGCGGGCGGTGTCGGACTTCCCTGGCTCCTGCACAACTACGGACACGGCGGGGCGGGCATCACCGTCGCCTGGGGCTGTGCGGAGGAAGCGGCCGAACTGGTCAGCAGCTGTTGACCGGCTGCCCCTCGGTCAGGTGGTAGGTGGCGCGGCCGTCGAGGAGCAGCGGAACCAGCGCGCGCAGCGACTGGCGCAGCGGTACGAAGGCGCCGTCCGCGCCGCCGTGCCGGGGGCGCACCGTGACGCCGTGCAGCGCGAGTTCGTCCTTCACCTGCGCGTACTGTCCGGCGTCGAGCAGATAGCCGCACGGCGGGTCGGCGAGGGTTTCCTCCGGGCCCGCCGGGTCGTTGTCGCCGCCGCCGAGGTAGACCGGGCCGCGGTCGGCGTAGCCGGTCAGCCGGGCGCGGGTGGTGGCGGCCTCGATGCGCCCGCGCCGCTCGCCGGTGAAGGCGAAGGCGCCGTCGAGCGCGGCGAGTTGGGAGCCCACCCGGCGGCGGTTGTTGACCGCGGGGTCGGCCTTCTCGGCGTCGGTGAGCGGGTCGACGCGCGTCTCGACGAGCAGGCCGACGGAGTGCTTGACCCCGGCGGTGTTGCGCAGGATCCGCTCCTGGCCGTCGCCCGCGACCTGTTTGATGGGATCGCCGGTTTCCGGGTCGGTCCAGATGCCGTAGACGCCGGTGCCGAAGCCCGCCTGCTCGGCGTGCGGCCGGACGTAGGAGTCGGAGAGCGTACGCGCCTCCTGGTGCACGGGGTCCGCGGTGTTGAGGTTGCGCGGCCACAGCGCCAGCAGGTCCTTCATGTAGTACGGGACGGTGGCCCCGTACTCGTGGAGGTCGTAGACGGTGTCGGGCCGCCAGTCGCGGAGGACGGCGGCCGTCGCGCGGGACTCAGGGGTCTTGAGGGCGATGTGGTCGCGGTTGATGTCGACGCCCTCGGAGTTCTCGCGGGTGTCGGCGGCGCGGCCGTCGGGGTTGGCGGTCGGGATGACGAGGACGTTGGTGCGCTCCAGGAAGCGCCTGGTCCGGGCGTCCTTGGCGTAGGCGAGGTCGCGGACGGTGGACAGGCAGGCCTCGCGGCCGGACGGCTCGTCGCCGTGCTGTGAGCAGATGAGCAGCAGCGTATTGGCGTTCGCGGTACGGGCCGGGGCGGCGGGCGCGCCGATCCGCACCAGGCGCAGCGGGCGGCCCTGCGCGGTGGTGCCGATGCGGTCGACGGCGACGCGCGCGCTCGCGGCGTCGACCGCGGCGAGGAAGCGCTCCTCCTCCGGCTCGGTGGTCCAGCGCGCGCCGTCGCTGGTCTCGAAGCCCGTGCGGGGCTTCGAGGTTCCGGCGTGGGCGGGCGCGGCGAGGAACGACGTGGTCAGCAGCGCGACGGCGCCGGCCGCCGCGGCGCGGAGCAGGGGGAAGCGGGAGATCGCGGATGTCACGGAGTGGGGTCTCCTTGGGTGAGGGGCCGGAGTCTGTTACTGGGGCAGCCGGGACTTGTGGCGCGGCTCGGGGACGCCCTTCAACGGGGCGGCGTCGGGCGAGGTGGTGGCGGTGTCGGCCGGGGTGCCCGCGGTGGCCCGGGCGAGCGCCGGGGCGCCGCCGGTCAGGGGCAGCCGGGCCTGGGTCCGGGCCAGGTCGACCGTGACCGTGGGCTTGGTGTCCGCCGGTTCGATCAGGCCCGCGTCCGTACCGGCGACGATGAGGGCCAGCCGATGGCCCGCGGGGACGATGTGGTCCGTGGCGGCGAGGTCGAGGGTGATGGTGTAGGGCTTGCCGGGGGTCAGCGGGCGGCCCTTCCCGTCGTCCGCCCAGTGGCCGAGGTCGGCCCAGCCGCGGCTGAGGACGGTGTAGCCGACGCTCGCCGTGTCCGCCTCGGTCCGCTTGAAGCAGCCGCTGTCGCCCGTCGTGCCGCTGCCCCAGCAGGTCCGGTCGGCGAGGGTGCGGATGCCTTCGGCGTCGCCGGTGTAGTTGCGGATGGTGTCCGGGCCGAGGTCCACCACGACCGCGGACAGATGCGCGGAGGAGGTGGAGGGGGTCGCGGTGACCGTGACCGTGCCCGAGCCCGCGAGCCGCAGGTCCTTCGTCAGCGGCGCGGTGGCGAACCCGGCCTTGGCGGCCGTCGGCTGGTCGATCCGGGCGGCCCAGTCGGCCTCGCTCAGCCTCGGGTCGTCGGTGAACGTCTCGGTCGCGCCGGGCTCGGCCGGTTCGGTGCCGAGGACGCCGACGCCTGGGGTCTGTCCGGAGCGCGGCCGCAGCGTGGTCGGGCGGGTGCCGGCGGGCGGCCAGGAGCGGTCGGTGGCCCAGCGGTCGGGGGCGCGTTCGACATCGGCCATGGGCTCGCGCTCGATGCCGTTGTCGATGCCGAGCAGATAGTGGTCGAACCAGCGGTGCAGGGTGCTCACCCAATCCGCGCGGCGGAAGTCGAAGGGATCGACGTGCCCGGTCTGCGAGAGCCAGATCTTCCGCTCCACGCCGGCGTCGGCGAGCGCGTTCCACCACTGACCGAGGTGTTTGGTACGGACGTTGAGGTCCTGCATCCCGTGGACGGCGAAGACGCTGGCGCGCACCTTGTCGGCGCCGGGGACGTAGTCGCGCCCGGTCCACAGATCGGTCCAGTCGCCGTTCCGCGGGGCGCCGTCGACGAGCTCCCGCTGTACGGCGGCGCAGCGGGCGTGTGCGTCGTCGCTCTCGACACCGTCCGAGAGGCCGTCGGGGCCGCTGTCGAAGAGCGGGGCGCCCTTGGCGAAGTAGTAGTCGTACCAGGAGGAGATGGCGCTGATCGGCACGATGGTCTTCAGGCCCTTGACGCCGGTGGCCGCGACGCCGTTGGCGACGGTCCCGTCGTAGCTCTTTCCGATCATGCCGGTGGCGCCGTTGGACCAGTCGGCCGTGGCGGTCGCGGTGCCGGTGCGGGTGGTGTAGCCGGTGGCGCGGCCGTTCAGCCAGTCGACGACGGCCTTGGCGGACTGGATGTCGGAGCGGCCGCCGACGTCCACACAGCCGTCGGAGCGGTTGGTCCCGGCGAGGTCGACCAGGACGGTGGCGTAGCCGCGCGGCACGAAGTAGTTGTCGTAGAAGAGCGGGAAGAGGACTGGCTTGCCGGCCGCGTCATAGGTCTTCTTCTGGCTCTCGTTGCCGCGTCCGCAGCAGGAGTAGTACGGGCTCGCATCCATGATCACCGGGATCCGGCGGCCCTGCTGGGCGGGTTCGGCGGGGCGCACGATATCGACGGCGACCCGGTCGGTCCTGCCGTCCGAGTCGCCGTCAAGTCCGGTGTCCACCCATACGGATTCGCGGATCGCCTTGTCGTATGAGTAGATCGGTCTGCTCTCCCGCTCGGCGGCCTGGGCCGCCGGTGTGCCGAGGGGAGGTATGAATGTCGCTGCGAGGGCCGCCAGGGCGGCGGCCGCCAGTGGTCGGAGCACGATCCGTGTCCTTGCGTGGCGGGGCTTCCGCATACAGAGCAGCACGGGCGGACCGTAGCGCGAGTCAACTCCCGTACAGAAGAGGGCACTCCGATCTCTGTGGGGCCGAGGTGGCCGCTGATGTCGACCGGATGTCGATCGTGTGGCGCGCGGGGTGATGGACAGGAGGGGTCCTCGGCGAGTACCTAGGGTCTGCAGTGATCGTTCTCCCCGACGAGTTGGAGGACCCGTGCGTCACAGACTCACCGTCCCGAGCGCGGCCGCCGCGTGCCTGCTGCTGGCGGTTCCGGCCTCGGCTGCCGAAGCCGCCCCGGGCGCGCCCGGTATCGGGGACTCGTACTACCCCGGCTACGGCAACGGCGGGTACGACGTCTCCCACTACGACCTGCGGCTGACCTACCAGCCCACCACCGACCGGCTGGAGGGCACGGCGACGGTCGTGGCCACCGCCACCCAGGACCTGTCCCGCTTCAACCTCGACTTCGCGCTCGAGGTGCGCGAGGTGCTGGTGGGCGGCAAGAAGGCGGCGTTCGCGACGAGCGGCGACCATGAACTGGAGATCACCCCGGCCGCCCCGCTCGACTCAGGCCGCCCCTTCACCGTCGTCGTGCGCTACCGCGGCACACCCTCCAAGGTGCAGGTCAAGGGGTATACGGCCTGGCTGCGCACCCCGGACGGCGGGGTCGCGGCGAACGAGCCGGAGGCGGCGTGGTGGTGGTTCCCGAGCAATGACCACCCGCTCGACAAGGCCACCTACGACGTATCGGTCGCGGTGCCCGACGGGACCCAGGCGATCAGCAACGGCACGCTCCAGTCGACCACTTCACGGCTGGGCTGGACCCGCTACAGCTGGCGCTCCAACCGGCCCCAGGCCACCTATCTCGCCACCCTCGCCGTCGGCAAGTTCGACATCACCACCGACACCACCGCGAACGGCCTGCCGGTCATCAACGCGTACAGCAAGGACCTGGGCGACAACGCGGGCGCGGCGCGCGCGAGCGTCGAGCGGACGGCCGAGGTCGCGGACTGGCTCAGCGAGATCTTCGGCCCCTACCCCTTCAACGCGCTGGGCGGCTATGTGCCCAATGTGGGGACGAGCTACGCGCTGGAGACCCAGACCCGCCCGTTCTACAGCCCCCGGCAGTTCGCAGGCAGCTCGAACGTCTCGGTGGTGGTCCATGAGCTGGCCCACCAGTGGTACGGCGACAGCGTCTCGGTGAAGGACTGGCGCGACATCTGGGTCAACGAGGGCTTCGCGCGCTACGCGCAGTGGCTGTGGTCGGAGAAGGAGGGCGAGGGCACGGCGCAGGAGCTCGCGGACTATGTGTACGCGCAGCATCCGGCCGAGGACGCGTTCTGGACGGTCAAGCCGGGTGACCCGGGGCCGGACAACCAGTTCCACGCGGCGGTGTACGACCGCGGGGCCATCGCGCTGCAGGCGCTCCGCAACGAGGTCGGTGACGAGGACTTCTTCGCGATCCTCAAGGGGTGGCCCACGGAGCGGCGCTACGGGAACGGGTCGGTGCGCGACTTCGAGACGTACGCCGAGAAGGTCTCGGGCCATTCGCTCGGGGGCCTCTTCGACACCTGGCTGTTCACGACGTCCAAGCCGAGCGCGCCGGCCGCGCGGGCGAACGGGATCGGTGCGGGCGCGGCGGCGGACGCGGGTGCGGGCGCGGCGGCGCGGCCGAAGTCATGGCGGGCGATCCACGCGACGGACACCGTCCACGAGAGCCGCTGACGCTTTTCGGGCGAGGCCCCTCCTGCCGGGGCCTCGCCCTCAGCGTCGCGCCTTGTGCCGCGCCTCGTGTCGGGCCTCGCTTCGGGCCTCGCTTCGGGCTTCGCGGGCGAGGGGGAGGTAGCGCAGCCGCTCGGGGAGCAGCGGGACCACCACGCTGACGGCGCGGCCGAACCGGCGCAGCCTGCGCTCCTGCGCCGCGCTCCACGGCAGCCCGATCGCACGCCGCGCGTCCGGCGGGATGAGGCCGACGGTCAGGAACGAGCGGAAGCGGGCGAAGGGCGGAAGCAACACGGGCCAGACAGCGCGCAGCACGCGCCGCAGCGGGCGCGGCCCGAAGTCGGGCGGGGGCAGGGCGGCATCGGGCGCGGTCAGCTCGCGGACGACCGGCGTCGCCTCGAGGTCGTGGTCCAGGACGCTCCTGTAGTACGGCCAGAAGTCCTCGGCCGTACGCGGCAGCTCGCGGTCGTCGAAGCCCAGGACGCGGCCGACCCGCAGCCACTCCTCGTACAGCCCCAGCTCCTCGGCCCGGGTGAACGGGCGGCGGCCGAGCACGCGCTGGGCGTGCAGATAGACGGGGTAGCCGGACGCGTGCACCCACAGATAGCAGGCGGGGTCCAGCGCCCGGTAAGGGCGGCCGTAGTCGTCCACGCCCAGGACGACCCGGTGCAGCTCGCGCAGCCTGCGGCCCTCCGCCGCCGCCCGCTCCCCGCCGTACACCCACAGCTGCATCGAGCGCAGCGAGCGCTCGCCGCGCCCCCACGGGTCGGTGCGGAAGACGGAGTACTGGTCCACGCCCGCGCCCACCGCCGGATGCGCCACCTGCATGGCCATGGCGGCGGGCAGGGCGAGGACGCTGCGTATCTCACCCTGGAGGGACCACAGGATGCCGCCGACGGGGGGCGGCTCGGGGCCGCCCGCCGCCGTACGGGTGTCCCTGGCGGTGACCACACCTCCAGTATGTGCCGCGGTTCACCCCTTTGACGTGTCCTCCTTCCCGGTGAGCGGGCGCAGCGTCAGGGTGTAGTCGTAGGGCTGGTCGGCCTTGACCCGGTACTGCTCGCGGACCGGGTTGGGGGTGTCGCCGACGCCGGTGACCGCGTGGTCTGCGTGCAGGGTGTGCCAGCCCGCGTTGCGCTTGAGGAAGTGCGGATAGGCGGCGCGGTCGAGCTCGTCGTACGCGGTGGCGCCGGCCTCCAGATCCCCCGAGACCAGCAGCCCGCGGCCGGCGGCGTCGGTGAGCGAGGCCCAGCGGACGTCGTCGTGGTTGCCGTGGTCCTGGGGCTTGAGATATTCGACGTACTGGTCCTGGACGGAGCTGGACCATACGCCCATGGGGGTGCCGTCCTTGCGGTCGTCGAAGTTCTCGACGGGGCCGCGGCCGTACCACCGGAAGGTGTCGTACCGCTCGGGTACCCGCAGTTTCAGGCCGATGCGCGGCAGATACGACAGCGTGCGGAACGCGCCGCGCGCCTCGACCCGGTGCCGCACGTCGATCCGGCCGGAGCCGTCGACCTGGTAGTCGACGGTCTGCTCGAAGGACGCCCCGGTCACATCGGGCGCGGCGGCGGTGGAGCGGACGGTGACGGTGACCGTGCCGTCGTCCGCGGGGGTCACGTCCACCCCGTCCACGGTGGTGCGCAGCCGGTCGAGCCCGAGGGCGCGCCACCGCTTGCCCTCGGCGGTGCCCCAGTCGGAGCGTTCATTGCTGATCGGGGCGCGCCAGGCGTCCAGCTCGGGGCCGGAGCGCAGCAGCTCGCGGCCGCCGACGCGCATGGAGGTGAGCGTGCCGTCCTTCTTCCCGAAGGTGTAGCGGAAGCCCTCGCCGGTCACCTCCACGGTCTCGGCGCGGTCGTCGGCCGAGGCAGGGCGGCCGGCGTTGGCGCCGGTTTCGGCGTCGGCGGGCGCGGCCGGTTCCGGCACCTTGTCGCCGCCCACCGCGAACTGGCCGAACGATACGACGTGTCCGGCCTCCGCCCAGTCGGTGTCCTGCGCGGTGACGGCCTGGACGGTGAGGTACCGCTCGTATCCGCCGGGGTTGGCGGGCAGGGCGGGCAGCTGGACATCGGCGCTGCCGCCGGGGCCTACGTCCAGCGCGCGGTCTCCGCTCGCGACGGTCTTCGCGCCCTGGGTGACCTTCCAGCGCAGCCTGAGGTCACAGGTGCCGGTGAAGGCGCGCTCGTTGGTGACCTTCACCTGGCCGGAGCGCGGATCGGTGCCGGTGGGGGCGGTGATCCGGATGGGCGCCTGCACCCAGGCGAGCTGGGCGGTCTCCGGCTCGGGGGCGCGGTCGGCGGTGATCAGCCCGTCCACGCCGGACTCGTACAGGCCGTAGGAGAGATGGCTTCCCTTGCGGGTGAAGTCGTCGAAGTCCAGGGCGATCAGCGCCTCGCGCTGGGGGTCCTCGTCCGCGGCGAGCTGCCCGGGGGTGAGCGCCGTGCCGTAGACGCGGACCTGGTCGACGGTGCCCTGGGCGGTGCGTCCGGCGTAGCCGTCCTCCATGGTGTCGGTGTTGCGGCCGACGCCGAGGTCGAAGCCGGTGTAGTCGATGCGGCCGGTCCAGGGGGTGTCGGCGAGCGGTTTGCCGTCCACGTACAGGGTCAGCCGGCTGCCGTCGTACGTGCCGGTGACGCGGTGCCAGGCGCCGGTCCAGCCGTCGGGGACGGGCGCGGTGACGGTACGTGGTTTGCCCTCGCTGGTGAGGGTGAACTCGAGGGTGTCCTGGTCCTTCATCCGCAGGACGTACTGGTCCCCCTTGCTCACGATGGTGAAGTCACCGGTCCAGGTGTCGGCCGGTTTGACCTGGGCGTCGAGGGTGACGGATGCGCCGGTGAGGTCGAGTTCGGGGTCGCGGTAGACCTCGACGAAGTCGTCGAGGCCGGACAGGTACAGCGCCTTGCCGCTCTTGCCCGCGACGACCTGGGGTTTGCCGGACAGGCTGGCGGCGATGCGGTTGCCGGAGGAGTCGGGGGTGGTGATCAGCGGGCGACGGATGTTCTGCTCGGCCCAGTCCCAGATGAAGCCGCCCTGGACGTTCGGGTAGGCGCGTATGACCTCCCAGAACTCCCGGAAGTTGCCCAGGCTGTTGCCCATGGCGTGGGCGTACTCGCCCATCACGATGGGCTTGGTGAACGTCTTGGCCTTGGTCTCCAGGGAGGCCGGGGTCGGATAGCGGGGCCCGGCGATATCGGCGAACGGCGCGTCGCCGTCGGGGCGGTTGGACTGGTGGTACAGCGGCCGGGTGGGCTCGTGCCGCCGGGTCCACTCGGCCATGGCGTAGTGGGCCTTGCCGAGCCCGGCCTCGTTGCCGGTGTCCCACATGATGATGCTGGGGTGGTTCTTGTCGCGCTCGACCATGCCCTGGTGGCGGTCGAGGAACGCCTTCTGCCACTCGGGCCGCTCGGCGAGGCAGTTGTCGGGGCAGTTCTCGTGGCTGTGGGTCTCCACCTCCATCTCGTCGTCGATGAGGATGCCCTCGCGGTCGGCGAGCTCGTAGAGGTAGGGGTCGGACGGGTAGTGGGAGGTGCGGATCGCGTTGACGTTCAGCCGCTTCATCAGCCGGATGTCCTGCTCCATACGGGCGCGGGTGGCGTGCCGGCCGGTGGCCGGGTCGGTTTCGGCCCGGTTGACGCCGCGGATCAGGATGCGCTTTCCGTTCAGCTTGAGCTGCTTGTCCTTGACCTCGATCTCGCGGAATCCGACGTTCTGGCTGACGGTCTGCGCCGCCTTTCCGGCGGGGTCGCGCAGGGTCAGCTCCAGCCGGTAGAGGTTCGGCGCCTCGTCCGACCACTTGGCGGGGTCGGTTATTCGGGCGGTCAGCTCGGCCTTGCCGTCGGTCTCCTCGGCGGTCAGCCGCCGCACCTCGCGGCCCTTGGGGTCATAGAGCACTCCGGTGACCTGCCGCGGGCCGCTCTTGTCGTCGTCCGCGCGGTTGATTTTGATCTTGGTTTGCAGGGTCGCGTCCCGGTAGTCGTCGTCGAGGTCGGTGGTGATGTACGCGTCCTCCATGCGGGTCCTGGGCGTGGAGTACAGCGTCACGGAGCGGAAGATGCCCGCGTAGCGCCACTGGTCGTAGTCCTCGAGATACGAACCGGCGCTCCAGCGGTGCACCTGGACGGCGACGCGGTTGGTGCCCGGGTGCAGATAGTCGGTCACATCGAACTCGGCGGGCACATAGCCGCCCTGGTCATAGCCGACGTACCGGCCGTTGATCCACAGGAACCAGCCCGAGGTCACCCCGTCGAAGCGGATCACTTGCCGCCGGCCGACCCAGCTCGTGGGCACCTGGATGTCGCGGAGGTACGCACCGGTGGGGTTGATATCGCGCGGGACCTTGGGCGGGGCGTCGGGGACCATCTCGCTCTGGACGTTCCGGAAGAGGGGGTGGTCGAGGTCGTCGGTCTGCCAGGTGTGCGGGACCTGCACGCTCTTCCAGGCGGAGTCGGCGGGCGTGGCTGATGGGCGGTAGCTCTGCTTCCAGAAGCCCTGGGGCACGTCCTCGGGCCGGTCGGCGATGGCGAACCGCCAGGTGCCGTCCAGGCTGCGCTGCCACTTCTTCCGGTCCGGCCCGTCCGGCCGCAGCAGGGTGTGCGGGGGTTCCTGCCCTTCGCCGGTCATCTCCGGGTCTTCGAGGTACGTATGCACATCGGCCGGGAACTTGCCCTCGTCCGGTCCTCTGCCCAGGGCCGTATCCGCCGTGGTCAGGCTCAGCCCGGCGGCCGTGGCCATCGCCAGCACCGCGCCGAGCAGCCTGCCGAGGCCCCGTCTGGTGTACCTGGTGTACCTGGTATGTCTGTTGTGTTTGCTGTGCTCAGTGCTCACTCCGACCCCACCTCACAGATTCGGAAGAAAACCAACACAGTTGAACAGCACCGCACGCTATTAAGTGACGTGTGAGGCGTCAACAGGGACGTCGCACAGGGGGTGGACAGGGAGGGGCTTCACACCGATGGTGAGACAGCAATACTGGTGAACCCGACCGACATACCCGATCGTGCAGCAGGGCGGAGAGTGAGGCGCGGCGCATGGCGACCCCCGACACGGCCACCACCGACACCGAGGAACTGACGCTCACCGTCGACGAGTTGGCGGCCCGCGCCGGGGTGACGGTCCGCACAGTGCGCTTCTACGGCACCCGCGGGCTGCTGCCACCCCCCGTACTCGGCCCGCGCCGCGTCGGCCACTACGGCCCCGAACACCTCTCCCGCCTCGCACTGATCGAAGAACTCCAGCACCACGGCCTGACCCTGTCCGCCATCGAGCGCTATCTGCGGCAGCTGCCGCCCGACCTCAGCGCGGACGATCTGGCCATCCACCGCGCCCTGGTGACCTCCTGGGCTCCCGATGCTTCGGAGGAGGCGTCCCGGGAGCAGCTGGCCCGGCGGGCCGGGCGCGCGCTGTCGGAGGAGGACATCGACCGGCTGGCCGCGCTCAATGTGCTGGAGCGCACCGATGACCCGGACGTCTTCCGGATCGACCCTGGTGTACTGCACCTGGGCATGCGGCTGCTGGAGGTGCCGATCGCGCTGGAGACGATTCTGGCGGCCCATACGGTCGTCCTCCAACACACCCGGTCCGCGGCTCGTGAGCTGAGCAGGCTCTTCCGCGACGAGGTGTGGGGGCCGGACCACGAGGGCGGGTCCGGCCCGTCCGGCGCCGAGCGGGTGAAGGCCAAGAAGTCGCTGTCGGCCCATATGCAGCCGCTGGTGGTGCAGGCGCTGGTGATCGCCTTCCAGCGGTCGATGAAGAGCGAGCTGCGCGGTTGGTACGGGCAGGACGAGCCGCAGGCTCCGTCGGTCCCCGACGTCAGTCCATGAACGTCTCTCCCTTCGCGGCCTTGTCCAGCAGCAGCTGCGGGGGCTCGAAGCGGTCGCCGTACCGGTCCCGCAGCTCGCGGGCGCGCGCGACAAAGCCGGGCAGCCCGCCCTCGTAGCCGTTGATGAACTGCAGCACACCGCCGGTCCAGCCGGGGAAGCCGATACCGAGGATCGAGCCGATGTTCGCGTCGGCGACCGAGGTCAGCACGCCTTCCTCCAGGAGCCGGACCGTGTCGAGCGCCTCGGCGAAGAGCATCCGCTCCTTCATGTCCTCGAATGGCACCGCGGCATCCGGCCTGGTGAAGTGCTCGCGCAGACCGGGCCACAGACCGGTCCGCTGGCCCGTTGCCTCGTCGTACGCGTAGAACCCGGCGCCCCCGGCGCGGCCCGGACGCCCGAACTCCTCGACCATCCGGTCGATGACCGCGTCGGCGGGGTGTGGCTGCCAGGTGCCGCCCGCTTCCTCCACGGCCCGCCGCGTCTCCTCGCGGATCTTGCGCGGCAGGGTCAGGGTCAGCTCGTCCAGCAGCGACAGCACCTTGGCGGGGTAGCCGGCCTGGGCGGCGGCCTGCTCGATGGACGCCGGGTCGACGCCCTCCCCCACCATCGCCACGCCCTCGTTCATGAAGTGGCTGATGACGCGCGAGGTGAAGAAGCCGCGCGAGTCGTTGACCACGATCGGGGTCTTGCGGATCTGCCGCACCAGATCGAAGGCGCGGGCCAGGGCCTCCTCGCCGGTCCGCTCGCCCTTGATGATCTCCACCAAGGGCATCTTGTCGACGGGCGAGAAGAAGTGCAGCCCGATGAAGTCGCCGGGGCGCTGGACGCCCTCCGCGAGCAGGGTGATGGGGAGGGTGGAGGTGTTGGAGCACAAAAGCGCGTCGGGTGCGACGATGCCCTCGATCTCCTGGAAGACCTTGTGCTTGAGCGCCGGGTCCTCGAAGACCGCCTCGATGACCGCGTCACAGCCGGCCAGATCGCCGGGGTCGGCGGTCGGGGTGATACGGGCGAGCAGCGCGTCCCGCTCGGCCTCGGTCGTACGGCCCTTGGCGAGGGCCTTGTCGAGCAGCCCCTCGGAATAGGCCTTGCCCTTGGCGGCGGTCTCCTGCGACACATCCTTCAGGACGACGTCGATGCCCGCCTTGGCGCAGGAGTACGCGATGCCCGCGCCCATCATTCCGGCGCCCAGCACGCCCACCCTGCTCACCCGGCGCGGCGCGACACCGTCGGGCCGGCTGGCGCCGGAGTTGACCGCCTGAAGATCGAAGAAGAACGCCTGGATCATGTTTTTGGCGGTCTGGCCGGTGACCAGCTCCACAAAGTACCGGGCCTCGATGATCTGCGCGGTCTCGAAGTCGACCTGGGACCCCTCGACGGCGGCGGCCAGGATGTTACGGGGCGCCGGGTAGGGGGCGCCGTTGAGCTGCTTGCGCAGATTGGCGGGGTAGGCGGGCAGGTTGGCGGCGAACTTCGGATGCGCGGGGGTACCGCCGGGGATCTTGTAGCCCTTGACGTCCCAGGGCTGCTGCGATTCGGGGTTTGCGTCGATGAAGGCGCGGGCCTTGGCCAGCATCTCTTCCGGGGAGTCCACGACCTCGTGCACCAGGCCCGCCTTGAGCGCCCGCCGCGGGGCGTACTGCCGGCCTTCGAGCAGGACCGTCAGCAGCGCGTCGGCGACGCCGAGCAGCCGGACCGTGCGGGCGACGCCACCACCGGCCGGGAGGAGGCCCAAGGTGACCTCGGGGCAGCCGATCTTGGAGCCGGGGGCGTCGAGGGCGATGCGGTGGTGGCAGGCGAGGGCGATCTCGAAGCCGCCGCCGAGCGCGGCACCGTTCATCGCGGCGACGACCGGCTTGCCAAGGGTCTCGATGCGGCGCAGCCCGCGCTTGACCTCCATGCTCGTGTCGTACGCCCGCTGGGCGTCGTCCGGCCCGAGCTTGATCATGTCCTTGAGGTCGCCGCCCGCGAAGAAGGTCTTCTTGGCGGAGGTGACGACGATGCCGCGGATCGAGTCCCGCTCGGCCTCCAGACGGTCGGCGACCGCGGTGAGGGAGGAGACGAAGGCGGCGTTCATGGTGTTGGCCGACTGGTGGGGGTCGTCCAGGACGAGGGTCACGATGCCGTCGTCACTGCGCTCCCAGCGGATGGTGGACGCGGCGGTGGGGCTGCTCATGGTTCTTCGGTCTCCCTGGAAAGTCGTGGGGTGCGGGCCGGTCGCCAGGCCCTGTCCGGGCGATCTTCTCGGGCCCGCGACGCCAGCTACGGCACCTCGCTGCGTTGTCGGATCGCCCGAGTACGCCCAGTACGAGGGCGATCCTCCGCCTTGCGGTGCACCGCATCTGACGCCGCGGGCTGATCCTCAAAGATCGCCCGGACAGGACCTAGACGCGTTCGACAACCGTCGCGATGCCCATGCCGCCGCCGACGCACAGCGTGGCCAGCCCATAGCGCTGCCCGCGCCGCTCCAGCTCGTCGACGAGCGTGCCCAGGATCATCGCCCCGGTGGCGCCGAGCGGATGCCCCATGGCGATCGCTCCGCCATTGACGTTGATCTTGTCCAGGCCGAGCCCCATGTCCTTGGCGAAGCGCAGCACGACGGCCGCGAAGGCCTCGTTGATCTCGACCAGGTCGATATCGTCGATCGTCAGCCCGGCCTTGGCGAGCGCCTTGCGGGTGGCGGGCGCGGGTCCGGTCAGCATGATGGTCGGGTCAGCGCCGCAGACGGCGGCGGAGACGATACGGGCGCGGGGCGTGAGGCCGTGGCGCTCGCCGACCTCGGCGCTGCCGATGGCGACGAGGGCCGCGCCGTCCACGATGCCGGAAGAGTTTCCGGCGTGGTGGACATGGTCGATGGCCTCGATCCAGTGGTACTTCTGCAGCGCCACCGCGTCGAACCCGCCCGCCGCGCCGATCGTGGCGAAGGACGGCTTCAGCCCCGCCAGGGATTCGGGCGTCGTCCCCGGGCGGATGTGCTCATCGCGGTCGAGGACGGTCAGGCCCGAGCGGTCGCGGACCGGGACGACCGAGCGGTCGAAGCGGCCCTCCTTCCATGCGAGCGCGGCGCGCTCCTGCGAGAGCGAGGCGAACGAGTCGACGTCATGGCGGGAGAAGCCCTCGACGGTGGCGATGAGGTCGGCGCCGACGCCCTGGGGGACGAAGCCGGTCTCGTAGTTGGTCATCGGGTCGGCGAACCAGGCCCCGCCGTCGGAACCCATTTTGACCCGCGACATCGACTCGACGCCGCCCGCCAGCACCAGGTCCTCCCAGCCGGAGCGGACCTTGGCCGCCGCCAGGTTGACGGCTTCGAGGCCCGAGGCACAGAAGCGGTTCTCCTGGACGCCCGCGACCGTATCGGGCAGGCCGGCCGCGATGGCCGCGATCTTCGCGATGTCGGAGCCCTGGTCCCCGAGGGGGCTGACCACACCGAGCACGACATCGTCGATCGCCGTCGGGTCAAGACCGGGCAGCCGCCGCTGAATCTCATGGATGAGGCCCACGACGAGCTCCACCGGCTTGGTGCCATGCAGGGCCCCGTCGGCCTTGCCGCGTCCCCGCGGGGTGCGGATGGCCTCGTACACGTACGCTTCGGTGCTCACGTCAGCAGCCTTTCGGGGGGTGTCGGACAGGCAGTGAGAGCGCGCTTCATATGGGGCTCTCCTGCGGAAAGGGCGGCACGCCCCAGTCGCGGGCCACCTCGGCGGCGTCCGCCCCGGGCCGGGCGGGCGGGCGGCGCACCGCGCCCGGGGTGGCGGAGAACCGCGGGGCGGGGGCGGGCTGGGTGATGCCGCCGTGGTCGACGAAGGTGGCGCGGGCGGCCAGATGTGGATGGCCGGGGGCCTCGCGGAGGGAGAGGACGGGGGCGACGCAGGCGTCGGAGGAGGCGAAGACGGCCGTCCACTCCTCGCGGGTGCGCTGCTTGAAGCGGTCGGCGATCAGGGCGCGCAGCTCACCCCAGCGGTCGAAGTCGCGGCGGCCCGGCGCCTGGTCCGCGATCCCGAGGAGCTCGATGAACTCGGCGTAGAACTTGGGTTCGAGGGCGCCGACGGCCATATAGCCGCCGTCCGCGGTCTCATAGGTGCCGTAGAAGGGGGAGCCGCCGTCGAGGAGGTTGGCGCCGCGCCGGTCCTGCCAGCCGCCCGCCGCCATCATGCCGTGGATGACGGCGGTCAGATGGGCCGTGCCGTCCACGATCGCGGCGTCCACGACCTGGCCCTCGCCTGAGGTGCGGGCGTGCTGGAGGGCGGCGAGGACGCCGATCACCAGATAGAGCGAGCCGCCCGCGTAGTCCCCGAGGAGATTGGCGGGGACGGCGGGCGGGCCGTCCGGCGCGCCGATCATGCCGAGCGCGCCGGTGACCGCGATATAGCCGATGTCATGGCCTGCGGTCTCGGCGAGCGGGCCCTGCTGGCCCCAGCCGGTCATCCGCCCATAGACCAACCGGGGGTTGCGTGCCAGGCAGGCGTCGGGGCCCACGCCCAGGCGCTCGGCGACGCCCGGGCGGTATCCCTCGATGAGGATGTCGGCGCGCTCCACGAGATCGAGCACGGCCGCCCGGCCCGGTTCGGTCTTGAGGTCGAGCAGCACCGAGCGCTTGTTGCGGTTGGCCAGGTCGTACGCCGGGTCGACCTTCAGCCCGCCCGTGCCGCCGGGCCGGTCGACGCGGACGACATCGGCGCCGAGGTCGGCGAGGAGCATGGCGGCGAACGGCCCCGGCCCGATCCCCGCGAGCTCCACCACGCGCACCCCTGCCAGCGGGCCGTGCTCTGTCGCCGTCATGCCGTCCCCAAACCGTATGACACCACTGCTGTAACACCGCTGATGCTAAGAACGCGCCCGGCATTCCACAAGCCCCCGCGGCGAGCCTGTGGATAACCGGGCGGGCGCTCAAAACACCTCGCTCACCAGGCATTTGACCGCCCGAGCCGGACGAAGCGCGGACCGCCGGTCCCTCAGCCGGCCCTCTCCACGCTAGCGGCAGACGCCGGCAACGGCCGCTCGGGCACGAGGTGGTCATCGGGTGCGCCCGGGTCGGTGAGCTGGGCGAGACGCTGGGGAACATTGCCGCCGACCAGCACGATCACCACCAGGGTGAGCCCGAAGGTGAGCACCGCCAGCGCCCGTCCGAGGGACATGCCCTCCGCCAGGTGGGCGCCCAGCACCGGCGCGACCGCGCCACCGAGCGCTCCGGTGTTGTAGACGAAGCCGAGCGACGCGGCCCGGGTCTCGGTCGGGAAGTGGCTCGCGATGTACTTGGGCAGGATCCCGGAGATCCCCTGGCTGAGGGCGAGCAGGAAGAAGAGCAGCACCCCGAGCCCGACCAGGCTGTTCTGCACCGCGAACACCGGGAAGACGAACGCCAGCGAGGCCAGGAGGGTCAAGGCGTACGCGCGGCGGGTGCCCAGCCAGTCGCCCATGAACCCGGCGAGCCAGCAGCCGGCCATGGTCCCGAACCCGGCGTAGAACATCATGTCCGCGACCTCGCCCGGGTCGTAGCCCAGCTCCTTCTTCAGATAGGTGGGCAGCAGCGCCTGGATGGGCCAGCTGTAGAGGAACGCACAGAACACGGTGCACATCAGCGCCATGTACAGCACCCAGCGCCGCCGCCCGCCGAGCTGCGCGGCGAAGGCGAACAGACAGCCCGCCGCCACCAGCGCCAGCGGCCACACCATCCCCTCGCCCACCGGGGTGAAGACGCAGAACAGCGCGACGCTCGCGGCCACCGCCAGCCCCGTGTTCAGCGAGGCCCGGCGGCGACCGGCGAACAGCGGCCGGAACGGGTTCGGGCGCGGCCCGCCGCCGGTCGCCTCGCTCCAGTCCCCGCTCTCCGGGAGCGCGCGCCGCACCCACAGGGCCACGAACACGGGCAGCACCCCGATCCAGAACATCCAGCGCCAGCCCCAGTGGGGCACGACCCACTTGTAGAGCTCGGCGGCGATGATCGAGCCGCCCGCGAACCCGGAGATCAGAAAGCCGGAGGCGCGGTTGCGCAGCCGGGCCGGCCAGCTCTCCAGGGCGTACGTCGCGCTCGCGCTGTACTCCCCCGCCATCCCCATGCCGATCAGCAGGCGGGCGGTGAACAGGCTGAAATAGTCCCATGCGAAGCCGCAGGCGAAGGTGCCAAGCGAGTAGAGCAGAATGCTGACGACCATGGCGGGCTTGCGCCCGTAGCGGTCGCCCAGCGCACCGAGCAGCGCACCGCCGAGCCAGCGGGTGATGAACGCCCCGGAGACCAGGGAGGCCGCCGAGGCGTCGCTGAGGTCGAACTCGTCGGCTATCTCCGTCAGGACCAGCGTGATCAGGACGAAGTCGAAACCGTCGAGCAGATAGCCGATCCAGGCGGCGAACATCGCCTTCCACTGCCGGAGGGAGACTTCCCGGTACCAGGGCAGGGGTGCGGTCACGGCAAGAGCCCTCCATATTCCAGAAGTTGACGGACTGACTTCACAGCGGCGTCGCCCAGCGGCACCTGGGGAGGGGCGGTGGCCGGGCAGTCGATCACGCCCAGCAGATGCAGGGCGGCCTTGAAGGCGCCGAGCGCGGAGGAGCTGCCTCCCATGGCGGCCGGGTCGCCGACGTCGGTGATGGCGAAGAGCGCGGCCAGCCGGTCCTGCTCGACAGCCGCCCGCTCCCAGCGGCCCGCCCGCGCATGCTCGTACAGCCGTACATAGCCCTCCGGGTCGACGTTCCCCAGACCCGGGACGACCCCGTGCACCCCCGCCAGCAGCGCGCCGTCCACGGCCAGCTCGGAGCCGGTGAGCACCGAGAAGGAGGTGTGCAGCCCGCGCCGGCGCACCTCGACCAGGAGGCGGCGCAGCGCGCCGTCGTCGCCGCTGCTGTCCTTGAGCCCGGCCAGCGTGCCCTCGGCGGCGAGCGGGAGGACGGTGGCCGGCGTGAGCTTGGTGTGGACGGAGGCCGGGATGTCGTACGCGAAGAGCGGCAGACCGGCGCCGCCGCGGATGCGCCGGAAGTGGTCGGCGATCTCCACGGGGTGAGTGCGGGTGTAGAAGGGGGCGGTGGCGACGAGCCCGTCCACGCCCGACTCCACCGCCGTACGGGCGTGGTCGAGCACCCGCTCGGTGGTCATGTCGATCACCCCGGCGAGCACCGGCACCCGCCCGGCCGCGGCCTCGGTCACGGTCTCCAGGACGGCGCGCCGCCGGCGGTCGCTCAGATAGGCGGCCTCGCCGCTGGACCCGAGGACGAACAGACCGCTGACTCCGGCGCCGATCAGCCGCTCGGCGAGCGCGGTGAGGGAGCGGGTGTCGACCTCGCCGGAGGAGGTGAGCGGGGTGCAGAGGGGTGGGACGACACCGGTGAGCGGGGTCGGCAGACTCATCGAGAACCTGGCCTTCTGACGATCGTATGAATATTTCAGTCATTCAGGACGTCGGACGTCCCATGTTCGCGCTGAATCTGACGGAGCGCCAACACGGTGTCAAGCCCCCGGACGCGTCGTCGTCCGTCCAGCGCGCCGTCCGAATCCCGCCAGCGCCGTGCGGCCCCGACGACCAGCATGGACGGCATGAGCGAGAACTACGAGATCCGGGCCATCGCGCCCGAGGTACTGAAGCAGCTGCGGATCAGCGACGACGCGGGCAACCCGCCGCGCATGGTGGTCGACGAGGAGGGCGGCAACCCGCTGCGCTGCTGCCTGGGCCGCAGCCGGCCGGGCGAGACGATCGCGCTCGTCTCATACGCCCCGCTGCGCCGCTGGGCGCTCGAGACCGGCGCCACGCCCGGCCCGTACAGCGAGGTGGGCCCGGTCTTCATCCACACCGAGGACTGCGGCGGCTGGCCGGGCGGCGGCTACCCGGACGCCATGCGGGGCGAGCGCAGGGTGCTGCGGGCGTACTCCGCCGAGGGCGCCATCCTCAGCGGGCTGCTGCTGAACGGCGGCGATCTGACGATCGAGGAGGGGCTGGCGGAGGTCTACCGGAATCCGGAGGTGGCCGCGGTGCACGTACGCGCCGTGGAGTTCGGCTGCTTCCACGCGGAGACGCGGCGCACGGCCGACTGAGCGGCGCTGCGCGCGTACGGGGGTGGCGCGCAGACGGCGCGTGCGCCCAGGGGCGCCTGGCGGGCGCGGTGTAGGCGCCTATTGGGTGCGTTTTACGCGCCTGGTGCGTTTTACGCACCTAGTGGGCGCGGCTTACGCTTACGCACCTGGTGAGTACGCCTCACGCCCCCGCCAGCGCCCGGCGGCACAGCGCATCGGCCCGCCGCGTGGTCTCCGGCAGCCGGTAGTCACGGGCCAGGTGCAGCGCGTACGCGCAGGCATCCGCGAGGGTCACCCGGTGGCCGACGGAGACGAAGACCGGCTTCACGCCGTCCTGGGTGCGCAGCGCGCGCCCCACCTCCTCCGCCCCGTCCAGGAGCGGTGACCACTGCCCGCGGCGCCGGCCGGGGGCGTCGTGGGTGAAGGTGAAGGGGTTCTTGGCCACGCCGATGGTGGGCAGCCCGGTCAGCACTCCCAGATGGCTGGCCAGCCCGAAGCGGCGCGGGTGGGCGAGGCCGTAGCCGTCGCAGACCACGACGTCGGGGCGGTGCCCGAGGCGGTCCAGGGTGCCCAGCGCGTCGAGGACGGCGGGGATCTCGCGGAACGCCAACAGGCCCGGCACATAAGGGAAGGTGACCGGGCCGACCGCCGTGGCCTCCCCCACGACCGCGAGGCCGCGCGGGTCGAGCGCGACGGCGGCCGCCGCGACCACGCCCCGTTCGTCGTCGTAGGCGACGTCCACGCCCACGACGGCGCCCGCGCCGCTGCCCGGCGCGGGCAGGTCTCCGCCCACCAGGACGGAGCCGCGCAGCCGCTCCTGGACTGCGGCCGCCTCGGCCTCGGTCGTCGGCCAGCCGGGCGGGAGTTCGTAGCTGGGCCCGGGGGCGGGCCCGGGGTCGAATGCGCTGGTCATGATGCGCCCTACGCTACTAGCCTCGCGATCATGTTCGTATTGGAACTGACCTACACCGCGCCCCTCGAGCGCATCGACGCCGCGCTCCCCGACCACGTGGCCTGGTTGCAGGGGCGCTACGCGTCCGGCGACTTCATCGCCTCCGGCCGCAAGGTCCCGCGGGACGGCGGGATCATCCTGGCGGTCGGCGACGACCGCGCCAGGATCGAACGGCTGGTGGCGACCGACCCGTTCTCGGTCGCGGGCCTGTGCGAATACCGGATCACCGAATTCCTGGCCACGAAGACCTCTCCCGAGCTCGCGGCCCACCGCCAACAGCCGCCGTCCTGATCCGCCCCCGCCCGGGCCTACCTCCCGACCAGACTTATCTTCTGACCGGACTTACCTCCCAGCCGGCTCCAGACGGGCCACGCGGCCCTGCTCGCCCGCCGCCCAGCAGCCCAGGTCCGGGGCGCAGTCGACGGTGTCGTACGAACCCTGGTCCACCGTGCGCCAGGTACGGCCGCCGTCGTTCGTCACATCCGTACCCGTCGGGCCGACCGCGAGAGCGGTGCGACGGCTGTGCGGCAGCCAGGTGACGCCCGAGCGGTACGCGGGCGGCGGCGCGTCGGCCACCGTCCAGACCGCCCCGCCGTCCGCCGTGACGGCCGCCGCCTTCGGGGACGGCTGCCCGGCGCGGTAGTCGCCGCCGACGGCCAGGCCGGTGCGGGTGTCGCGGAAGGCGAGCGCGAAGACGCCGCGCGCCGGGTCGCCCGCCGGGAGCGGTGCGTCGACCACCGTCCAGGTGCGGCCGCGGTCGGCGGAGTGGAACACGCGCGCGGTGGCCGCGCCCCCGGTTGCGAACCACGCGTCCCGGCGCCCGGCGCTGACCAGGCACTGCCCGCCGGCCGCGAACGCCGCCTCGCCCGGCTGCGCGGCGGGCATCCCGTCCGAGGACAGCACGCGCCAGCTGCGGCCGCCGTCGCCCGTCGCCAGAACGCGGTACTTGCCGTCGACCGGGTCGCTGAGCGCGATGCCGTTGCGCGCGTCGAAGAAGGTCAGGCAGTCGTAGAAGGCGCGCGGATCGGTGTTGCGGAAGCTCTCCGTCCAGGTCGCGCCGGCGTCGTCCGTACGGAACACCCGGGACGCCTCGCCCTCACCGATCGCCAGCACCACCGCGCGCCGCGCGTCGAACGCCTCGATGTCCCGGAACTCCAGCCCCTCCGCACCCGGGGGCGACACGTTGCGCCAACTGCGCCCGCCGTCGTGCGTACGCAGCACGGTCCCCTTCGAGCCCGCCACCCACGCCGTCGTACGGCTGATGGCGGCGAGTCCGCGGAACCGGGCGTCGCTGCCGCTGTCCTTCAGCCGCCACGTCGCGCCCGACAGGCCCTCCGCGCGCCCTTGTTGGGCCTGCGCCGGCGCGGCGGCGACGGCCGATGCGAGCGCCGCGCCGCACAGCCCGGCCGCTGCCGCGCGTCTCAGCGTCCCCGTCAGTGTCTTGAGTCCTGTGCGGCCCTTGGTGGTCTTCTTCTCCGTCATGGCGCCGGAAGCTAGCCCATTGGAGGGACGCCGTCCACGGACGAGTGACGCCGGATGCCGAATCGCGGGACCGGTTGGGCCTTCCTATGGTGGGGCGGGGGGAGCGAGGAGGCGTACCGCATGTCAAACCCCGTGTTCCACCGTTCGTCAGACGGGTTGTCGAATCCCAAGAGCCGAGCCGGGGGCTGAGGCGGCCATGGACGTCGAACGCTCGAAGCCGTATGTGGGAACCATGGTCACCATCCACTACGAAGCGGAGCGATGTCTCCACGCGGGCGAATGCGTCCGGGCGCTGCCTCAGGTCTTCGACCCCGAGCGGCAGCCGTGGATCCAGCCGAACGGCGCCCCCGCCGATGTCGTCGCCGAGATCGTCCGGCGGTGCACCTCCGGCGCCCTCCGCTACCGGATGGCCAACGGCCAAACCGAGACCCCGGTCCGCCCCACGGCGGTCGCCCGTACGGACTCGGGCCAGATCCTCGTCCGCGGCGACCTGCGGGTCGAGACCGCGACGGGGCCCCGCCAGGAGACCCGCGCGACGCTGTGCGGTTGCGGGACGAGCGCGAACGCCCCGTACTGCGACGGATCCGGCCCCTGCGGCAGCCGGCCCTAGCCGTTGTCCCAGCCGTCTCCCCCGCTACGGCCGGGCGCCGGGGGCTCGTCGGTCGCCTTGGCCGGCTCGGTCGGCTTCGTCGACTTGCTCGGCTCCGCGGCGGGCGGCTCGGTCGTTGTCGTGGTCGGCTCGGGAGTAGCGGTCGCGGTCTGGTCCTGGCTCCGGGTCGGCTTGGGCGTGGCGCTCTGCGTCCGCGTCGGGGTCGGCTGCCGGGTGGCCGGGGCCCGGGTGGGGGTCTTCGCCGTGGACGGCGTCCCGGACGCCGATGTGCTCTTCGACGCGCCGGACGTGCCGGGGGCGGACGACGCCGACGAGGGCGCCGTGGACGACGACGGCGAGCGCCCCGGCGACTGGTCGGCGGCGTCGCCGGAGGGAGCGCCCTTGGTGGAGCGCCCGGCGGAGCCGTCGCCCGAGGCCCCGTGTCCCGCCGTGTCCGACCGCGCCGACTCCTGCCCCCACGGCGACGAGGTCGCTTCCGGGGACGATACGGACGAGGGCTGAGAGCCCGCCGTGCGCTGCTCAGGTGCGGACGAGTCGCCGCCCGTGAGCACCAGCCCGGCCGCCACCGCCGCCCCCGCGAGGGCCAGCGCGCCCGCCCCGGCCATGACCGCGACCGGCCGGCCGGCTCGGCCCGCCCGTCGCCGCGCCCGGTGGCGCGGGGGGCGGTCCTCGGACGTCCGGGCCGGGAGCTTCACCGTGTCGGCCGCCGGGCCCGCGTGGGCGCCACCCGATGGCAGGGAAGACAGGGCCGCCACCGCGCCGCCCGCGCGGGCCAGCGGCACCAGGTAGTCGGCCGTCCCCCGGGACAGGAGAACCATCAGGGCAGGACCCACCAGCGCGGACAGCCGCGCGTCGGCCGCCATCAGCTGCTCCACCCGCGTCCGGCAGTCCGCACAGCCGGCCACATGGATCGCGACCTGCTCCGCCTGGGTCGGCGAGTCCGCGCCCCGTACGTGCTCGGGCAGCCGCTCCCAGCACCACCCGCAGGCCGGGTCGGCCGGGCCGCCCGGCTGGGCCCGCAGGAAGTGCTGGCGCATCCCGTCCCGGGCCCGCTCCAGCGCGGCGGCGGGGCTCGTACCCGCCGCCGCCCGGCGGCCCGCCTCCGCCACCGGCGGCTGCCGCTCCGCTTCCGCCTGCCACAGCGCCTTCACCCACCGCTGCGGCAGATCCTCGATGACGCGCGCGAGCAGGTCGACGTAAGAGACGCGCTGCGCCCGGTCGCGCCTTGCGGCGGGCATGGCAAGGTCACGCACGGTGGCCTTCAGGGCGGCCGGAACATCACCGACGGCCTCGCCCGCCCGCAACCGCCGCCACACGAGAAAGTACGCCTCGGCGACCGCGTCCTCGGCCGGCCATGGGGTGCCGATGAGGGTGCGGGCGTAGGCGATGAGGTGTGGATGGTGATCTTGGTGGAGCCGGATGTAGGTATCCGCGTCCAGCGGTGCGGGACCTTCGGTCATGGTGGAACAACCCCTGGAGTGATGCCTCGCCGCAGCCGCGGTTTTGTAACAGCTCAGCACGGCACCTGAGACTTTGCGTGGATTCCGCAAGCCTAAATGTCGCATCTCCACCCGAAAATATGGTCGTGACACACGTCACGTCCGCCGCGGGTGCACTGGGGTCATAGCCCGTACGTCTTACAGACGTAGAGAGGCAAGGACCCGCACCGATCGCAAGGAGCAGGCGTTGTGACCACCACCGTCATCGATCAAGCCGTCCAGGCTCGCCTCATCGCATCGACGCCCGAGGCACGCGCCATCCCCGCATGCCTGCGCTACGAACGCGAGGACCCGTTCGCCGTATGCGTCTCCTTCCCGCCCACCGCGTCCCTGGACGGGGAGGCGGTGGAGTGGACCTTCGGGCGTGAGCTGCTGACGGCCGGGCTGCGGGGCCCGGCGGGCAGCGGCGATGTGCTGGTGTGGCCGTGCGGCCCGCACCGCACCGTTCTGGAGTTCCACGCCCCGGAGGGCATGGCCATGGTCCAGTTCGACACCGACGATCTCCAGCTCTTCCTCGACCGGTCGTACGCCTTGGTGCCCGAGGGCAGCGAGAGCGCCCGGCTGGACCTCGACCACGACCTGGCCGTGCTGCTGCGGGAGGCCTGAGGGGGCAGGGCGACCGGCAGTGCCCGCCGCGCCCGGCGCCGATGCCGGGCCGCCCCCTCTCCCGGGCACCCTGCTCCCCTGCCGCCCACTCCCCCCGTCTCGCCTGCCCCCCATTCCCCCGCCTCCCCTTCGCTCCCCCTGCTCCGCCGGCGTCGCTCGCCACCGCTCCTCAGCCAGCCGCCGCCAACGTGCCCGAGAGCGTCACTCCGGTGACCGCGACCGCCACCGCCGACCGCACCTGACCGAGCGCCTTCTCCAATGCGGGCCCCACCTGGCCGCTGCGCCGCGCCAGCTCGGCGATCCGGGCCTTGTGCGCCCTGGCGTCCGCTGCCGTCACGACGGTCCGCAGCTCGCCCGCCGCGGCGAGGGCGACGAGCGCCGCATCCCCGACGGACACCTCCGACACGCTCTGCCCGCCGCGCAGCAGCCGCACGACGTCCTCCCGCATCCCCGCCACCACATCCGGCCGCTCCAGCTCGTACTCCTTGACGGGCAGCAGCCCCAGCGCCCGCCTGCCCTTGGCCCGCACATAGCCGGCCGCCACGAGCTGGTCGCGCACCGCGCGCTCGGTCAGCCGCGCGTGGTGCCTCACCCAGGCCTGCCAGGTGTGCGGCCGGGATTCGAAGATAAGTTCGAGCAGCGAGTCGAGTGCCGGATCCCCGGTCCTGGCGTCGGCGACCGGCCGCGCGACGCCGTCCTCGTCGGCCACCATCCCGCGCTGCGCGAGCTCGGTGAGGGCCCCGGCCCGCACCAGATACGGCAGATGATCGGGATCGGCGGGCCGTCCGGTCCGGGGATCCCAGGCCAGCAGATAGAGCTTGGCGGCGAGTGAGAGGGAGCTGTTGGGCACGGGGACCTCCAGGGATCTGCGATCTGCCTCATTGACCACGATCTCCTCAGTACCCCCGAGGCGTCACTTCACGACGGCCCCACTCACGCCGCTCGCCCGGAGGCGCCCGCCTCCCGAGAACCGATGTGGTGACTGCTGTCACCACACTCGTCGGCGTGACGACGACGCGCACCCCCCTTGCGCACGCGTAGCCGACACGGCCGGACACGGTCCCCTTGATACGCGGTGCCTCCGGGCGAACAACGCTTCCGGTGGCTGCTCCCTCTGAGCGCTACTCCTGGTAGAGCTTGACGACCGCGGTCGTCGTGGTCCGCTCGAAGTCGGCCACCGGGGCCTGGTCGTAGCCGCCCATCTCGCCCCACTGGACGATGGTCACGGTCCGTCCGTCGCGGCCCACCCCGAAGAGGTGGATGCCCGGCTCGGAGTCCGGGTACGAGGTGTGGACGCCGTAGACGTGGGCCCCGTCCTCCGCCCGGACCGCTCCGTAGTCCCGCCAGGAGGCGGTGCCCTCCGGGTGGTCCCGCACCCAGTCGGAGGCGCAGTTCTGGATCTTCTTCTCGGCGGCCGCGGCGAGCTTGCGGGCGGCGTCAACGGTCCCGGTCCTGACGACGACCTGGCTCGCGCTCGTGTCGTACTCGGTCCAGAACGTCCGGTGGGTGGCGCCCGCCGAGGGCAGCGTGTGCTCGACGCAGAACGGACCGTTCTCCGGCAGACCCTCGGTGACGTCGCTCGCGTACCAGTCCGACTTCGGGTGCGGCGGCAGTTCCTTGGGCACCAGATGGGCCGGAACCGCCTGAACGCTCGCCTGGGCCGTTCCGGTCCCGACAACGGCCACGGCGGCCGCGGTGAGGGCGCCGAGGGCGCCGAGGCCGGCGCGGAGGGAGCGCTTGTGCTTGTGCCTGTGCATGAGGTGTTTCCCGTCTCTTCGGCCCGCGTCTGTACGGACCGGATCTGCGCGGACCGGGGCATTGCGGTCCGAGTCTGTGATACGCCACGGCGGTCGCGGCGGCCGGTTCCCAGCGTGGGCGTCGCCGTGCCGCCGCCGCTACGGGTGGCGTGGCATCCGGGACGCTGGAATGCCTACACGTACTCTGACTTGGGGGAATAACAACAGCCTGGAACGCGGTCGCGGGACGGTGGAACCTGAGCGCGGGTGGCGGTGTATGGAATCGTGGGGGGTGGTTCAGGTGAGCAACGGGGAAGAGATCACCGAGTTCGCGGAGAGTCTGCGCAGGCTGAAGGACCGATCGGGCCAAAGCTACGGCGCGCTGGCGGCGCGACTGCACGTCAGCACGTCGACGCTGCACCGCTACTGCAACGGTGACGCGGTGCCGGCGGAGTACGCGCCGGTGGAGCGCTTCGCGCGGCTGTGCGGAGCCGCACCGGAGGAGCTGATCGCCTTACACCGCCGGTGGATCCTGGCGGACGCGGCAAGACGAGCGGCCTCCGGCCGGGGCGGCAGCGTGCCGGCGACCGCGCCGGACGGCGTATCAGGGCGCGCCACCACCAGGCGCGGCTCGGCGACGCAGGCCGTCGGGGCGCCCGATGCCGTTGGAGCCCCCGAGACCGAAGGGCGAACCGCCGACGCCCACAAGGCAGGGCGGGACGCCGAACCGCACCGTCACCCGCCACAGCCCGCCCGCACCCCCGACCCGGCGGGGCAGAGCGACAGAGAGCAGGACGTGGCAGGGATCACCGCCGACCGCCACGACGCGGCGGGTCAGGCGGCTGCCGTAGGCGGCGATGAGGAGCAGCGGCCGACGGCCGGCACCCACAGCGAGCCGCGCGGAGCGAAGCGACCGCGCGCGGCTGACGGCCCGGCGGACAGCTCGCCGAGCCCCACGGGAACACGAAACACTTCGTCCCCGGCCCAGCCGGACCACCGCGCGCCCGCGCTGTCGGCGGCGCAGGCGCCCGGCTCCTCCGATCCGGACATCGGCCAACCCCGCACCCCCTTCACCCCCGTGGGCTCCCCCGCTGCCGCGCCCGGCAACGGCGATCGGTCGATCGCTGACGAGGGAGGCCCGGGCCCCGCGGAGTCGGGTGCTGGGCGGACGGCGGATTGCGGTGCCGATGACGCGACCGGCATCGGGGGCCCGTTGACCGCCGAAGCCGCCGTGTCGGGTGAGCCGGGTCCGAGGGTCGGGCGTGACACCGCGGTTGACGCGTCGTCGGCAAGAACAGCGGAAGCCCACGCCACGGCGGCCGATCCGTCACGGGCCCGCGCGAGCGAGGCGGGGGGCACGGCGAAGGACGCCACCACGGGGAGCGACACTTCCGCAAGCCGGGCCACGGCGGCCTTCGCCGTAGAGGGCTCGGCCGAATCCGGCCACGACAAGCGCGGAAAGACTCCACGTCCCGCTGGCCCAGGGGCCGACGCGCCCGGGGACGACACGCCCCAAGGCCACACCAAGGCAGCCCCCACCGCCGAAGGCACGGCAGGGCGGGAGTCCGCGGGCGGCGCTGGCGTGGCCGGCCAGGGCGGTGCCTCGCGTGCGGGCGGGGCCGGCACAGGACTGGGGGCGCGTGGGGGTGATGGTCCGTCGGCCGAGCGGCAGCGGGCGCGGGTCGGCGGCGAACGGCGCGCGGTAGGGAGCAACGTGGCGCGGGGCGGGCGGGCGTCCGATGTTCCGGGCGGGCGCGCGGCGGAGGCTGCAGGAAGAAGGAAGAGGGGCGCGGCGGGGCGCGGATCGTTGCGACCCGTCCCGGCGGTGGACGGCGCGGGGAGTCGGGCGGACGGGCTTCGCGCCTGGCGGAGCCGACCGTGGGGGCTGGTGCTCGGGGCGGCCGCGGCGGCCGTTCTCGCTCTCACGGCCGTGGAGGTTCGGCCGACCACCGGGGGCGAGCGGGAGGAGGCCGCCACGTCCCCCTCATCGCCCTCGTCCCCCGCATCCTCCGCGCCCGCGTCAGGCACCGCACCATCAACCCGCCCCACCGCGCGGGGCGAGCTCAAGAAGGACGACACGGCGGACGGGCACGAGTCGGCCTCACCCCGGGGCGACAAGCGGCGCGGCGGCGCGTCCGCCTCCGCGTCGCCCAGGCAGGGCGGATCCAGCGGCGGCGGCTCGGGCAGCGGCCGGGACGACAAGCCGGGCAGCGGCACCCCGCTCACCATCAGCACTCGCTCCCACGTCTGGGAGAACGGCTGCGGTCACCGCTATCTCATCAACCGTCCGCCGTCCCAGGTCGCCCCGCCGCCCGTCGAGCAGGACGCCGCGGCCTGGGCGTCCGCGCATGGCGCGGTGCACGGCGGCACGACGAACGTCGAGATGACGGTGAAGGGCCGCTCGGAGTCGGCCGTCGTGCTGCAGGCCCTGCACGTGCGGGTGGTGGGGAGGCGCGCCCCGCTGCCCTGGTCCTCCTTCACGATGGACAACGGCTGCGGCGGCTCCCTGACCCCGCGCGCCTTCTCCGTCAACCTGGACGCCGCCCGGCCCCTGGCCGTCCCGACGGACGGCAATGACGCCGGCGAGCCGATCCCCGCCGTCCGCTTTCCGTATCGCGTGTCCGACACGGACCCAGAGGTGCTGTTGGTCAACGCCCGTACGTCCGGCTGCGACTGCAACTGGTATCTGGAGCTCGACTGGACCAGTGGCGACCGCGAGGGGACGATACGGATCGACGACCACGGCGCGCCGTTCCGCACCAGCGGTGTCAAGGGGCGCCCGGAGTACGGCTACCAGTTCGAGGAACAGGTCTGGCGCCGGAATGACTAGGCGTCATGCTCACGAGCGCTCACTCCTGCGCGGTCGTCAGGAACAGCGCGGCATCGCGGACGTCCGGGTGCGGGTGGCGGCGCAGCGCGCGCAGCCGGGTCCGCCAGGGCTCCGCCCATTCCGTACGCGCGCCGCCCACGTCGGTGAGGGTGACGGCGAACAGCCCGGAGGCGAGTGCGCCGTCGTCGCCGAGGTCCCGCGCGGCCCGCAGCAGGGCCTCGCTCCGGCCGGGCCGCGAGGCGGTGCGCAGCCTCTGGCTGAGGGCGTCGGCGGTATGGGCCGCGAGCGCGGGCCGGGTGGCGTGCAGACGGGCCAGCCGGGCGAGTGCGGCAGTGAGGACACGGGGCTCGGCGTCCAGGTCGACGGCGTTGACGAGCACATGGGCGGCGTCGGTGACGAAGGTCTCGTAGCCCGCGAGGAGTTCGGCCGCCGCGGTCGCCACGGGCCGCATCGTGCCCGGCCGCATCCGGCTGTGCTGGGCCAGCCTGTCGGTGATGCGCCGGATGCGGCGTCGGGCCGGGCGGTCACGGTCCGGTTCGGCGTCGGGCACGTGCGGGTGGGCGTCGGCGGCGGCGAGGGCCGCGAGGACCCAGGCCAGGGGGTTGTCCGCGGGCATGCCACCGGGCACGGCGGCCATCAGGTCGATCAGCGCGTCGGCGGCGGACTGCCAGCAGGCCCGGTCGTCCAGGTCAGTGGCGGCGGCCACCAGCACCGCAGCCGCGTCCGGCGCCCAGGGGGACCAGGTGGCGAGCGCGGCGTGGCCCGCCCAGGCGACCTCGGGGTCGTCGGTGTCGCATGCGTCCTGTACGAGGCGGGCGTAGCGGGCCCGGTGGAGTTCGGGCAGGTCCAGCGGGCGGTTGCGCAGCACAACCCACCGCAGTTCGCGCCGCCCACGGGCGGCGGCCGACAGCAGCTCCCAGGCGGACTCGTGGCCGAGCAGCCCGGTCGCGAAGGCCACACAGGCGGCCCGCACATCGTGGTGCTGGCCCGGCGCGTCGTACACGTCGACGAGCAGCGCGGCGGCATCGGCGGTCGGCAGCCGGGTGGCGGCCAGCCGCGCGGCCTCCTTCCGGCTGGTGACCTTCGCGGGCACGGCTGGAGCCACCGGAGCGGCCTGAGCAGCCGGACCGGCTGGACCGGCTGGACCGGCTGGACGAGCCTGCGCCGCCGGATCGTGCGGATCCGCCGGACGGTGCGGGACCGGCTGCTCCACCACCTCGGCAGCCACCTCAGCCACCCCAGCAGCCTCCCCGGGTGCCACCTCGACAGCCACCCCAACGCCCACGGCCGCGGCCGCGGCGCCCGTCGCCGCCTCCCCCGGCGCGAGCACCCCGCGCAGCAGCCCCTCCAGCCGCGCCGGCGCCACGTACTGAGACGCCCTCGTGCCCGCGTAGACCGCCACCCGGGCCCGGTCACCGCCCGCGTAGGTGAGCAGCAGGGGAAGGTGGTCCCCCGGGCGGTCGGTCCGGGCCAGGGCGGCGAGGGCGGCCTCCGCCAGGGCCACGTCGTCGGAGTCGGCCCAGGCCAGGGCGGTCTCGGCGCCGTAGTCCGGGATGCGCGCGGCGGCGGCGATGGCCGCCGTGCGCTGGTCCGTGCGCAGCGAGCCGTCGGCGGCGGCGCGGGCGAGGAGCCGGGCCGCGGCGGCGCGCTGGCGGGGCAGCCAGCGGCCGGTGCTGCGGTCGACCGGGGGCGTCCAGTGGCTGCCGGGCGTCAGAAAGCGGCCGTAGGGAGGGGTGTCGTCCAGCACGACGTCGAGCAGATCGGTGCGGCGGTGCGTCAGCACCGCGAGGACGGGCGGCAGCACGGCGGCCGAGGGCTCGAGGGCGAGCAGTTCGGCGACCCGCTCGTCGCGCCGCGCGGGGTCGTCAAGCCACAGCCCCACGGCCGTGCGGACGGTCGTATTGCTGCCGAACTGAATGGCCTGCCGCAGCAGTTCCTGCAGCTCGGGCATGGCGTGTGCGCGGCGCCCGAGCGAGCGGGTGAGGGCGAAGGTCAGCTCGTGGTCGACCCGGTCGGCGCCCGCCTCCAGCCATGGCCGCAGCGCTTCGAAGACCGCCTGTTCCTGGCCGCGCCGCAGGGTGTGGTCGAGCCGGCCCAGGTCGGTGCGGCCGACGTTCCCGGCGAGCCGGGTGACGGTGCGCAGCGCCCAGCCGATCAGCTCGCGTCGGCCGGTGACGGCGTGCTCCCGCAGGAGGGCGACGGCCAGGAGGCGCAGGGCCTGCCGGGTCGCCGGCGAGGAGTCGCGTGCCTCGATGGCGTCGGTGGCGATCCGGTCCAGGTGTTCGGCGGCCGCGTCGAGGAAGAGGGAGGGGTGCGTCTCGGCCAGTGCGCGCAGCGCGGCCGACCGCACCGGGTCCTGTTCGTTGCGCAGCCGCTCCAGCAGGGCCAGCAGCGAGGTGACCGCGTCCGGGTCACCGGAGCGGGCGGTGTTGCGTACGAGGAGCGGGAAGGCCAGCGCGCGGTCGTCGGCCGAGGAGCGGCGGGCGGCCCGCAGCAGTTCATCGCGTGCCTCCTCGACCGGCAGATACGCGACCGACTCCAGCACGGTGGCCCAGTGCGCGCCCCGCTCACGCGCCCGCGCCGCCATCCGGCGGGCCTCGGCCACTCGGCGCGGCCGGGGCAGCACCTCGAGCAGGTCGGGCTCCACTTCGGCGCGGCTCAGGTCGCGTTCGGCGACGGCCGCGTCGAAGAAGTCGGGGCGGCGGGCGGGCGGCAGGGCGGCCAGCAGCCGGGACAGGGCCTGGGCATCGTGGCCCAGCGCCCGCGCCAGGTCGACCAGTTCGGGCGGGTCCGCGCGGACCAGTCGCCGCAGCACGGCCCGCTCCAGGCCCCGGCCGCGCAGGACTCCGGCGTGTTCGGGCGCCAGCAGGAGCCGTATCGTGCGGCCGGGCTCGGCGGCGGCCAGCGCGCCCAGCCGATGCCGCACCGGAAGCGGCAGCACGCTGTGGCAGAGCTGCTCCAGCAGCCCGAGGACCCGCTGCGGCTCGGCGGACGCCGCGAGCGCGACGCAGGGTGCGTGGCGGAACCACCAGTGGTGGCGCAGCGCCTCGGGGAGCGCGGCCAGCTGCCGCTCGGCCTCGTCGAGGACCGCGGCGGGGTGGCGGGAGGCGAGGGCGCGCCAGCTGGTGACGGCGTGGAAGAGGTCCGGGAGCAGCCGGGCGACGGTCTCGGGCCCGCAGCCGGGCAGCAGCCGGGCCGCCTCGCCGTCGCCCCAGCGTTCCCGCAGGGGCTCGACGAGGCGGTCGGCGAGCGCGGTGCGCCGCCCGGCGACGACGGTACGGGCCAGCTGGCGCCGTATTGCGGCGGGGGCGTCCTCGAAGGCGGCCTCCAGCGCGGCGTCCGTGAGCTGTCCATGGCGCGCGGCCTTGAGGGCGTGGCCGCGTACGACGGGGTCGGGATCGGCCAGCCGCCGTTCCAGATAGCCGGTCCGGCCACCCACCGCCGCGGCAGTCACGGCCAGCGCCCGCTCGTACCCGCCACGCTCCGACAGCTCTTCGAGCAGCCCCGCCAGTTGTCCGTGCGCGCTCGCCGCCCGCGCTCGCAGGGCCAGCTCCCGCATCCGGCTCGGGTAGGGCAGCGGATCGAGGGCGGCGAGCAGTTCGTCGGCGAGAGCGTGCGGGGACTGCGGGGCTTGCGGGGATCGCGGGGCTTGCGGGGCTTGCGGAGCTTGCGGATCACGGACCATGGCAGGGATTGTGCATGCCGCGCGGCGGGCCGAGGACGTCACCCCCGGCTCCCCCGTCACTTTGGTGTACGCGTACACCAGCCGGACCCAGGCGGATGCCCCTCATACGCCGTGCGAGGCCGGGGGGCGCCGCTTAGGCTCGGTACATACGGGTTCATGCGCACCGCCACAGGTATGCGCACCGTCCCTCCGAGCCCGGAGGCGCCCCATGCCGGAGCTGTTCATCGGCGGCCAGTGGACCGCCGCTCTCGACGGACAAGTGAGGGAGATCCACTCCCCCGCGGACGGCACGCTGGTCGGCACGGTCGACGACGCCGGACCCAAGGACGCCTCCGCCGCGGCCGAGGCCGCCCGGGACGCGTTCGACCGCGGCCCGTGGCCCCGCCTCCCCGCCGCGGAGCGGGGCAGGCTGCTGCTGCGCGTCGCCGATCTGCTGCGCCGCGACAAGGCCGAGCTGGCTCGCGCGGAGTCGATGGACACCGGAAAGCGGCTGGTCGAGAGCGAGTACGACCTCGACGATGTCGCCGCCTGCTTCCGCTGGTTCGGCGATCTGGCCTCGACCGACGGGGCGGACCGGGTCGTCGACGCGGGCCGCGCCGAGATCGACAGCAGGGTCGTGCATGAGCCGGTCGGCGTCTGCGTCCTGATCGCCCCGTGGAACTACCCGCTGCTGCAGACCAGTTGGAAGGTCGCCCCCGCGCTCGCCGCCGGCGACACCTTCGTCCTCAAGCCCAGCGAACTGACCCCGCACTCCGCGATCGGCCTGATGCGGCTGCTGGCGGAGGCCGGGCTGCCCGCGGGCACCGCCAATCTCGTCCTGGGCACCGGGTCGACGGTGGGCGCGCCGCTGACCACGGACGAGCGGGTGGACATGGTGTCGTTCACCGGCAGCGTGCCCACCGGGCGATGGATCATGGCCGCCGCCGCGCCCACGGTCAAGAAGCTCGCCCTGGAGCTGGGCGGCAAGAACCCCAATGTGGTGTTCGCCGACGCCGAGTTCGACGCCGCCGTCGACCACGCCCTGACCGCCATCTTTCTCCACTCCGGACAGGTCTGCTCGGCCGGCGCCCGGCTCCTCGTCCAGGAGAAGCTGCATGACGCGTTCGTCGACGAGGTCGTCCACCGCGCCCGCAGAATCCGGCTCGGCGGCCCCTTCGACGAGAGCGCCCGCGCAGGCCCGCTGATCTCCGCCGACCACCGCGAGAAGGTCGCGATGTATGTGGCGGCCGGGCTGGACGAGGGCGCGGTGCTGCGCTGCGGCGGCACGCCCCCGGCCGACCCCACGCTGGAGGACGGCTACTACTACCTGCCCACCGTGCTGGACGACTGCACCCCGGACATGTCCGTCGTCCAGGAGGAGTCGTTCGGCCCGGTGCTGACGGTCGAGCGGTTCCGCGACGAGGACGAAGCGCTCGCCCTGGCCAACGACACCGTCTGCGGCCTGGCCGCGGCCGTATGGACACAGGACGCCGCCCGGGCACACCGGATGGCCTCGCGGCTGCGCGCCGGGACGGTGTGGATCAACGACTTCCACCCCTACGTGCCGCAGGCCGAGTGGGGCGGAATGAAGCAGTCCGGCACGGGGCGGGAGTTGGGCCGGGCGGGGCTGGCCGAATACCAGGAGACCAAGCACATCTGGCGCAACACGGCGCCGAGCCCGCAGCGCTGGTTCGAGTAGCCGCCCCCTGGTACGCAAGCTCCCTGGTACGACTCCCGTGACCGATAGGGGCGTTGGCACAGCCTGGCCACAGGATTCCCTTGAGCACGTTCGCTCCCGGCCACCACTCTGATCGCACCTTCCGACAGGAGAGTCGGATGATGCGATGAGGGAGGAAAGCCAGCCGATGCGAAGATTGCGTCGCCTTTTGGCTGTCACCGGCGCGGCCGGGCTGCTCAGCGGCCTGGCCGCGCCTGTGGCGAGCGGGCAGCCGTCCCAGGCCGCCCCGAAGGGCCCATCGGTTCGAACGGAACACACGGTCACCCTGATCACCGGCGATACGGTCACCGTCACCACCGGCGACGACGGCCGGTACGCCGTGGACGTGAAGCGCGCCCCGGGCCGCGAGTCGGTCGACTTCGTGGCCAGTCAGCAGGGCAAGGAGATCAGCGTCGTCCCCGACGACGCGCTCAAGCTGCTGTCCGCGGGCCGGCTCGACGCGAACCTGTTCAACATCACCCAGCTCGTCAAGGACGGCTACGACGACAAGAAGACCGGCTCGTTACCGGTCATCGCCACCTATCGCGCCAAGGGCGCGCATCCGACACCCGAGGGCGCGCGGAAGACGCTGACCCTGTCCAGCGTCGGCGGGGCCGCGTTCAGCGCGAAGAAGGCCGATGCCGCGGCGTTCTGGGCCGACATCAGCCATGCCAAGGGCCTGGCGAAGCTGTGGCTGGACCGAAAGGTCAAGGCCTCCCTCGACGTCAGCGTCCCGCAGATCGGCGCCCCCGAGATGTGGAAGGCCGGGTACGACGGCAAGGGCGTCAAGGTCGCCGTGCTGGACACGGGCGTGGACGCGGCGCACCCGGACGTCAAGGACTCGGTCGCCGACTCCAAGAGCTTCGTCCCGGACGAGACGGTCCAGGACGGCTTCGGGCACGGCACCCATGTGGCCGCCACGATCGCGGGCGGCGGCGCCGCCTCGGACGGCCGGCGCAAGGGTGTGGCGCCCGGCGCGAAACTGCTGGTCGGCAAGGTGTTGAACAACGCGGGCGAGGGCTATTCGTCGTGGATCATCGAGGGCATGGAGTGGGCCGCGGCCTCCGGCGCCAAGGTGATCTCCATGTCCCTCGGCGGCACGGCGAGCGGCCCCTCGGACCCGATGAGCGAGGCGGTGGACCAGCTCTCGGCGTCGTCCGGGGCGCTGTTCGTGATCGCGGCCGGCAACGCCGGCCCGTTCGAGCAGACCTTGGGCACGCCCGGCATCGCGGACTCGGCCCTGACCGTCGGCGCCGTCGACAAGCAGGACAAGCTGGCGTCGTTCTCCAGCCGCGGCCCGCGCATCGGGGACTCCGCGGTCAAGCCGGAGATCACGGCGCCGGGGGTCGCCATCACGGCGGCCCGGGCGGCCGGTACGAACATGGGCACTCCGGTCGACGACCTGTACACCACGGCCAGCGGCACCTCCATGGCCACGCCGCATGTCGCGGGCGCGGCGGCGATCGTCGCCCAGGCGCATCCCGACTGGACCGCCCAGCAGATCAAGGCGTCCCTCGCCAGCACCGCGAAGACCAACACCGCCAATGGCCCCTTCCAGCAAGGCGACGGCCGGGTGGACGTGCCGCGCGCCGTCACTCAGAACGTCTTCGCGACCCCGACGCTCAGCTACGGCCTGTACGGGTACGCGGACGACACGCCGGACACCAAGACGATCACATACACCAACGCCACCGAGAAGCCGGTGACCTTGAAGCTGGCGTCCTCGGTGGACGGCGGGTCGCTCTCGCTGGAGTCCGACAGCGTGACGGTGCCGGCGAACGGCGCCGCGAAGGTCCCGGTGACCGTCGACCCGGCGAAGGCCGACGTCGGCCGCCACACCGGATACATCACGGCGACCAGTGAGGACGGCACGGTCAAGGCCACCACGGCCGTCGGGTACGAGCGGGAGGCGGATCTGTACGACCTGAAGGTCGAACTGCTGGACCGCGAGGGCAAGCCGGCGCCGTCGGCCCTCTTCACCTTCCAGAACCTCGCCGACTACACGTACAACCAGTTCGGCGCCATGGGAGGCTCCGAGACCTTCCGGGTGGCGAAGGGCACCTATTCCCTCGCCACCTGGATCCCCATCCTCGACAGCGGTCGGCACGAGGTCGGGACGAGCATCGTCGGCGACCCGCAGATCGAGGTCACCGGCGACACCTCGATCACTCTCGACGCGCGCAAGGCCGTCGAGATCAAGCCACAGACCAAGGAGAAGGACGCCGAGCTCCAGGGCGTGACGACCTCCTGGCACCGGGAGCGCGAGGGAGGCAGCTCCTTCGGCCTCACCTACATCATGGGCCAGTGGAAGAAGCACATCTACGCGGCGCCGACCAAGCAGGTCACCGACGGCTCCTTCGAGTTCTACAGCAGGTGGCGGCTGGAGAAGAAGAAGTTGACCGCGAGCGTCACCAGCCCGGAGCGGGTGACGCTGAACCCTCAGTACGCGAACACGTACACCGGCTGGCCGGTCAAGATCACCGGTAACCGCAAGGTGCGGCTGGTGGACGCCAAGGGCGGCACGGCCGAGGACTTCGAGGGCCTGGACGTGAAGGGCAAGGCCGTGCTGGTGGGCCTGGCTCCGGACGGCTGGCCCGACGAAGCCGTCGTCAACGCCACCAAGGCGGGCGCAGCCTATGTCCTCGTCTACCGCAAGACCACGGCCGGCCTGTGGCTCACAGCGGTCGACAGCGCCACGATCCCGGTCATGTCGATACCGGGCGAGGAGGGCGACAAGCTGCTGTCCCTGCTCGCCGCGGAGGGCCGCGGCGCGGTGACGCTCGACCTCGGCGGCACGGCGGTCAGCCCGTACGTGTACGACGTGCTGCTGCCCGAGCCCGGTGCCATCGGCAAGGATCTGACCTACCCCCTCGACAGCCGCAACACCACCAAGGTCACGGCCCGCTACCTCGGCTCGGCCAAGGGGCAGATCGGCGCCGAGGCCACGCACACCTTCCGCCCGTATCAGCTCTTCTCGGTGGAGTCGAAGTACGATGTGCCGCTGGGCACCCGGCGCACCGAGTACTACAGCGCCGACCCCGACACCCGCGTCTGGCGCACCGCCATGCAGGACTACGACGGCGCCGGCCGGCAGTGGGCGCCCCTGGTCACCTACCGGCCCGGGACGGAGCAGACCGTGGACTGGCTGTCACCCGTGTTCCGCCCGACGACCGCCGCCGAGTTCGGCGTCTCACAGCGCGAGGGCGATGAACTCACCCTCGCCATCCCCGAGTACGCCGACTCCGGCAGCGGTCACTACGGCTCGGCGGGCGCGGCCCAGGACAACGTGGACAAGGTCAAGACGAGTCTGTACGCGGACGGAAAGCTGGTCGGCGAGGCCCCGTACGGCTCCGGCACCTTCCAGGTGCCCGCCGACAAGGCCGCGTACAAGCTGACGATCGACGCCGAGCGCACGGCGGCCTGGGCGGCGTACTCGACGAAGACCAGCACCCAATGGGACTTCACCTCCGCCAGGACGGCCGAGGCGAAGGCCCTCCCCCTCCTGTCCGTGGACTACGACCTGGCCCTCGACCTGTTCGGCCGCACCAAGGCCGGGCGCCAGTTCAGCTTCCAGCTGGCCCCGCGCCACCAGGAAGGCGCGGAGGAGTCGAAGGTCAAGGCGGTCAAGGTCTGGGTGTCCTACGACGACGGCAAGACCTGGAAGGAGACCAGGCTGACCGGCTCCCGCGCCGGCTACAAGGCCACCGTGAAACACCCCGCTCTCGGCGCTTCCAACGGCTTCGTCGCCCTGCGCGTCCAGGCCACCGACGCCGACGGCAATCGAATCGATCAAACGGTCACCCGCGCATATGGCCTGAAGTAGGCCGAGATCCGCCCTTCGGCGGTAACAAACACCGTCTAGCGTGCCGTTGAATCGTTGCATCGACACGCCGGAGCCGCCGCAAGTGGACCACGGAGCAGCCGAGGAGACCCCCGCCACGAGCCCGAGCCCCTGGGCCGCGGCAGGGGTCTCCGACTTCGACGAGACGGTGTACCACGCAATCCTCCATCAGCCGGACGCCGGCGTCACCACCTGGTCGGAGCTGGTCCGGGCTTCCCCGTCACGCGTCCGCCGCGCCTGCGCCCGGCTGCTCCGCCTCGGCCTGCTGCAGGCCCCCGACTCCACCGGCGGCCTGCGGCCGGTGGACCCCCGCATCGCCATCCGGGCCCTCATCCGTAAGCGCGAAACCGAGTCCGAGCTGCTCGCCGCCACCGCCGACGACATGGCCAAGATCTACGCGGCGGGGCTGCTGCGCTCCGAACCGGCCGGTCTCGTCGAGGTGGTGCGCGGGGAGAGCGCCAACGCCGCCCGGCTGGAGGAGCTGTACGCCCAGGCCGAACACGAGGTCTGCCTCATCGACTCGCCGCCCTACCTCGCCCCGCTCACCCCCCAGTTGGACCTCCAGAGCGAAGTGCTGCGCCGCGGTGTCGCGTACCGCGCGCTCTACTCCGTCGTATCCCTGGAGTCCCCGGATCTGCTGGCCTACGCCGAGGGCATGGTCGCGCTCGGCGAACAGGCGCGGGTGCTGCCCACCGTCCCCATGAAGCTGATGGTGATCGACGGCCGGACCGCGATGCTGCCGCTCACCAGCGTCGACGCCGGGCCGGTCTACAGCTCGGTGATCGTACGGCACTCCGGGCTCACCGACGCGCTGCGGACGCTCTTCGAGACGCTGTGGCAACAGGCCACACCGCTGGACGGCCCGCCGGCCGAGGAGGACGAGGAGCTCGGCGACGCCGACCGCACTCTGGTCGGCCTGCTGGCCGTCGGCATGAAGGACGAGGCGATCGCCCGCCACCTGGGCATCAGCCTGCGGACGCTGCGCCGCCGGATCAGCGACCTCCAACAGCGCCTGGGCGCGGGCGGCCGCTTCCAGGCCGGCGTCCGCGCCGCCCACCGGGGCTGGGCGTAGCCACGGACCGCCGGTCGGAAACCTGGTGCCCCACCGAGGGCCGATGGCACCCTGAGGGCTGAATCACCGGGGGAGTGGTGGAGCATGCCAACGCCTGGGGGCATCCGGGATGCCGCAGATCTGGCAGAGCGTCGGCTCGCCGGGGTCGCGCTCAAGCATCCCCACACCTACACCCGCAGCTTCTTCGCACGCAATCCACACGTGGATCCCGCCCAGCGGGTACGGCTGATAGACGATCCGGAATGGTTCGTCCGCGTCCACCTCGCCGAAGCGCCCACGGCGCCGGGCGGAGGGTTGCCCAGACCATTGCCCGACTGAACGGTCGTACGCATGATCAGCACATACGACAGCGAAGCCCTCGGAGGCACGTTCCACCGCCAGATTTCCATACAGCTGTGGCGGTCCATGCCCACTCATCCGGCCGCCAAGGTCCGCCTTGGGGAGTCGCAACGTAGGACCACCTGTCCGCCGACACGCGGGCCGCGCTGCTCGCAGACTCCGACGAGGACGTCCGGGAGCGCGCGCTGATGCATACGCAATGGGATGATCCGGCGACATCGGATCTCACCCTCCTCGAAGGGGGGGTTCCACAGACGCGGCTACTGGCTGATGCGCAGAGCCCTCAGCAGGGCCGTCGTGAACAGCGCCCTCGCGGATCCGGACGAGACGAACCGGGTGTTCATCACCCCCAACCCCAGTCTGCCCGCCGACGTGGTGGTCCGCCTTGCCGCCGGTCCGGACCCGAAGGTGCGCGAGGCAGTCGCGGGCCGCCCGGACCTCGGGCCGGCCGAGCGCCGCGCGCTCGCCGTGGACCCCGACCCGAAGGTGCGGCTGGCCCTGTCCGCACACCCCGCGTTGAGCGAGGAGGTACGGGCCGCCATCGACTACGAGGTCCCCATCGACGGCTGCCTCCATTACATGCCCGAGCCCTATGCCCTCCGGGACCCCGAGAACGTACGCCGGGACGCGTTTCCGGCCACCCGATGCTGCGGCGGAAAGCGGCCATCGACCACTCGCTGCCGTCCGACCTCGTGGCCCGGCGGGCCGAGGACGACGATCTCGGCGTACACGTCCTGCTGGCCCAGAACCATCCGGACGCCCCGGCGCGGCTTCTGCTGCGCAGCTTCCTGGAGTACACCGGCCACTGCCGCCAGGAGCTCACCGCCCGCCCGAATTTCCCGACCACCGGACTGGCCGGCTACGCGGACCACGAGGACCCCGAAGTCCGAGCCCTGGCCGCCCGCGACCCCGAGGCCGCCCCGGCGACCGCGGAACGGCTCACCCACGACCCAGGCCCCGCCATACGGGCCGCCATGGCACGCCATCCGAGGCTCCCGCAGCCCCGGCTGATGGAACTCCTCGACGACGAGGAGCTGGCCCACCCCGCCGCCGCGAATCCGGCACTGCCTCAGAAACGATCCACCGGTTGCTCAGTGGTCGACAGTGACGACGATCTTGCCCACCTGCGTGCCCGCCTCCATGTACCGGTGCGCTTCGACGATGGCGTCCAGGGCGAAGGTGCGGTCCACGACGGGCTGGAAGGCGCCGTTACGCAGGCCGGAGGAGACGAAGGCCTCGGCGCGGCGCAGCCGCTCCGGGTGGGCTGTCAGTTCGCGCGTCACGGTGTACGTGCGCATGTTGAGCGCGGGCATGCCGAGTTCGAACCCCGGGTAGGGGGTCGCCTCGCCGCTCAGGGCCCCGTACAGAAAGAGCGTGCCGCCGGGGGCGACCGCCCTGGCCAGGTCGACCACGCCCGGGCCGGCGACGGCGTCGAAGACGAACTCGGCGCCCCGGCCTCCGGTCAGATCGTGGACGCGATCGGCGATGTTCTCCTCGTCGGTGACGATCACTTCGGCCGCCCCGGCCTTGAGCAGCGCGTCCCTCTTGGCACGCGTGCGCGTGGTGGCGATGGGTACGGCACCGACGCGCTGGGCGACCTGGATCGCGGCCAGGCCCACGCTGCTGGAGGCCGCGGTCAGTACGACCGTGTCGCCCGCGCGCATCCCGCCGACGTCCACCAGCGCCCCGTAGGCCGTCAGATACGGCATCCACACCGCCGCGCCCGTCACCGCGTCGAGCCCGTCGGGGCGGTGTACCACCGCGGCCGCGGGGACGATCGCGCGCTCGGCGTAGACGCCGTAGTCGTTCATCGAGAACGCGGGCACCACGCTGACCGGCTGGCCGATCTCAAACCCCGTCACCTGCGCGCCGACAGCCTCGACCACGCCCGCGGCCTCGGCGCCGAGCCGGGCGGGGAACTCCTTGACGGGCTCGATGTAGTGGCCGCCGCGGAAGAGCGCTTCGGCGCGGTTGAGACCGATCGCGTCCACGCGGATCGACAGCTCTCCCGGGCCGGGGTCACCGACCGGCACGTCCTCCAGCCGCAGCACCTCGGGCCCGCCATACTCATGGAACCGCACTGTTCTAGCCACCGCACATCCCCGTTCCGATCGGCGACGGCAGCGCGAGACCGCGCCGCCGTGTTCCACCCAAACGGAAAGTACGATCACTGTCAAACTTTGACGGCAATCGAAGTTCGTCGAGCGTGCCGGCTGACTACTTCTGGCCGCCGTAGAAACACAGACGGCCGTCGATCCGGAGCGGGCGCCCCGGCGGAAGTGGTGACTCCAACCGCTCGTCCACCGGGATGTCCGACCAGTCGATGCGCAACGGCCGGCCACCCGGCCCGGTTTGCGTTCGAGCATTGAGGTCGTACTCGGCAATGCGCTGCCCGGGCCGGTGGATCTGCAAGAGCGTCTGCTTCGCGCCCTCGTCCTCATCCTCGCCCTCGTCCCACTCTTCCTCGTCCTCGCCCCACTCCTCCTCATCCGACTCGCCGCGGACATCATCCGCATAGCGCTTCTCATCGATGTGAGCACGCGCCTCAGCGACAGAGCTGAACAGCAGAAACCCGGTGTCCCAGTCGTTGTTGGAAATCCAGAAACCCCAACGCAGCAAGGCAAATCCATGACCCCCGTGGCTCATCTCGCTCGACGACGGCCGACGGCCGGGCGCCGCATCGAGGTACCTCAGGTTGGACCGCGCACATCGATCCCCAGGATCCCGGCGCATCGCCTCCTCGTAGGCCGCGACGGCACCGTCGCGATCCCCCGCCCAGGTCAGCGCATGCCCCAGATACAACGGCACGAGGGGATCCATGGGGTCGACATCGAGGGCCGCTCGCGCCGCCTGGATCGCCTGCGTCGCGAGGGGACCACTTACGCCGGCCTTGTCGTGCTTCCCCAGACCGTCCAGCAAAGTGCCGTCTTCATCGTCGAAATCACACGCCACCGTGAACAACGCGGCATGCCTCAGGGCGAACGTCGCGGCCATCGAGCGCAGGATGGCAAGGGTGGCCGCGGCCTCCTCATCTCCGGAGGCCGCCACTTCCTCGGCCTCGTCACAGCAGCGCCCCACATCGGCCAGTAATCCGGGAACCTCCCGCTCGCCGTCGAAATGCCTGAGGTAGTACTCACAGGTGGCGAGTAGGCTATTGGCACGCAGCAATGGGGCGTTCGGGTTTCCCGCAGTCATGAGGCGGCACCCTACCGACGGGGGGGGGAACGGCACGGCTAGCGCCACTGAGGGGCCGCCCCCGCGGCGCCCGGCGCCGCGGCTTCGATCCGGCCGCGGATCTCGCGCATGACGGCGACGATCCGCCGCTCATGCTCCTCGGTCAACCGGGCCGTCGGCACCGAGCAGCTGATCGCGTCGATGGCGGGCGAGTCGTACCGCAGGGCGAACCCGAAGCCCGCGATGCCCACCACGCCCTCCTCCCGGTCGATCGCATAGCCCCGCTCCCGCACCCCCGCCAGGTCCGCGACCAGTGAGGCGCGATCGGCGTGGGTGTTGGGCGTCAGCTGTTCCCAGGGACCGCCGGGCAGGGGGAGCTCGCGTTCGTCACGCTCGGCGAGGAGGGCCTTGCCGAGCGCGCCTGCGTACGCGGGGAGCCTGCGGCCGACCCGGCTGAAGGAGCGCAGATACTCATGCGACTCGCGGGTGGCGAGATAGACGACGTCGCCGCCGTCGAGCCGGGCGAAGTGGATGGTCTCGCCGAGCGCGTCGGACGCCTCGTCGAGGTAGGGCCGCGCGGTGCGCACATGCGGGTCGCTGTCGAGGTAGTTGGTGCCGGTGAGCAGAGCGCGGATGCCGATGCCGTAGAGCGAGCCGGTGGCGTCGGTGCGCACCCAGCCGCGGTCGATCAGCGTCTGCAGCAGCGCGTACATGCTGCTGCGCGGCACCCCGAGCTCATCGGCGAGCTCACGCAGCCGGGCCGGGCGGTCGCCGCGCGCGGCGAGCAGTTCCAGCAGCTCCACGGTGCGGGCCGCGGACTTCACCTCGCGTACGCCGCCGGTATCTGACATGGTCAGATCGTAAACGGAGCATCGCTCGCGTACGACGCGGCCACTCCACCGCGCGGCCACTCCACCGCGGGGCTCCAGGGCAGCCACCCCGATCAGCGGCGGCGGCCGGAACGGGCGACGGCGGACGGCGCATACGCCGAAACCGGTCGAAGCCCGACGCGGATTGTCGCTTATCGCAATTACGGATGCGCCCACGGTGATGAGGCGGGACACTCTCAGTCCGAGGAACGGGACCGTACTTAAGTCACGGGACCAGCGGAGGATGTTCATGCACTCACCGCAGGACGCGAGCGAGGCGGTCGACCTGATGTGGGACCTGGTCACCGCCCTGGAGAACGGGGAGCGGGACTATGTCGACTGTGGGGCCGAGCTCGTACAGCTCACCTTTGTGCAACAGCCGTACATGATGCGGGAGGCACTGGCCGAGTTCGAGCGCCAAGTGGCGCTCGACCCGGACCCCGCGGGGGCGGTGTCGGAGATCGTCGAGACCGTCCGGGACGTCATTGGCAGCCCGGACGAAACTTTTTGACGGACTTTCGGCTGGGACTTTCGATGGGAATTTTCGAACCTGACCGCCTCTCTTGACGTTGAACCGATTCAAGGCTTCCATCGTGGGCGCGCCCGCGATGGGAGCGCTCCCGAGGAGGTTCCCGGGCCGGTACCCGCACCCGCCCACAGAGAGGACGGCCCATGCCGCCGATCGCACCCCCCACCAGGAGTACCGGGGCCACCACGAGAACCCCCGGCCGCGCGGCCGCCCACACGGCACGCGCGGTGCTTCTGCTTGTCATGAGCACAACCCTGCTCGTCTGGGGCCTGAGCCTGGGCGGCACCCGGGCCCACGCAGCCCAGTCCCACGCAGCCCAGTCCCACGCAGCCCAGGCGCGCCCCGCACAGGCGCCCGCGGCAACTGCCACGGCCCTGGGCAACGGCTCGGTGACCGACCCGAACATCTCCTACGTCGGCCGCTGGGATGTGAGCTCGGGCACCGCCGCCGTGCCCAACTGGACCGGCGGCTATCTCCAGACGGCGTTCACCGGGACGACCGTGAAGGTCAAGGCCCGCGACGCGGTGAACTTCTACGCCAGCGTCGACGGCGCCGCCGATGTCTTCTACGCGGGCGTCAAGGGCACCGTCAACCTCACCCCGCAGGCCCTCCCCCAGGGCAACCACACCCTCCGGATCTCCTACCGCTCGGGTGACACCGTCTTCCAGGGCCTCGTACTGGACTCGGGCGCGGGCACGATCAGCCCGCAAATGCCCTCAAAACTGGTCGAGTTCGTCGGGGACTCCATCACCGCCGGCGCCCTGACCGACCGGCTCGCGCTCGACTCGTACGGCTGGAAGACCGGCGAGAAGCTGGGCATGCGGCACACCCAGATCGCCCGCTCCGGCTACTGCCTGGTCGGCAAGGACGGCTGCACGGGGCTGGCCACCCAGTTCTTCAAGACCGCCTCCACCGGCGATCAGAACTGGGACTTCTCCCGCTACCAAGCGAACGCGGTCGTCATCAACCTTGGCACCAACGATGTCGGACACAGCGTCACGGGCGCCGAGTTCCAGTCGGCGTACACCAACCTCCTGCGCGACATCCGCGCCAAGTACCCGAACGCGGCCCTCTTCGCGCTCCAGACCCTCAAGAAGCGCTATGTGACCGAGACCAAGGCCGCCGTCAGCGCCCGCACCGGCGCCGGGGACGCCAAGGTCACTTACGTCGACACCACGGGCTGGCTCACCGACGGCACGGACTACGAGGACGGCAACGGGCACCCCAACGAGTCCGGCCACACCAAGTTCGCGAACCGCCTCGCCCCGGTCATCTCCTCGAAGCTGGGCATCACCGCCGCCAACGCCCAGGCCCCCAACACCAAGACCAGCTCCGCCGCCAAGGCCGCGGCCGCCGCCCCCGGGGACCCGGGCGACCCCAACATCAAGTTCTCCGGCCGCTGGGACACCAAGAGCTCCACCACCGCCTACACCCCCTACTGGGCGGGCGCATACTTCCGTACCGGCTTCACCGGCCGCACCGTCAAGCTCAAGCAGCGCAACGCGATCGACCTGTGGGCCAGCATCGACGGCGGCCCCGCCACGTTCTTCGACGAGGCCAAGGGCACGGTGAACCTGACCCCGACCCCGCTGTCCGCCGGAAACCACACCCTTCAGGTCAACTATCAGGTGGTCGCGGGCTCCTATCACGGTGACGCGGTGTTCCAGGGGCTCGTCCTGGACAGCGGAGCCACCACCTTCACCCCGGCCACCCCGAAGAAACTGATCGAATTCGTCGGCGACTCGATCACGGTCGGCACCACGACCTCTCAGAACGCGCGCACCGCATACGGCTGGCTGATCGGTGAGCGACTCGGCGCCGACCACACCCAGATCGCGCAGGGCGGCGCCGCGCTCGTGGACACGGCGGACGACCGGATGAGCCTGGAGCAGCAGTTCACCAAGCTGAATCCGAACGCCGCCACGCCCGACTGGGACTTCTCCCGCTACCAGGCGAACGCGGTGGTCATCAACCTCGGCACCAACGACGTGGGCCGCGGAGTGACCTCGGCGCAGTTCCAGGCCGCGTACTCCAGCCTGCTGCGCAAGGTCCGCGCCGCCTACCCCAACGCCTGGATCTTCGCTCTGGAGACCTTCCGCGGCCGCTTCGTCGCCGAGACCCAGGCGGCCGTGACCGCCGCTGCCAGCGGCGGCGACAGCAAGGTCTCCTTCGTCGACACCACGGGGTGGCTCGCCTCCGACGAGCTCTCCGACTCCGTCCACCCGAACGACAAGGGCCACCGCACCATCGCCGACCACCTCGCGCCCATCATCTCCGCCAAGCTCGGCTAGCACGCCCCCGTCCGCGGGCCCCCGGTCGCCGACCGGGGGCCCGCGTGCGCGTTACTCCGGCGTCCACCGGACCGCAAAGCGGCGCGCCGAAGTGTTCGCCGAATCGGCTCGTTTCCGCCGCACCCGCCCCGCCCTCGTGATCTTCGAACAGGAATGACCGCTGCATTTCTACTGCATAATGCCCCACTCAAGCGGGAATAGAGTGAAAAAGATCTAGAATTCCAATACCGGCGAGATGACCGGAACACCTCCTTGACCTGCCCTTAACAGGGGAAAGACACTCAATAAGCACTCACGCGGGCCCTTTGATACTGATTTCGCGGGGAGTGCGACGGGGGGATCATTGGAGAAAAATCGACGAGCTTGCCAGCAGCGCCCGCACCATCGCGCAGTCGACGAACTCGGCCGCATGTGGCTGAAGTCGCACCGCTGAGGAGTGGCTCACGGTCGACGCCACGTAGCGCTCCGGGGACCACTGGCTGATCCCGGCTCGTACGGCCATCGGCGCCGTCGAGCGGCCGGCGCTCGCGGCGGAGGCCCACGCGGAAGCCGAAGCGGAGAAGTGAAGGCCGGGCAAAGCGGAGAAGTGAAGGCCGGGTTCGGGGCGGATTGAGCCCCGCAACCACGACATCCGTACATCACCACGTAACCCCTTTGAAGGAGCACACCACGATGGCCACTCCCCTGACCGCCGACCGCCTGCTGAAGGCACTGCGCGACGAGGGACTGGAAGTCCACGAAGTCCGCAGCTGGCGCACCCACAACCGCAACTCCAAGGGCCCCTGGGGCCCGATGCACGGGGTGATGATCCACCACACCGTCACCAAGGGCACGGCCTCCTCCGTGGCGCTGTGCTACGACGGCCACTCGTCCCTGCCCGGACCGCTGTGCCATGGCGTCATCGACAAGTCGGGCGCGGTCCACCTGGTCGGCAACGGCCGCGCGAACCACGCCGGCCTCGGCGACCGCGATGTGCTCAACGCCGTCATCAACGAGACGGCGCTGCCCCGCGACAACGAGGCCGACACGGACGGCAACCGCCACTTCTACGGCTTCGAGTGCATCAACCTCGGCGATGGCGAGGACCCCTGGCCGGAGGCGCAGAAGCTGGCCATCGAGAAGGTGGCCGCGGCCATCTGCCGGGCGCACGGCTGGACCCAGCGGTCGGTGATCGGCCACCTGGAGTGGCAGCCGGGCAAGGTGGACCCGCGCGGCTTCTCGATGGACACCATGCGCTCCCGTATCGCCAAGCGCCTGGGCGCCAAGCCGGACGGCCCCACCCCGCAGCAGCCCAAGCCGCCCAAGCCCGCGACGTACGAGCCCTTCCCGGGCTCGGCGTTCTTCCAGAACGGCCGCGAGAGCAAGATCATCACGGCGATGGGCAAGCGTCTGGTCGCCGAGGGCTGCGGGAGATACGAGGAGGGGCCGAGCCCGGAGTGGACCGAGGCGGACCGCAAGTCGTACGCGGCCTGGCAGCGCAAGCTGGGCTACTCCGGCGAGGACGCGGACGGCATTCCGGGCCGTAAGAGCTGGGACAAGCTGCGGGTCCCGAACGTGTAGCCCGCCCAGCGGCACTTTGTGGTGAGTATGAGACAGCGACACGCCGACCTGATGGCGTGTCGCTGTCTCATACTCACCACAGACTCACGACCGCTGTACGGCCACCGGGGCGACGGACAGCAGCGGCCGGTAGTGGCCCGCCGGATAGGGCTCCCCAACGGGCTCGCCCGCGACCTCGATCCAGGCGTGTGCCTCGAACGGGCTGGTGCGCACGCCCGTGCACCATGTGGGCCACACGCCCCGGCTCCGGCACAGCAGAGCCGCCGCGATGGACCGTTGCAGACATGCCTGGCCCGCACAGCGCAGGCTCACCGCCACCACGGCCCGCCGGGCGGCGAGCGCCTGCTCGGCGGTGGCGGGCCGGGCGCCACGGCGCGCGAACTCCAGCACCGCGCGCACCCGGGCCGGTTTGGCGCGCGCCAGCAGCCGGGCCACGACCACGGCGAGCCACGGCGTCACCCGCCGGTGGAGCGGCAGCCGGTCCCGGTCGGCCAGGGCCATGGGGGCGCTCATCGGGCCTCGATGAGGAGATGCGCGGCGCGCAGCTGGGCTACCACCTTGGAGACATCGCGCCGCGCCGCGTCGGAGTCGAGTTGGTGGCGGGCGGCCAGCTCGTCGGCGGCCTGCTCGTCCGTACGGCCGTCCAGCAGGGCATTCAGCACGAACACCCCGGTGGGGTTGAGCTGCCAGTAGCGGCCGGTGCGCTGATGGAGCAGGACGGCACCGTCACCGGTCTCGGCCATGGACACGTCCTGATGCAGATTCAGGGACATCATCGCTTCCCAAGAGGTCGGGGCAAGGAAGAGGTTGCCGCGCGGGCCCAGGTCTCACAGCCCAGAAGCTTTTCGGTGGTGATGTCCCTGGAGATGTCGGCATGCGGTGTCAGCAGGTACTCGCGCAGCGCCCCGGGGGACACCAGACCCGTCTCGGCCAGGACGGAGTCGGAGAACACCTCCAGCAGCGCGGACAGATTGCGCTGCCGCCCGGCCCGTACATCGGCACTGAAGTCGCCCTTGGTGGTGCGGCCCAGCACCACGTCAGGCACCAGCCCCCGCATGGACTCGGCCAGCAGCGGCTTGTAGCGCCACGGTGTGACGCGCTCGTGCAGCCGCACCGCCAGCGCCGCCTCCACCACCCGGTCGTCCAGATACGGCTGGTGCAGCGCCACGCCCGCAGCGCCGAACAGCCGGGACACCTGCCGGTACGCGGGCGCGGTGATCCGCAGCGCGGTGAGGTACTGGTGCTGGCCCCGGTCCGCGGCGTAGGGCGCGGCGTGTTCGGCGGTGGCGCGCAGCGCCTCGCGCGCGGCGGCCACCGCGTCGTCGGTGGCCCACACCGGGGCGCGCAGCGGGGCGAGACCCCAGCCCAGGGCGGGGACTCTGCGCGGCGGTGGCGGGCCGGTCAGCTGCTCGGCCTGGGTCAGCCACCACTGGGCGGGGCTGCCGGCCCGTACCAGCTGGGCGGCGACCGCGGCGAGCGGCCAGCGGCTGAGCGCGCGGTGTCCGCGCAGATGGCGGACGGTGGTCAGCGGGTGGCGGCGGGCCAGCCGGTGCAGATAGCCCGGGGCCGGGCCGAAGAGCTCGTCGGCGCCGTGTCCGGCCAGATGTGAGCGGGACCCGTGCCCGGCGAGCAGCCGCGCGGTGTGCCGTACGCGGGCCAGTGTGCGCGGGTAGAGATACGGCCGTTCGGTGTCGGCCAGGGCCCCGGGGTCGGTGAAGATCGGCGGCAACTCGTCCTGGGCCACCACCAGATGGTGTGCGTCGGGCAGTGCCTCCGCGGCGCGCGTGGCGAAGTGGTTGTCGTCGTTGCCCGCCTCGGCCTCGGCCCAGCGGAAGGTGAGCAGGTCCGGGGTGTGCCGCGCGGCCAGAAAACTCAAAGTGGTCGAGTCCATGCCGCCGGACAGATCGGCGCTGAGCGCGCCCGCATCCCCGCGCCGCCCGTCCACCGCCGTGATCAGCGCGGCCCGCAGCGCCGCCGCGCCCGCTTCCAGGGCGAGTTCGGGCTCCGGGGCCCGCCACCAGCGCACCTCACGAGCCCGGCCGCCGGGCTCCAACAACAAACAATGATCGGGCGCCACCGTGGACACGCCCGCCCACACGCTGCGGTCGGAGAGCGGCGGCGGCAGCATGCCCCCGCAGACGACCCTGGTGGCCAGCGCGTCCATGTCGATACCGGCCCCGGTCAGCGCCGCGAGCGCGTCGGCCCGGTCGGCGGCGATCGGCACCTCGCCCAGCCGGGTGTGGAACACCTGGCGCAGCCCCGTCACACTGCCCTGGACGCGGGTGGTGGCTCCGTCGGCCGCCACCACATGGAAGCTCCCCGGCAGGGATCGGGCCACCGCGTCCACATCGGCCAAGGTCCGTATCCGCCGACACAGCTCCTCGAGCCGGCCGGTGGTGACCGGGCAGAACCCGATCACCACCAGTCGCACGGGCCCGGTCGCCACCTGACGAATCTCATCCGGCTCCCACCGCCCCACCAGCCACGGTCGGCCGGACGGGTGCGCAATCAGACGAGGAGCCTCAAAGGGATACGCATCAAACGAGAGCTGTGTACCCGGCACGTCCGGAAGGACGACAAACCCGGCGCTCATCTCAAACGATCCGGAGGGCTACCGTCACCCCCAGCCCTGCTCACCGAGCACGTCCTCGTACCGGTGGCCGAACCCCAGCGTGTCCTCCGAGAACTCACCCACCGCCACCAGGGCCGGGGGCTCGTAGCTCTCGACGGTCTCGTCCGATCTCGCCTGCATCTCCATGGGTTTTCCTCCAGAGATAGATCCAGTGAATCGACCCCGAGGTCGCCCACTGATTACCCTCTCTTCGAAAAACCATGCGACTCACGCGCCCCAGTTGCCACGGTTCGACAGCTTCCTGACGCATCCGCTCATACCCGTGTCGGCAGCGGCCCTCCGTTGTAAGCGATGGCGTCCGCGAACGTCGCGAAGGGGTCGTACGCGCCACCGCGCCGGTCCGCGTACGCCCGGTGCAGATTGAGCACGATGCGCTCGGGGTCCGGCAGTTCGGCGAACTCGCCGAGCGAGCAGGCCCGCGCCGCCTCCAGCGGCGTCAGCCCGTCCCGCAGGCCCGCCTCGGCGGCCTCCAGCACCAACCGGTAGTAGCGCCGGTGGGTGTCCAGCACCTCGGGCAGCGTGTTCGCGTCGATGAGCGGGCCGTGCCCGGGTACGACATGCTCGGGCTCGAACGCCGCGATCCAGTCGAGCGCGCGCAGCGCGCCCTCCACGGAGCCCATGAACACCAACGGATTGACCTGGTGGAAGAGCAGATCCCCGGCGAACAGAACACGCTCCTCGGGAAGCCATGCGACGGCGTCCCCCGGGGTGTGCGCGGCATATCCGGGGTGATGCAGCTCGATGCGCCGCTCCCCCATGTGCAGCGTCAGCGCCGTACGGAAGGTCACCCCGGGCGGCCGCCGGGTCACCCCGCCCCAGTCCGGGACCGGATGCCAGGCGGGCGGACACCCGTCGATCACGGTGTCGGCCAGGATCCCCTGGCGCGTCGCCTCATGCGCGATGATCACGGTCGTCTCGGGCAGCAGGCTGTTGCCATGGGTGTGGTCGCCATGCAGATGGGTGTTGACCGCGTACCGCACCGGCGCACCCCCCGTGGCCTGATCCACCGCGCGGAGGAGGTTGCGGACGCGGCGTTCGGTGGCGCAGGTGTCGACGAGCACGACCCCGTCGTCCGTGGCCACGACGCCCGCGTTGTTGACCCACCATGAGCCGTCCGGCTGCACCCAGGCGTGCACCCCGTCGGCGACGGGGTGCAGGGTGCCGGTCTCTTCGGTCATCGGTGCGCGGCGAACCGTACGAACTGGGTCCAGCCGTCGCGGCTGACGGTGAAGGGGGGACGCGTCACGTCCTTGGAGTCCCGTACGTAAATGGCCTGGTCAGCAATAGCAACTTCCACACAGCTGTCACCTTGGGTACCGCTGTAGCTGGACTTGAACCAGGTGAGTTCCGCCCTGCTCATAGCTCTCCTCGCAGTCGCTCCAACAGACCCCGCGAGTCGTTGGGGTTCAGGGCCTGCGAGCGCAGTGTGTCATAGCGCTGGTGCAGGAGGCTCACCTCCTTCTGGCCAGCGATCAGCCGTCCGTTCTGCTGCCCCTCGGAGTATGCGAGCCGCCGCCCCTCCGGGGTCTCCAACAGCTGCAAAGGACCATCCAGGCACGCATGCACCTCGGCCTCCAGCGGCACGACTTGAAGGAACACGTTGCGCGGTGCGCTGAGCTCCAGTACGTGATCGAACAAGCCTCGCGTCACCTCGGTGCCGCCGAGCCGCCGCCGGAAGACGGACTCCTCCACGATGAAGCTGAACGGGACGCTCGGCCGCTCGCGCAGCATCTTCTGCCGCTCCAGCCGGGCCGTGACCTGGGCTTCCATCTGCGCGTCCGTCAGCAGCGGGATACTGTTGTCGAACACCGCCCGCACGTACGCCTCCGACTGCAACAACCCCGGCACCAGCCTGCACTCATACGTACACAGGCTCACCGCCACCCGCTCCAGCCGCGCCCACCTCCGAAACCAGGCCGCGAGCCCCGGCTCGCCCCGCGTCAGATGCGGCGCAGACTTCCGCAGCGCACCCGTGTTCCCCAGTGCCTCCTCCCCTCTCTCCACAAACGACTCGTCCGGCATCCGCCGCCCCAGCTCCACCGACTCCACGGTGTGCTTGGAGAACCTGACCAGCTCCGCGAACTCAACGCGGCTGAGCCCCGCGTGTTCGCGCAGGGCCTGGACGACGGCCCCGAAGGTACGCAAACTGTCGGAGGGATCGGGCTCCCGCTCCCAGTCGCCGTTGTCAGTCGTCATACGCGGCCACCTCCAGCATGTGTACGTGTGAGGCCCCCGCGCTCAACCCACCCAGAATGACGGACCGATCACCGTACCGTCCACCGAAAGTGCCCGTACGCTGACGCTGCGTACGGGGCGAGTCCCTCGCGAAAGCCACCGCGCACCCACCACCGTGACCCCATGAACCAAGGCACGACGTCCCAACTGCCCGCCACCGCTCACGCCTTCACCCAGCGCCTGTCCTCCACTCGACGCGGCGCCCGGCTCGCCCGGCTGCTCGCCGCCGAACAGCTGCGCACCTGGCCGGTGTCGGCCGATGTCGCCGAACGCGCCGAACCGATCGTGGCCGAGCTGGCAGCCAACGCGGCGCTGCATGGCCGCGTTCCGGGCCGCGACTTCCGGCTCACGCTCACCCTCGACGAAGCGGTGGGAACCCTGCGCATCGAGGTCACGGACGCCCGGGGCGAGAAGCTGCCCGTGCTCCAGCCGCCCCCACCGCCAGACCGCGAATCCGGGCGCGGCCTGCTCCTGGTGGCCGCGCTCGCCGACCGCTGGGGCACGGAACCGCATCAACCCGTGGGCAAGACCACATGGGCGGAACTCAATCTCGGCCCGCAGACCGCCGCAGCGGACAGGGGTCCGGCCATCGCGAGAACGCAACCGAAGGCACGCCCGTCAACGCAGTGAACGCGACATCACCGGAACGCATGAATCATATGCTTCTGGCATATGCCGATAACTCTCTGTGCACTAGCGTATGCATATGATCACTTCATTACATGAGGCCTCGCACCGGATATTCCAGGAGCGACCTGACATCCTCGCCCCCGTCTTCCGGGTGGGTACTTTCTTCCCCGGACGCGGCACGATGATCGAGGCCTCATGGCCCCTCCGTGTCGCCGTCCGGAGGGGCCATCCGTGTCCCATGCCGCTCGATGGGCGGATCGAGCGGCGGCCTGGGGCCGCAGCCACGCGTCAGGCCGTACCGTCCGCCGGAAGCGCCGCGACGCTCCGGCTCCTGCCGCCGCTCACCGCGAGGTACAGCGAGCCGGAGACGACGACCCCGATGAACCAGCTGTACGGCCCGAGCGTCGCGCCGTAGTCAGCCGGGCCGTAGACCGGGAGGAGGCTGGAGAAGACCGCGCCGACGGCGGCCGCGGCGAAGGCGCGGACGTTCCAGCCGCCCTGGAAGCGGAACTCGCCGTTCTCCCGGTAGAGCGCCGCGACGTCGATCCGCGACTTCCGGATCAGGTAGTAGTCCACGACGATCACGCCGAAGATCGGGCCCATGGTCGAGCCGATGGCGTTGACGAAGCTCGGCGCGTTGTCCCAAGGGTGCAGCGGGTAGAGCAGAAGCGCGATGACGGCGGCCAGCAGGCCGCCGCGCCGGAAGTCGATGTACTTCGGGGCGAGGTTGGCGAAGTCGAAGGCCGGGCTGACGAAGTTGGCGACGACGTTGATGCCCAGCGTGGCGACCGCGAAGGTCAGGGCGGCGAGCAGGACGAGAAAGACGCTGTCGAACTTGGCGGAGATCTCGGCCGGTTCCAGGATCACCTGGCCGTACACCTTGCTGGCCGCGGCCGTGGTCAGGGCGGCGACGAACGAGAAGAGGATGAGGTTGACCGGCAGCCCCCAGACGTTCCCCTTGCGCAGCGTCCTCTCGTCGGGCACGAATCGCGCGAAGTCGCCGAAGTTGAGGAACAGCGCGGCGAAGTAGGTGACCCAGGTCGCCGCGATCGCCGCGATAGCGGCCAACGAGCCTGGGGTCACGCTCAGGCCCGTCGAGCTCTTGGCGAGCGTGGCAAGTTTGTCGGCCGGCATGTCGACCGAGAAGGACAAGGCGCCGGCCTTGACCGACAGCGCGACGGCGAGGACCAGCATCATCAGCCAGACGACCGGCCCGGCGAAGTCCTGGAAGCGGCGCACCGTCTCCATTCCCTTGCTGATGATCAGCAACTGGGCGGCCCACACTCCCAGGAAACACACCACCTCCAGGCCGCTGTGCCCCACCAGGTGGGTTGTCTCATGGAGGTGTCTGGGGCCGCTGTAGCGGGTGAGGAACGCGACGATCGCGCCGGCCGCCGCGCTGGTCTGCGCCCCGTACCAGAAGGTGGCCACCACGGCCCGTACCAGCGCCGGGACGTTCGCGCCGAAGGTACCGAACGACGCCCGGGCGAGCACCGGATACGGCACGCCGGTCCGCACCCCGGCCTTGCCGATCAGCGTCATCAGCCAGTAGATCACCAGCGAGCCGACGCCGATCCCGATGATGAACTTGAAGGTGCCGCCCGCGACGAGGAACAGGCTGGCAGCCAGGAAGTAGCCGTACAGGCTGTGCACGTCCGAGGTCCAGACATTGAAGACGCTGAACGCTCCCCACTTCCGTTCGGAGGCCGGAGCCAGGTCGTCGTTGTAGAGCCGGGGCGAGTGCTCCGACCCCGGGGTCGAGGTCGAGGTGGATGCCGTGTCCTTCGTCGTCGTCACGCTTGCTCCTTGCCGAGTCGACGTGCCAGGCACCTCTGCGCTGCCGCGCCGCAGACAAGGTGCACAGATGACGTACAGGGAAGGGGCGGGGTTTTTCGTCCCTATTCCGGGGACATGACGAACACGTCAACACATCGGAAACCACATTTCAGCAGACGGAAATAGTGGTGACCGTGGTGTGTGTCAGCCGAGACCGGCGTCGCGGGCCAGGAGGGCCGCCTGGAGTCGGTTGGTGACCTCGAGCGCGGTGAGGATACGGCTGACGTGGGCTTTGACGGTGCTCTCGCGCATGCCGAGGTCGGTGGCGATATCGGCGTTGGTGCAGCCGCGGGCGAGGAGGGCCAACACCTGGTGTTCGCGCGGGGTGAGTTGTTCGAGCCGGGTGCGGGCGGCGGCGGCCCGGGGCTGGTTGGCCTGGTGGTAGTGGTCGATGAGGCGGCGGGCCGCGGTGGGGTGGAGCATGGCCGACTCGGTGGCGACGAGGTGGACGGCGCGCAGGATCTCGGCGGGGTCGGCGTCCTTGAGGAGGAAGCCGTCGGCTCCGGCGGCGAGGGCGTTGTAGACGTATTCGTCGAGGTCGAAGGTGGTCAGGGTGATCGTGCTGCTGCTCGGGGCGTTCATTCCCACCCTCACCCTGCTGCTGACGGCCGGCGCGCTGGCGCGCTCCGGGCAGTTGGCCCTTCCTCCGCTGATCGCGATCTGCGCGTGCGCCGTGGTGGCGGGCGACTTCCTGGCGCACCGCACCGGACATGTCCTCGGCCACCGCCTGCGCACCGGCCGCTCCGGCCGCCACCTCCCCGCCGCGGCATGGCGGCGCGCCGAGACGCTGATGGCCCGCCACGGTGGGCACGCCGTCTTCCTCGCCCGTTTCCTCCCGGTGCTCCGCACCCTGACCCCGCACCTCGCGGGCGCCGCCCGCCTGCCCTACCGCCGCATCGCCCCCTACAGCGTGGTGGCCGCCCCGCTGTGGGCCACCGCCGAGGCGGGCACCGGATACGCGGCGGCCGCCTCCGCCCAGCGGGCCGTGGCCCTCGGCGCCCCCGCGCTCGCCGCGGCCATGGCGGTGGTGGCCGGAGCCGCACTGATCTGGACGCAGATCCGCGCCAACGCGCCCCGCCAGATCGCCGTCATCCCGACGACGGCGCGAACGACGAACCGGACGGCTGACCCGCCCTCGGACGGCTACGCCAGCGCGCGGTAGAGCGAGTCCAGCAACCACGAGTGCGCCTCGCCAACGGTGACGTCCTCGCCCGTGATGTCGCCGACGAGCTCCCAGTAGCGGCGCAGACTCGGGCTCCGATCGACCGCCGCGGTGCGCAGCAGGGCGCGCCGGAACGTCGGGCTGTCCAGCGTGGATCGTGTGGTGGCGTGCGCCTCGACGAACCGGTCGAGCAACGGACCGGGCCCCGGCTGCTCACCCGCCCGTACACGTAGCCGCGCAAGCTCGCACGCTTCGCCGATTCCCCCGTCCAGCAGGGCGTTCTGGTAGGCGACGAACTCGTCGCCGGTACGTGTACGGGCCCAGATCTGCTGCCGTAGCCGGTGGTCGTCGACGATCGCGACCAGCATGGCGTACGCGACCACCTGCTCGGGAGTGGGGTCGTCCGGTGGCTCGGGGACGCTGACCGAGATGAACATGCTCGCGCCGTCTTCGGACATTGAGGGCAATGAGGGCAGGGCGATCCGGCTCCAGAACGCCTCGAGCATGTGCTGTGCCGCCCGGCCGTCCGTGACCGCGGCCAGCAGTTCCAACCTCGCGGCCCGCTCGGCCGGTGCTGCCTGTTCGACCGCCCGGAGCGAGGCGCGGCGCCAGGCCAGCGTGGCCAGCTCGATGTCGATCTTCGCGCGTTCCTGCGCGGCGACTTCGGCGATGGAACGCCGGCCGCTGAGCACGCTGTCGATCGCCGTCAGTCCGAGTCCGAGTGCGCGTAGCCGGCGCAGCAGCGTCACCCGTTCAACCGTGTCCGGGAGGAAGCGACGGTGTCCGCCGGTGCTGCGGACCGACTCGACGAAGCCCTCGTCGCAGTAGAAGCGGATCGTACGGACGGGCACGCCGGTCAACTGTGAGAGCTCGCCGATGGACAGCGTGTCCGCGCGCACTTGAACCTCCACCCGGGTGGAGTTCCTACCCTACGCCGCATGACACAGCCTCATATCGACCAACTGGCCTCGGGCCTGCTCACACAGATCGCGGCGTTCGCGGATGCCGTGGACGCCGCCGACTGGGACGCCCCCGTGCCGACCTGCCCGGAGTGGCCGCTCCGGGTCCTCGTCGGACACCTCGGGCAGGCACCGCGCTGGGCGGCGGGAATCGTACGTGGCGCTGGCAATGCGCCCGACGGCATCCCCGATCCCCGTGAAGCAGTGCCCCCGCGGGACTGGCGGACATGGCTGCTCGCGGGGGCGTCGGAACTTGTCGAGGCGGTACGGGCGATCGGTCCCGGCACACCGGTCTGGACGCTCACCGGCCCGGGACCTGCGTCGTTCTGGCTGCGGCAGGCGACGCACGACATATCGGTGCATGCCGTCGACGCAGCGCTGGTGGCCGGTGTGCCGTACGCCCTCGAACCCGACCTCTCGGCCGACGCGGTGACCCAATACCTGGAGTTGCTGTCCTCGCCGGTGGCCGAGGCATTGAAGCCCGCGGTGGCCGCGTTGCGGGGTGCGGGCTCGATCGGGCTGCGACCGTCCGAAGGGGCGATCGAAGGGTGGGTGATCACGCGCACGCCGACGGGGGTGTCATGGCGGCGGGGGCCGGGGCCGACGGACGTGACCGTGACGGGTGCGGTGGAGGACCTGCTGTTGGTGCTGATGCGACGTCTGCCGCCACGGCGCGTGGCAATCGAGGGGGACGGGCAGCTGTTCGACCACTGGCTGGCCCATTCCGCGCTGTAGGCAGGCCGGTGGTGTGTCTCCGGAACAGGGCCGAGGGGTACTGCCAGACCTCCGGCAGAGCCGTACCCCTTATGCCGCTCCGCGAGCGGAGCCTGGCCCGCTTCACGACGGATGAGCACGAGAGGGCCCGGCGCGCCTTAATGGACCGTTCGGTCATGTAATCGGGCCTCGGGTCGCCAACCCCACCCCTCACCCGAAGAATGACACTATGGGCACTCATGAACAGAAGGTCGCCGTCATCACCGGCGCCTCGCAGGGCATAGGCGCCGCCCTCGCCGACGCGTACCGCAAGCTCGGCTACGCCGTCGTCGCCACCTCGCGCACCATCGCCCCCTCCCCCGACGCGTCCGTCGTGACCGTTCCCGGCGACATCGCCGACCCCGCCACCGCCGAACGTGTCATCGCCGCCGCCATCGAGCGGTTCGGCCGCGTCGACACCCTGGTCAACAACGCGGGCGTATTCGTCAGCAAGCCCTTCACCGAGTACACCCAGGACGACTACGCCGCCGTGACGGCCGTCAACCTCACCGGTTTCTTCCGCATCACCCAACTGGCCATCGAGCAGATGCTCACCCAGGGCGGCGGGCACATCGTCAACATCACCACCAGCCTGGTCGACAACGCCGACGCCCGCGTCCCCTCCGTACTGGCCTCACTGACCAAGGGCGGCCTCCAGTCCGCCACCAAGTCCCTCGCCATCGAATACGCCACCCGCGGCATCCGTACCAACGCCGTCTCACCTGGCACCATCAGGACCCCCATGCACCCCGAGGAGACCATCGCGGACCTCGCCGCACTGCACCCGGTCGGTCGGCTGGGCGAGGTGAGCGACATCGTGGACGCGGTGATCTACCTGGAGAACGCCCCATTCGTCACCGGCGAAATCCTCCACGTCGACGGCGGCGTGAGCGCGGGCCATTGAAATCGGCGCCAGGACGGGCACCCTGACGGTGGACAGCGACTCAGCAGCACCACTCCGGAGGATCACCACACCATGCCCGAGACCGTGGACGCGCCCGTCATCCTGAGCAACGAACCCGGGAGCTTCGCCCGGAGCGTGCTGGCCGAGCGTCACCCGGCGCTCATCGAACGGGTGCGCGCGGCCTTCCCGTACGGCCCCGGGCAGCACCGGGCGCTCGATGTCCTGCTCACGGAGTGCACCGAGGGCGTGATCACCCCTCTCGGCCCTGGCGCGTCGGACCACGGCCAATGGACGGAATGGGGCGGGGGCCACTTCGGCCGCTCCTGGTTCGACGTGCCGTTCCTGTGGGCGGAGAGCTACTTCTACCGGAAACTCCTCGAAGCGGTGGGATACTTCGCGACGGGCCCATGGCAAGGCATCGATCCTTTCCGGCCCTTCAAGCAGGCGGAGTTGTACACCCAAGAGGCAGAAGCCGAACTGACGGCGCTGGACCGCCTCGCGCTGCGGCCCGTCGATGAGCAGGCGCAGGCGCTCGTGTACGGGTCTCTGTGGGGCAACCGCGCGGATCTCGGCTTCAGCATGACCCCCGGCAGCCACGCAAGAACCAGCGCCGAAAGCCCACTCATCGCGGACGACTCAGCGGCACTGTGGTCGCTGCTGCCCGCCGGAGGTCCGAACACGGTCTGCCTCGTCGCGGACAACGCGGGCCGCGAACTCGTCCCCGACCTGCTCCTCATCGACCACCTGCTGCGGCACCAGCACGCCGAACACATCACCCTCGACGTCAAGCCGTACCCGTACTACGTCTCCGACGCCACAACCGCCGACGTCATCGACTGCCTGCGCCACCTGAAGCAGGCCGACGGCGTCGCCGGCGTGGTCGGCAAGCGGCTGTGGGAGTCCATCGGGCGCGGTCGGCTCACCCTTCGAATCCACGACTTCTTCTGCGCACCGCTGCCGTATGCGGATATGCCCGAAGACCTACGCCAGGAATTCGCAGACGCCACCGTCACCATCATGAAGGGCGACCTGAACTACCGCCGCCTCGTGGGCGATCAGCTCTGGCCCGCGACCACGTCATTCGCGGAGCGCACCGCGTACTTCCCCAGCCCCGTGGCGGCCCTGCGCACGCTGAAGTCCGACGTGATCGTCGGACTCGACGAGCGAACAGAAACAACGCTCACCGCCGCGCACGACCAGCGGTGGCGCACCAGCGGCACCCACGCGCTCATCCAGGTGCGGCGATGACGGTGGCGACACCCCGCCCGATGGATCAGATGCGCAAAAGTTGCCCACCGTCCACGACGAACGTATGGCCACACACAAAGTCGCTGAGCACCAGATGAACGATGGCTTCCGCCACTTCATTGACACTTCCCAGGCGGCCGACCGGAGTGGTCTGGACTGCCCAGTCCACCACCGCAGAGCCTGCCGCACGCGTCATCTCCGTATCGATGTTGCCCGGCGCCACTGCGTTGACCAGTACGCCCTGCCCGCCCAGCTCCGCCGCCATTGCGGTGGTCACCGCGTTCACCCCCGCTTTGGCCGCGGTATAGGCCAGCACCGCCGCGCCGCCGTTGAATGAATACGTCGTGGTCAGATTGACGATGCGCCCCCAACCACGCTCGGCCATGACCGGCGCGAAGGTTCGGATCGCATAGATCACGGACAGCAGATTGACATCCACCGCACGCCGGATGTCGTCATCACTCTGGCCGGACCAATCGCTGGGGCGGGAAATTTCGCCGGCGTTGTTGATGAGGATGTCGACCGGTCCGATCTCCCGTTCAATCTCGGCACCCGTCTCCCTCACCTCATCCGGTTCGGCGGCATCGCATTTGATCGCGTGCGCCATCCGGCCGAGCGCCTTGATCTCTTCCACGACGTCCGCCGCCGCTGCGGAATTCTGGAAGTAGGTGATGACGATATCGGCACCTGCCAAGGCCAGGCGCTTCGCCGTCGCCTGGCCGATTCCCCGCGCGCCCCCAGTGATAAGAGCGGTCCTGCCCTTCAGGTTCATCAGCACTCCTCCGAAACCGTTTTCCTCATGCCTCGAAAGACTCGTCGGCAGGGTTGAACGCAGGCCCGCAAATAATCGCGACTTTAGCATTCTCACCCACGAGTTTGACCCAGGTACCGGCCGGAACCCGAACCCCACTTAATGGGCCCACTTCCCGCTCTACACCGTCCGAAATAACGCGGAGCTTACCGCTGATCACAAAATAGAGTTTCACGCTCCGATGATTGACCCGATTCGAGTGAATGCCGTCGAGATCGGCCGTGACCAGACTGACCTCGTCGCCGTCCGCCTCCGTAAAATAATCGAACACGGTCATCGCATCATCCACTGGGATGACCCTGGCATCGGCCGCGTTGACGATCTTGGTACTCATATCAGGCACCACCTTCGCTTTGATTTTCCGATCAGATTGAAGTCGACTTCAAGAGCGAATCTATCCGCTCCGCAAGCTCCTCCTCGGTAAACTTCCTCAGTTCTACCACCGATTGGCTGCCGAGTGGATCGTTGGTCAGTACCTCGCAGTCCGGGCTCACAGGTGCCGCCTGAAGCACAAGTGTCGCGACGAGACCCTCACGGCCCACGGTTATTCGATGAAATAAGTTGCTCCGGAGCCAGTAGCTTGCGCCGGAGCCCAGGGTCCCGGCGAAGGTGGGGCGAACTTCCACACTGTCCAGCCGTCGAGTACTGAACTTCGCCGGCCCCAGGACACGGGAGTACCGATGACGTTCCATTCGCCGACCGCCGGCCGCCAACTCAAAGAACTCCATTTGCATTTCACCGGCCAGAACGACTGATCCGAACGTCCAGCGATGGTTGTGAATGTGTTCACTGTGCGGCTCCCGATCCGGTCGCCATAGATGAAGCCGCAGCTTGTACTCATCAGCCGGCCCCGCTGCCAGCACAATCTTGTCGAAGCCATTGCTATGCATATAAGATGCACTGGCGATTTCCGACAGGAACGGGGCATCGTGCAGCACGGTCGACAAAAGCGAAGGAAATACTTGCGCCGTACTAATTTCACGGATGAGGCGATGCGCCTCCCGGCCCGCCTCGGGCGTGGCGGCATCGAAGGATGCGTTCAGGCGGTCACGTAACTGCCTCATCGTTTCCACTGCTTTCCTTCCCGTGCGGCTTCTGCGACCGGGCAGAGACGACAAGAATGCTGCCAAGTCCCGGAAAGATTCGAGCCAGTGTTCTGGACTTCGACCGGCCTCCAGAATTTCTGCGCCAGACCACAAAGTTGGATTTCAACTCCGTCACAGAAAATCCAGTCGCGCGCAGCACCATGCGGAGCGAATGAGGCGTGAATGGCCGTATGTGGAGCCACAGGTAGCGGTGCAGTGGATTGACATGTCGCGGAGATTTTCCCGACACAAATCGAATCCGGTCCTGCAGAGCCGCAAGGTTCGGAGTGGTGAGGACAAGCATCCCCTGAGGGAGCAGGACACGGTGGCACTCTTCCAGTAGCCGCCTCGTGTCATAGATGTGCTCGATCAACTCCCCCATAACCACAGCGGCGACCGATGCGTCCGGAAAAGGCAATCCGCTTGCGACATCTGAGCACACGCGATAACGGCCTTTGGAGTCGATGTCCCCGAGAGCGGCCGGGTCGAAGTCGACATAGACCACGGGGCGGGACCCCAGCAGACGCGAGAGACGACCGCCCGCCACGATCTGTCCACCCCCGGCTCCGAGCTCGATCACCGGTGCCCGGGGAGCAAGTGTGGCGCCGTCCGCCAGGGCCGCCCCGAGCTGACGGCGAGCCATCGTCACCCGTACGGCGTGATAGCGGTCCGCGAAGTAACCGCGCACCTCGTCGCCCCCCGCATAGAGGGACATATTGGCCCTCCGCCCGTCACGCTCCGCGCTTTCCTGCGCTCTCGCCCCACGGTTGATCATTGACCGTGGCCTGGGGATGTGACAGCGCTCTGGATCACTCGTAACTCCTCGAGTTCGGGCCAACTTGCCGACTCGGGATCGTCTGCGAGCCGATCCAGAATCGCTGTCAACTCCTCAGTGCACTCTCGCATCGCCAGCATATAGCGTTCCCTGGACCATTTTCGGTGATGCCAGAGTTCTACCAGAGTGAGCAGATTGAGCCGCCAGCACTCGCGGTCCGTCTCCGTGCCCACGAGGTAGATGAGCCGCCGAACGGTACGTTCGCAACTGTCGTGGCCCTGATCCACCTCTGGCCGAAACTCATCGGTCGCCTGATCGCCGAAGAAGGTGAGCGTGTAGCCGATGTTCACCTCGTTCTCCGACAGATCTCCGCCGTTTATTCGATTTCTGCGCAGGCGTTCGACATATTCATCGAGAGGCTTCACTGTGCCACCGAAAGCCAGTCCGAGAATAATGCCGCGCTGGATCCAGAGATCCCGCTCCTGCGCCAGTATGTCCTCCAAGAATTTCGTGATGCGCTTTGATCTCAGATTTCCCAGATAGTACGCGAGTTGTTGGCGCGCGACCCGGGCTCGCGCGTTGTCATCCGAATCGCTGCCACATGTGTCGGCACTGTTGTCGAGGAACGACTCGAAGCAGATGTCACACACCCGCGACAGGACACGACTGTTCCTGTTCACTCGTTCCAGATATTCTTTCACGAATTCCGACACTTCTGCCGAGATCAGTTTACGGAAGGCCTGGGTCGTGGCATTGACATTGGTGCTCATGCAGGTGAACAGGTGGCGCGCGACAAAGTACTCCTGAAAGGACTTGTGGACGAACCTCACAATCGTGGGCTCAAGTGAATTGAACTGCTCGCTTTCCACGCTCAGCAAGGTGCGGAAGGCAAGGTCTTCGACTACGCTCCGTGCGGCATCGGAGGCGATTACCAGTTCGCTGGAGATGAGGTCGGACAGTTCGCGCAGTGTGAACAGTTGCGCGGCACCGTCGCTCGGGCGGGCTTCGTCATAAAAGTGCCAGGCGATACTGGTGAGCAGATCGAGCTTCTCATCGACTTCCAGAATACTCCCGGTCTTCGCGGATTCTATCCGCAGCAGCTGCCCTACATACGCGTGATACAGCCCCAGGATGTCGGTTATCGTAGGCCCTCGATCGCCCTCTCTCATCATCAATTCAAGCGCCATATTGACGCGAAGAGGGGCATGGCACAGGTCACGCACGGGCCTGGACTCCATTCGAAGCCGAACGCTCTGGGCATCCCGCTCCCCATGTCCGGGGAAACAGTGGCCCATATATCCGCACACATAGTCCCGTCGCTCGGCCTCACCCCATTCCATTAATTCCACACGTTCGAGACTGTCCCCGAATGGGGAATGCGCCAGAAATCGGTCGAAATATTGCGTGCGACAGCACACGAGGCTTGCGTGGCTGAAGATGAATTTGTTCAATTCTCCGAGCACATTCGAGGGGGCAAGCTTGGAAAGGTACTCATCGAGAGAATCGAGGATGAGGACCGGACGTATCGGAATACCTTTTCGCTCCGTCACCCCCAGCCAGGAGACGGGATCATATCCGTCCACCTGTTTGTCCAGGAAGCGGGTCAGCCACTCCGCCGAGCCGAAATCCTGATCGGCGAGATGCGTGCCGACCGCCCTGAGATCGATCCTTACCGGCAGAGCATTGTCGCGGTGCTCCGTGGACCAGTTTCGGAGCAGTTCCACATAAAGACAGTATGTGAGGGTGGTCTTCCCCATGCCGGGATCGGACAGAACGAGCACCCGGCGTCGGCGGTACGCACCATCCTCCGGGTATCCGATGACTCGATCGAATATCTCATCGACGATGGAATCCCGGCAGACTCCGCCGCCGGCCATCCGCCATGGGGCCGTCACCAGAAGTCCAGGACGAGTGAGAAGGTCCCCAACCGTGACGCGCAGCGAGCCGGGCACGCCGCGGGACAGGAGTCGGCTCTGCTCCTGTTGCATCCGTTCCCGAAGGGCTTCGCGCATCGCGGCCGGGGTAAAAGACGACGCCCCTGCGTCGAGAGGTGTGTCGCGGGCGGCCGCGTCGTCCTGGCCGCCGCTGCCGTCCGGAGCACCGGGCGTGGTCAGGACCGGCGGCCGGGGCTGATGCGGGCGCCGCCGGTCGTTGGCCCGGGCGGTGTGGTAGGCGTGCCAGAGGCGGCTCAGGGCCTGACCGGAGCCCAGGACACGGTCGGCCTGTTGGGCGAACGACCGGGTGGGGGCCTGAGTGCACCGCTCGACATGGGTGACGTAGGACTTGTCATACCCCATGCGACGGGCGAGAGCGGATTGGGACAGCCCCCGCCCGGTGCGTAATCGGATCAGCTCGGCCGCGAACGCCTCAGCGGCCTGGCGTACCAGGGCTTCCTGCTCCTGGGCCTCCACCGGCCCGGCACCGTCCAGCCGGACATGGCCCACCAAGCCCTGGTCATCTGGACTTCTGTCTGTGCCGTCCACTGCGTGCCCTTCACCGTCCAGGTCCCCGTCACACACTCCGGGTCGGATCGGCGAACGCGGATTCCACCCTCTGGAGGCGTGCCCTTGACAGGACCACGGTGGAGCAGCGCACGGGGCGCGTACTAGGAGCGCACAGCAGCAGAAGGCGGAGCAGAAGACCGCACCCGGCACAGTAGAAGGCTCCTGCCACAGCCATAACCAGCCGGCGGGAAGAAAAACGAATAAGAGGGCTGTGACAGAAAGATCACAGCCCTCTCGAACAAGCACAAAAGGAGTGTCCGAGGGGGACACGCACCATACGCACACGCCCGTATTGCGGGGAGAACTGCTTCTGCCGTAGCCCCAGGTTCGAGTCCTCGGCATCACTCAGACGATCTTCGCGAGCGGGGCGTCCGACCCCCACACCGGATCAACGGCCACACCCCGCCTCTCCGGACAGAACGCCCGGGCATGCCGGGGCCGGCCGGTGGACACTGTTGGTAAATGGTTCTGAGCCGTTGACTCGTCGGCAGCTTTGAGGGGGGCATGCCTCCGAAAATTGCGCCCCCAGTACTACAGCCGGAGATCATGTGACGTCGTCTCCGGCTGTAGTACAAGCACCCCGACCAGCACGAGCAGGGGCAACGACTCCATATCCGGAGCCATAGCCAAAGCGTCCCGGTGGACCGGAACGTTCAGAGACCCACCGATCGTTCAGTCGGCGATGTAGCCCGACTGGTCGAACTCGTTGGTGAACTGGAAGTTGTACTCGACGTTGTCCTTGACATTGGTCGCGATCGCAGTCCACTTGCCCCTGGCGGCCCACGTGAACTGGTCCTGGCAGCCTGTGCTGCGGAAGCAGACTCGGACCTCCGCACCTACATCCAGCTTGATGTTGATGTCGTTGCAGGCCGATGACGTCCTCAGCTCCGAGCTGCTGTATGGGTACGTATACCCACCCTTGGGTTTCGAGAAGAACGTCTGCGTGTCATAGCAGGCCGTCACGGTCGCGCCGTCCCCCGCAGTGGCACCAGCGGGAGAAGCACCTGAAGCCAACGCGCCGACGGACAGCGCCGCGACTGCCGCGGCAGCCGACACTCGCTTGAATCTCATGGAACTCCTCCATGTGTCGAAAGTGGTTTCACAAGCATCCACGGCGTCACCGGGACGGGTCCCGCTCGTCGACGGTGAGTGAGCGCGGGCGATCCGGGTGCGGTAGTGGCTGGCGCGGGTGTTCTTCTTGTCGGGCACGGTCGAGCAGCGGATCAGCAGGTGTCGTTCGAAGCCCTTGGCGGTGGGGGCGAGTTGATGTCGGCGGCAAGGAAGTAAGTGAAGGGCGCACAGGCGTTAAGGGCGCGCTCCAGCATGCGCCGGACCAGCTCCGGCCTGGTCGCCATCGTGGTGGCCCGCTCGGGCGGGATGCCCTGCTCGGCGCAGCGACTCTCGTGTTCGGCGGTGGTGCCGGCCCAGACGCGACCGAGGTGGAGCTCGCACAGCGCCTCCAACTCCCGTCCATCGACCGGATCTCGGCTTCGCCCAGCTCACCCGTCCGCACCGCGCTCGGTGGCAGCGTCAGTCCCACGAACGGAGCAACGAGCAACCCGCCGTCACGTCATGTGAACAACCGGCTGTGGTACCCGTCGTACGAGGTGTCGGGCGCGCGGGACCCGTCCCGGGCACCCGCGTATAGAACGGTCCCATGACCACATCGGAATCATCGGCCCGCCGCCGTAGGGCCAGGCTGTCTGCGGCGCGCGGCCCGGCGGGGACCATCTGCGCCCTGGCCCTCGCCGCCGCGCTGACCGGCTGCGGCTCCGACTCGGGCGACGACGCGGGGGCGCCCGCGCCAGCCGCACCCTCGCGTTCGGCCGAACCGTCGCCCGCTTCGCCAACGCCCACGAAGCCCTCCTCATCGCCGTCGCCGACCGCGGTGAAGCCGATGAAGCTGTCAACACCGGCCGAGCTGCGGGCATGTGCGGACGGAAGCTGCACGGTCGTCGTGACGAAGGGCACCGAGATCCCACGCGTCGCCGGCCTTCGGGCGGGACCGTTCACGGTGAGCGCCGTCGGTGCCGAGGGCGTGGACCTGAGCTCGGTCGACGCCAGCGGATTCACCTCCAACCTGCTCGGGCAGCGCCCCGACCAGGGCGGGCCCTCCACCGTCAACGAGCTGTCGATCGCCGTTCTCGCCATGGTGGGGGACACCGCGAAGCTGCGGCTCTTCCCGGCGGAGTAGGGCGGGTGTCGTTCAGGCGGCGCCGCCGGGGAACTCCAGCGGGACCTCCGGCGCGAGCTGGCCTATGAGCAACACCTCAACGACTATCTTCGTTGTCAAGTCGACGGCTACGACTCGGCACTTGCCGCACTGTTTCCTACACTCACGGGATGAACAACTACACGTGCACTCATTGCGGCACCGTCGGCCTGGTGGACGGTTTCATCGAGGACGCCGGCGAACACTCGCGTGGGTACGCGCGCTGGATCGAGGGCGCGCTGGAGCGGGGAATTTTCGGGGGTGCCAAGCGGATGGGCCGTCCCCGGCGGCAGATAGCAGCGTTCCGCTGCCCCAAGTGCGGGCACCTCGAGCTGTTCGCCACGAGCGAGGTGTAGTCGGCCCTCGTCGTCCCGGACGCCCGTGCGGGCGGTCGCGCGTCGCGCACCGGGGCTCTCCCGGCTTCGACACCCCGCCCGCGTATTCTCAGCCAAGGCGGCGCTCTCGACCACTCGCTCACCGTCTACATCCGAGAGGCCGCCATCCTCCCGGAACTCGACACGTGGATCGCGAGAGTCTTCGGCCCCGGACGGCTGAAGACCACGCTGCAGGCCATGCAGCAATCCCAGCGGGAGGCAGTCACCCCCGTGCCCGGCCTGGACGCAGCCCGTCGCGCCATCGCCGACTCCGACCGGCGCCTGACCCATTACCGCGCGGCACTCGATGCCGGAGCCAACCCGGCAACCGTCGTCGGCTGGATCAGCCAGGCCGAGGCCGACAAAGCCGCCGCCCAGCAGCAACTGATCAGCGTCGGCGCCGCACGACGCACCGTGCTGACCGACGAACAGATCCACGACATGATCAAGGACCTCGGAAACCTCACCGACCGGCTCCTCACCGCCCCCACCGACCGCAAGACCCCGATCTATCAGGCATTCGGCCTCACGCTCAGCTACAACACGAAGACGCGGGTCGTGACCGTTGAGTCACAACCCGCGTCATCCGTGTACGTAAGATCGTGTCCGAGGGGGGACTTGAACCCCCACGCCCGATAAAGGGCACTAGCACCTCAAGCTAGCGCGTCTGCCATTCCGCCACCCGGACCAGGTGTGCTCCGCGGTTCCCCGCGGCGACAGGGACAACGATACCAAGGTTTTGGAGTGCGTTTCACCTGCGTAAGGGCCAGGCCCCGGGCCGCGCCGACCTGCGGTGACGCGGCCCGGGGCCTGGCGGGGGTCACGGTGGGTGGTCAGGCGGTGCCCGGCGGCCTCAGGCGGGCATCAGGTGGGCATCAGGTGGTAGTCGGGGAAGTTGCCGGGGGTGCGGTCGGGGTCGGGGCCTTCGGTGACGGCGTGGACGAGGAGGTCGCCGCCGACGAAGGCGCCTCGCCAGGAGGCGCCGAAGCCGCCGAAGAGCTCGTCGCGGTCGCCGCGGGAACGGGGTTTGCCATGGCCGGTTTTGAAAGCGCGGATCTGAGGGGCGAGGCGCTGGTAGGTGGCGGGGTCGTCGCAGGAGAGGGTGGCGACGAGGGCGCCGTTGCTGGCGTTCATGGCGGCCAGCAGTTCGGCCTCGGTGTCGACCAGGACGAGGGTGTCGACGGGGCCGAAGGGCTCGGCGTGGTGGAGAGGGGAGGACGGGGGCGGGTTGAGGAGGGTGACCGGGGCCAGGTAGGCGGAGCGGTCCTGGTCGGGGAGGAAGTGGCCGTCGGCGAGGTCGCCGCGGTGGAGGGGGATGGCGCCGCGGTCGATGGCCTCGGCGACCTGGTCGTCGAGCTCCTTGGCCTTGGCAGCGTTGATCAGGGGGCCGAAGTCGAGATCGGGGAGGGGGTCGGCCGGGTGCTCGACGGCGAGGGGGTGGCCGAGGCGGATGGCGCGTACGGCGGGGAGGTAGACGGCGAGGAAGTCGTCGAAGGAGGAGCGCTGGACGACGAAGCGGGGGTAGGCGGTGCAGCGCTGCTTCGCGTAGTCGAAGGTCTTGCGGATCTGGGGGCCGAGCTCGCCCCAGCCGGTGAAGTTCCAGATGCCCCAGGCGTTGAGGCCCTCCTGTTCGAGGATGTGGCGTTTGCCGAGGTCGGCGACGGCGGTGGCCACGCGGGCGCCGGTGTCGCGGCCGCCGACGAAGGAGACGCAGCCGATCTCGGGCGAGCGGACCAGGGCCCCGGAGAGTTCGCCGCCGCTGCCGCTGACCAGGGTGAGCGGGACGCCCTCGCGGGCGGCGAGGGCGACGGCGAGGGTGAGGCAGGCGAGGCCGCCGTCGGTGGGGGTCTTGGCGATCACGGCGTTGCCCGCGAGGGCCTGGACCAGCATGGCGTGGCCGAGGACGCTCATCGGGTAGTTCCAGCTGGCGATGTTGGAGACCGGGCCGGGGAGCGGGGAGCGGCGCTCCAGCATGCGGTCGATCTCGTCGGCGTACCAGCGGACGCCGTCGATGGCCCGGTCGACGTCGGCCTGGGCGAGCCGCCAGGGCTTGCCGATCTCCCAGACCAGGAGGAGGGCGAGCAGTTCGCGGTGCGCGGCGAGGGCGTCGAGGGTGGCGGCGATGCGGGCGCGGCGCTCGGGGAGGGCGACATGGCGCCAGGCGCGGTGCTGGTCGAGGGAGGCGCGTACGGCCTGGCGGGCGGTGGCCGCGTCCAGGCGGGGCGGGCCGGCGATGGGGGTGCCGTCGACCGGGGTGACGGCGGGGAGGGGGTGGCCGTCGGCGTGCCAGCGGCCGTCCCACAGGTTGAGGACACGGTCGTCCCGGAACGCCTCGGGCGCGGCGGCCAGGCTGCGCTGCCAGGCGTCGGCCCAGGTGGTGCCGGGTTTATGGGTGAGGGTGGCTGCCATCCTCAGCACCTTCCCTGGCCGGCCCGGCGCACATCACCGGCGTCCGCCAGAAGGGCGAACACCAGCTCGGCCGTCTCCGTCGGCGTGGCCCCGACCCGTACGCCGGCCGCCTCCAGCGCCTCCTTCTTGGCCCGGGCGGTGCCCGAGGAGCCGGAGACGATGGCCCCGGCGTGGCCCATGGTCTTGCCCTCGGGGGCCGTGAAGCCCGCTATGTAGCCGACCACCGGCTTGGTCACCCGCTCGGCGATGAAGCGAGCCGCCCGCTCCTCCGCGTCGCCGCCTATCTCGCCGATCATCACGATCAGGTCGGTGTCGGGGTCGGCCTCGAACGCGGCCAGGGCGTCGATATGGGTGGTGCCGATCACCGGGTCGCCGCCGATGCCCACGCACGACGAGAAGCCGATGTCCCGCAGCTCGTACATCAGCTGGTACGTCAGCGTGCCCGATTTCGACACCAGGCCGATCCGGCCCGGTTTGGTGATGTCGGAGGGGATGATGCCCGCGTTGGACTGGCCCGGGGAGATCAGCCCCGGGCAGTTCGGGCCGATGATCCGGGTTGCGCGGGCCTGGGCGTGGACCTGGAAGGCGACCGCATCGTGCACCGGGATGCCCTCGGTGATCACGACGGCGAGCGGGATCCCGGCGTCGGCCGCCTCGATGACCGCGGCCTTGGCGAACGGCGGCGGGACGAAGACGACCGTCACATCGGCGCCGGTCGCGTCCACCGCCTCGGATACGGAGCCGAAGACCGGCACCGTACGGCCGTCGAGGTCGACCTGGACCCCGGCCTTGCGCGGGTTGACCCCGCCGACGATGTCGGTGCCGGCCGCGAGCATCCGGCGGGTGTGCTTCATACCCTCCGCGCCGGTCATGCCCTGGACGATGACCTTGCTGTCCTTGGTGAGGAAGATTGCCATGAGCGTAAGCCCCCTTAGGCCGCGACTGCCGCGAGTTCGGCGGCCCGCGCCGCGGCGCCGTCCATGGTGTCCACCTGGTGTACGAGCGGATGGGCGCGCTCGGCGAGGATCGCCCGGCCGCGCGCCGCGCTGTTGCCGTCGAGCCGGACGACCAGCGGCTTGGTGAGGGTGACGGTGTCCAGGGCGCGGACGATGCCCTCGGCCACCGCGTCGCAGGCGGTGATCCCGCCGAAGACGTTGACGAGGACGGACCGTACGTCGGGGTCGCCGAGGACGACGGAGAGGCCGTCCGCCATCACCTCGGCCGAGGCGCCGCCGCCGATGTCGAGGAAGTCGGCGGGGCGGGCGCCGCAGCCCGCGACCACGTCGAGGGTGGACATGACCAGGCCCGCGCCGTTGCCGATGACGCCGACCTGGCCGTCCAGCTTGACGTAGTTCAGGCCCTTGGCCGCCGCCTTCGCCTCCAGCCAGTCCCCCGCGCCGCCCGCATCCGGCCCCGCCTCCGCCTCCAGGCCGACACCCCCGGTGTCCTCGTACGCGTACGCCCTGCGGAAGCTCGCGTTGTCGTCGAGCGTCACCTTGCCGTCCAGCGCCACGATCGCCCCGCCGCGCGTCACCACGAGCGGGTTGACCTCGACCAGCAGCGCGTCCTGCTCGGTCAGCACGGTCCACAGCCGGCGCAGGGTCCCCGCGGCCGCGGCCGGCAGCCCGCCCGCCGCGGCGATCTCGGCGGCCTTCGCCTCGGTCACGCCCTCCTCGGGGTCCACCGCGATCCGGGCCACCGCCTCGGGGCGGCGGGCCGCCACCTCCTCGATCTCCATGCCGCCCTCGGCGGAGGCGATCGCCAGGAAGCGGCCGCGGGCCCGGTCCAGGGCGTAGCCGACGTAGAACTCGCGCTCCACCTCGACCGGTTCGGCGACCATCACCCGGCGGACGGTGTGCCCCTTGATGTCCATGCCGAGAATCTGACGGGCGGTCAATTCCGCCGCCGCCGGGTCCGCGGCGAGCTTGACCCCGCCCGCCTTGCCCCGTCCCCCGGTCTTCACCTGCGCCTTGACGACGACTCGGCCGCCCAGCCGCTCGGCCGCCACGCGGGCCGCGGGCGCCGAGTCCGCGACCTCCGCCCGTGGCACCAACACGCCGTAGCGCTCGAAGAGTTCCCGTGCCTGATGTTCGAACAGGTCCATGCCCGCTCCTTCGGTCCCAGTCACAGCGCTTGGTCAAACCCTTGCCGCACGCCCCCTGGACATCGATCAGTCGATGCGGGATAACAATGTTCATACCGCATAACGTCGACTGTATGCAATCTGCAAGACCTGATCGCGAGACCGCACCCCCACCCCCTACGAAGGGACGCGCATCGCCATGCCCGACGACAGCCAGGAACTCATCTCCGGCGGGCACTTGGTCGCCAAGGCGCTCAAAGCCGAGGGCGTCGACGTCATCTATACGCTCTGCGGCGGCCACATCATCGACATCTACGACGGCTGCGTCGACGAGGGCATCGACGTCATCGACGTACGCCATGAACAGGTGGCCGCCCACGCCGCCGACGGCTACGCCCGCATCACCGGCAAACCCGGCTGCGCCGTCGTCACGGCCGGCCCCGGCACCACCGACGCGGTCACCGGCGTCGCCAACGCCTTCCGCGCCGAGTCCCCCATGCTGCTCATCGGCGGACAAGGGGCCCACACCCAGCACAAGATGGGGTCCCTCCAGGACCTCCCGCACGTCGACATGATGGCGCCGATCACCAAGTTCGCCGCCACCGTCCCGGACACCGCCCGCGCCGCCGACATGGTGTCCATGGCCTTCCGCGAGTGCTACCACGGCGCCCCCGGCCCGTCCTTCCTGGAGATCCCGCGCGACGTCCTGGACGCCAAGGTCCCGGCCGCGAAGGCCCGTATCCCCGAGGCCGGGAAGTACCGGGCCTCCACCCGAAGCGCCGGCGACCCCGAGGCCGTCGAGACCCTGGCCGACCTGCTGGTGCGGGCCGAGAAGCCGGCGATCCTGCTGGGCAGCCAGGTGTGGACCTGCCGGGGCACCGACGCGGCCATCGAGCTGGTACGGACGCTGAATGTGCCCGCGTATATGAACGGCGCGGGCCGCGGCACCCTGCCGCCCGGCGACCCGCACCACTTCCAGCTCTCCCGCCGCTACGCCTTCTCCAACGCCGATCTGATCGTGATCGTCGGCACCCCGTTCGACTTCCGGATGGGGTACGGCAAGCGGCTCTCCCCCGACGCGACGGTCGTCCAGATCGACCTCGACTACCGCACCGTCGGCAAGAACCGCGACATCGACCTCGGCATCGTCGGCGACGCGGGCCTCGTCCTGTCCGCCGTCACCCAGGCCGCCTCGGGCCGCATCAACGGGGGCGCGGACCGGCGCAAGGAGTGGCTGGACGAGCTGCGCGCCGCCGAGCAGACCGCGATCGAGAAGCGGCTGCCGCAGCTGCGCTCGGACGCCTCCCCCATCCATCCGTACCGCCTGGTCAGCGAGATCAACGACTTCCTCACCGAGGACTCGATCTACATCGGCGACGGCGGCGACATCGTCACCTTCTCCGGCCAGGTGGTGCAGCCCAAGTCCCCCGGCCACTGGATGGACCCCGGTCCGCTGGGCACCCTCGGCGTCGGCGTGCCGTTCGTGATGGCCGCCAAGCAGGCCCGCCCCGACAAAGAGGTCGTGACCCTCTTCGGGGACGGCGCGTTCTCCCTCACCGGCTGGGACTTCGAGACGCTGGTCCGCTTCAACCTGCCCTTCGTCGGCATCGTCGGCAACAACTCCTCGATGAACCAGATCCGTTACGGCCAGAAGGCCAAGTACGGCGAGGAGCGCCAGCGGGTCGGCAACACCCTCGGCGATGTGCCGTACGACCAGTTCGCGCGGATGCTCGGCGGCTACGGCGAGGAGGTCCGCGACCCGGCGGACATCGCCCCGGCCCTGCGGCGCGCCCGCGAGTCCGGCAAGCCGTCGCTGATCAACGTCTGGGTCGACCCGGACGCGTACGCCCCCGGAACGATGAACCAGACGATGTACAAGTAAAGGGGCCAAGAGATGACCAAGGCTCTTGAGGGCGTACGCGTCCTCGACATGACGCACGTACAGTCCGGTCCCTCCGCCACCCAGCTGCTGGCCTGGCTCGGCGCGGACGTCATCAAGCTGGAGTCCGTCACCGGGGACATCACGCGCAAGCAGCTGCGCGACCTCCCGGACGTCGACTCCCTCTACTTCACGATGCTCAACTGCAACAAGCGGAGCATCACCCTCAACACCAAGTCCGAGCGCGGCAAGGAGATCCTGACCGAGCTCATCCGGCGCAGCGACGTCATGGTGGAGAACTTCGGCCCGGGCGCCGTGGACCGCATGGGCTTCACCTGGGAGCGCATCCAGGAGATCAACCCGCGGATCGTCTACGCCTCGATCAAGGGCTTCGGCGACGGCCCGTACACCAAGTTCAAGGCGTATGAGGTGGTCGCGCAGGCCATGGGCGGGTCGATGTCCACGACCGGGTTCGACGACGGACCGCCGCTGGCGACCGGCGCGCAGATCGGCGACTCGGGCACCGGGGTGCACTGTGTGGCGGGCATCCTGGCCGCGCTCTACCAGCGCACCCGCACCGGGCGCGGCCAGCGCGTCAATGTGGCCATGCAGCACGCGGTGCTGAATCTGTGCCGGGTCAAGCTGCGCGATCAGCAGCGGCTGGCGCACGGCCCGCTCGCGGAGTACCCGAACGAGAGCTTCGGGGACGAGGTGCCGCGCTCGGGCAACGCGAGCGGCGGCGGGCAGCCGGGCTGGGCGGTCAAATGCGCGCCCGGCGGGCCCAACGACTATGTGTACGTCATCGTGCAGCCCGTGGGCTGGCAGCCGATCACGGAGCTGATCGGGCGGCCGGAGCTGGCCGAGGACCCGGAGTGGGCGACCCCCGAGGCGCGGCTGCCCAAGCTGGCCAAGATGTTCCAGCTGATCGAGGAGTGGTCGAGCACCCTGCCCAAGTGGGAGGTGCTGGAGGCGCTGAACGCCCACAACATCCCCTGCGGGCCGATCCTGTCCACCAAGGAGATCGTCGAGGACGCGTCGCTCGCGGCCAACGAGATGGTGGTGCGGGTCGACCACCCCGAGCGCGGCACCTTCACCACCGTCGGCTCGCCGCTGAAGCTCTCCGACTCCCCGGTCGAGGTCGAGCGCTCGCCACTGCTGGGCGAGCACAACGAAGAGGTGTACGTCGGGGAGCTGGGCCTCGGCGACGAGGAAGTACGGCTGCTCAAAGCGAACGGAGTGATCTGACGGTGGCGGACGAGACAAACCAGTCGGACCAGTCAATCTGTGACACGGCGGCCGTGCGGGCCGTGCTCGACGCCGCGCGCGCCGAGGGGCGTTCGGCGCTGACGGCTCCCGAGGGCAAGCTGATCACCGACGCGTACGGGATTCCGACCCCGGCCGAGGGGCTGGCGGAGTGCGCGGACGACGCGGTGGCGCTCGCCGACCGGATCGGCTTCCCGGTCGCCCTCAAGATCGTCTCCCCGGACATCCTGCACAAGACCGACGCGGGCGGCGTCCAGGTGGGGCTGACGTCGGCGGCCGAGGTGCGCGGCGCGTTCACCGCGATCGTGACCAACGCCCGCGCGTACGACCCGAAGGCCCGGATCAAGGGCGTGCAGGTGCAGCAGATGGTGCCGGCGGGCGGCCAGGAGGTCATCGTCGGTGCGGTCACCGACCCGACCTTCGGGAAGGTCGTCGCGTTCGGCCTCGGCGGGGTGCTGGTGGAGGTGTTGAAGGACATCACCTTCCGGCTGGCCCCGGCGAGCAGGGACGACGCCCTGTCGATGCTGGACTCCATCCGGGCCGCCGAGGTGCTGCGCGGCGTACGCGGCGGGGCGGCGGTGGACCGGGAGGCGCTGGCCGACCTGGTGGTCCGGGTCTCCCGGCTGGCCGCCGACTTCCCCGAGATCGCCGAGGTGGACCTCAACCCGGTGTTCGCCTCCGCGAGCGGGGTGCTGGCCGCCGACGTACGGATCCTGCTCAGCGACGCACCGCCCGCCGAGCGGCGCCGCTACTCGCGCGAGGAGATCCTGACCGCGATGCGGCGGCTGATGCAGCCGCGCTCGGTCACCGTGATCGGCGCCTCCAACGAGCAGGGCAAGATCGGCAACTCGGTGATGCGCAACCTCATCGACGGCGGCTTCCCCGGCGAGATCCACCCGGTGAACCCCAAGTCCGACGACATCCTGGGCCGCAAGGCGTACAAGTCGGTGACGGACGTGCCGGGCGAGGTGGATGTGGCGGTCTTCGCGATCCCCGCGAAGTTCGTCCCCGCCGCGCTGGAGGAGGTCGGCCGCAAGGGCATCCCCAACGCCGTCCTCATCCCCTCCGGCTTCGCCGAGACCGGCGAACACGAGCTGCAGGAGCGGATCGTGGCGATCGCCGAGGAGCACGGGGTCCGGCTGCTGGGGCCGAACATCTACGGCTACTACTCCACCTGGCAGGACCTGTGCGCCACCTTCTGCACCCCGTACGACGTCAAGGGGCCGGTGGCGCTCACCTCGCAGTCCGGCGGCATCGGGATGGCGATCCTCGGCTTCGCCCGCACCACCCGCACCGGAGTGTCGGCGATCGTCGGCCTCGGCAACAAGTCGGACGTGGACGAGGACGACCTGCTCACCTACTTCGGCGAGGACCCCAACACCCAGTGCATCGCCATGCACCTGGAAGACCTCAAGGACGGCCGCGCCTTCGTCGAAGCCGCGCGCGCCACCGTGCCGAAGAAACCGGTCGTGGTGCTCAAGGCGGGCCGTACGGCGGCGGGCGCCAAGGCCGCGGGCTCCCACACCGGAGCGCTGGCCGGGGACGACGCGGTCTACGACGACATCCTGCGGCAGGCCGGAGTGATCCGCGCCCCGGGCCTGAACGAGATGCTGGAGTACGCGCGGGCGCTGCCGGTGCTGCCCACGCCACAGGGTGACAACGTCGTCATCATCACCGGCGCCGGGGGCTCGGGGGTGCTGCTGTCCGACGCCATCGTCGACAACGGTCTCTCCCTGATGGAGATCCCGCCGGACCTGGACGCGGCCTTCCGCCGCTTCATCCCGCCCTTCGGCGCGGCCGGCAACCCGGTCGACATCACCGGGGGCGAGCCGCCGGCCACCTACGAGGCCACCATCCGGCTGGGCCTGGAGGACCCGCGCATCCACGCGCTCGTCCTCGGCTATTGGCACACCATCGTCACCCCGCCCATGGTGTTCGCCGAGCTCACCGCGCGGGTCGTCGAGGAGTTCCGGGCGCGCGGGATCCACAAGCCCGTGGTGGCCTCCCTCGCGGGCGACACCGAGGTCGAGGAGGCGAGCCAGTACCTCTTCGAGCACGGCGTGGTGGCCTACCCCTACACCACCGAGAAGCCGGTGGCCGTCCTGGGCGCGAAATACCGCTGGGCCCGGTCGGCGGGGTTGCTCACGTAGAAGCGCACCGTTCTCCGAGCACGAAGAGTTTGGACAGGGGGCGCTGGCCAGTTCCTTCGAAGCCAAGGGGACGTCATGAGCACAGAGCAACACCGGGATGGGACCGTGCCATTCCGCGAAGTGCAAGACGGCAAGGGGCGCATCTACCGCATCGGTGAGACGGACCGCGACATTCTCGGCCACAGCCGGAAGTTGATGGTCTATCTGCCGTGGATCGCGATGATGGCCATCAGCGTGTCCGAGTACGCGTACGGATCGGCCGAGGACACGCTCTCCGACGCACACGGCTGGAGCCAGAGCAACACCTTCTGGATCCTGAGCGTGTGGGTGTTCTTCCAGGCCGGGATCGCCTTCCCGGCCGGCTGGATGCGGGAGAGGGGGATCCTGACCGCCCGCAGGGCGATGTTCACCGGGTCGGCGCTGTGTCTGGTCGGCTTCCTCGCCCTCTCCCACCTCGACAACGTTGCCGCCGCGATCTTCGGCTTCGGCGTCGTCGGGGGGCTCGGCTCCGGGCTCGTCTACGCCACCTGCATCAATATGGTGGGCAAGTGGTTCCCGGAGCGGCGCGGCGCGAAGACCGGGTTCGTCAACGGCGGCTTCGCGTACGGCGCACTGCCGTTCATCTTCATCTTCAACTACTGGTTCGACACCGGAAACTACAACGAGGTGCTCGACCTCATCGGTGTCTATGTGCTGATCGTGGTGGCGGTCTGCGCCTGGTTCTTCAAGGACCCGCCCAAGAACTGGTGGCCCGCGGATATCGACCCGATCCGCTTCAGCGGCAACGCCAAGAGCGCGGCGAGCCTGGCCAAGAACCCGCCCGCGGTGCGGCAGTACACGCCCAAGGAGGCCATCAGGACGGGCGTGCTGCCACTGATGTGGCTGGCCCTGGTGATGACGGCCGGGGTGTCCATCTTCGGCATCTCCTTCCAGGTCGACTACGCCAAGGACGTGGGCTTCGGCCCGCTGGTCGCGGCCTCGTCGATGGGCGTCATGTCCGTCATCAACGGCGTGGGGCGCGGGGTCGTGGGCTGGCTGTCGGACATCTGGGGGCGCAAGAACACCCTGGTGTTCGTGATCGTGGTCCTGGGGCTCGCGCAGTTCGGGGTGATCTGGGCCGGAAACCTGCACAACGAGGCGCTGTTCCTCTTCTTCGCCTTCCTCTCCGGCTTCGGCGGCGGCGCCTTCTACCCGATGTTCGCCGCCCTGACCCCGGACTACTTCGGCGAGAACTACAACGCCACCAACTACGGCCTGGTGTACAGCGGAAAGCTGGTCAGCGGGCTGTTCGGCGGTGGCCTCGGCTCCATGGTGGTCGACGACTGGGGGTACGACGGGGCGTACGCGCTGGCCGGCGGCATCTCCATGGTGGCGGCCGGGGTCGCCCTGCTGCTGCGCCAGCCGGGCCGGCCACGGGTCCGGGACATCGCGCCCAACCCGCAGCCGATCAGCCGGGAGGCGGTCTGACGGCGACGTGAGACAGGCCGTCGTACGGCGGCACGAGCCTCGTACGGTGGCGGATTCGGGACGGCGGCACGCCTGCACCATGGGCGTGCCGCCGTCCCGCGTTTCCTCCGGGCAACGGGGGCTACGAGGGGGCAACTGCTGGTTACTGGGCGCTCGCGGTGGGGCGCACCACGATCTCGTTCACGTCGACCTCGGCGGGCCGGCTGACGGCGAAGGCGATGGCATCCGCGACCGCCGACGCGGGGATGGCCACCGCGCGATATGCCTTCATCGCCTCGCGGGCCTCCGGGTCGGAGATCGAATCGGCGAGTTCGGACTCGGTGACGCCCGGGGACACCACGCTGACCCGGATGTCGGTGGCCGACTCCTGGCGCAGCCCCTCGGAGAGCGCGCGTACGGCGAACTTGGTCGCGCAGTACACGGCGGCGGTGGGCGACACCTCGTACGCGCCGACCGAGGCGACGTTCACAAAGTGCCCGCCGCGCTGCCGCCGCATCAGCGGCAGGGCGGCCGCGATGCCGTACAGCACACCGCGGATGTTCACATCGATCATGCGATCCCACTCGTCGACCTTCAGCGCCCCGAGCGGCGAGAGCGGCATCACCCCGGCGTTGTTGACCATCACGTCCACCCGTCCCCAGCGCTCAACGGCGGCGGAGACGAAGTCCCGCATATCGGCGGCGTCCGTGACATCCAGCGACCGGCAGGCGGCGCTGCCGCCCTTGGCGGTGATGTCCTGGACCAGCGACTCCAGGCGGTCGACGCGCCGCGCGCCCAGCAGGACGTGGTGGCCGTCGGCGGCCAGGCGGCGGGCGGTGGCCTCCCCGATGCCGCTGCTCGCTCCGGTGACCAGGACGACCTTGTTGATGTTCCCGGCGGTGTCCGTCATGCGTTTTCTCCGTAAATCGTCAGGTGGAACGCTTCCGTCACGCCGAGTCTGAGCAGGTCAGCGGCCGTCAACCAGGACAGGCGCTGCCTGGGTGCGGCACACCCGGGCAGCCCGCGGAGCCGCCGCCTAGCCTGGACGCATGGCTGACAACCACCTGGGAGACTTTCTGCGTACGCGGCGCGCGGCACTGCGGCCGGAGGACGTCGGCATGGCGAGCCACGGGCTGCGCAGGGTCGCCGGGCTGCGCCGTGAGGAGGTCGCGGTCCTGGCCGGGATGAACGTCGACTACTACACGCGGCTGGAACAGGGCCGTGAGCGCCATCCCTCGCCCCAGGTGCTCGACGCCCTCGGCCACGCCCTGCGCCTCGATCCGGACGCCCGGGCACATCTGCACCGAGTGGCCGGGGTGGCGCCGGGCACACGGCCCGCCGCCACCGCCGCCACCGTGTCCCCGGCGCTGCGCCAGCTGATGGACGGCTACCCGAACACCCCGGCGTTCGTGATCAACCGCACCATGGACATCCTCGCCGCCAACGCCCTGACCGACGCCCTGTACGCCCCGTTCGCAGCGGCGGACAACCTGGTCCGCATGGCCTTCCTGGACCCTGTGGCGCGTGGCTTCTACCCGGACTGGGACTGGACGGCCCAGGCCACCGTGGCCAATCTGCGCGAGGCGACCGGCTTTGACGCGGACGACCCGCGGCTGCGCGAGCTCGTCGCCACCCTCACCGAGCACAGCGCGGAGTTCACCCGCCTCTGGAACACGCACAGCGTGCGCGGCAAGACCCGGGAACCCAAGCGCTTCCTGCACCCCGACGTCGGCCCGCTCACCCTCACCTACCAGGCCTTCGACGTACGTGACGCCCCCGGCCAGCAGCTCATCATCTACCACGCCGAACCGGGCAGCCCCAGCGCCGAGGCCCTGGGCCTCCTCGGCTCCGTCCACGCCACCCGGCACCGGGCGGATTCTCCGCCCCAGCGTGATCGCTAGGCGTGATCGCTAGGGTTGCGGAGCATGACACTGACAGCAGTAGCCCTAGTCGTTATGGTCATCGCGGTGTTGGGGTCGGCCATCGAGCGCAAGATCGACAAGCTGAACCGCAGGACCGCCCAGTTGACCCGCAAGCTCGATCTGATACTCGACCACCTGGGCATCGAGGAACCCCAGCCGGAGCTGGCGCCGGTGCGTGCCCTCCTCGTGGAGGGGAAGAAGTTGCACGCCATCAAGGCCTACCGGGAGATCACCGGGGCGGATCTGAAGGAGGCCAAGGAGGCGGTCGAACGCATGGGGTGACGCGCCTCCGCGACACTCCCCGACGCCGCCCGCCACCGCCCCTGACCCGCGGCGGCGCGTCAGCCCGTCGGCCCCTCGGCCCGTCAGCCGCGCTCGCGCTCGTGGTACGTACGCCGGGTGTGCTCGGTGTGGGCGCGCATGACGTCCGTGGCGCGGCGCTCGTCCTGGGCGGAGATGGCCGCGATCAGCTCGCGGTGTTCGATCCAGGACTGCTTGCCGCGCTGCCGGGCCACCGGGGTGTAGTACCAGCGGACCCGGCGGTCCACCTGGGCGGCCAGCTCGGCCAGGACCGCGTTTCCCGCGAGCTCCATCACTTTGGCGTGGAACTCCGCGTTCGCCGCGACCGCGCCGTCCACGTCGTCGGCGAGCACCGCGCGCTCGCCCTTGACGCACAGCTCCTCCAGGGCCTCGACCCCGGACGGCCCGGCGTGTACGGCGGCCAGACGGGCGGCCTCGGCCTCCAGGAGGGTGCGGACCGTGAGGAGTTGGTCGGCCTCCTCCTCGGTGGGCTCGTGGACGAACGCGCCCTGGGCGGGGCGCAGATCAACCCAGCCCTCCGTGTTCAGCCGCTGCAGCGCCTCGCGCACCGGCTGGCGGGAGACTCCGAGGTGGCCGGCGAGCTCGCTCTCGACCAGGTGCTGGCCGGGGCGCAGGGCGCGGGTGGTGATCAGCTCGAGCAGCGCCTCGTAGACGCGCTCGCGGAGCGGCCCCGGTCGCTCCAGCTTCGGCACCGCGCCCTGCGGCAGTCCTCTGGACAGCATCGGGCCCCTTTCGGATTCGTCGTCTCGGGCTCTGTGGCTCTGACTGACTCTGTGGCCTCTCTGGCCTCTGTGGCTCTCGGCTCCCTCGGCGGACAGGCTCCCCCGATTGGTTATTGTCTACAGTTTACCCATACTGTCCACGCACTGACCGCCTGACATCTGGTCAGGAGGTGGCCGAATTACTTAAAGTCGCGGCCATGCCCTCCACTCCCCGCCTCGCCTTCCTCGACCGCTCCCGCACCCTCGCACCGCCGGGCTGGAGCCGCTGGCTGGTTCCGCCCGCCGCGCTCTCCGTCCATCTCGCCATCGGCCAGGCGTACGCCTGGAGCGTGTTCAAGCCTCCGCTGGAGTCCTCGCTCGACCTGTCGGGAACGGCGAGCGCGCTCCCCTTCCAACTGGGCATCGTGATGCTGGGCCTCTCCGCGGCCTTCGGCGGCACGCTGGTCGAGCGCAACGGCCCGCGCTGGGCGATGTTCGTATCGCTGGTCTGCTTCTCCTCCGGCTTCCTCGTCGCCGCGCTGGGCGCCGCCACCCGCCAGTACTGGCTGGTGGTCCTCGGCTATGGCTTCATCGGCGGCATCGGCCTCGGCATCGGATACATCTCACCGGTCTCCACACTGATGAAGTGGTTCCCCGACCGACCAGGGATGGCCACCGGCATCGCCATCATGGGCTTCGGCGGCGGCGCGCTCATCGCCTCGCCCTGGTCGACCCGGCTGCTGGACGCGTTCGGCGAGGACAGCTCCGGTATCGCGGCCACCTTCCTGGTGCACGGGCTCACCTACGGGGCCTTCATGGCACTCGGCGTACTGCTGGTGCGAGTGCCACCGGACGGCTGGCGGCCGGCCGGCTGGGAGCCGCCGAGCGCACCCGGCCGCCTGGTCAGCACCGCCAACGTCTCCGCCCGCAACGCCATCCGCACCCCGCAGTTCTGGTGCCTGTGGGTCGTGCTGTGCATGAACGTCACGGCCGGTATCGGCATCCTGGAGAAGGCCGCGCCGATGATCACGGACTACTTCGCGGACACCTCGGCCTCCGTCACCACCTCCGCCGCCGCGGGCTTCGTGGCGCTGCTGTCGGCCGCGAACATGACGGGTCGGCTGCTGTGGTCCTCGACCTCCGACCTGCTCGGCCGCAAGAACATGTACCGGATCTACCTGGGCGTGGGCGCGCTGATGTATCTGGCGCTCGCGCAGCTCGGGGACTCCTCCAAGCCGCTGTTCGTGGTCTGCGCGCTGGTGATCCTGTCCTTCTACGGCGGCGGGTTCGCGACCGTACCGGCGTATCTGAAGGACCTGTTCGGCACCTACCAGGTGGGCGCGATCCACGGGCGGCTGCTGACGGCCTGGTCGCTGGCCGGGGTCCTCGGCCCGTTCATCGTCAACAAGGTCGCCGACCACCAGAAGGAGGCCGGACACACCGGCCCCGGCCTCTACTCGCTCTCCATGTCCATCATGATCGGCCTGCTCGTCATCGGCTTCGTGGCCAACGAGCTGATCCGGCCGGTCGATCCGCGCTTCCACGAGCCCGCCGCAGAGCCGGCCGACACCCGGGAATCCACCCCCGCCGAGAAGGGAACGGACCGATGAGGAACCGCACGGCGCTGACCGTGGCCGTCTGGGCCTGGGTGGTCCTCCCGTTCGGCTACGGGGTCTACGAACTCGTACGCAAGGCCACCCAGCTCTTCACCGGCTGAGCCGGGCGGACCCAAATGGGCAGAGGCCCCGGCCGCCCGATCAGAGCGGGCCGGGGCCTCTTCGTCACATCGCCGGGCCCGGGTCAGGGCCGCGTCGCGCGCAGCGCCGCGTACTGCAGGGCCGCGAAGCCGCCGACCGTGACGGCCTGCAGCGGGATCCACACCGCGCCCGCCGTCGTCGGCGCCAGCCAGGTGGCGAGCGCGATCAGGCTGACCACGGCCCAGGCCACGTTCGACTCGATGACGGCACGGACCGGCAGCAACGGCGGGCTCTTGCGCGTGGCGAGGATTCCGACGCCCGCGCCGAAGAGCGTGAGGAAGGCGCCGAGTCCCAGCAGCAGCCCCTGGCCCATGCCGAGAAATCTGCCGAGCGGCCCGGAGGCGGCGAGGTAGGCGAGCCCGTTGCCGGTGGTGACGACGGCGTCGAGGGCGAGGAAGCGGCGCAGCATGGTCTGCGGCTCGGAGGTGCGGGCCAGGGCGGCGAGCTGAACAGCGGACATGACGGATCGGCCTCCGTGGGCGTCGGGGTCCCGTGGGGATGGTCTGCCAGGGTCCCGGGCCGGAGTGCGCCGGCCCGTGGCCTGGTGGAAACCACTCTGCCCGGCGGGTTTCGGACGGTCGATTACGTCAGGGGTAATGCCCGTACGCCGCGGGTGTGCTGCAAGGACGCTGTGGAACCCTTCCCTAACAACCTCAGCAGGCATACTGTATTCAATATCCTGTCGACATGCTCGCGTTGCCGACGATGTATGAGCCGTCATGCCGTCATAAGGAGCCCGTCGTGGCCCGTAACCGCAACCGACAGCCCAGGCGCTACCCCCGCCTCAGCCACCCGCTCGTACGGGACCCCGCGAGCGGCGAACTGCGCCGCGCCACCTGGGAGGAGGCCCTTGACCGGGCCGCCGCCGGGTTCGCCGCCGCCACCGGGGCGTACGGGCCCGACGCGTTCGGGATGTTCTCCTGCGCCCGTGCGACCAACGAGATGAACTACGTGGCCCAGAAGTTCACGCGCGTGGTCATCGGCACCAACAACGTGGACTCGTGCAACCGCACCTGCCACGCGCCCAGCGTCGCGGGCCTGTCGGCGGTCTTCGGCTCCGGGGGCGGTACCTCTTCGTACGCCGAGGTCGAGGACACCGACCTGATCGTGATGTGGGGCTCCAACGCCCGCTTCGCTCACCCCATCTTCTTCCAGCACGTGCTCAAGGGCATCCGGGGCGGCGCCCGGATGTACGCCGTCGATCCGCGCCGCACCTCCACCGCCGAATGGGCGGAGAGCTGGCTGGGGCTCAACGTCGGCACCGACATCCCGCTCGCCCACGCCGTCGGCCGCGAGATCATCCACTCCGGGCTCGCCAACCGCGCCTTCATCGACCGCGCGACCAGCGGCTTCGAGGAGTACGCCGCCGAGGTCGAGCCCTGGACGCTCACCGCCGCCGAGAAGGTCACCGGGGTGCCGGCGGCCGCGATCCGCGACCTCGCACACGCCTACGCCACCGCCGAACGCGCCCAGCTGTGCTGGACACTGGGCATCACCGAACACCACAACGGCACCGACAACGTCCGGGCGCTGATCAACCTGTCCCTGCTGACCGGACACGTCGGCCGCCACGGCTCCGGGCTCCAGCCGCTGCGCGGCCAGAACAACGTGCAGGGCGGTGGCGACATGGGCGCCATCCCCAACCGGCTGCCCGGTTTCCAGGACATCCTGGACCCGGGCAGCCGGCGGAAGTTCGAGGCGGCGTGGGACGTGGTCATCCAGCCGCGCTACGGGCTCAACCTCACCGAGATGTTCGAGGCGATGGAGGAGGGCCGGCTGCGCACGGTCTACTGCGTCGGCGAGAACCCGGCCCAGTCCGAGGCCGACAGCGAGCAGGCCGTACGGCGGCTGCGGGCCCTGGACCACCTGGTGGTCCAGGACATCTTCCTGACCAAGACCGCTGAGTTGGCCGATGTCGTACTGCCCGCCACCGCCGCCTGGTGCGAGACGGACGGCACGACCACCAACAGCGAGCGGCGGGTGCAGCGGGTGCGCAAGGCGGTGGCCCCGCCGGGCGAGGCCCGCGAGGACATCGACATCATCTGCGAGCTGGCGCGGCGGCTGGGCCACGCCTGGAAGTTCACGGATGCCGAGGAGGTGTGGAACGAGCTGCGCGCGGTCTCCCCCGACCACTTCGGGATGACGTACGAGCGGCTCGAGGAACACCACGGCATCCAGTGGCCCTGCCCCAGCACCGAGCGGCTGGAGCCCAGCTATCTGCACGGGCGGCTGTGGGCGGCGGACCCGGCGCTGCGCGGACCGCGCGCCCCCTTCGGGCCGGTCAAGCACGACCCGCCGGTCGATCTGACCGACGAGCGCTACCCGATCCGGCTCACCACGGGGCGGCGCCTCGACTCGTACAACACCGGGGTGCAGAGCGGCAGTTTCGCCTCCCCGCTGCGGCGCGGCGAGTACATCGAACTGTGCCCGGAGGACGCGGACCGCTACGGGGTGGCGGCCGGGGAGGAGGTGCGCGTGGCGTCACGGCGCGGCACGGTGGTGGCGCCGGTGTGGATCGACCCGGGGCTGCGGCCCGGGCTCGCGTTCATGACCATGCACTTTCCCGACGAGGTCGACACCAACGCGCTGACCATCGAGGCGAATTGCCCGATCGCCGGGACGGCCGAGTTCAAGGCGTCTGCCATCCGGATCGAAAAGCTTCCCGTGTCCGCCGATGTGAGGAGCTGAGCGTGGATCTGCACTTCGGTGACAGCAAGCCGACGGACGAGGAGCGGGCCGCCGTCGACGCGCTGCTCGGCCCGCCCGGGTCCGCCTGGGAGGGCGCCGACGACCGTACGGACACCGATCTGCGCTGGGCGCGCGGCGGGCGGGCGGCGCGCGAGCGGCGGGACCTGCTGCTGCCGGGGCTGCACGCGATCAACGACCGCGTGGGCTGGATCAGCGAGGGCGCGCTGGACTATCTGTGCCGTCGGCTGACCGTGCCGCCCGCCGAGGGCTATGGCGTGGCGACCTTCTACGCGATGTTCTCGGTCCGCCCCCGCCCGGCCACCGTCGTCCACGTCTGTACGGACCTGGCCTGCGCGGCCCGCGGGTCGGCGGAGGTGTGCGCGGGTCTCGAGCGCGAGTTGGGGGCGGCGGGGTCGGCCCGGGCGGGCGGTGTGGTCTGGCAGCCGAGCCCGTGCCTGGGCCTGTGCGAGCGCGCCCCGGCGGCGCTGGCCATCCGCGCGGGCGTACCCACGGCCGCCGCCGGGGCCACAGCAGCACCAACGACCGCCACCGGGCCCGCCGCCACCGCCGTCATCGCCCCCGCCACCCCCGCCACCGCCGTCGAGGCCGCCCGAGCGGTGGCGGACGCACCGGCCGAGCCGCCCGCCGTGGCCGCCGTACCGCAGGCCGGGGCCGCGGCCGGGGCCTGGCCTGGGATCGGGAGCCGGGCCCAAGGGCTGCGGCTGCTGCGCAGAGTCGGGGTCGTGGACCCGGCGAGCCTGGACGACTACCGCGCCCACGGCGGCTACGCCGCCCTGCGCCGGGCCTTCGCGCTCGGGCCCGCCGGGGTGATCCGCGAGGTGAGCGACGCGGGTCTGGTGGGGCGGGGCGGGGCCGCGTTCCCGACCGGGCGTAAGTGGGACGCCACCGCCCGGCAGCCCGACCACCCGCACTATCTGGTGTGCAACGCGGACGAAAGTGAGCCGGGGACGTTCAAGGACCGGGTGCTGATGGAGGGCGACCCGTACGCGCTCATCGAGGCCATGACCATCGCCGGATACGCGATCGGCGCCCACCACGGCTATCTCTACCTCCGCGGTGAGTACCCGCGCGCCCTCGCCCGCCTCGAGCACGCCATCGGCCAGGCGCGCGCCCGCGGTCTGCTCGGCCCGGACGTGCTGGGCCAGGGCTTCGCGTTCGACATCGAGATCCGGCGCGGCGCGGGGGCGTACATCTGCGGCGAGGAGACCGCGATCTTCAACTCGATCGAGGGGCGGCGCGGCGAGCCCCGCAGCAAGCCGCCGTTCCCCGTCGAGAAGGGCCTGTTCGGCAAACCGACCGCGGTCAACAACGTCGAGACGCTGGTCAACGTCCTGCCGATCCTGACCGAGGGCGCCGCGGCTTATGCGCGCGTCGGCACCGAAACCTCCACCGGCACCAAACTTTTCTGTGTCTCCGGCGCCGTGGACCGCCCCGGGGTCTACGAGCTGCCGTTCGGCGCCACGCTCCGCGAGCTGCTGGACCTCGCCGGGCCGCCGCCCGCCCTGCGCGCGGTGCTGCTCGGCGGCGCGGCGGGCGGCTTCGTACGCCCCGATGAGCTGGACGTGCCGCTCACCTTCGAGGGCACCCGGGCCGCGGGCACCACGCTGGGCTCGGGGGTGGTGCTGGTCCTGGACGAGAGCGTGGAACTGCCGCGCATCCTGCTGCGCATCGCGGAGTTCTTCCGCGACGAGTCCTGCGGGCAGTGCGTGCCCTGCCGAGTGGGCACGGTGCGGCAGGAGGAGGCGCTGCACCGGATCAAGGACCGTACGGGGGCGGCCGCGGCCGACGATATCGCGCTGCTGCGCGAGGTCGGGCAGGCGATGCGGGACGCCTCGATCTGCGGTCTGGGCCAGACCGCCTGGAACGCCGTCGAATCCGCCATCGACCGGCTCGGCGTCTTCGAACCCCCTCGACCGTCCGCCGGGAAGGGAGCCTCCGTATGACCGCCGTCCCGCTCCAGCCACCGCGCCGCCTGGTCGACTTCACGCTCGACGGGGAGCCGGTGCGCGCCCCCGAGGGGTCCACGCTCCTGGACGCGTGCCGCGCCTCGGGCAAGGACATCCCGACGCTGTGCCAGGGCGACACGCTCACCCCCAAGAACGCCTGCCGGGTGTGTGTGGTGGAGGTCGAGGGCGCGCGGACCCTCGCCCCGGCCTGCTCGCGCCGTGTGGAGCCGGGCATGGAGGTGCGTACGGACACCGACCGGGCGCGGCACGGCCGCAAGGTGGTCCTGGAGCTGCTGGCCTCCTCGACCGATCTGTCGACGACGCCGCGCGCCGCCGAGTGGATCGAGGAGTACGGGGCCGAGCCGGGGCGCTTCGGGCCGGACGCGGCCCGGATGGACGAGCAGCCGAAGGTCGACAACGACCTCTATGTCCGCGACTACGACAAGTGCATCCTGTGCTACAAGTGCGTGGACGCGTGTGGTGAGCAGTGGCAGAACACCTTCGCCATCGCGGTCGCGGGCCGCGGTTTCGACGCCCGGATCTCCACCGAGCACGACGCCCCGCTGACCGACTCTGCCTGTGTCTACTGCGGCAACTGCATCGAGGTGTGCCCGACCGGCGCGCTCAGCTTCAGGTCGGAATTCGACATGCGGGCGGCCGGGACCTGGGACGAGTCGGCGCAGACCGAGACCACGACCGTATGCGCCTACTGCGGCGTCGGCTGCAACCTCACGCTCCACGTGCAGGACAATGAGATCGTGAAGGTCACCTCGCCACACGACAATCCGGTGACCCACGGCAATCTCTGTATCAAAGGTCGCTTCGGCTACCAGCACGTACAGAACCGGGACTGACGGGACTGATCGATATGGGACGGGTCACCGAGCGCCGCCGCGTCATCCGCATCCGGGACGGCGCGGTGAGCACGCGCCCGGACACCCTCGTCGCCGAGGAGCCCCTGGAGATCCGGCTGGGCGGCAAACCGCTGGCGATCACCATGCGCACACCGGGCGACGACTTCGCGCTCGCCGCCGGTTTCCTGGTGAGCGAGGGGGTCCTGGGGCGGGCGGACGAGCTGGCGAACATCGTCTACTGCGCGGGGGCCACCGAGGACGGGTCGAACACGTACAACGTGGTGGACGTGAAACTGGCGCCCGGCGTCCCCGTCCCCGACATCACCCTGGAGCGCAACGTCTACACGACCTCGTCGTGCGGGCTGTGCGGCAAGGCCAGCCTGGACGCGGTGCGCACCACGGCGCGCTGGCCGGTGGGCGACGACGAGAACGCCCCGGTACGGATCGAGCCGGAGACGCTGGCCTCCCTCCCCGACCGGCTCCGCGCAGCGCAGCGCGTCTTCGACCGGACCGGGGGGCTGCACGCGGCGGCGCTGTTCACCCCGGAGGGCGAGCTGCTGGACGTACGCGAGGACGTGGGCCGGCACAACGCGGTGGACAAGCTGGTCGGGCGGGCGCTGCAGCAGGGGCTGCTGCCGCTGTCCGGGGCCGTGCTGCTGGTCTCCGGCCGGGCCTCGTTCGAGCTAGCGCAGAAGGCGGTCATGGCGGGGATCCCGGTCCTCGCGGCCGTTTCGGCGCCCTCGTCGCTGGCCGTGGACCTGGCCGCCGAGACCGGGCTGACGCTGGTCGGCTTTCTGCGCGGCGCCTCGATGAACGTGTACGCGGGCGAGCACCGGCTTGCCCTGCGGACAGCGGCCGGCAGGACCTGACACCGGTCTGCCCGCTGCACGGGATGACGGACCGGCCGGTGAGGAGCGCCCCCTGCGCCGGCCGGCCCTTCTCCCGACTCCTGGCCCTACTCCTGGCCTCGTATTGGTTGGACCGGCCTTTTATTGACTGATCGTTCTTATTGAGTCTAGAGTCTGCGTCATGGCCAGGACCAAGGAATTCGACCCCGACGCGGCGCTCCAGTCGGCGCTTGAGCTGTTCTGGCGGCGCGGCTACGAGGCCACCTCGATGGCCGACCTCGTCGAACACCTCGGCATCGGCCGCGCCAGCATCTACGCGACCTTCGGCAACAAGCACGAGCTGTACCTGAAGGCCCTGGACCGGTACGCCGAGACGCGAGACCCGCGCCTGGTGAGCGACCTGTCCCAGCCGGGCCCCGCGCTGCCCGCGGTACGGGCGCTGGTGCGCGACTTCGCCGCCGAGGCCGCCTCCCCTGAGCAGCGGCGCCGCGGCTGCTTCATCACCAACAGCGCGGCGGAACTGGCCCCGCACGACCCCGCGGTGGCCCGGCGGGTCGAGATCAGCTGGGAGCACATCGAGACCCCGCTGTACGCCGCGCTGGTCCGCGCCCAGGCCCAGGGCGAACTGCCGGAGGACCGCGATCCGCGGGCACTGGCCCGCATGCTGTTCGTGCTGATGCAGGGACTGCGGGTGGTCGGCAAGGCCTCACAGGACCCGGCCAGGGTCCGGGACGCGGCCGAGCAGGCGCTGGCCATGCTGGACTGAGCCACACCTCGTACGCACGCCGGAGCCGTTCAGGCGGCTCCTAGCATGCCCTTATAACGAACCGTTCGGTCAAGAAATCTGGTCAGGAAATCGGGGAACCATGACCGCCGAAACCAGCAACGAGCCAAACGCCACGACCGGCACTGTCCGGCAGGCCCGGCAGGCCGGCCCACGCGGCACCTTCGTCCTGCTCGGCAGCGTCCAGGCCACGCTGATCTTCACGCTCGCCGCGATCTCCGTACCGCTCCCCCGTATCGGGCGCGAATTCGGCCTCCAGCGCTCGGACTTGATCCTGCTGAGCGCCGCCTATGGGCTCACCTTCGCCGGGCTGCTGCTCTTCGGCGGGCGGCTGGCCGACCGGTACGGCGGACGGCGGACGCTCACCGCGGGGCTCGCGCTCCTCGCCGCCGCCTCGGCCGCCGCCCCGCTCGCCCCCGGCTTCGAGGCCCTGCTCGCGGCGCGGTTCGCGCAGGGCGCGGGGGCGGCGCTGAGCGCGCCCGCCGCCATGGCCGTGCTGCGCGCCGTCTTCCCCTCCCCCGCCGCGTACGGCAGGGCGATGGCGACCTGGGGCGGTCTTTCGGTGCTCGGTGCGACCGCGGGCAATCTGCTCTCCGGCGTCATCTCAACCCTGCTGTCCTGGCGCTGGAACTTCGCCGTACCGCTCCTGGTGGCCGGCGCGGCCCTCGCCCTCGCGCCGCGACTGCTGCCGGACACCACGCCGAGCGGGGGCAGGGCGCTCGACCTCCCGGGCACCTTCCTCGCCACTTGTGGCATCACCCTGGCCAGCTACGGGCTCGTGGTCACCGACGCCCACCCCTGGTCGTCGCCCGGCGTGCTGGTACCGCTGCTCTCGGGGGCCGTGCTGCTCGCCGCGTTCTGGGGCGTCGAGCGCCGCGCCCGCGACCCGCTGCTGCCGCCCCACTTTGTGCTCGACCGGCGGCGGGCGCTCGCGCTCTCGGCGATCGCGCTGACCGCCTGCGGGACCGCGATGACCTTTGTGGTCCTCTCGCTCCACCTCCAGCAGGAGCGCGACTGGTCGGCGCTGCGCACCTCGGCCGCCTTCGTGCCGTTCGCCGTCGCGCTGCTCGTCTCGGGGCGGGCGGCGGAGCCGCTGATCGGGCGCTACGGAGCCCGGGCCGTGACCGCCGCCGGGCTCGGCGTGGGCGGCGCGGGGCTCGTCCTGCTCGCGCTCGGCGGGCTCGACGCGGGCACGCCGTACGCGTACGGGCTGCTGCCGGGTCTTGTGCTGCTGCCGCTCGGTACGGCGGCCTCCTTCGCGGGCGCCGCCGTGCTCGCCACGGACGGCGTGCCCCGGGGGCAGGCCGGGCTCGCGGGCGGCGTGATGAACACGGCGATGGAGTTCGGCCCGACCGTCCTGTTCGCCGTCCTGCTCACGCTCGGCGGCGACGCTTCGTCCCTGGCCGTGACGGGGGCCGCCCTGGCGGCGCTCGCCGCCCTCACGGCGCTGAGCCGGCGCAGCGGACCACGGCCGTGCTGAGCCACCGGCCGGCCGCTTCCCGAACCACCTACCGCCTCCTGAACCACCCATCACCCATCCCTCTCAAGGAGACACCGATGAACCGCTTCCCCGGCAAGACCGCGCTCGTCACCGGCGCGGGCTCCGGACTCGGCCGCGCGATCGCGCTCGCCTTCGCCGCCGAAGGCGCGTCCGTGGTCGCCGCGGGGCGTACCGCGGCCACGCTGGACGAGACCGTAGGGCTGATCGAGGCCGCCGGCGGGAAGGCCGCCGCGGCCGTGGCCGATGTCACCGACTCCGGGCAGCTCCACGCGCTCGTCCAGGAGACCGTCACCCGGTTCGGCGGGCTGGACATCGCGGTGAACAACGCCGGGATCCTGCGCGGCGTGGGGCCCGTCGGCGAGGTGAGCGAGGAGGACTGGGACGCGGTGCAGCGGACCAATGTCACCGGCGTCTGGCTCGCCATGAAGCACGAGATCGCGCACATGAAGGACCACGGCGGCGGCGCCATCGTCAACATCGCCTCCAACCTGGGCGCACACCTCCGGATCCCCAACCTCGCCGCGTACCTCACCTCGAAGGCGGCGGTGTCCGCGCTCACCCGCGCCGCCGCCCTCGACCACATCCACCAGGGCATCCGCGTCAACGCGGTCAGCCCGGGGGCCGCCGCCACCTCGATGTCGCTGCGGCCCGGAGAGACGGAGGCCGGGCGGGCCGAGCGGATGAAGCGGGACACCCCGCTGGGCCGGCTCGCGGAGACCGAGGAGGTCGCGGCCGCGGTGCTCTACCTCGCCTCGCCCGCGGCCGGCGCGGTGGTCGGTACGGACCTGGTCATCGACAGCGGGTCCTCGGCTTGACGGCCCGTCGGGGTAGGGCTGGCCATACCCGAGGAGTAGGGCTGGCGTGACCTCGGGACTAGGGCTGGTGTGATGGTCCCGGCACCACCACCTCCGGGAGGGTGGTGAGCATGAAGGAAACCGCCATGACACCCTCCGTCCCAACGTCCGCACACAAGCTCCGACGGGGGCAACTCCGCTCGAAGAAGCTCCGGTTGAGGGGCATGGCCGCGGCCGCGGCGCTCGCCGTGGTCGCGGCCGGCGGCGTCGCGGCGGTGCCGGCCGCGGCGTCCTCGGACACCTCGCCCGGCCAGGACGAGTTGCGTGACGAAGTGGCCAGGACCCTCCGGGAGGCCGGGTACATCGGCATGTCCGTGGAGGTGCGCGACGGCCGCCGTCGGATCCTGGCCCGCGCGGGCGAGGCCGAGCTGCACACCGGCCGCCCGGTTCCGTACGGTGCGAACTTCCGGGCCGCCAGCGTCACCAAGACCTTCGTGGCCACGGTCGTGCTGCAACTGGCCGCAGAGGGGCGGTTGTCGCTGGACGACACCGTCGACAGCTGGCTGCCGGGCCTGGTGTCGGGCCATGGCAACGACGGCAGCCGCATCACCATCCGGAATCTGCTCCAGCACACCAGCGGCATCTACAACTACGGCCTGGAGGAAGACCTGGGGAACACGGCAGAGGACTTCGAGCGGACGAAGCTCTACCACTTCGATCCGGAGCAGAGCATCGCCGGAGCGATGCGGCACAGCCCCGACTTCCCGCCCGCCGACCCGGACGACCCGGAACCGAAATGGAACTACTCGAACCCCAACTACATGCTCGCCGGCCTGATCATCAAGAAGGCCACCGGGCGGCCCTGGGCCGATGAGGTGCGCGACCGCATCATCCGGCCGCTGGGGCTGAAGGACACCTACGAGCCCGGCGACGACCCCTATCTGAAGCAGCCGTACGCCCATAACTACCACCGCTTCCCCGACTCCGACCGGTGGACCGACACCACGGTTCGGAATATCTCGTGGGCCGATGCCGCAGGGTCGCTGGTGACCAGCCAGCGGGACCTGGACCGGTTCTTCACGGCCCTGCTCGGCGGTCGCCTCCTGCCCGCCGCGCAGCTCGCCGAGATGCGCCGTACGGTCCCCGTGGGCGCCGACTTCGAGATGGCGTTCCCCGGACTGCGGTACGGGCTCGGGCTGATGCGGCAGCCGCTGAGCTGCGGCGGCTACCGCTGGGGCCATGGCGGCGACCTCGAAGGCGGCACGGTGAGGACGGCGTTCAGCGCGGACGGGCGGCGCTCGGTGGTGATCAGCGCCAGCGGGACCACCTCGGACGACGAGCGGTTGCTCAGGGCGGAGAAGGCCGTACAGGCGCTTCTGGACCGGGTGATGTGCGGTGAGGTGGCGCGCCGGTGAGCGCGGTGAGGCGGCGCGTGGCCGCGTCCCTGGCCGCCCTGGCGGCCGTCGCCGCTCTGGTGGCGTCGGCCCCCGCGCCGGGGAAGGACAGTTCCCCAGGGAAGGGCGGCTCCCCGGGGAGGGGCAGCGCGGAGGTGTTACGGCGCGACACGGCGGCGGTCCACCAGGCCGGGGCGATCGGGGTGGCGGCCGTACTGGACACCCCGTCCGGCACTGCTACGGCCCGCGCGGGAGAGGCCGATCTGCGCACCGGCGCCCCCATGCGCACCGACGCCCACTACCGCGCGGGCAGCACGGTGAAGACCTTGGTGGCCACCGTCGCGCTTCAGCTGGTCGGCGAGGGGCGGCTGGATCTGGAGGACACGGTGGACAGGTGGCTGCCCGGCGTCGTCAGCGGCCACGGCAACGACGGCCGGCGCATCACGGTCCGGCAGCTGCTGCAGCACACCAGCGGGCTGCGCGGCTATACGAGCATCCCCGAAGTGTTCCCCGCGGGCTATTCCGCCCGGGGCTACTACGAGAACCGCTTCCGCCACTACACCGCCGGGGAGCTGGTGGCCGCCGCGGTGGGCCATCCCCCGAATTCCGAGCCCGGGGCGGCCTACCGCTACTCCAACACCAACTATGTCGTCATAGGAATGATCATCGAGAGGGTCACCGGACACCCCTGGCGCACGGAGGTCCGCGACCGGGTCATCCGCCCGCTGGGGCTGACCGGGACGTCCCTGCCGGGCGACCACCCGTATCTGCCCGCGCCGTACGCACACGGGTACCACACCTACGCGGAGGACGGGCGCCGCGTCGACACCACGGTCTTCAACTCCACCGCGGCCGACGCGTCCGGCGATCTGGTCACCACCCCGATGGACGTCAACCGCTTCTTCGGCGCGCTCCTCACCGGGCGGCTGCTGCGCCCCGCCGAGCTCGCCGAGATGCGGCGGACCGTCCCGATACCCGACGAGCCGGGGCGCCGCGCCGGTCTCGGCCTGGAGACGACCCCGCTGAGCTGCGGCGGCTTCTACTGGCACCACGGCGGCAACGCCCTCGGCTACTCCAGCGAGAACGGCGTCACCACCGACGGCCGCCGAGCGGTGACGGTGTCGACCAACAGCTTCGACGAGTCCGATACGGGGCGGCAGGAACAGGCCGACCGGGCGGTGAAGGCGCTGATAGATCACGCGCTGTGCCGGGGCGACGGGTAAACTCTGACATCCATGAGAAGCCTGCTGGGCGACGTCCGGCGGCGGTGTGACGAGGGGACATGGCATGCGCATCGGTGAACTGGCCCGGCGCACCGGGGTGAACGAGCGGCTGCTGCGCTACTACGAGCAGCAGGGCCTGCTCCAGCCGGAGCGCCTGCCGAGCGGCTACCGCGTCTACGGCGAGTCCGATGTGGCCGTGGTCCACCGCATCCGCTCGCTGCTCGCCGCCGGGCTGTCGACCGCGACGATCTCGCAGATCCTGCCGTGTCTACGGGACGACGGCGAGGGCCTGGTGCCCACCTGCACCGAGCTGATCGCACAGCTGCAGGACGAACGGGCGCGGATGACGTCGGCCATCGAGGAGCTGGAGACCTCGCGTTCACTGTTGGACACGGTGATCACGGCCGGTCTCGCAACGGCGGGCTAGACGGACCAACCCGCTTGGCTCGCACACGATCTGACGCAGGGTCCTTGTCCGGCGCGGGGGCGAGACGGGACACTTCTCCGGCAGCACTCGATCAGACGTGGGATGTCTTGATGTCGTGATGTCCAGATGCCGCTGAAAGGGCAGGTCGGTGACGATGGCGTCAGATCTTCGCGCTACACATGAGCGGTCCAGACCATGGCGGCGCCGCGCGTCGGCTCTCCTCGCCGCCGCGGCGCTGGCCCTGATCCCGATTCCGGTACGGGCCGCGGAAGCGGAGTCGTCCGCCGCCGCGGCCCGTGCCGACTTCGAGCAGCAAGTCCTCTTCAAGTCTTCCCAGGACAGCGGATACTCGTGTTTCCGGATCCCGGCCATTGTGAAGTCCAAGGACGGCACCCTGCTGGCCTTCGCCGAGGGGCGGAAGGACAACTGCGGTGACGCCGGCGATATCGACCTGGTCCTCAAGCGCTCCACGGACGGCGGCCGCACCTGGGGACCGCTCCAGGTGATCAACGAGGGCGCGGGCGACACCCACGGCAACCCGGCGCCCATCGTGGACCAGCGCACCGGCCGCATCGTGCTCGCCAGTACGTACAACACCGGGCGCGACGACTCGCAGGGCTGTGATGTGCCCTGTGACCGGACCCCGCACCTCCAGTACAGCGACGACGACGGCGCGACCTGGTCCACCCCGCGCGATCTGAGCGATTCGCTGCTGCCCGCCTCGTGGAACTCCTGGTACGCCACCGGGCCCGTGCACGGCATCCAGTTGCAGCACGGCCGGCACCGGGGACGGCTGCTCTTCACCGTCAACACCGAGACCCACGACGGCACCCGGATCACCGCCAACCACGCGGCGCTGGCCTACAGCGACGACGGCGGCGACACCTGGCGCCTCGGCGCGGTGGACAGCTGGCCCGTCGGCTCGGACGGCACCTTCCGCCAGAAGCCCTCCGAGATGACGCTGGTGGAGCGCGAGGACGGCTCGGTCTACGTCAACGGGCGCGAACAGGACGGCACGGACCTCGGCCACCGCGACTTCGCCGTCAGCAAGGACGGCGGGGAGAGCTTCACCGGGCCGTTCCGCGCCATCCCCGACCTGTACACACCGCAGGTGCAGGGCTCGATCCTCCGGCTGCGGAGCGAGGACCGGGACGACTACAGCCGTCTGCTGTTCGCCGCGCCCGCCGACCCCGACCGGCGCCGCACCATGATGATCCGCTCCTCCTGGAACGAGGGCCGCAGCTGGGACAGCGTCGACCGCGGCAAGGTCGTGACCACCGACTGGTCCGGCTACTCGGACATGGTCGCCATCTCGCATGACGAGGTGGGGCTGATGTACGAGGGCGGCGCCGTCGACGCCCGCGACGAGATCCGCTTCGCCCGCTTCACCGAGGACTGGCTCGGCCCGCGCCGCGGTCCCGATCCGACCACCTCCGACCGGGCGCCCGACGCCCGCCCGGCCACCGTGCTCGGCGGCCCGGCCCTGGCCGAGGGGCGGTTCGGACGGGGGCTGTCGTTCGACGGTACGGACGACGCCGTGCACATCCCCTTCCGGCCCTCGCTGCCGCTGGGCACCCGCGACTTCACGGTGAGCCTGTGGTTCCGCTACACCGCCACCTCGGGCCAGCAGCCGTTCCTGTGGATGGGCGGCATCGGCAACAAGCAGCCGCAGGTGTGGCTGCGCGGTGAGCCGTCCAGCGGCCGGGTACGGGCGCTGATCACCACGGTCAACGGCCCCGCCACCTTCACCAGCGCCTCGGTGAGCACCGACTCCGCGTACAACGACGGGCAGTGGCACCACGCGGCGCTGACCCGCGCCGGGGGCCGGCTGACCCTGACCGTGGACGGGGGCACGGCGTTCTCCACCGCCGATGTGCCCGGGCCGGTCACCCGCACCTCGCCGTTCGGCATCCATGTCGGCGAGGCCGTCGACAGCCGCTCGCATCTGACGGGCGATCTGGACGAGCTACGGGTGTGGGCGCGTGCGCTGTCGGACACCGAGCTGCGGCAGGTCCGTGAGTTCAACGCCACGCTGGACGACGGGCACGGCAAGGATCCCGCCGAGCTCGTACGGCTTCCCTTGGACCGTGTCCGCCCCGCCGACGACTAGTCCCTCAGGCTCAGGCGCCGACCGGCGCCTGAGCCGCCTCCCGCGCCTGAGTCTCTTGCGCCTGAGCCTCTTGCGGCCTCGCCGTCGCGGAGGTCGGCTCCGGGGCCATCGGCTCCGGAGCCATCGGCTCCGGAGCCGACCTGGCGAAGCGCCGGGCCAGCACCGCGCAGACCATCAGCTGCATCTGGTGGAAGAGCATCAGCGGCAGCACCGCCAGGCTCGCCTGCGCCCCGAACAGCACGCTCGCCATGGGCAGCCCGGACGCCAGGCTCTTCTTCGACCCGGCGAAGACGATCGCGATCCGGTCCTCGCGGTTGAAGCCCAGCCGCCGGGAGCCGTGCCAGGTGAGCGTGAGCATCACCGCGAGCAGCACCGCCTCCACGGCCAGCAGCGCGCCCAGCCGCCCCAGCGTCACCTGGTGCCAGATGCCGCGGACCATGCCCTCGCTGAACGCGGCGTAGACGACCAGGAGGATCGAGCCGCGGTCGGCATAGCCGAGGACCTTGCGGTGGCGGGCGACGAAGCCGCCGATCCAGGGACGCAGCAGCTGCCCGGCGAGGAACGGCGCCAGCAGCTGCAGGGCGATCTTCAGCATCGAGTCCGCCGAGAATCCGCCGCCCCCGTTGCCCAGCAGCAGCGCGGCCAGCAGCGGGGTGATGACGATGCCGATCAGGCTGGAGAAGGAGCCCGCGCAGATGGCGGCCGGGACATTCCCCCGGGCGATCGAGGTGAAGGCGATCGAGGACTGGATGGTGGAGGGCACCAGGCACAGAAAGAGCAGCCCCGTGTAGAGCGGATGCGTCAGCACATACGGCACCAGGCCGCGGGCGGCCGTGCCCAGCACCGGGAAGATGACGAAGGTGCAGGCCAGTACGGTCAGATGGAGCCGCCAGTGGCGCATTCCGTCCAGCGCCTCGCGGGTGGAAAGACGCGCGCCGTACAGGAAGAAGAGAAAGGCGACCGCGACGGTGGTCGCCCCGTCGGCGGCGGTCGCGGCGCGGCCGTCGGCGGGAAGCAGCGCGGCGAGGACGACGGTGCCGATCAGGGCGAGGATGAACCAGTCGAGAGGGAGCCAGGACGGGAGGGTGATCTTACGGCGGTGCATGCGCTCTCTTTCTCAGCTCTCTCGGCTCACTTGGCTCGCTCGGCTCACTTGGCTCGCTCTGCGTCCCGGGCGGCACGAACGGATGCCCTCTCCACCATGCTCTTGATCACCGCTATCGGGAATCCCGCTGACCGCTCTGACTGTCATCGTGAACCGCGATGACCCCCGCCTACACTTGCGGTGTGTACGACCCGTCCCAGCTGCGCACGTTCCTCATGGTCGCCCAGACGCTGAGCTTCACCCAGGCCGGCCACCGCCTCGGTCTGCGCCAGTCCACCGTCAGCCAGCATGTGCGCAAGCTCGAGGACGAGGTCGGCCGGCCGCTGTTCACCCGCGACACCCACGGGGTGGAGCTGACCGAGGACGGCGAGGCGATGCAGGGCTTCGCCCGGACGATCCTGGAGGCGAACGAGCGGGCGGCGAGCTGGTTCCAGGGCACCCGGCTGCGCGGTCGGCTGCGCTTCGGCGCGTCGGAGGACTTCGTACTGTCCCGGCTCCCCGAGATCCTGGAGGGGTTCCGCCGCGACCACCCCGAGGTGGACCTGGAGCTGACCGTGGAGCTATCGGGCACGCTGCATGAGCGGCTGGCGGCGGGCAAGCTGGATCTGGTGCTGGCCAAGCGGTCCGAGGAGCGGCCGGGGGGCCGGCTGGTGTGGCGGGACAGGCTGGTGTGGATCGGCTCCGAGCGGCTGCGTCTCGACCCCGACCGCCCCCTGCCGCTGATCGTCTTCCCGCCGCCGGGCCTCACCCGGGCCCGCGCGCTGGAGGTGCTGGAGCGGCACGGCAGGCCCTGGCGGATCGTGTGCACGAGCGGCAGTCTCAACGGGCTGGTCGCCGCGGCGCGCGCGGGCCTGGGCGTCATGGCGCATACCCGCGGCCTGATCCCGCCCGGCCTGGCGCGCATCCCGGACCGGGCCGGGCTGCCCGATCTCGGCCCGGTGGAGTTCGTACTGCTGCACGGGAGGCGGCAGCGGGACTCCGCGGCCCGGGCCGCGGCCGACCGGCTGGCCGCCGCGATCCTGGCCGGGCCCGTGCCGTGACCAGCGCACCAACCCGTGCGTGATGCATTGACCCGCGCCCCGAGCTGTGCCCTGATGGGAGAGATTCGGTGGAGAAAGTCGTCACACATGAGCCGCACAACGGGCTCATAGCCCCAGATCAGATACGGTCACGGCGCTGTGCGGAGCGCTTCAAGGAGCTAGTCATTGCGCGAGTTCACCGTCCCCCCGTTGACGAGCCCGCCGCAGACCGGAGGCCTGGCGGATCCCGTGTTCGACCATGCGGACGCGGATCCGGACCGGGTGGCGCTGGGCCGCAAAACGGCGGACGGCGAGTGGCTCGATGTGTCCTCGGGCGAGTTCCGTGACCAGGTGATGGGGCTCGCCAAGGGGCTGCTGGCCCAGGGGGTGCGCTTCGGCGACCGCGTCGCCATCATGTCCCGTACCCGCTACGAGTGGACGCTGTTCGACTTCGCGCTGTGGTCCATCGGGGCGCAGAGCGTGCCGATGTATCCCACCTCCTCCGCCGAGCAGGTCTTCTGGATGCTGCATGACGCGGATGTCTCCGCCTGTGTCGTGGAGCACGAGGATCACGCCATGACGATCGGCTCGGTGGTCGGGCGGTTGCCGATGCTGACCCGGCTGTGGCAGCTGGACGCGGGCGCGGTGGACGAGCTGACCGCGGCCGGGGCGTCGATGGACGACGACGTGGTGCATCGCCACCGCAAGGCGCTGCAGCCCGAGAACCCCGCGACCATCGTCTACACCTCGGGCACCACCGGCCGCCCCAAGGGCTGTGTCATCACCCACGCCAATCTGATGGCCGAGTGCGACACGGTGGTCGCCCTGTACGAGGAGGTCTTCCACTCCAAGCGCGGCGACGAGGCCGCGACGCTGCTGTTTCTGCCGCTCGCGCATGTCTTCGGGCGGATGGTGGAGGTCGCCGCGATCCGCGGCCGGGTGAAACTGGCCCACCAGCCGAGCCTGACCGCGGCCGCGCTGCTGCCCGATCTGCAGTCGTTCCGGCCGACGTTCTTCCTGGCCGTGCCGTACATCTTCGAGAAGGTCTTCGCGGCGGCCCGCAGAAAGGCCGAGGCGGAGGGCCGGCTGGGCCCGTTCGACAAGGCAGTGGACGTCGCGGTGCGGTACGCGGAGGCGCAGGAGGCCAGGGCCTTTGGCATCGGGCCCGGGCCCGGCGCCTCGCTGCGCATGCAGCACCAGTTCTTCGACAAGGTCGTCTACAGCAAGGTGCGGGCGGCGATGGGCGGCCGGGTCCGGCACGCCTTCTCGGGCGGCTCGGCCATGGAGCGCCGGCTCGGGCTGTTCTTCGCGGGCGCGGGCGTCACGATCTTCGAGGGGTACGGGCTCACCGAGACCACCGCGGCGGCCGTCGCCAACCCGCCCGACCGGACCCGCTTCGGCACGGTGGGGGTTCCGCTGCCGGGCACCACCGTGTACATCGAGGACGACGGCGAGGTCCTGCTCTCGGGCGACCAGGTCTTCGAGGGCTATCTCGGCGACCCCAAGGCGACCGACGCGGTGCTGCGGGACGGCTGGCTGGCCACCGGTGACCTGGGCACCCTGGACGACGACGGCTATCTGACGATCACCGGGCGGAAGAAGGAGATCCTGGTGACCTCCAGCGGCAAGAGTGTGTCGCCGGTGGTCCTGGAGGAGCGGATCAGGGCGCATCCGCTGGTCGCCCAGTGCATCGTGGTCGGCAACGACCGGCCGTATGTGGCGGCGCTGATCACGCTGGACGCCGACGCCGTCGCGCACTGGCTGACGATGCGCGGCCGGCCGGAACTGCCCGCGCAGGAGCTGGTCCGCGAGCCGGAGCTGGAGCTGGAGATCCGGCGGGCGGTGGTCGCGGCCAACACACTGGTCTCCCAAGCCGAGTCGATTCGTACGTTCCGAATACTTGCAGCTCAGTTCTCGGAGGAGCATGGTCTCCTGACGCCTTCGCTGAAATTGAAGCGAAAGGCGATCGAGCAGGCGTATGCCGTCGAAATCGAGGCGCTCTACCAATCCTGAGCCGCAAAGGGGGCACGGAAATGATCGACATCATTCTCCCCGAACTTCCCGAGCGCGAGCTGGCACTGGTATCCGAGGAAATCTCCGGGCCTTCGGGCCATGTCCCACGGCGGCCCGCCGCGGCCGCCGCCCTGGCCGGGCGGGTCACGCTGGGCGGGCCGCTGTCCGTGCCGGTGACGACGGAACTCGTGGGCCGGGTTCCGGAGCTCAAGGCATTTGTGGAATCGGAGGCCAACAAGGCCGATGAGGCACACAGCGCGGCCTACCACTTGGTGCATCTTTCGGTCAGCTGCGCACAAGAAGCAGCCAGTCCTCAACTGCATACGGTCAATCTTGATCTGACCCTCTCGGCCGAACCGGCCGGAAATCGCCGGGCCGCCTTCCAGCCGGTGGCCTGGTCCATGCTCCCGCTGCAGCTCAGTGGGGAAGTCCGGGCCACCGGTGCGGTCCATCTCGGCCCGCGGCTGGGGTTCGTCGGGCAGGATCGAGCCGCGCGGGGCGCACGGGTCTGTCTGGAGGCGCGGCGCGAGCTCAGGTCCGACCCGGGCTGGGAGATCCGCCGCACCCCCACGGCCGGCATCGGCGGTACCTACCGGCTGGCCATGGTGGTGCGGGCGCCGCGCGCCACGGTCAGCCATGCCGCCGTCGAGGTGGGCGCGACGGTGCGCGAAGGGCATATGCGGCGGCGATTCCGGGCGGAGCTCCCCGAGCCGCTGCTGCTCGCCACGGGGTGAGGACCGCGCGTTCTGGTCCGCGGTGGCCAAAGCGGTCGCCGCGGGCCGGGTCGCCGACGGCCCAGGGTGTGGTGCGGGGGCACGCCGGGAAGCAGCGTACGGAGCGGTCGAACGGGAATACGACACTCCCGTCAACCGTTCTCCCTGACGTTGTACCTACTCGTATTCGACGTAAGGATCGACCGCTCGTGAGCAAGGTCCCCTTCATATCCCTCAGCAACGGCGTCCAGATGCCCCAGCTCGGCTTCGGCGTCTGGCAGGTCCCGGACGACGAGGCGGCCACCGCGGTCCGTACGGCGCTCGACGCCGGCTACCGCAGCATCGACACCGCCGCGATCTACGGCAACGAGGAGGGCACGGGAAGGGCCATCGCCGCGTCGGGCATCCCGCGCGACGAGCTGTTCGTGACCACCAAGCTCTGGAACGCCGAGCAGGGCTATGACTCCGCCCTGCGCGCCTTCGACACCTCGCTGTCCAAGCTCGGCCTCGATTACGTGGACCTGTATCTGATCCACTGGCCGGTGCCGGGGGTCGACAAGTACGTGGACACGTGGAAGGCGTTCGAGAAGATCGCCGCCGAGGGCCGCGCCAAGGCCATCGGCCTCTCGAACTTCCACCCCGCCCATATCCAGCGCCTGCTCTCGGAGACCGAGATCGCCCCGGTCATCGACCAGGTCGAGCTGCACCCGCAGTTCCAGCAGTCGGAGCTGCGCGCCTTCAACGCCCGGCACAACATCGTGACCGAGGCCTGGTCCCCGCTCGGCCAGGGCAAGGGCCTGCTGGAGGACGACCGGCTCAAGGCCATCGCCGGGAAGCACGGCAAGTCCCCGGCCCAGGTGGTGCTGCGCTGGCACCTGGACCTGGGCAATGTGGTGATCCCCAAGTCGGTCACGCCGTCCCGCATCGCGGAGAACATCGACGTGTTCGACTTCGAGCTGGACGCCCAGGACCTCGCGACGATCGACGCGATGGACTCCGGCAACCGCCTGGGCCCGAACCCGGACACCTTCAACCTGGTGTGATGCCGAGCCCTGCCCGGCCTGTCGTGTGCCCCCGCCCTGCCCGCAGGGCGGGGGCACACGCGTAACCGCTGGATCGCGTAACCGCTGGATTGGCGGCGGCTGTTCGGGTGGCGTCCTCGTGCCCCGGCCGTCGGCCAGCCGGCGCCGGGCCGCCTCCGGCGACGGGCATGGGAGCGGGCCCACGGGCGGTCGTGCCGGGTGTTGCCGGAGGGCGCAACCGGGGAGAGCGGGCAGGTGGGCGGCGTGTGTCGGGGCGGCTTACGTTGGCGCAAGCCCCCACGACACGAGGAGACACCCGATGCTCCGCAGACACAGACCTGCCCTCACCGCTGGTTGTGCCATCGCCATCGCCGCTCTCTCCCTGACCGCCATACCCGCCCTCGTGACATCCGCCGCGGCGGAGCCCGGCCCCACCGCCGAGGCCCCCACGGGGGTCCCCGCCGAGATGCTGGACGCGATGCGGCGCGACCTCGGCCTCACGGCCGACGAGGCGAGGGCCCGGATCAGCAACGAGTACCGGGCCGGTACGGCCACCCCCGCTCTCCGCAAAAGCCTGGGGACCGCGTTCGGCGGAGCGTGGGTGACCGGCAAGACCGCCGAGCTCACCGTCGCCACGACCGACCAGGGCCGACACGGCATGATCAGCGCCGCCGGCGCCAAGCCCGTGACGGTCAGCCACAGCCTCGACGACCTCACCGCCGCGAAGGGCACCCTGGACCGCGCCGCCGAGCACAGCGCGCCGTCGGCCGCGGCCGCCGCCGTCTGGTACGTGGATGTGAAGAGCAACAGCGTGGTGGTGCAGTCGGCCGACCCCGACCAGGCCTCGGCCTTCGTCACCGCCAGCGGCGTGGACCGCGGCATGGTCCGGATCGTGGAGTCCGCCGAGCAGCCGAAACCGCTGGACGACGTACGCGGCGGCGAGGCGTACTACATCAACGGCACCGCGCGCTGCTCGATCGGGTTCTCGGTGGCGAAGGGCTCCCAGGGCGGCTTCGTCACCGCGGGCCACTGCGGCGAGGCGGGCGCCACCACCACCGGCGTCAACAAGGCCGCACAGGGCACCTTCCAGGCGTCGCGCTTCCCCGGCAACGACTACGCCTGGGTGGCGGTCAACAGCACCTGGACGCCCAAGCCCGTGGTGCTCGGCCCCGGCGGCTCCGTCGTCACGGTCGCCGGCTCCCAGGAGGCGCCGGTGGGCTCCTCGGTCTGCCGCTCCGGCTCGACGACCGGCTGGCACTGCGGCACGGTCGAGCAGCTCGACACCAGTGTGCGGTACTCCGAGGGCATGGTCAGCGGGCTGTCCCGGACGACCGTATGCGCCGAGCCCGGCGACTCCGGCGGCTCGTACATCTCCGGCAGCCAGGCCCAGGGCGTCACCTCGGGAGGCTCCGGCGACTGCACGGCCGGCGGCACCACGTACTTCCAGCCGGTGAACCCGATCCTCGAGGCGTACGGCCTCACCCTCACCACCGGCTGAGGGACCTGACGCGCCGTGGGCAGGCCCCGGTCACCGGGGACTGCCCACGGCCGGCTCACCGAGCCCTTGCCACCGGGACCTGATCACCGCGGCTTGACCGCCGCGTGGACGGTCTGCGCGCTCAGCCAGAACACATCCGGCCGGCGCAACACGCCCGCCTCGTCGTCCGGGTCGAGCAGCCGGTCGAGCGTGGCGCGGTCCGTCGCATCGAGGCGGTCGGCCAGATGGTCGGACAGCCGGGTCAGGTCCGCGTGCAGCAGACGGCGGGCCGGGGCGTCGAGCGGTGCGGGCAGGTCGATCAGGAAGCTGCGGCTGCGGGCCCCGGTCAGCCCGGCCGCCGCGAGCATGGCCGGCCAGTCCTCGGTCGTCTCCTTGGCGTCGGGCAGCCCGGTCCGCATCTCGGCGAACGCCTCCTCCTGCAGCGCGTCGAGCCGAGTCAGCAGGCCGGGGCGGCCGATGCCGATGTCGCGGGGCAGCGCGCGCAGCGACAGCCCGCCCTCGGCCACGGCCAGCACCCCGCCGGGGCGCAGCGCGGCGGCGAGCCGGTCGAGGGCGCCCTGCTGGTCCCCCAGGTGGTGCACCGCCTTGCTGGACCAGATCAGCTCCGCCTCCCCCACCTCGGCCAGCCCTTCGGGCAGTTCGGCCAGGTGGGTCCGTACGCGGTCGGCGACCCCGAGCCGCGCGGCGCGGTCGCGGGCCCGCGCCAGCAGCTCCGGGCTGCCGTCCACGGCCACCACCTCGGCGTCGGGGAAGGCGCGGGCGAACACGCACGCGGCGCCGCCGGGCCCGCTGCCGATGTCGAGCGCGCGCCGTACGTGTCCCCCATCGAGCCTGAGGAGCCCGCGCAGCCACTCGGCGGTCTGCTCGACGGCTGAGGTGTGCACATCCGCGCTCAGTTCGAGGAGTTCCCCGAAGGCGGCCCAGTCCGGGTGCGCGTCATCGGCATGGGCGGGGCCGCCGTGGGTGTGGGAATGGGTGTGGTCGGTGTGGGTGTGCTGGTGTCCGCTCATGCCGCAGAGCCTGCTCCCGCCCCGCCCGATCGACAAACACTGTTGCCGGTTCGGCAAGGCGGGCCGCCACCTGCCCCGAGGCGGGATCAGCTCCCCGTGACCCCGGTGGGGGTGAAGGTGATGGGCAGCGACTCCAGATAGCGGTACCAGACGGAGTCCACCCACCTCAGCTCCTCGGGGGCCACCGCGAGCACCAGGTCCGGAACGCGGTCCAGCAACACCTCGATCGTCGTCTCCGCGATGATCCTGGCCGTCTCGGGGCCGCCCACCGGGCATCCGTACTCGCCGGCGCTGAAGGCGACATGGGAGTGGTTCCCGGCGTGGCCGACGTGGCCGTTCGGCCACAGCAGCGGGTCGGCGTTGGCGGCGGCCAGGCCGAGGACGACGAGGTCGCCGGTGCGGATGCGCTGACCGCCGAGGACCGTGTCGCGGGTGGCGTACCGCCCGATCAGGTTCTGGAGCGGGGTGTCCACCCACAGCACCTCGTTCATGGCCTCGCCGATGCTGCGGCGGTTGCCCGTGAGGGTCGTGGCGAAGCGCTCGTCGGTGAGCAGCAGCCGCAGCGTGTTGCCGATCCAGTACGAGGTGAGCGGCAGCGCCGCGGCCATCAGCATCATCACGTCCGCGATGTGCTGCTCCTCGGTGAGGTTCGGGGTGCTCTGGATGAACCGCGAGGTGAGGTCGGGGCCCGGTGCCTCGCGCTTGGCCTTGACCAGCCCCGCCACATACGCGGCGGCCCGCTGCTGAGCGGCCATGGCGTCCTCGCCGGAGACGAACGAGGAGGTCAGCCCCTCCGCCAGGACCGCCAGTCCGTCCTCGTCCTCGGCCAGGCCGAACACCTCGCCCATGACGAGGGTGGGCACCGAGTAAATGTAGTCGTACACCAGATCCGCACGGCCGGTCACGGCGAACTTGTCGATCAGCTGATCGGCGAAGCGCTCGCAGTGCCCGCGCAGCACGAAGGGGTCGAGCGTGGCCAGGACCTCGCTGACGGCCGCCGCACGCCGCAGGTGCTCCTCCCCCTCCGTGAAGGGCATCATCGGGGTGTACCGCACCCACGGCATGAGGGACCAGTCCGGCGGCACACTGTCCCAGCCGTTCCAGCGGCGCGGGTCACGGCCGTAGGTCTCGATGTCGTTCAGCACTTGGCGGGTCTCGCGGTAGCCGACGACGAACCAGACGGGGACGTCGCCTTCGAGCAGGACGCGGGTGACCTGTCCCTCGCGTCGTATCCGCCGGTATGTCTCGGCCGGTTCCCGCCGGAAGTCCGGTCCGTACAGCCGCGCGGTGTGGGCGGGGCAGCCCGGGGGCGGGGCATCCGGTGCGCTGCGCGCGGCCTGAGGGGCCTGCGGGTCCTGGGGGTCCTGAGGGGGCTGAGGGTTCGTCACTGCGTCGTCTTCCTCGGAGCGGCGTATCTGGGGGGCTGCCGGGAGGCTAACGAAGTGATCAGATCAGACCAACACCCTCAGCAAAAAGCGGTGTTCTAGGACACACCCTGTCCTCGGGCGATGTCCTCGATGCGGTGGGCGAGCCGGAGGTCCAGCTCGGTCACCTTGCCGCCGACACTGTGCGTGTTCACCGAGACGCCGACCTTGTTGTAGCCGAGCGTGAGGTCGGAGTGGTGCCCCAGCTCCTCCTGCGCCTCGGCGACCTCGGCCACCAGGCGGGCCGCGGCCAGATGTCCGGGGAAGGAGTATCCGCGCACCAGCCGGTCGTCCCGCAGCGACCAGCCGGGAAGGTCCTCCAGACCCCGCTCGATCTCCTCGTTCGACAGCGGCTGGACTGCCATGGGGCGCCCCTTTCGTCGTGACTGCCCTCACCTTCCCACGCACCGTGCGGGCCGCGCGCGAGGCGCAGACGCGTGTTCGGTTACCGTCGGGGCATGACGACTGCCGTGATTGCCCCGGGGGTGGGCGCACTGCTGCGCGAATGGCGGGACCGGCGGCGGATCAGCCAGCTCGAGCTCGCACTGCGCGCCGACTCCTCCGCCCGCCACATCAGCTTCATCGAGACCGGACGGGCCAGGCCCAGCCAGGAGATGGTGCTGCGCCTCGCGGAACACCTCGACGTACCCGTACGGGAGCGCAACGCCCTGCTGATCGCGGCCGGTTACGCGCCGCACTACCCGGAGACCTCTGTGGACGACCCGTCGATGGGCCCGCTGCGCGAGGGGATGGAGCGGCTGCTGACGGGCTACGACCCGTACCCGGCCATCGTCGTCGACGGCATGTACCAGGTGGTGGCGGCGAACCAGGGGATGGCGATGCTGCTTGAGGGGGTCGCGGACCACCTCCTGCGGCCGCCGATGAACGCGATGCGCATCACCTTGCACCCGGACGGCCTGGCCCCGCGCATCCTCAATCTGCGTGAGTGGCGGGGCCATCTGCTGGAGCAGATGGAGCGGCAGCTGGCGCTGATGCGGTCCTCGCCGCTGCGGAAGCTGTACGACGAGGTCAGCGCCTATCCACTGGGCGCGGGGGGCCAGGAGCGGGCGGCCGCGGGCGGGGACCACGCGCCGTTCGCGCTGCCGATGGTGATCGAGCACGCCGGACATGTGCTGTCCTTCGTGTCCACGATCGCGACCTTCAACACCCCCATGGACGTCACCGTCTCCGAGCTGGCGATCGAGACCCTGCTCCCGGCCGACCCGGAGACGGCGCAGACCCTGCGGCGGCTCATGCCGTAGGCGCCGCCGGGATACGGTCCAGGAAGCCGAGGACGGAGCGGATCCGGCCGTCCTCGGCCAGGGTGATCACATCGAACCCGGCGACCGGCGCCGAGCCGTCGGCCGTCGACACCAGCTCCCAGGTGAAGCGGGCGGTGTCGTGGTGGCCGTCGACGGTCCCGGTGTGCTGGAAGACGAAGCCGGGGAACTGCTCCTGGGCCCCGGCGATGACCGCCGCCAGCTGGTCGTGGCCGCTGACGGCGGCGAGCGGGTCGGTGTAGCTGCCGTCCTCGGTCCAGGCGGCGGCGACGGCCTTGGAGCGGGCCTCGGCGTCGGTCGCGTTCCACGCCTCGAAGTAGCGGGCGACGGCGGTCTCGTACTGGGTCTGCGCGGTCATGGCAGGGCTCTCCTCATGATGAAAAGTGCTGGTGAGGCCGGGTTCCGAGCCGGAGTGCGCCGGCCCGGAACCCGATGCCCCAACCATGCCGCCGACGGCTCGCCCGGTCGATTACCCGCCAGGTAATGGCGATGGCCCGGCTCCGGACGGCCCGGCTCAGGACAGCTCCGACCAGGCCTTCTCGACCACGGCCGCGACCTTCTCGGGCTGGTTGGCCATACCGCTGCCGACCGCGCGGATCTGGACCGTGAGCCCGTCGCCCGTGCGCTGGCAGTAGCTGACGTGCACGGAGTCCGCGGTGGGCTTGGAACCGGCCGGGGTGGGCTGGTTGTACAGCACGCAGGAGACATCGCCGATGGTCTTGAGCTCGTCCTGCGGCTTGGCCAGGGCAAGGCGCTTGTGGTCCTGGTAGGGGACGTACGGCTGCGGGGACCGGCTGCGGACCGCGATCAGCGTTACGGTCGTCTGGACATCGGCGTCCGCGTACCGCTTCACCACGGCGGCGGCACCGCCGTACGCCTCGGACAGCCGCTCGCCGCTCCTGCGGTCCTCCTCGGCGATGCCGTCCGCCATCTTCTTGGCCTTGGGGACGCCTGCCGCGCGCTGGATGTCGGCGAAGGATCTGAGCCCGTCGAGCTTCGCCGGAGCGCTGAGCTCGCCCCCGCCGCCCCCGCCACCGAAGCCCCCGCCGCCGTCGCCGTCGTCCGAGAGCAGGGCGGGTATGCCGACCGCGGCGAGGCCGACCACGAGGCCGAGGGCCGCGGCCACCAGCGGATTCCGCAACGAGATCCGGCCCTGCGGGCTCGGGGGCGCGGCCGGGACCGCGGCGGGGAACTGCCCCGGCTGCGGCGGCACGCCCGCGGGCTGTGGCGCAATCCCCTGGGGCTGCGGGGGAAGCCCTTGGGGCTGAGGGGGCGTCGGGGGCTGCTGCTCAGTCATGTCTGCCTCAAGGTTTCTCACGAGTCGTCACCTATGCGTGGGTGCATCATTCTGGCCCAACCGACCGGACCCTGAACCCAGTAGACACTGTCTACGGATCCTGGTAGACAGTGTCTATGAGCGAGCACGACACGGGGCTGCGGTCCCGTCTGATCGAGGTCGGCGTGGATCTGGTGACCAGGGAAGGGATGCAGTCCCTGTCCCTCCGGGAGATCGCCCGCCGGGCCGGGGTCTCCCACGGAGCCCCGCGCCGCTACTTCCCCACCCACCTGGCGCTGTTGTCCGCGATCGCCCGCCAGGGCTTCGCCGAGCTGGCCGCCGGGGTCGCCGAAGCGGTCGGGGACGGACGGGTGGAGCCGCGCGCCCAACTGATGGCGCTGGGGCGGGTCTACCTCGACTTCGCCCTGACCAACCGCGGCATGTTCGAGCTGATGTTCCGCCATGACCTGCTGGAGAGCGACCACCTCGGGCTGCGCGAAACCAGCCTGCCGCTCTTCGAGGTGCTGGTCGACCTGGTCGCCCGGGCACGGCCCGCCGTCGATGCCGCGCCCCAGGTCGTCGCGGGCGCGCTGTGGGCCAATCTGCACGGCATCGCCCAGCTGTGGGGGTGGGGCAGCCTCCAGCTCGCGACGGGCACCGACGACGTCGAACCGCTGCTGCGCGCCGCGCTGGAGGCGCATCTCGGGCCGGAGCGGCCATGAAATACCAGCGGATGCTCACGCTGGTCGCCGGCGTCGCCGGGGCCGCGATCGTCGCCCTGGACGGCACCGTGCTGACCATCGCGCAGCCCGATATGCGGCGGGATCTGCACGCCTCGTTCGCCGCGGTGCAGTGGACCAGCACCGGCTATCTCATCGCGGTGGCGGGCCTGTTGGTGTTCGCCGGCCGCCTGGGTGACCGCTACGGCCATCAGCGGCTGTTCGCCCTCGGCACCCTGGGCTTCGCCGCCGCGTCGGCGGGCATCGGCCTGGCGCCGGGGGTGGGCTGGGTGATCGGTCTGCGCGTCGCCCAAGGGGTGTTCGGCGCGCTGCTGCAACCGGCCACGCTGGGGATGCTGCGGGCCGCGTATCCGCCGGACCGGATCGGTATGCCCATCGCGCTGCGCACCAGCGCCATCGGGCTGGCGGCCGCGGCCGGTCCGCTGATCGGCGGGTCGCTGACGGACCAGCTGGGCTGGCGCTCCGTCTTCTTCCTCACCGTGGCGCCCGCGCTGCTGATCGGTGTCCTGGCGCTCGTCGTCCGGATCCCGGAGCCCAAGCGGACCGCCGACCTCCCGCTCGATCTGCCCGGTGCCCTCCTCCTCGCGCTGGCCCTGGCGTCCGTGGTGTACACGCTCGTCACGCTGCCGGAGAGCGGCTGGACGGCGGCGACCGCCCTCGGAGTCCTCGCCACGGCAGCGGCAGGCGCCGCGTTCGCCCGGCATGCGCGGCGCACCGCGCACCCCCTGCTGCCGCCGGGCCTGCTGCGCTCGGCGGCCGTCGCCCCGGCGCTCGGCGTCCTGGTGGCGGCGTCGGCCGCGGTGTTCGGGGCGCTGTTCCTCGGCACGTACTTCCTCCAGGACGTGCTCGCGCTCGACCCGCTGCAGAGCGGGCTGAGGGCGCTGCCGCTGCCCGCGATGATGGTGCTGGGCGCGCCCGTCTGCGCCGTACTGCTGCGCCGGTACGGACCCCGGCGGACGGCCGTGGCGGGGATGGCGCTGCTTGCCCTCGGCGTGCTGCTGTTCTCCCGGCTCGACGAGGAGTCCACGGCCGTGGCGATCGGCGGCTGCTTCCTTGCGATCGGCGCCGGGTTCGGCGCGGTGATGGTCACCGCGACGGCCGTGATCGTGCGCCATGCGCATGTGGACCACGCCGGGGTGGTCGGCGGGCTTCAGCAGACCGCCCTGAACGTCGGCCCGGCGCTGGGCGTCGCCGTGGCGACCATGCTGATGGCCCTCACCACGACGGCCACCACGCTGGTGGTCCTGGCGGCCGTCGCCGCGGCCGGGGTGCCGCTGGCCGCCGCGCTGCCTGGGTCAGCCGGCCGTGTCGGCGGCCGAGCGCGCGCCGTCCGCAGGGCCCGTCTCCGCGGCGGCCTCAGCGCGGGGCCGGGTCGCGGCGCGGCGGGCGGCCATCAGGATGTAGACCAGCACACCGGCGAAGAGGAAGAGCGTGCCCTGGTACACGGCGGCGTATCCGGCGCCCGCGACCAGCCAGAAGGAGAAGCCGAAGCCGAGCAGCGCGAGCACCAGGTCCCGGACGAAGCGGCCGGCGCGCACCTCGTCCCGGCGCCCCGACAGCAGGAAGTGGACCTGGGCGCCGGCGGCCAGCAGATACGGGACGGTCGCCGAGAAGGTGGTGATCAGGACCAGGGACTCGAAGACCCCACCCGAGCCTGAGGTGTAGTTCAGAACGGTGAGCAGCGAGGCGAGGACGGTGCCGACGAGCACGCCGAAGGTCGGCACACCGCGCCGCTTGGCGGCGAACGCGGCGGGGAAGAGCCCGTCGCGGGCGGCCGCGTACGGTGCCTGGGCGCTCATCAGGATCCAGCCGTTGAGCGCGCCGACGATGGACACCACGGCGGCCAGGGCGATGAGGGTGCCGCCCCAGGAGCCGCCGAACATGGCGTTCACGGCGTCGGAGAAGGGCGCCGTGGAGTTCACCAGGTCCCGGTGCGCGACGGTGCCGAAGACCGACAGGGTGCCGACGAGATAGACCACGGCGGCGCCGACGGTGCCCAGCACACTGGCCCGCCCGACGTTGCGCTCCGGGTCGCGCACCTCGCCCGCGCTCATCGACGCCGATTCGACGCCCACATAGCTGTAGAGCAGGATCGCGGCCGCCGCCGACAGCCCGCCGACCGCGCTGCCGCCACCGGAGTGGAACGGGCCGAGGTTGTCCGGGTCGAAGAAGAAGAGCCCGGCTACGGCGACGAAGAGCAGCGGCACGAACTTGAGCACCGTGGAGACGATCTGCACCACACCGACCCACCGCGTGCCCGCCAGGTTCGCGAGCGCGGGCAGCCACAGCGCGAGCAGCGCCACGGCCAGGTCGACGCCCTTGGACTCATGGCCGGGGACGAGCACATGGACATAGCCGACGGCCGCGACCGCAAGCGCCGCGTTGCTGACCCAGGTCATGGTCCAGTACGACCAGGCGGACAGGAAGCCCGCGAAGTCGCCGAACGCCGCGCGCGCGTAGACGTACGGCCCGCCGGTGCGCGGATCGCGCTCCGCCAGCCGCCCGAAGACCAGCGCGAGCGCGACCGCGCCGACGGTCAGGACGACGAAGGCGAGCAGGCTGACGGTGCCGTACGGGGCGACGGAGGCGGGCAGCAGAAAGATGCCGCCGCCGATGATGTTGCCCATGACGAGCGCGGTCGCCGTGGGCAGGCCGAAGCGGCGGGCGGGGTGCGGGTCGTGCATCCCGCCATGGTCGGGGAATCATGCATGGTGCACCAAATCACCGCGTTTTGTCCGGCAGGGGCGGCGGGGCCGCCGGAGATGCTGCGGTGACATCGCCGAGCAGCCGTGATTCCTCGCTCTCCGGGACCTGCGGGGCCGGTGGGGTCGCCGGGACCTGCGGTCCGTCCGTACGCTCCGGGACCTGCGGTCCGTCCGCCTCCCGCAGCCAGCGCCGCAGCACCGCGTGCACCCGCTCGGCCCCCACCAACTGCTCCCCCGGCCGGGTGGGCGGGCTGAGCTCGATGGGCCACAGCAGAAAGGGGTGGCTCTGCGCCCCGCCGAGCCCGCCGTGCGAGCCGATCTGCCCCTCGAAGGCGTGCACCTCGCCGGTGGCCGGGTCGTAGGCGGAGTTGACCATGATGTCGGGGGCGTTCGGGAAGCGCGCGGTGCGCCGTACGGCGGCCACGGCCCCGTCGCCGAAGGCCTTGAGCGGGCTGCGCCCCACGACCCGGCCGGTGTCGAGGTGGTGCTCGGCGCCGTCCGCGCCCAGCACCACCGCGCCGTGCCGCTCGGAACGTACGAGCAGGAAGCCCACACCGGGGTGGTCGGCGAGGGTGCGCAGCAGCGCGGGGTGGCGGCGGTCGATCTCCTCGCGGCTCATCCGGCCCGGCACATCGGGGAAGGAGACCAGCCCCAGGTTGCCGGAGGCGAGCACCACCGGGTCGGACGGGCCGTGTCCGTCGCCGTCCCGCTCGGGCCTGCGCAGCGCGGCACGCGCCGCCTCGCGCGCCTCGGCGCCTCCCCCAGCTACCGCTGGGCGGTGCACCCCGGTCCGCCCGGCCTGCCGGGGCACGGGCAGTGCGCAGCCGGCCCGCACCAGGTCCTCCAGGGTGAGGCCGTAGGCGTCGGCGAAGGTCGCGCCGGGGCTCTGCCCGTGGTCGGAGAGCAGCACGATGCGGTAGTCGCGCGGTGCGTGCTCGACGACCTTGGCGATCAGCGCGACGCTGCGGTCGAGGCGGCGCAGTACTTGGTGGGTGTCGCGGCTGCGCGGCCCGGAGTGGTGGGCGACCTCGTCGTACGCCACCAGGTCGGCGTAGATCGCGGTGCGCCCGGACAGGATGTCCCCCATCACCGCGGCGACCACGACGTCCCGCTCCACGACGGTGGCGAAGGCGCGGATGAACGGGTACAGCCCGCCCCGCCCCACCCGCGGCGTCTCGCGCCGCAGTCTGGCGCGCGCCGACTGGCCGAGCTCGCGGAAGATCTCGGCGAGGAAGGAGCCCGCGGTGCGGGTGGCGTTCGCGGGGTCCCTGAAGTACGCGAAGTAGCCGCTGCGGGAGCGGTTGTGGCGGCCACGCCGGGCGGCCACCGAGAGCACCAGGGCCAGTTCCTCGGCGCCGCCGGTGAACAGATTGCCGCGACTGGCCCCGTCGACGGTGAGCAGCCCCTCGTCCCCGGTACGGGCCGCGGCCCGGCGCTGCAGCTCGGCCGCGCTGGTCGGCCGGTTGCTGACGATGACCTGCCGGGCCTCCTTCTCGTACCAGCGGAAGGCAGGCACGTCCTCGGTGGAGCCGTGCAGGATGCCGAGCTGGCTGGCGCCGGTCTGGCTGGACCAGTCGGTGCGCCAGGGGGTGAGCGTATGGGTGGTGTCCACCCAGCCGGCGACGGTCTCCATGATCGGCGGCCGGTTGCCACGGGGCCGCACCGCGTCCCGCAGCACATCGTGTCCCACGCCGTCGATCTGCAGAAACACCGTCCCGGGCGGCTGCGGCGGCCCGCCCGTCCCGCCTTGTCTGCGCCGGCTGCCCTGTCTGCGGTCTGCGAGCCGCGCCAGCCGCCGGCGGTAGGCGCCGTCGTCCCGTACGGTCAGGAAGGTGCTGGTCGCCGAGGACGCGGCGGACATCACGGCCGCGACCACCACGGCGGTCTCCGGCTCGGCGGCGCCACGCCCGTCCGGTATCAGGTTCAACGCGACCAGCAGCAGCGAGCCGTTGAGCACGAACACCAGCAGCCCGAGCACAAACGCGGGCACCAGCAGCAGGGCCCGCACCAGCAGCGGCCACACCAGCGCGCTGAGCAGACCGAAGGCCCCGGCGCCGCTCGCCGCGGTGATGGCGATCCGGGTGGTGCTGTCCCCGTCGGCGGACTGCAGCCGGAAGTCGGGCAGGATGCCCGCGAGGGCCAGCATGGTGAGCGTGGACACGGCCCACACCGCGAGCACCCGCAGCAGGGCCGCGCCCACGGATTTCCAACGGGGCATCTGCACGCCGTCACTCACCTCGCGTATCCACGCCCGCTCGGCACTCGCGGACCGGCCCCCAGCCTGTCACAGCGGATCTCGGGCCCGGCCGTGGCGTTTCTCTATAAGAATCTCGTTCATTGATATGGACACGCCATGCACACGGGCCTACCGTGATTCTTGGTCTAGACCATGATCCATCGATGGGAAATCAACCGGAGCTCGACTGGAAATCGACTGGAGGTGATGAGCGCATGCCCGCGTTACGCACCCGAGTGGCCATGGCCGTCGCCGTCGCCGCGCTCATGGCGGCGCCGACCGGCCTGGCGTCGGCGGCACCGGCGACAGCGACCGCGCCGACGGACGGCTGGCAGCAGAAGTCCTTCACCTACGCCATGCACAAGCCCTGGAACCTCGACCTCAGCGAGCGCTACCGCTACGACTCGGGCACCAAGACGCACACCATGTGGGTGTACTCCACGGACGAGCCCCTGGAGGAGGGCAGCTCGACCGATCCGCGCACCGAGATGCGCTGGAATCAGGAGTACACCTCGGGCAAGCACATGTGGGACGCCGATGTGTACATCCCGTCCGGCACCAACGGCGCGGACTTCATGCAGATCCTGCGGGTCAAGCACCCCTCCGGCACCCCCGCGACCGACATCATGCTGCGGGTGTCGAACGAGAGCGGCGGCACCGTCAAGCGCTACACGGACCAGGTCATCAAGTCCGGTGTCTACAACAAGTGGTGGAACCTGAAGGTCGCGCACGACGCGGACGCCGGAAAGATCCAGGTCTACGCCGACGACCAGCTGGTCCTGACCGTCGCCGACCGGGGATCCGCGACCCGCCACTTCAAGAACGGTGTGTACCACCATGGCAGCGGCCGGGCCGAGGCCCGGTTCCGCAACATCCACTATTGGGTCAATTGAAGTTCTCTCCCGGATGAATCCGGGAGATTCTCCCCTGGATCGCTCCGGGGAGTTTGACAGGTCATGCCTGTCCGACGACGACCCTCCCGGCCGCCGGAGCAAGTACAGGACTCGCTCGGGTTGTCGGAGACTTGGTTGTCGCCTCCGACCATGCACTGAGCGTAGCAGATAGATTACGTCCTGATGTGGTGGTGCGGCGCACCGCCACATCAGGCGAGCGGGGACCAGCGCGCCGAGCGGCGGTATGACACCTACACCGGTGGCACCCACCAGTTCGAGGGGTACTTCAAGGTCACCAGCATGGGCGGCACCCGGATCAGCCTGAAGCAGACGTTCAACGACACGGACGGCAGCGCGGGCCCGTACTTCATGCTGGCCGTCGAGCGTGGCGGGCGGCTGTACGCCGTGCACGGCGGGGACACCCTCTCGAACGCCGGGACCGTCGGCGCGACGGTGCGGGTGAACACCGTGCACCAGGTGGGCAGGGAACACCGCACGTACATCAACGGATCGCTGAAGCACACCGTCGACAGCCCCGGCGGCAGCTTCTACGACAAGTTCGGCGCCTACCGCACCAGCAGTGGCAACGGCCCGGCCACGGTGGTGTGGAGCAACGTCAAGTTCTGGCGCAAGTGAGCGGCGCGCCGAGAGCCCTGGCGGCGGCGGTCCTCGTCGCCGCCGCCCTGGCCGGCTGCTCGTCACCACAGCCGGCCACCCGCCCCGCCCAACCGGCCCCTTCCTCCGCCACCGGCACCAGGCTCACCGCCACCCTGACCTCGCCGGTGGACATCACCCTGAGGTGGACGGGCACGGAGCCGGGGGCCGCCGGGCGGATCGTGGAGTTCGCGACCGCGCCCGAGGGGCCGTACACGATCCTTGAGTACGTGCCGCTCGGCCAGACCTCGTACCGGCACCCCGATCTGATGCCGCAGACGCCCTTCTACTACCGCGTCCGCCCCTACTACGGGCCCGCCTCGCGGCCGGTCGAGGTGCGGCTGCCCAAGGGGGACTTCACGGCGAAGGAGCAGAAGAGCGACCACGAGTGGGCGCCGCCCCGGACGCTGCGCCAAACGGCCGTGCACACCGGCTCCGTCAAAGACGCCGCCACGGTGGGGGCGGCCGCCCCCACCGGGCTGAAGGCGACCGTCATGCACGCCAACGGCATCCGGTTCACCTGGACCGACCACGCCTCCGACGAGCAGGGCTATCTGCTGGAGGACCGGCCACAGGGCGGCGACCGCTTCCGGCCGGTGGCCGTCCTGGACCGGAACATCAACTCCTTCGGCCTGATCACCCTTCCGAACGAGAAGCGGGCCACGTACCGGGTGCGGGCCTTCTCCTACGGCAAGGGGTCCAACGTCGTACACCTGAAAACAGGATCCGCACCGGAGCGGTGACGACTCACGCGGGGCGGCCGAGCTCCTTGCGGAACAGCTCCAGGACGTTTCCGCCGAGGATCTTGAGGATGTCGCCCTCGGAAAGGCCCCTGCGGACCAGCGCCTCCGTCACCAGCGGCAGCCCGCGGGGGCCTTCGAGGCCCGGCACCACCAGCTCGGCGTACTCCAGATCCTCGCAGCACGGCGGGCTGGTGTCCGCGCTGACCTCCTTGATGAAGTCGGGCCCAAGACCCACCCGGTCCACGCCCGCGACCTCGACGATATGCAGGATGTGATCGGCCAGCCGGTCCACCGTGCGCTCGGCGGGGTCGGTGGCCACGAACTCGCCGAGGAAGTTCACACACACCATGCCACCGGTCGCGACAAGGCCGCGGATCTGCTCGTCGGTGAGGTTGCGGTGGTGGTCGAGCAGGGCGCGGGCGGAGGAGTGCGTGGCCAGCACGGGCCGGGTGGCCAGCTCCAGCACATGGGCCACGCCCGAGGCGCCCAGATGCGACACGTCGAACAGGATCCCCAGGCGCTCCATCTCCGCCAGCGCCGCCACCCCCGCCTCGGTGAGCCGACTGCCGGTGGCGTCCTCGCCACTGCCGTCGGCCAGGGCGGTACGGCCCCAGTGGGCGATGGACGCCATGCGAACCCCGAGCCGGTGCAGGGTCGGGATCAGCTCCACGTTCGCATCCAGTCCTGGGGCGCTCTCCAGCGCCAGGACCAGCGCGATCTTGCCCTCGTCCAGGGCGCGGTCGATGTCGTCCCCGTCCAGGCACAGCCGTACCTCGTCCGCGTTGCCCTCGGCCAGGGTGTGCGCGCACTCGATCATCCGCAGCGTCTCGCGCAGCGCGCCCTCGGGGCGGAACTGGTCCTCGATGAAGACCGGCAGCACCTGAAGATCCACCCCGCCCTCGCGCAGCTGGGGCAGCCACTGGTCGCGGAAGAAGGAGGCCCAGCGGTGCGGCGGGCGGGCGGTGACCGCGATCAGCAGGTCGTTATGGGCGTCGGCGACCACCGCGCGGCGGTGGAGTTCCAGATGCGGGTCCAGGGTCACGTGCGGGCTTTCCTTCAGGTCAGGGCCGGGGCGAGGCAGGAAACGGGGCCATGGTGCCGTACGGGTGGGGCGCCGGGCCACGGAATATCCGGTGGGACAACAAGTCGAGCGACGGGGCTGTCAACACCCTTTCGAATGAATCGTCGCATCCATGAGCCGGTATCGGCCGTTCCAGCGGTACCGTCCCACCGGCATGGCTGTTGTCGGGGCGCCAGGGGGATATGAGCGTGGAGAAGTTCAACGTGGTGGCGCTGGGACCGTCCGGCTCCGGCAAGACCGTGTATCTGGCGGCGCTCCAGGAGCGGCTGCGTACACAGGACCCGGAGCTGGGATTCCATGTGCGGCTCCCCCGCGACCAGGAGCGGAAGCTCACCGAGGTGTACTCCGAGGTCGCGAGCTCGGGCGACTGGCCGGCGCCCACCGACCGTACGGAGACCCCCGAGTGGACGTTCACCTGCCGGATGTGGACCCGGTTCGGGGTGTTCGAGACGATGCAGATCGAGTACATCGACTACGCCGGGGAGCATCTGACCCACCCCGTCGGCGAAGGGTCACAGGTCCAGGACTGGTTCGAGGAGCGTCTTGAGACGGCCGACGCGCTGCTCGGGCTGTTGGACGGGGTCAAGATCCGCGGCCTGCTGTTCGGGAACCGGGGCGCGGAGGACTTCCTCAGGGACGATCTGGCGCCGATGTTCTCCCTGATGCAGGGCTTCCCGGGGCCCATCCACTTCGTGGTGACCAAATGGGACCTCGTGGAGCAGAACTTCACGCTGGCCGACGTCAGACAGCGGCTGATGCGGGAGCCCACCTTCAGCCAGCTCGTCGCCAGCCGCGCGCCCGGGAAGACCCGAAGATTCCCGGTCCCGCCCGGCCGGATCCGGCTCATCCCGGTGAGCGCCGTCGGCCGGGGGTTCGCGGTGCTCGACAGCGAGGGCAAGGTGCGCAAGCTGGACCGGACGAACCCCAAGCCCATGAACGTGGAGATCCCGCTCGTCTCGGTCCTGCCGGATCTGTGTGTGCGCGCATACGAAGCGCTGCGGATCAGTGAGGCCCGGCGGGCGGCCGGCCAGGATCCGCAGCAGGACCAGGAAGCGGGCCAGGGCCAGGACCTCGGCCAGGACCAGGGCGACCAGAGCGAGGCCGGGGCGCCCGGCTCCCCCGGGCGGGTCAGAAAGCTCCTCGCGGCGGGCCTGTCACCCCAGTTGCAGGCGCAGCTGATGAAGTCCGGGATCACCGTCAGCCCCGCCGTGCTGGCGGGCTTCCTGGATGCCGCGCTGGGGGTGCTCGGCCAGTTGGCCTCCCGGTCGCCGAGAGAGGTCCGCAGGGCCAAAAGGCTCCAGCGGTCGTGGCGCGGGCGCCGCGTAAAATCCGTCAAGGACGAGAAGTCCGCCGTGCACCACACCGTTCACCGCCTGGTCGGCCAGCTGGGCGAGTTCGAGCGGGCCGAGCCGGACTCCATATTGGCCTGAGGCGTGGGTGGTCCCGTGGAGCGTGTCGAGTGGTGGCCCTTCCTGATCAGCCGAGGGCGCCGCACCCCCTTCCGTACGGTCGTGGTGCCCGATCTGCCCGGCGGCGCGGCTGACGGGCTGGAGCCGGTGCTGCTGGACGCGGCCGGCGGGAAGCCCACCCCGGAGGGGCAGCTGCGGTTCCGGGTCGTCGAGCGGTCCGACGCGGACGACCTCGCCCTGGTGTTCCGGGTGATACGCCCCGATCCGGTCGAGGCGGGGGAACAGCGGGGGCCGCTGTACGACGCGCACTCCCGCCCGATCTATCTGATCGAAGGGGTGCTGCGCACGCTCCCGGCGGTCGCGTCCGACGGCGGACCGCGCCCGTGGGTGCCGCAGGGGGCGCTGCGGACCGCCCATGAACACAACGTCCCCGCCTTCCAACGGTTCTGGCAGACGGACCGGTACGACCTGGCCCCCGTCCGGTCCAAGGCCCTCAGCTTCCCTGCGAACGCATCGGCGGAGCGGGCCCAGTGGTCCGTCTCGCCCCCGTTCCGGGTGCGCGCCAGACGGCCGGCGAAGCCAGACCCCCCTCCTCCGCCGCCCCCGGCCGTCGGCAGCCGCCGAGGAAGGCTGCTGCTGTGGTGGGGGGCGCTGCTGGTGCTGGCGGTCGTGCTGGCGTTCGCGCTCAGCGGCTGAGCACCCGTCGGTGAACGGGCGGGGTGAACGGGCGGGGGCCGTCCGCCGACGCCGGGCGCGGTGAGAGGATCGACGCGGACGTAACCGTCCACGCCGTCCGCCGGTCCGGGCGGCGCGCTCCGGGCGGCGCCATGAGGGAGGGTCCGAGTGTCGGTGGAGATCACCTGGTGGGGGCATGCCACCACCACCGTGCGGGACTCCGGCGTGCGCGTGCTGACCGACCCGCTGTTCGTACGGCGGCTGGCGCATCTGCGCCGCCGCCGGGGGCCCGTGCCGCCGCCCGCGGCCGAGGTCGCCGATGTCGCGCTGGTCTCCCATCTGCACGCCGACCACCTCCACCTCCCCTCGCTGATGCGGCTGCGCCCCGGCACCCGGCTGGTGGTGCCGCGCGGCGCCGGGCGGGCCGTGCCGGGGCTGCGGCGGGTGGCCCGGGCGCGGGAGCTGCGGGTCACGGAGGTGCGGCCGGGCGAGGAGATCGCGGTGGGCGAGGTGCGGATCCGGGCCGTACCGGCCGCGCACGACGGCAGGCGGCTGCCGTACGGGCCGAGCCGGGTGCCCGCGCTCGGCTACGTCCTGCGGGGCGAGTCCACGACGTACTTCGCGGGCGACACCGGGCTGTTCGACGGCATGGCGCGGGCGGTCGGCGACTGCGACGTGGCGCTGCTGCCGGTCGGCGGCTGGGGCCCGTACCTCGGCCACGGCCACCTCGACGCCCACCGGGCCGCCCAGGCGCTCGCCCGGCTGGGCGCGCGCAGCGCGGTGCCCGTGCACTACGGCACGTACTGGCCGATCGGCCTCGACGGGATCCGGCCGCACGAATTCCACTCACCGGGCGACGACTTCGTCCGGCACGCCGGACGGCTGGCCCCCGACGCGGTGGTGCATGCGCTGCGGCACGGCGAATGCGTACACCTGGAGACCACCGGATGACCGGCCATGTACTCGACGGCATCGGCGAGCTCGCGCGCGGCGTGCCGCCCGAGTCGACCCAGCAGGCGGTCGGCTATCCCTCGCTGTTCCTGCTGGTGGTGCTGGGGTCGCTGGTGCCGGTGGTGCCGACGGGCGCGGTAGTGAGCTCGGCGGCGGTGGTGGCGATCCACCAGAGCGTGCCGCCCCTGTCCCTGCTGGTCGTCTTCTGTGTGGCCTCCTTCGCGGCCTTCCTCGGGGACATCGCCCTGTACTGGCTCGGCCGCCGCGGCCTCAGCTCGAAGAACGGCTCCCGCTGGCTCGCCCAGCTCCAAGGCCGCGCCGCCCCCGAACGTCTGGCCCAGGCCCGCACCCGCCTCGACGAGCACGGGGTCGCGGTGCTGGTGCTCTCCCGTCTCCTCCCCGCCGGACGCATCCCGGTGATGCTGGCCTGCCTGCTCTCCCGTATGCCGATGCGCCGCTTCGCCCGCGGCGACGCCCCGGCGGTCCTGGCCTGGTCCGGGGCCTACGCCCTCATCGGCATCCTGGGCGGGTCGCTCTTCGCCAGGCCCTGGGAGGGCGTGGCCGCCGCGATCGCCCTGACCGTCCTGATCAGCACCGCCCCCACCCTCTGGCGCCGCACCCGTGCCCGCCGCGAGGCACACGGCGAGGCGACGAGCTGACCTCGCTCCTTCCGGCTGCCGCGCCGCGGCGATCACCGCGCGGCGGTGTGGCCGAGATGGCAGGGGGTTGCTCCATGCCCGATGACGAGCACATGAGCACCACTCGTTCCCGGACACCTCGGGCCCCGACGCCGCATGAAGGCCGTACTGGGCCCGGCCGCCGCGGAGTCACGGCGCGGTCGGCCGGGCCTGCTCGGGCACTCGGCGGGCGGGGTCCGGGGGCAGCGGCAGGTCAGCGGCAGAGGACGGATTGGAGGACGTCGGCCAGGACTCGCTCCGGTTCGTGTTCGGCGCCCTCGGCGCGCCAGGCGATGAAGCCGTCGGGGCGGACGAGGACTGCGCCCTGGGGGGTGGTGCCGTGGAGTTCGGTCCAGTCGGTGCCGGGGTCGGGGGTCAGGTCGTGGGTGGGGTCGAGGCCGAGGCGGTAGGCGGCGAGGGGGATGTCGAGGCGGTCGGCGACGCGTAGCGCGGCGCCGTGCCAGGCGGCGCCTTCGGGGCCGGTGAGCAGGACGCAGGTGCGCTCGTACAGGTCGAGGGTGGACAGGCGGAGGCCGTCGCGGTCGACCCACAGATGGGGGGCTCGGCTGCCGGGTTCGCCGCCCGCGGTGAAGCGGTCGGGGACGGCGGGGGTGGCGGGGTCGGCGCCGAGGACCGCGTCGGAGGCGTAGCGGTAGCCCATGGCCACCGCGAGCACATCGCGCTGCGGACCGGTGGACGGTGGCGCGGTGTAGCCGGGGTGGTTGTGTTCGGCGGAGCGCGCGGCGGCGCGGGCGCTGGTGGCCACGGCGACCGGCTGGCGTTCGACGCCGTAGGTGTCCAGCAGCCCGGGGCCGGCCCAGCCGCCGAGGACGGCGGCGAGTTTCCAGGCGAGGTTGTGTGCGTCCTGGATGCCGGTGTTGGAGCCGAAGGCGCCGGTGGGGGACATTTCATGGGCGGAGTCGCCGGCGAGGAAGATCCGGCCGTCCCGGTAGCGCTCGGCCACCCGTTCGGCCGCGTGCCAGGGAGCCTTGCCGGTGATTTCGACCTCCATGTCGAGGACACCGGTGGCCTTGCGGATGTGTTCGGCGCACCGCTCGTCGGTGAAGTCCTCCAGGGTCTCGCCGGTCTCGGGGTGCCAGGGGGCGTGGAAGACCCACTGTTCGGCGTTGTCCACCGGGAGCAGCGCCCCGTCGGCGGCCGGGTTGGTCAGATAGCAGGCGATGAAGCGGCGGTCGCCCACGACATCGGCGAGCCGCTTGGCGCGGAAGGTGATGCTGACGTTGTGGAACAGCTCGCCGCGGCCGGTCTGGCCGATGCCCAGGCGTCTGCGTACGGAGCTGCGGGGGCCGTCGGCGGCGATGAGGTAGTCGGCGCGCACCACGGACGTACGCCCGGACTCCCGGTGCTGGACGACGGCGGTCACCCCGTCGGCGTCCTGCTCGAAGGAGATCAGTTCGGTGGAGAAGCGCAGCTCGCCGCCCAGTTCCTGGGCGGTCCGCAGCAGGACCGGTTCAAGGTCGTTCTGGCTGCACAGACACCATCCGGAGGGGCTGAGCCCGCGCATGGCGCCGCCCGGGTCGATCTCCCGGAAGAGCCAGTGGTGGTCCACTCCGGTGAGGGATTCGGCCTGCAGGATGCCATGGTTGCCGGCCAGGACGGACGCGGCTTCGTGGATCGCGGACTCCACTCCCGCGGTCCGGAACAACTCCATGGTGCGGAGGTTGTTTCCGCGCCCGCGCGGGTGCGTGGAGGTGCTCGCGTGTTTCTCCACGAGCAGGTGTCCGACGCCCAGCCGGCCCAGGAAAAGTGAGGCGGACAGTCCCACCAGGGATCCGCCCACGACGAGTACTGGCACACGCTCATCGACATGGGGATTCATCTCGCTGCTATTCCCGGGGTTTTGGCCCTGGTCAGGCGTCTGGCGAGCCCCTTCGCCCGGATGGCTCACATATCTCGCGGCATCCGTGGGAGCGCTCCACGATCGACTAACGGGCGCCGCGTCCGGCGAAGGACGCCCCCGGAGGAGGAGTGGAACATATGAGCACCCTGCCCAAGACTTCGCGGCCCGCGAAGTCCGCGACGACGACCGAGCCCCCGCCTCGGCCTTCCACGCTCACCGACGCCCGGCTGCGTGTGGTGTTGCTGGTGTCGGTCCACGCGGGCGCCGAAGAGCGTTTCTTGCATGCCTACGAGCAGTTGTCCCAGCAGGTGGCCGCGGTCCCGGGCCACATCAGCGACCAGTTGTGCCAGTCGATCGAGAACCCCTCGCAGTGGCTGATCACCAGCGAGTGGGAGAGCGCTCCGCCGTTTCTGAGCTGGGTGGAGAGCCCCGAGCACCGCGAGATGGTCAAGCCCCTCCACGGATGTGTGGAGGACACCCGGTCGCTGCGGTTCAGCGTGTTGCGGGAGACCTTCTCGGCCAAGGAGGCGGCCGGCCGCCGCGCCGCGCCCCCCGTACAGCTGGCCCCGCGGGTCGGCGACGGCCTGGTGCGGCACGCCCTGACCTTCACCGTCAAGCCCGGCAGCTCGCGATGCGTGGCCAAGATCCTGGCCGACTACGCCGCGCCCGAGGCCCGCGTGGACGAGAACACCCGGCTGTGCCGCACCTCGCTGTTCATGAGCGGCAACCGTGTCGTACGGGCGGTCGAGGTCAAGGGCGATCTGGTGGCGGCGCTGCGCCATGTGGCCAGGCAGCCGGAGGTCCGTGCGGTCGAGGAGGCCATCAACCCGCATCTGGAGGAGGACCGCGACCTGGACGACCCGGAGGCCGCACGGGACTTCTTCATGCGGGCGGCGCTGCCCGTGGTGCACCACCTGACGGCGGACCCCAGCCGCCCGCCGAACCTCCGGCGCCACATGCTGCTCTACCCGGTCAAGGAGGGCTGCGGCCCGGCGGTGGCCAGTCTGCTGGCCCGTCAGGACGACCTGGCGGTGACCAAGCCGAAGGCGGCGATGGCGTCCGACGGCGGCGAGGGGCAGCACACGATCGTGAGCAGCACGGTCTTCCAGCGCGACGACATCGTCGTGCGCATGGTGGACATGGACGTACCGCTCGACCGTGATCTCGCGGTGGCGGCCGGGGTCAGCGGGCCGCGCGCGGCCGCGGTGCTGGGCCGGCTCCTCGACGCCCGGCTCCTCGACGCGGGGGCCAACGGCAAGAAGAAGATCGATCTGTCGAGCGAGGCCGGGCTGCGGCGCTTCCTCACCGACTGCGACATGGAACCGGTCACCGACCGCCGCGCGGCGGATTACTGACACTCCCCCTCCCAAGCCCGTACCCGCCAACCCTCACCCATTCTCCGTCGTGTGCGGCGGCCTCGCCGCCTTCTGGAGGCCACTATGACCACGCAGTCCCACCTCATCGTCGACCTGTCCGCGGTCGCCCCCAACCGCCGCCGCGGCGGCGATGTGCGCGCCATGCTCACCCCGACCACGGTGGGCGCCACGAGCGGCTTCATGGGCATGGCCGTCGTGCAGCCCGGCGAGCGCGTCACCGAGCACTACCACCCGTACTCCGAGGAGTTCGTGTACGTGGTGTGCGGTGAGCTGGAAGTGGACCTGGACGATACGGCGCATCCGCTCCATGCCGACCAGGGGCTTCTGATCCCCATCAACATGCGCCACCGGTTCCGCAACGTGGGCGACACCGAGGCCCGGATGGTCTTCCACCTCGGCCCGCTGGCCCCGCGCCCGGAGCTGGGCCATGTGGACACCGAGACCGCCGAACCCGCCGAGGCGGCGTCGTGACCCGACGGGTGGTGGTTACCGGGCTCGGTGTCGTCGCTCCCGGGGGCGTGGGCGTCCCGGCCTTCTGGGACATGCTCACCGCGGGCCGCACGGCGACCCGCGGCATCACGCTGTTCGACGCCGCGAGGTTCCGCTCGCGGATCGCCGCCGAGTGCGACTTCGACCCCGTGGCCTGCGGGCTGACGGCCGAGCAGATCGAACGCTCGGACCGGTATGTGCAGTTCGCGCTGGTGGCCGCCACCGAGGCGATGCGGGACGCGGGGATCGAGCCCGGGGGGTCCGGAGCCGAGGACCCTTGGCGGATAGGCGTGTCGATGGGTTCGGCGGTGGCCGCCTCCACCCGGCTGGAGCAGGACTACGTCAAGGTCAGCGAGTCCGGGGCGCGCTGGGACGTGGACCACCGGCGGGCGGGCCCGTATCTGCACCACGCCTTCTCGCCGAGCGCGCTGGCCTCCGGCGTGGCGGAGCTGGCGGGCGCCCACGGGCCGGTGCAGACCGTTTCGACGGGCTGTACGTCGGGTCTTGACGCGATCGGGTACGCCTTCCAGACGATCGAGGAGAACCGGGCCGATGTGTGCGTGGCGGGGGCGGCGGACACCCCGGTCACCCCGCTCACCGTGGCCTGCTTCGACTCCATCAAGGCGACCTCGACGAACAACGACGACCCGGCCCACGCCTCCCGGCCGTTCGACGCCGACCGCGACGGCTTCGTCCTCGGCGAGGGCGCGGCCGTGCTGGTCCTGGAGGAGCTGGAGCACGCCCGGGCCCGGGGGGCCCATGCGTACTGCGAGTTCAAGGGGTTCGCCACCTACGGCAACGCCTACCACATGACCGGTCTGACCCAGGAGGGCCTGGAGATGTCCGAGGCGATCAACCATGCGCTCGGCCACGCCCGCATCGACGGCACCGAGATCGACTACGTCAACGCGCACGGCTCCGGCACCAAGCAGAACGACCGGCACGAGACGGCCGCGGTGAAGCGGTCGCTGGGCGCCCATGCGTACAAGACGCCGATGAGCTCGATCAAGTCGATGGTGGGGCATTCGCTGGGGGCGATCGGCGCGATCGAGCTCGCCGCCTGCGCCCTGGCGCTGGCCCACGGCGTGGTCCCGCCGACCGCGAACTACGAGACCCCGGACCCCGAGTGCGACCTGGACTATGTCCCGCGCACCGCGCGCGCCCTGCCGCTGCGCAATGTGCTGTCGGTCGGCAGCGGGTTCGGCGGCTTCCAGTCCGCGGTGGTGCTGAGCCGGGCGGGGGGTTCGAGATGAGCGTGTCTTGGCGAGCTGCGCGGGCTGGGCTGAGGAGCCGCGCAGCGACGAAGGAGCGAGGAGTGACGAAGGAAGCCCGCGCGTGGAAGCGCGCCAAGACTGAGCGGGGAGGAGGGGCATGAGTGCCCGGGCGCCCGCCCGGGCCCGCGGGGCCGTGGTGACCGGGCTCGGGGTCATCGCGCCCAACGGCGTGGGCACCGACGCCTTCTGGAAGGCGACCCGGGAAGGGATCAGCTTCCTGGACCGGCTCACCCGCGAGGGCAGCGAGAACTTCCCGGTGCGGGTCGCGGGCCAGATCCGCGGCTTCGATCCGGCCACGATGATCGAGGAGCGGCTGCTGGTCCAGACCGACCGCTTCACCCATATCGCGCTGGCCGCCGCCGACCTCGCGCTGGAGGACTCGCGGCTGCCGGTCGACGACCTGTCGCCGTTCGCCGTGGGCGTGGTCACCGCGGCCGGTTCCGGTGGCGGCGAGTTCGGCCAGCGCGAGCTGCAGCAGCTGTACGGCAAGGGCCCGCGCCATGTGGGCCCGTTCCAGTCCATCGCCTGGTTCTACGCGGCCAGCACCGGCCAGGTCTCCATCCGCGGCGGCTTCAAGGGGCCGTGTGGTGTGGTGGCGGACGACGAGGCCGGCGGACTGGACGCGCTGGCGCACGCACGGCGGTCGATCCGACACGGGGCGGACGCGATCGTCGCGGGCGCCACCGAGGCGGGGCTCGCCCCGTACTCGATGGTGTGCCAGCTGGGGTGGCGGGAGCTCAGCCGGGCCCGTGAGGCGGGCCGGGCGTATCTGCCGTTCACCACCGACGCATGCGGCTTCGTACCCGGCGAGGGCGGGGCCATGTTCGTCGTGGAGGAGGAGGGGGCGGCCCGGCGCCGCGGGGTGCCGATCCGCGGGTTCATCAGCGGCTACGGGGCGACCTTCACCGGGGCGTCCCGGTGGGAGGAGTCCCGGGAGGGGCTGGCCCGCGCGATCCGCGTGGCGCTGGACGACGCGCAGTGCGCGCCCGAGGAGATCGACGTGGTGTTCGCGGACGCGCTCGGCGTGCCGGAGGCGGACCGGGCCGAGGCGCTGGCGATCGCCGACGCGCTGGGCCCGCACGGCACCCGCGTCCCGGTGACCGCGCCCAAGACCGGCTTCGGCCGGGCGCACTGCGCGGCTCCCACGCTGGACGTGGCGGCCGCGGTGCTCGCCATGGAGCACCGCATGGTGCCGCCCACGCCGTATGTCACCGACGTCTGCCATGAGCTCGACCTGGTCACCCGCAGTCCCCGGCCCGCCGAGCCGCGGTGTGCGCTGGTGCTCAGCCGGGGGCTCATGGGCTACAACGCGGCGCTCGTGCTCCGCGGCCCGGAAGGAGATATGTGATGTCCCGTCAATTCACCCACCAGGAGTTGGCCGCGCTCATGAAGAAGTGCGCCGGCCTGACCGTCGACCCGGCCGCCCTCGCGGGGTCGCCGGAGATGACCTTCACCGAGTTCGGGCTCGACTCGCTCGGGCTGCTCGCCATCGTCGGCGAGTTGGAGAACCACTACGGCACCCCGATCGAACCGGGTGCCGAGAGCTGCAAGACCCCCAATGACTTCATCGACGTCATCAACGCCTCAATCACCGCAGGAGCATGAGATGCCCGGGCACACCGACAACGAGATCACCATCGCGGCACCGATGGACCTGGTGTGGGACATGACCAACGACATCGAGAACTGGCCTGACCTGTTCAGCGAGTACGCCTCGGTCGAGGTGCTGCGGCGGGAGGGTGACACCACCACCTTCCGGCTGACCATGCACCCCGACGAGAACGGCAAGGTCTGGAGCTGGGTGTCCGAGCGCGAGACCGCCCGCGATGTGCACACCGTATGGGCGCGCCGGGTCGAGACCGGCCCGTTCGCCTTCATGAACATCCGCTGGGAGTACGACGAGACGCCCAAGGGCACCCGGATGCGCTGGACCCAGGACTTCGAGATGAGACCCGACGCGCCGATCGACGACGCGGGGATGACGGACCTCATCAACCGCAACTCCAAGATCCAGATGGAGCTCATCCGGGAGAAGATCGAACAGCGCGCCCGCGCCACGGTGGAGGCCTGACGATGTACCGCACCATGATCGTCGCCAAGATGAACCGGGACGCGGGGCCCGACATCGCCAAGGTCTTCGCCCACTCCGACCGGGGTGAACTGCCCGGGCTGATCGGGGTCACCGGGCGCAGCCTGTTCCAGTTCGGCGATGTGTATCTGCATCTGATCGAGGCCGAGCAGCCGCCGGCCGACCAGGTCGCCCGGTACGCCAAGCACCCCGAGTTCCGTGACGTCAGCGCCCGGCTCCAGCCGTTTGTGCAGGCGTACGACCCGGAGACGTGGCGCGAGCCCAAGGACGCCATGGCGCATGAGTTCTACCGCTGGGAGCGCGACCGCGCCTGAGCAAGGCACGCCTGGACAAGGCCGGAAGGGGCCGGAAGGGACCGGAAGGGAGCACCACTGTGGTCGCGGACTGGGTGCGCTGCGAGCGCTGCGCCGACCTGATCTACGGCAAGAGGTTCGCGCGCACCCTGCGCGTATGCCCGGACTGCGGCTGGCACAGCCCGCTGACCGCACGGCAGCGGCTGGACCAACTGCTCGACGCCGACTCCGCGGCGCCGGTCGGCGAGGTGCAGCCGCTGCACGATCCGCTGGAGTTCGCCGACACCCGGCCGTACGCGGAGCGGCTGGCGGACGCGCGGGCGAAGACGGGCCTCAAGGAGGCGGTGATCTGCGCCCTGGGCCGGATCGACGACCAGCCCGTGGTCGTGGCGGCCATGGACTTCCGGTTCCTCGGCGGCAGCCTGGGCTGCGGCGTGGGCGCGCTGATCTGCGAGGCGGCCCGGACCAGCCTCGCCCGGCGCGTCCCGCTGCTGCTGATCACCGCCTCCGGCGGGGCCCGGATGCAGGAGGGCGCGCTGGCCCTGATGCAGATGGCCAAGACCGCGCAGGCGATGGCCGAACTCGACGAGGCCGGGATCCTGACGGTCTCGCTCATCACCGATCCGACGTACGGGGGCGTGGCGGCGTCCTACGCCACCCTCGCCGATGTCATCCTCGCCGAACCCGGCGCGCGGCTCGGCTTCGCCGGGCCCAGGGTCATCGAGCAGACGACCCGGGAGCGGCTGCCGGAGGGTTTCCAGACCGCGGAGTTCCTGATGGAACACGGCATGGTCGACGACATCATCCCCCGCTCCGCCCTGCGCCCCACCCTGGCCCGGCTGCTGGCCCTGGGCGGCTCGGGCGCGCCGGGGCCCGGAGGCCCGGCGGCCGGGACCCCAGCGCGGGGCGCCTCCGGCGGGGCGGGCGGGGCGGCGACGCTGGCCACCCACCCGGGCGCGGCCGCGCCCGACGTGTCGGGCGGGCAGCGCGCCGCGCCCCCGTACGGCGGGCCGGAGGCGCCCGCCGCCCCCCTGAGCGCGGCGGCACGCCACCCGGACGGCGGGCCGGCGGACGCACCGGCTGGGAGGCCAACCCCCGCCTCGGCCGGGGGCCGGCATGCCACCGCGTACGGGCGACCGGACGCGGCGCCGCACGACGAGCCGGAGACGGCCGCCACCACCCATCCGGGCACGCCGGTCGTCGGCCCGCACACCACCCCGATCGGGCAACCGCCAGTCGCCACAGGCACGGCCCCGCCCGACGCAGCGACCGGGCGGCGGCACGCCGCCCCGGGAGCTGGGCGGCCAACCGCGCCCACGCCCGCGTACGGGGGACCGGACACGGCGCCGCACGGCGAGCCGGACGCGGCCGCCACCACCCACCCAGGCGCGGCAGCGCACGGCCCGGCCAACGCACAGACAGGGGCGGAGCACGGCGCCCCGCGCGGCGAGCGGCAGGCCACCGCGTACGGGCAACCGCACGCGGTACCGGACGGCAGCCCGCAAGCCCCCGCCGCCCCTCTGAGCGCGGCGGCCCGCCACCCGAGCGGCGTGGAGGCGGAGCGCGCCGCCCCGGGCGGGGAGGCGGAAACCGGCCCGCACGGCGGGCAGCGGGCCGCCGAGTGCGGGCAATCGCACGCCGTGCCCGGTGCCGGGTCGCACGCGACCCCCGCCACCCACCCGAACACGACAGCCCACGGCCCCGCCGATGCGGCGGTCGACGGGCCGCGCACCACCCCGAACAGTCGCGCGGGCGCCGCCAACGCGCAGGCGGAGGCGGAGCGCGCCGCCCCGGGCGGCGGGCCGGGCGCGGCCGGTGCAGCTCGCGCCGGGGCCGCGCGGAGGGCGGTCATGCGGGAGGTTGGGGAGGTGGCGGAGCGGGACGCTTGGGAGGCGGTGCGGGGGGCTCGGCATCCTGATCGGCCGACCGTGATGGACTACATCGGCCATATCGTCGACGACTTCCACGAGTTGCACGGCGACCGGCTCGCCGAGGACTGCCCCGCCGTGGTCGGCGGTCCGGGGCGGATCGGCGGGCTGCCGGTGATGGTGATCGGGCAGCACAAGGGCGGGGCGAGCCTGGCGGAGCGGCAGGCGCACCGGTTCGGGATGCCCGCGCCCAGTGGCTACCGCAAGTCCGCGCGGCTGATGCGGATGGCGGCGAAGCTCGGCCTGCCGGTGGTGACCTTGGTGGACACGCCAGGGGCCAACCCTGGTCCGGACGCGGAGCGCGGCGGTCAGGCGCTGGCGATCGCGCAGAATCTGCGGCTGATGGCGCGGCTGCCGGTGCCCGTGGTGGCCGCGGTGGTCGGCGAGGGGGGCAGTGGCGGCGCGCTCGCGCTGGCGCTCGCCGACCGGGTGCTGATCAGCGCGGGCGGTATCTACTCGGTCATCAGCCCGGAGGGCTGCGCCGCCATCTTGTGGAAGAACCCCGAGGCGGCCCAGGCCGCCGCGGCGGCTCTGCGGCTGGACCCGAGGGAGTTGTTGCGGCTCGGGGTGGTCGACGGGGTCGTACCGGAGCCGCCGGACGGCGCCCACCGCGATCCCGCGAAGGCCGCGGCCCTGCTCGGCGACGCGCTCGTCGAGGCGCTGGGCGAGCTGGTGCCGTGGGAGACGCACCGGCTGCTGGCGGCGCGGGCGGAGCGGTTCCGCCGCTTCGGTCTTGACACGGGGGTCCCCGCCGGGTCGGCCGGCACACAGCTACACACCAAAAGAGGTGCATCGTGACAGCGGACAGCCACATCACGGACCATCGCGAGAACGGGCACCGGCCGGGCGCGGTCGTGCTGCCCCCGCATGCCACGCTGGATTCCCTGTGCCGCAGTGTGACGGAGCTGGCGAAGGCCGCGGACAAGCACCCGCGCCGGATCACGCTGCGGCACGGGCAGACATCAGTTGAGATGGAGTGGCCCGATCCGGCCGAGCACGAGCCCAAGCGCGAGCACGAGCACGCACCGCCGTCCGGGCCCGCAGCCGCTCCGCCGCAGCATCCGCAGGCGCAGGCGCATCCCCATCCGCATGCGCAGGTGGCCGTGGCGGACGGGATGCGGCCGCAGGCCGGGGGCCGGCAGGCGGGGGCCGGGCTGCGGTACATCTGCGCGTCGACGGTCGGCACCTTCTACCACGCGCCCGAGCCGGGTGCCCCGCCGTTCATCGGGGTCGGGGACATGGTCAAGCCGGGGCAGCCGGTCGGTGTGCTGGAAGTCATGAAGATGATGAGCACCATCGAATCGGACGCCGCCGGGCGGGTAGTGGAGATCCTGGTGCCCAACGCGCAGCCCGTGGAGTATCAGCAGCCCCTGATCGCGGTGGAGCCCGGGCCCGCCGCCGGGCCGGTGTGATCCGCGTGTTCTCCACCGTCCTCGTCGCCAACCGCGGCGAGATCGCGCTGCGTGTTCTGCGCGCCTGCCGGGAACTCGGCATGCGCACCGTCGCGGTGTACTCCACCGCCGACCGCGACTCGGCCGTGGTCCGGCTCGCGGACGAGGCCGTGCACATCGGTCCGCCGCAGTCGAAGGCCAGCTATCTCAGCGTCCCGGCGGTCATCGAGGCGGCGCACCGCACCGGGGCGCAGGCCATCCACCCCGGGTACGGATTCCTGTCCGAGGACCCGGACTTCGCGGAGGTGTGCGAGGACTCGGGGATCACCTTCATCGGCCCCCCTGCCTCGGTGATGCAGCGGCTCGGCGACAAGGCCGCGGCCCGCGCGCTGATGGCGGAGGCGGGACTGCCGGTGCTGCCGGGCAGTACGGGCGCGGTGGCCACGCCGGCGGAGGCCAAGGACATCGCCGGGCGGATCGGCTATCCGCTGATCCTCAAGGCGGTGGCGGGCGGTGGTGGCCGCGGTATGGCGGTGGTCCGCGAGCCGGACGCCCTGGTGCCCGCCTTCAACGAGACACGGGCCCACGCCCGCGCGGTGTTCGGCGATGAGCGCCTGTACATGGAACGGTTCGTGGAGCATGCCCGCCATGTGGAAGTGCAGGTGCTCGCGGACCGGCACGGCAAGGTGGTCCACCTCGGCGAGCGTGACTGCTCCGTACAGCGGCGCCACCAGAAGATGGTGGAGGAGGCCCCCGCGCCGAATCTGCCCCAGGAGCGGCGCACCGCGATGTGCGCGGCGGCGGTGCGGGGCGCGGCGGCGGTGGGCTATGTGGGGGCGGGCACCTTCGAGTTCGTGCTCACCCCCGACCACGAGTTCTATCTGATGGAGATCAACTGCCGGCTCCAGGTCGAGCACCCGGTCACCGAGATGGTGACCGGGATCGACATCGTCCGGGAGCAGATCCTCATCGCGGCCGGGCAGCCCCTGACGTTCGGTCAGAGCGATGTCGTACGGCGGGGCGTGGCGATCGAGTGCCGGGTCAACGCCGAGGACCCGGACCGCGGCTTCGCGCCCACACCCGGCTCGCTGACGGAGTTCGTACCGCCCGGGGGGCCTTTCGTACGGGTGGACACGCACGCCTTCCCGGGCTGGCGGGTGGGCCCGGACTACGACTCGCTGCTGGCGAAGACCGTGGCCTGGGCGCCGGACCGCGAGCAGGCGCTGGCCCGTATGGACCGGGCGCTGGGCGAGTTCCGGGTCGGTGGCGGGGGCGTACGGACGACGCTGGGGTTTCTGCGGCGGGTGCTGGCACGCCCGGAGTTCCGGTCGGCGACGCACACCACGGGGCTGATCGAAACGATGGGCCGAAAAGATGATTCATCGTCAGCCCATTCGCGCGGCGAACGAGTGAAGACCACGGCGATCTCCACTCGGAGGGCTTACAACCGGCCCGAAAGCGGGCCGCGCCAAGTGGCAGCGGGGCCCCGCGTCGCTGACGGTTGATGAGACACCTACGCGATCCCTTTATCTGGCAAATGTCAGTAATCGTGCAGGTGCCGGAAGGAATGACTCATGCGATCAACTCGCGCACTCATCGCCGGGACCGCGCTTGTCGCATCCCTGACTCTGGGCGCACCTGCCGCCGCCTTCGCCGCTGACGTCTCCGACCCGGGCGGCCACGGCGGCTACTCCAGCGGTCAGGAGTCGGAGGACTACGGCTCCGGCGGCTCCTGGAAGGAGAAGGAGAGCAAGGGCAAGGAGGAGTCCGACTTCGGCAAGGAGAAGGAAGAGGAGTCGGGCTTCGGCAAGGGCAAGGAAGAAGAGTCCGGCTACGGCAAGGAAAAGGAAGAAGAGTCCGGCTACGGCAAGGACGACTACAGCAAGGGCAGCTACGGCAGCGGCTACGGCAAGGAGAAGGAAGAAGAGTCCGGCTACGGCAAGGGCAAGGAAGAGCACGGCTGGGGCGGCAGCAGCTCGTACGGCAAGGAGCGCGAGCACGAGAAGCCGCACGGTGGTGTCCACACCGGTGGCGGCGGCATGGCCACCACCGGTGGCGGCATGGCGGCCGGCTCGGTCCTGCTCCTCGGTGGCCTCGGCGCCGGCGCCTACGCCCTGCGTCGCCGCAAGCCCACTGGGACCGCGATCTGAGCTGACCGTTTTCCGTAGCCCCGACCCCGCTGCCGTGGCCGACACCGCTTGTGGCGGTCGGCCACGGCAGCGCCACGCTCTTTGCCGGTGGGCTCTCCACCGGCCAGAAAGGCAGAATCCATGGGCAAACAGGGCGGTGCCGACAGCAACACTCGCGTCATCCGCTGGGCCGCCGCATCGGCCCTCATCGGCGTCTTCCTGATCTACAACTCGGTCGACGCGGCCTCCACACAGCCCTCGCAGAAGAAGCCCGCGATCTCCGGACCGACACTCACCCCCCGCCCCCAGACGGCCGCCCCTCAGGAGGTCCGGCTCGGGCCGGCGCTGCCGCGCTCGCCCGCCAGGCATCTGGACATCCCCTCCATCGGGGTGAGCGCACCGTTCACCGAGCTGACGCTCGACCGGTCGGGGGTGCTGATCCCGCCGCCCGCCGACAACAACAACCTGGTCGGCTGGTTCAACGGTGGCCCCTCACCGGGCGAGCGGGGCAACGCCATTGTGGCGGGGCATGTGGACACCAAGACGGGCCCGGCGGTGTTCTATCCGCTCAGCTCGCTCAAGACCGGGAGCCGGGTCACCATCACCCGCGCCGACGGGATCGTCGCGACGTTCGTCGTCGACTCGGTGGAGACGTTCAACAAGGCGAACTTCCCCGACGAGCGGGTGTACGGGCAGACCCCCGACGCGCAGCTGCGCCTGATCACCTGCGGCGGTTCGTACGACCGTGCCGTCCGCGACTACACCGCCAATGTCGTCGTGTTCGCCCACCTCGACTCCTTCCAGTGGGCCTGAGCCCGCCCTGGAGGAAGGCCGGATGGGGCCGGGCGGCCGGGTGCCCGCGTGAACATCGTCACGCGGGCACCCGGCCGTGAGTGGTCACGCGGCCACGCGGTCCGGTACGCGGCTGTCGAAAGCGTGCAGATACGGATTGACGGGGCTGATGCCGGTGACGCTCAGCCCGGCCTCCGTCATACGTGTCACCAGGCTGTCCGAAGAGTGTTTCCGGCCCCCCACGTTGAGGAGCAGAAACAGGTCCATGGCGGTGGTGAACCGCATCGAGGGGCTGTTGTCGAGAAGGTTCTCGATCACCAGCACCCGGGCGCCCGGCCGGGCCGCCGCCACCACGTTGGCCAGCGTCCTGCGGGTGGACTCGTCGTCCCACTCCAGGATGTTCTTGATGATGTACAGGTCGGCTTGTACCGGGATCTCGCGGCGGCAGTCGCCGGGCACCAGCCGGGCGCGTGAGGCCAGCGGCCCGCCGTCGCGCAGCCGCGGGTCCGCGTTCGCCACCACCTGCGGCAGGTCGAGCAGCGTGCCGCGCAGCTTCGGGTGCTTCTCCAGCAGGGACGCCACGACATGCCCCTGGCCGCCACCGATGTCCGCCACCTCCTTGGCCCCGTCGAGGTCGAGGAAGTCGGCGAGCTCCACGGCGGACTGTCTGCTGGAGGTGGTCATCGCCTTGTCGAACACGCGGGCCGAGGCAGGCGCGTCCTCGTGCAGATAGGTGAAGAAGTCCTTGCCGTGGATGTCGTTGAAGGCGATGGTGTCGGAGCGTACGGCCGTATCGAGCCGCGGCCAGGTCTCCCAGGTCCACGGCTCGGTGCACCACAGACAGATGTACTTGAGGCTGTCGGGGGCGTCCTCGCGCAGCAGCCGGGACATCTCGGTGTGCGCGATCCGGCCGTCCCCGGTCTCGGCGAACACCCCGCAGCAGGCCAGGGAGCGCAGCAGCCGGCCCAGCCGCTCGGGCTCGGCGCCCACCGCGGTCGCCAGTTCCGCGACGGTGGCGGGCCGCTCCCCCAGGGCGTCGGCGACGCCCAGGGAGGCCGCGGCCCGGACGGCCGCCGCCCGGGCCGCGCCGAAGACGAGCTCGCGCAGTTGCGGGGCGGCCTTCGACGGGACACCACCGGCGGAGGCGGTGCCGGAGCCGGAGCCGATGTGAGTGCTGGTGCCGGTGGCGGTGTTCGTGGCGGCGGGGTCGGCCCCCGCGGTGGCCGCAGCGGTCCTTATCGACGTCATGACGCCCCCTTCTCACACTTGCCGGCGGGCTCGGAGACCGTGCAGGTGTTGCCCTCGAAGGTGTTGCCGGAGCCGGCGTCACGGTCGGCGAGGTCGGCGGGCAGGTTGTTGGCCAGCACGTTGTCCTTGATGGTGTTACGGGCGTTCTTGGTGCCCACGACACTGGGGAAGAGCACGATCCCGCCGGACATCGGCGAGGCGCCCACGTTGTCCCGCACCGCGTTGCCCGTCACCCGCGTGTCCTCCACGCCGGTGAGGAGGATGCCGGTGCCCTGGATGAAGTCGAGGCGGGGGTTGGGCGGGCAGTACTTGTTGTTCTCGTAGACCTTGTTGTTGATGACCGACAGGTCCCCGGCGCGTGGCGTCCCCTCGTCGCCGACGACGAACACGCCGCCGCAGTTGCCGGTGAGGGTGTTGCCCTGGACGGTCAGGACCCGCAGACGCCGGATGCCGACCCCGACCCGGTTCCCGGTCAGCCGGTTGTCGCGGACGACCGCGCCCTTGGTGTCGATGGCCGCGCCCTCCTCGTCGACGGTGTTGGCGAGGAAGATGCCCGACTGGCCGTTGTCCTTGGAGGTGTTGATGCGGAAGGTGCCGCGGGTGGACTTCTCCTGGCCGATGCCCTGCTGACCGTTCTGCGCGGCGGTCACCTCGCGTACGTCCATCCGGTCGGTGTGCTTCCCCCAAATGCCGTTCTTGGCGAAGCCGGTGACCTTGAGCGAGCGGATCCGCACATCGGTGAGGGGCTGCTCGGCCGTACCGGTGACGCAGATACCGGTCTCGGCCTTGCCGCAGTCGTTGGCGGACGCCTTCTCGGGCGGCTTGATGACGGTCTTCTTGCCCTCCCCGCTCAGGGTCAGGTTCGAGGTGGTGATCAGTACGTTCTCCCGGTATGTACCGGCCTTGACGAGGATGGTGTCGCCGGGCTTGGCGGCCTTCACCGCGGCCTGGATCGACTCACCCGGTTTGACGACGTGCTGGGTCTTGGCGTGGGCGGTGGGCAGCGGACCGAGTTCGATGACAAGGGCGGCCGTGAGGACCGCCAGGTAGCGAAGCTGTCGAGTGCGCATGAACAGGAAGCTAGGTGGGGTGCGCACCACCTGCCACTTATGGCCACTGATGCACTAATTGCCATGACGCGTCAGAGCGCAAGCCGGGTCGCCGGTTCAGCGTGATGCGGCGTGGGTCAGCGTGTTCAGTCGTCGCGGTCGAGCACGCGCGAGCCCCCGACCGGCAGGTCCCACAGCGCCCCGCGCGGCAGCCCCGCCGCCTCCCATGCGGCGCGGACCCGCAGCAGCGGTTGCAGCGGGGGCTCGGCGGAGAGCAGAAAGGTGGACCAGTGCATGGGCATCATCACCCGCGCGCCCAGATCCCCGAACGCCCGTACGGCCTCCTCCGGATCGGTGTGCACCGGGCGGAGCATCCAGCGCGGGTCGTACGCGCCGATGGGCAGCAGCGCCAGGTCGATGCCCGGGCAGCGGCGGCCGATCTCCCCGAACCAGTGTCCGTAGCCGGTGTCGCCCGCGAAGTAGGTCCGGCTGCCGTCCGGGGCGGTGACGACCCAGCCGCCCCACAGGGAGCGGCAGGTGTCGGTCAGGGTGCGCTTGCTCCAGTGGTGGGCGGGTACGAAGTCGAACCGCACCGGCCCGTCCGGGCCCGGCAGTTCGGCCGCCTCCCACCAGTCGAGTTCGGTGACGTCGGTGAAGCGGCGCGCCCGGCACCAGGCGGCGAGCCCGGCGGGTACGAACAGGGGGGTGTCGCGCGGCAGCCGTCTGAGCGTGGGCGCGTCGAGGTGGTCGTAGTGGTTGTGGCTGATGACCACCGCGTCGATGGGCGGCAGATCCTCCCAGCGCACCCCGACCGGGGTGACCCGGGCCGGGGTGCCGAGGATCCGGCGGGACCAGACGGGGTCGGTGAGCACGGTCAGCCCGCCGGTCCGCAGCACGCAACTGGCGTGCCCCGCCCAGGTGACCGCGGTGTCGCCGGGCCCGACCGCCGGCGCCGGGCCCGGTTCGAAGGGGAGTTCGGGGATCTGCCGCAGCGCCTCGATCGGCGGGCGCAGGCTCCCCTCCCGGGCCAGCCGGGCGATCGCACGGACACCGGGCAGCGGGGAGGTGAGCCGGTGGGCGAACGACCGCGGCCAGGTGCGCAGCTCACCGCGGGGGCGCGGGGCGGCGGGGCCCCCGCCGGGCGGTCGCCCAGGCTGCGACTCCCCCGGCCGCCGGCCGGGAGGCGCCCCCTGCGGCAGCAGACGGTCTCCCCCCGCTACCGCTGGGAGGTGCCCCCTCCCGGCGGTCGCCGCAGGAGGATGACCGGGCGGAGGAGCGTACGACGAGGGATCGCCCTCGTACGGGGTGCCGCGGTCGACATGCCTCCCCCCGCTGCCGCTGGGTGATGCCCCCTGCCGCGACGAGGCGGGCGACTCCGGCGGCGCGGCGAGCCGCCGCAGCCGGCGTCGCGGGCCGGAGAAGATCTCCCGGATGGGGCCCAGCCGCGGGGTTGTCCACGGCGGTGTCCATGGCGGTGTCCACGAGGCGGGGCGCGCCCGCCCGGCGGGGCGTCGCCCGGCCGGTTGGGCCTGGTCGGCCTGGTCGGTCATGACAGTGGGCTCCCTTCGGTGCCGGTGCCGGTGCCGGTCGGCCTCGGTCCGGCCTGGGTCAGCTCGCGGAAAGCCGTGTCGAAGGCGGCCAGCGCCTCGGCCACATGCGGCACCCGCAGCGGGTCCGCGGCGGCGAGGGCGGCCAGCCGCGCCTGGTCCCCGGCGCCGAGCAGCGGCAGCGTCGACAGCCGCACCCGCAGGGTGTGCGGGGCGTCGCCGAAGCGGTGGCCGCCCGGTACGGGGCGGCGAAGCCCCCGGGTCAGCTCGCGCTCCAGCTCCACCGAGTCGGTGATGCCGCGGGCCGCGAGGTCGCCGCGCAACTCGTCGAGGTCGGCGTACAGCTGGCGGCCGGCCTGCGGCGGCCGGCACAGCGCGCCGACCGCGGTGAGCGCGCGGTAGACCGCCGCGGCCACCGCCCCGTGGGCCCGCGCCGCGGCCGCGGTGCGCTCGCGGACCGGCTCGGGCTCGTCGAGGGCGTGGGCGGCGGCCGCGGCGACGGGCGGCAGCAGCGCGGCGCGCAGCGCGTCCAGGGTGGACAGCACCCGGGCGCGCAGTTCGACGCCGCGCTCAGTGGCGGGGAACCGGGCGACCGCGGCGGGCCAGCCGGGCGGGATGAAGGCGCCCGCCAGATCGGTGAGCACCACCACGTCCTCGGGACACATCTCGGCGGGGCTGAGCAGCACCGTGCCATGGGGGTGGTGCACGGTGTCCCGCCAGGTCTCGTCGCTGACGATCAGCATCCCCTCGGCCACGGCCGCCTCGCACACCTCGTGCAGCAGCTCGGGCGGGGCGGTGGTGCCGGTCGGGTCGTCGGCGACGGACAGCAGCAGCACCCGCGGCTCACCGCCCTCCGCGCGCACCCGGCGTACGGTCTCCAGCAGCGCGAACGGGTCGGGGACGCCACCGCACTCGGCGGGCACCGGCGCATGGTAGGCGGGGCGGCCGGCGAGCCGGGCCAGCGGTGCGTACCAGGAGGCGCAGGGCCGGGTCAGCAGGACGTCACCGCCGGCCGCGGTGAGCAGGGAGAGCAGCAGCGGCTGCCCGCCGGGGGCGGCGGCGACATGCTCCGGATCGGTCCACAGGCCGCGCCGCTCCCAGTAGCCGCAGGCGGCGGTGCGCAGCGCCGGGCCGCCACCGACCGGTTCGGGGGCGGTACGGCCGGCCGCCCCGGCGAAGCGCGCGGTCAGCTCCGGGAGGACCGGCAGACCGCCGTCCTCCGGGTCCGCCGGAGTCGGGGCGGTCAGCTCCCGCTGCATTCGAAACACACCTCCGGATCGACAGAATCGCCTATCCATGCATCTGTCCCGACTTGTCCACCTTCGCAGATCGGCGGATGTGGCGGCGGAGCCGACACGTGGCCGGTGCCGTTTGCCCGGTGCGGCGGCGGGCACCCGGCCCACATGACAGGGATGCCTCAGCAACACGACGTGGTGGACCTGCTCACCGCGGACCACCGCGAGGTACAGGAACTCTTCGAGGGGTACCGGGCGAGCGCCGACCCCGGGGAGCGGCGGCTGCTGATGGAACAGATCACCGTCGAGATCGTGCGGCATTCGGTCGCCGAGGAGCAGTATCTGTACCCGGCGGTCCGCAAGGCGCTGCCCAACGGGGACGAGGTCGCCGAGCGGGAGATGGAGGAGCTGTCCGAGGCCGAGCGGATCCTGGGCGACCTGGAGCGGCTGGACACCGCGGACCGGCGGTTCGACGCGCTGGTCCGCGAGCTGTACGACGTGGTGTCCATGCACATCCGCGGCGAGGAGGACGTGATCTTCCCCGAGCTGCGCGAGCGGCTGACCCCCGAGGAGCGGATGGCCCTCGGGCTGCGGGTCGGCGAGGCCAAGTCCGCCACCCCGACCGAGCCGTGCCCCTGCGGGACCCAGGGCGGCGAAGCGCACGGCAGCGGGACACAGAATCCGTCGTCCGACGCCGGCGGGGTCAGCAAGGAGCGTCCGCTGGCCGAGCGGGTGCGGGAGTGGCTTTCCGGCTCCGGACCGACCGGTTCCGGCCCGGCCCCACAAGCCTGATCAGATCCGCCTCGATACCGCGGCCGCGGGTCCGTACGACGGTCTCGGCGAGCTCGGCCAGCTTGCGGTTGGTCCGCTGAGAGGCGCGCCGCAGCAGGTCGAAGGCGGCGTCCGCGTCGCAGCCCAGCACATGCATCACCATGCCGCATGCCTGGTCGACCACCGGGCGCGAGCGCAGCGCGGCGCCCAGCTGGTCGAGCTCGGTCAGCGCGGCGCGGTAGCGCCGGTCGCGGGCCAGGCTCTCGGTGGCGAGGTCGCCGAGCAGCCGGGTGGCTCCCCGGGCCGCCTCCTCAAGAGGGCCGGGCCGCAGCCCGTAGACGGAGATCGTGACGGTCATGCCCTCCCATACGAAGGGCAGGGTGGCGCTGGAGCGCACCCCCGCGTCCAGGGCCCTGGCCCGGTAGCCCGGCCACCTGCGGTCGCGCAGCAGATCGTCGGCGCCCGCCGGGCGGCCGGTGGCCCGGGCGGCCTGGATGGGGCCCTCGCCGGAGGAAAGCTGCACCGAGACCAGCGCGGACAGATCGGGATGGGTGGCCGCGCTCGGCTCCTCGGGGCCGAACCCGCCGAGGTCCGGGCCGAGGAGGGCGGTGGCGGTGGCTCCGCAGCTGGCGGGGGTGCACGACGCGGCCCGGTCCGCCAGCTCGGCGAGGCCACGGTCCAGCGAGGGCGCGTCGGTCCGGCAGGACCGGCTGCGAGTGGGGGCACGCTCCGGCATGGTCGGGTCCAGTCCTTTCACTGCGCGCTTCTCGGCGCCTGGTCCGGTGCTCCGTCTGCTTCATCCCGCCTCTTCGGCTGCCCACTGCGCCATGGGGGAAACGGCCTGCGGGCGACGCCCCTCGTTCGAGCGGGCTACGGTGAGCGCATGTCCGGGGCACAGGAATACGGCGCCGAACTGGCGGACTTCCGCAGCCGCGTCGCCGAACTGCAGACCGCGCGGGCCCTGCCCGCGCAGGAACGGCTCGCCGTACTGGACGCCGCTCTCATCGAGCTCCAGCATGCGGCGGAGGTGCTGTGGCCACGGTACGAGCGGCTGGCCGCGGACGACCTGGCCCGGGGCGGGGGCCGCGCCGACCCCCGCGAACAGCGGCTGCTGCGCGCCCTGTTCCAGCGGCTTCCGGTCGCGGTCGTCCTGCTGGACCGCGACTGTGTGGTGCGGCGGATGAACGCCCTGGCCGCGCGGCTGTTCCGGACCCGCCCCGGCTACGCCGCCGGGCGCCCGCTGACCGACTCGCTGCGGCCCGGCGGGCGGGCGGTGCTGCGCTCCCAGGTCGCCGCCGTCGCGCGCGGCGAGGGCGGGCGGGGCCTGGTGGTACGGCTGCCGGGGCCCGGGAGCGACGGGACGACGCTGCGGGTGACGCTCGCGGCGCTGCATCCGCCGGGCGAGCCGTACCCCGCCGTGCTGGCCGCCTTCCAGCCCACGGCCGAGGGCGCGGAGGATGCGGCGGATGCGGCGGATGCGGCGGATGCGGCGGATGCCGAGGACGCGGTGGCCACCCTGGCCGCTCCGGTCGTACCCGCCCCGGGCGGCGACCCCGTACTTGCCGAGCGCCGCGACCCAGCCCAGGGCCGCGACCCCGTCCCCGCGCAGGCCGACGCGGACGACCGGCTGTCGACGTCCCGGCCAGACCTGGACGAGGTGACCCGCCACGCCCAGCTGCTCGACCTGCTCGACGACATGGCCACCGCGTTGCTCGCCCCGCCCGCGCCCGCCGACGGCGGGCCCGAGGCCGTGCTCGGGCGGGCGGCCGCCGTGCTGCACGGCCGCTTCGCGGACTGGGTGATCGTGGACGTCATCACGGATGACGTGTCCGCGGACCCGGCGCGGCCCGGGATCGCCCGCCGGCTGGTGACGCTGGGCCCGCCGGAGGCCGTCGCGGGTGGCCGCGTGGTCCCGGTGGCCGAACAGGACCCGGCCGGCTGTCCGCTGGTGGCCGAGGCGCTGCGCGACGGGGTCGCCGCGCTGCGGGTGCGGCCCCCTGACGCGGACGCCTTCGGCCGCGACACCTCGGGCGCGCCCGTCCTGGTCCGCGAGGAGGTCACCTCGCTGCTGTGCGTACCGCTGCGCGCCTCGCCCGCGGAGCCGGTCCGGGGCGCGCTCACGCTCTTCCGTACGGGTGGGCGCGGGGCGTTCGAGATGGCGGAGGCGGGCGTGGCGGACCGGGTCTCCCGCCATATCGCCCTCGCGCTGAACCGAGCCCTGCCCCGGTAGCTCCGCAGTACATCCGCCGTACATCCGCCGTACATCCGTCGTAGATCCCCAGCAGCTCCCCCATGGCTCCGCGGTGTTTCCTTCCTCGCACCCCGGTTACCCGTCGCCCCGTGGCAGCAGGACCGTGAGTGGCGCCAGTGGCACGAGTGGCTCCAGCGCCTGACGGGCACGAGCGTTCGAGGAGGGCCCCATGACCGAGTACGGCTATTTCCTGGCCGCCGAGGAACACGGGCCCGCCGAGCTCGTCGAGCAGGCGCGGATGGCGGAACAGGCGGGCTTCTCCCATCTGTGGATCTCCGATCACTACCACCCCTGGAACAGGGCACAGGGCCAGTCCCCCTTCGTCTGGTCGGTGATCGGCGCGCTCGCCCAGGCGACCTCGCTGCCCGTGCAGACCGCGGTGACCTGCCCCACCATGCGCATCCATCCGGCGATCGTCGCGCAGGCGGCCGCCACCAGCGCGGTGCTGCTGGGCGGCCGCTTCCGGCTGGGGGTGGGCACCGGAGAGGCGCTGAACGAGCATGTGCTGGGCGACCGCTGGCCGCAGGCGGCCATCCGGCTGGAGATGCTGGAGGAGGCCGTGACGGTGATCCGCCAGCTGTTCGAGGGGCACCAGGTCAGCCACCACGGCAAGCACTACACGGTGGAGAGCGCCCGCCTGTACACGGTGCCCGAGGAGCCGGTGCCCATCGACATCGCCGCGTTCGGCTCGGCCGCCGCCGCGCTGGCCGGGCGGGTCGGCGACGGGTTCATCACGACGATCCCCGATGCCGAGCTGGTCGCGCGGTTCCGGCGCGGCAGCGGCGCGGGCGGCAACGCCAAGCCGGTCCGCGGGGGTCTGAAGGTGTGCTTCGGCCCGGACGCCGACGAAGCGCTGCGCACCGCCCACCGGCTGTGGCCGACCCAGGCGCTGCCGCGCGCGCTGCTGAACCAGTTGGTCACCCCGGCACACTTCGAGCATGTCTGCGAACTCGTCACCCCCGAGCGCGTGGCCCGGCGGGTGACCTGCGGCGACGACCCGGACGCGCATGTGACGGCGCTCAGCGCGTACGCCGACGCCGGCTTCGACACCGTCTACGTCAACCAGATCGGCCCCGAGCAGCGCGGCTTCTTCGACTTCTACCGCACGAAGGTGCTGCCGCAGCTGACCGGTTGAGCCGGTCGACAGGAGTGACCACCATGACCGAGAAAGTCGCCGACTACGTACTCGCCCGGCTGCGCGAGTGGGGCGTCCGGCATGTCTTCGGCTACCCGGGCGACGGGATCAACGGCCTGCTCGCCGCGTGGGGGCGGGCCGACAACGAGCCGCGGTTCGTACAGGCGCGGCATGAGGAGATGGCCGCCTTCGAGGCCGTCGGGTACGCCAAGTTCAGCGGGCGGCTCGGGGTCTGCACGGCGACATCGGGACCCGGCGCGATCCACCTGCTGAACGGCCTGTACGACGCGAAGCTCGACCACGCGCCGGTGGTGGCGCTGGTCGGCCAGACGTACCGCAGCGCGATGGGCGGCTCGTACCAACAGGAGGTGGACCTGCACAATCTCTTCAAGGACGTCGCGTCCGACTTCCTGGAGACGGTGACGGTCCCCGAGCAGCTGCCGAACGTGCTCGACCGGGCGATCCGCACCGCGTACGCCCGCCGCTCCCCCACCGCCGTGATCATCCCGGCGGACGTCCAGGACCTGGACTACTCCCCGCCCACCCACGACTTCAAGATGGTGCCCTCCAGCCTGGACCGCAGCGGCTGGTCGGCGGTGCCCTCCGCGAGCGCGGTGGAGCGGGCCGCGGATGTGCTCAACGCCGGTGAGCGGGTGGCGATCCTGGTCGGCCAGGGCGCGGCAGGGGCGCGGGCGGAGGTCGAGGGGACCGCCGAGCTGCTGGGCGCGGGGGTGGCCAAGGCGCTGCTCGGCCTCGATGTGCTCAGCGACGAACTGCCGTATGTCACCGGCCCCATCGGGCTGCTGGGCACCCGCCCCTCGTACGAGCTGATGCGGGACTGCGACACGCTGCTGACGATCGGCTCCAGCTTCCCGTACACCCAGTTCCTGCCGGAGTTCGGTCAGGTCCGGGCCGTGCAGATCGACCTCGATCCGCACATGATCGGCATGCGCTATCCGTACGAGGTCAACCTGGTCGGCGACGCCCGCGAGACCCTGCTGCGGCTGATGCCGCTGCTGCGGTCCCGGGAGGACCGCGCATGGCAGGACGAGATCGTCGCGGGGGTGCGGCGGTGGCGCGAGGTGATGCGGCGGCGCGCCGAGTTGACCGCCCATCCGATCAACCCCGAGTACGTCGCCCACTGCCTGGACCCGCTGCTGCCCGGGGACGCCATCCTCACCTGCGACTCGGGCTCGGTGGCCAACTGGTACGCCCGCCACCTGCGGATGCGCGGCCAGATGCGCGGCTCGCTGTCCGGCACGCTGGCCACCATGGGCTCCGGGGTCCCGTACGCGATCGGCGCGAAGTTCGCCCAACCCGACCGCCCTGTGGTGGCGCTGGTCGGGGACGGCGCGATGCAGATGAACGGCATGGCCGAGCTGATCACGGCGGCCAAGTACCGGCATGCGTGGGACGACCCCCGGCTGGTGATCGCGGTGTGGAACAACCACGATCTGAACCAGGTGACCTGGGAGATGCGGGCGATGAGCGGAGCCCCGCAGTTCCTGCCCTCGCAAGCGATCCCGGATGTGCGGTACGCGCGGTTCGCCGAGTCGCTGGGGCTGACCGGTATCCGGGTGGAGAAGCCCGAGTACGTGGAGCAGGCGTGGCACGACGCGCTGAACGCCGACGGCCCGGCGGTGGTCGAGTTCCTGACCGACCCCGATGTGCCACCGATTCCGCCGCATGCGACCTGGGAGCAACTGGAGGACACCGTCGAGTCGATCGCCAAGGGCGACGCGGACCGGACGGGCATGGTGCGCCAGGGGCTCAAGGCGAAGGTGCAGGAGTTCCTGCCGCACCGGCACCATCACAACCACCGCGGCAAGAAGAGCGAGGGGTGAGGGCCGTGAGGGCCGTGGTCATGCGTGATGTCCGGGGTGGGCCGGCGCGCCACCCGGCCGCCCGCCGCGCCGCCCGTCGCACCGCCCGTCGCACCGCCCGCCGCACCGCACGGCTCGCCCACGAGGTGCGGCACGGCCGGCTGGAGCGGTCGCTCTCGCTGCTGACCGCCGCGGGGTCGGCGATCACGGCGGCCGAGATCTTCCTGGAACACGACCGGGCCGGATTCGGCAACCGCGTGATGTGGTGGCCGGTGGCGCTCGGGCCGGTCGGCGTCGCCGCGGGCGTGGCGGGGTACGCGGACGAACGGGCCGCGCACACCGCGCTGCCGCTGGCCTCGGCCGCAATCGCGGCCAACGGTCTGCAGGGCACGTATCTGCACATCCGCGGGATCGCCGCCAAACCCGGCGGCTGGCAGATGGCCCGCTACAACATCGAGCTGGGCCCCCCGCTGTTCGCACCGCTGCTGATGTGCGTGGTGGGCGGGATCGGGCTGCTCGCGAGCGTGCTGCGGCGGGAACGGTGACGGCGCGCCGCATGAGCCGGAAGGGCGTGCTGGGCCAAGTGTCCACCTGGGACTCCGCCACGGCCGGGGTGGTGCTGGCCCGGCTCGGACCGCAGCCGCCGCTGAGCTTCTTCACCCCGGCCGAGGAAGCGGCAGCCGACCCGCTGCTGGATCTGCTGCTGGCGCGCCGGCACGACGATCCCCCGATCCCCGTGCTGCCGGTGATCGACGCCCGGCTCGCGGCCCGCGAGTTCGAGGGCTGGCGGTTCGCGGACATGCCGGAGGACGACGAGGCGTGGCGCCGCTCGCTGGCCACGCTGGACGAGGAGGTTGCCGTACGCCACGATGGCCGCACCTTCGGCGAGGTGACCCACGGCGACCGGCACCGGCTGCTGCGCCACATCCAGGACCTGGGGAGCCACGACTGGTACGGCATGCCCGCCGGGCGCGTCTGGACGCTGTGGACCCGCTACGCGTGCACCGCGTACTACGCCCACCCGTACGCCTGGGACGAGATCGGCTTCGGGGGCCCGGCCTACCCGCGCGGCTATCTGCGGCTGGGGCGCGGGGTGCGCGAGCCGTGGGAGACCGCGCCCGCGCCCCACAGGGCCGAAGAGACGGACCGATGAACGGGACGCGTTGGTGGCGCCCGGCCACCGGCACACTGCGCGAGACGCTGCGCCCCCAGGGCTCGGTGCGGGCCCGCAACGCCTCCGCCTGGCTGCCGCATGTCACCCGGCTGCGCTCGGCCATGCGGCGGTTCGAGGACGGCGACGAGGTGGACATGGTGGTCATCGGCTGCGGCGCGGGCGGTGCGACCTTCACCCAGCGGCTGGCGCACGCCGGGTGGCGGGTGGTGTGCCTGGAGGCGGGGCCGTTCTGGGATCCGGAGCACGACTGGGTGAGCGACGAGGCGGGCTCCCGCCATCTGTACTGGAACGAGCCGCGCGTCATCGGCGGCAGCCACCCCGTACCGCTGGGGGCGAACAACTCCGGGCGCGGGGTGGGCGGTTCCATGGTGCACTTCGCGGGCTACACCCCGCGCCTCCACCCCTCCGACTTCCGCACCCGTACCGAGGACGGGGTGGGCGCCGACTGGCCGATCCGGTACGAGGAGCTGCGCCCGTACTACGAGCGGCTGGAGCGGGAGCTGCCGGTGGCGGGCCAGTACTGGCCGTGGGGCGACCCGCACCCCCATCCGCACGCCCCGCACCCGGTCGGCGGCAACGGCGAGGTGATGCTGGAGGGCTGCGCGCGGCTGGGCATCCGGGCCCGGGTCGGGCCGGTGGCCATCGCCAACGGCCGGTTCGGCGACCGCCCGCACTGCGTCTACCGGGGCTTCTGTCTCCAGGGCTGCAAGGTCGACGCGAAGGCGTCACCGCTGATCACCCATGTCCCCGACGCCATCGCACACGGCGCCGAGATCCGCGACGGCGCGATGGCAACCCGCGTGGTCACGGACGGCGGCGGGCGGCGCGCGACGGGGGTGGCGTACGTACGCGGCGGCCGTGAGCGCGTCCAGCGGGCCAAGGCGGTCGCGGTGGCGGGCTACTCCATCGAGACCCCACGGCTGCTGCTGAACTCCGCGGGCCCCGGCCATCCGCACGGCCTGGCCAACGGACACGACCTGGTGGGCCGCTATGTGATGGTCCAGGGCGCCCCGCAGACCGCGGGCCGCTTCCCCGACGAGATCCGGATGTACAAGGCGCCGCCGCCCGAGGTGTCCAGCGAGGACTTCTACGAGACCGACCCGGCCGAGCCGTACCGGCGCGGCTTCTCACTTCAGACGGTGTCCCCACTGCCGATCGTCTGGGCCGAACACGTCGCCGCCCAGGGCCACTGGGGCGCCGATCTGCGCACCCGGATGCGGGACTATGTGCACTGGGCGACCCTGGGCGCGCTGTGCGAGTTTCTGCCCCAGCCCGGCAACCGGGTCACGCTCGCCGACGAGACCGACCGGCTCGGCCTGCCCGTGGCCCGCTTCGACCACAGCCGGTGCGCCAATGACGACCTGCTGATGGAGGCGGCCCGGCTGGTCATGCAGGACATCCTGCGCGCGGCCGGGGCGGGCGAGCTGATGACCGTCGAGCGCTATGCGCATCTGGTCGGCGGCTGCCGGATGGGACGCACGCCCGAGGAGGGCGTGGTGGACTCCGATCTGCGCGCCTTCGCCGTACCCAATCTGTTCATCACCGACGGCAGCGTGCTGCCGACGCAGGGCAGCGCCAACCCGGCTCTGACGATCATGGCGCTCGCGGACCGGGCGGCGGACCGGCTGACAAGAAGCCAGACTTCGAGAAGCCAGACATGAGCACGGACATGAAGGTCGACCGGCTGGACGTCACGGCGTACACGGTGCCGACCGATGCCCCGGAGGCGGACGGCACCCTCGCCTGGAACGAGACGACCGTCGTGGTGGTGGAGGCCCGCGGCGCGCAGACGACCGGCCTCGGCTGGACCTACGCCCCCGCGGACGCCGGGTCGGTGGTGCACGACCTGCTGCGCGGCGAGGTGCTGGGGCGCTCCCCGCTGGATGTGGCGGGGGCGAACGAGGCGATGAGCCGCGCGGTGCGCAACGCCGGCCGCCCGGGCCTGGTGGCCTGCGCGATCTCCGCGGTGGACCTGGCGCTGTGGGACCTCAAGGCGCGGCTGCTGGGTGTGCCGCTGGTCCGTCTGATCGGGGCGGTGCGCGAGACGGTGCCGGTCTACGGCTCGGGCGGCTTCACCACGTACCACGACACACATCTCGCCACCCAGCTGACCGGCTGGGTGCGCGGACACGGCATCGACCGCGTCAAGATCAAGATCGGCGAGGACCGGGGCCGCGCCGTCGAGCGCGACCTGGCCCGGGTGCGCCATGCCCGGGAGACCGTCGGCCCGCACACCGAGCTGTACGTGGACGCCAATGGCGCGTACACCCGCAAGGAGGCGGTGCGGGTGGGCCATGCGCTGGCCGAGCAGGGAGTGGGCTGGTTCGAGGAGCCGGTGTCCTCCGACGACCTGGAGGGGCTGCGGGTCGTCCGCGACGCGGTGGTGTGCGATGTGGCGGCCGGTGAGTACGGCTACGACCTGCCGTACTTCGCCCGGATGGCGCCGGTCGTCGACTGTCTGCAGGCGGACGCCACGCGCTGTGGCGGCCTCACGGTGTGGCTGCGTGCCGCGGCCGTCGCCGAGGCCCACGGCCTGGAGCTGTCCGCACACTGCGCGCCACACGCACACGCCCATGCAGCCGCGTGTGTGCCCAATCTGCGCCACATGGAGTGGTTTCACGACCATGTGCGCATCGAGTCCGCGTACTTCACGGGCGCGCTCGACCCCACAGGTGGCACGGTACGGCCGGGGGTGAGCGGCGAGCCGGGACACGGCATGACCTTCCGGCACGAGGCCGCCACCGCGTATCGCGTGCTGTGACACACCTGCACACCTCCCCATCCGTCCCTCGTCCATGACGTTCCGGTTTCGGCCCCATCCGGCTGGCTACCCGCTCCGCGGAGCACCCGGAGCCGACACCCGGGGCCGAAAGGACGTGAACACCATGCAGATCGCCTTCCTCGTCGCGCCGGAAGGCACCGAGCAGGTGGAGCTCACCGACCCGTGGCAGGCGGTCCGGGGCGCCGGCGGCACGCCCCGCCTGGTGTCCACGAGGCCCGGCCGCGTGCAGGCGTTCCACCACCTCGACAGGGCGGACACCTTCGCCGTGGACCGGGCCCTCACCGATACGACGGTCGACGAGTACGACGGTCTGGTGCTGCCCGGCGGGGTCGCCAACCCGGATTACCTGCGTCTGAACGCGAGGGCCGTGGCCTTCGCCAAGGGCTTCTTCGACGCGGGCAAGCCGGTCGCCGCGATCTGCCACGCCCCCTGGACCCTGGTGGAGGCCGACGTGGTGCGCGGCCGGACCCTCACCTCCTGGCCGAGTCTGCGCACCGATATCCGCAACGCGGGCGGCACCTGGGTGGACGAGCAGGTGCAGATCTGCGAGAGCGGTCCCAACACCCTGATCACCAGCCGTAAGCCGGACGATCTCAAGGCGTTCTGCGAGGCATTCCTCGATGTGTTCGCCGGGCTCGGCAAGAAGGGAGCGTCGCGATGACCGATCGCAAGGAACGGCAGCGCGAGATGTACCGCGCCGCCGACCCCGCCGAGGGGCCGCTGACCACGGACCAGGGGGTGGCGGTCGACCACACCGACGACTCGCTCACCGTGGGTGAGCGCGGCCCGACGCTGATGGAGGACTTCCACTTCCGCGAAAAGCTCATGCACTTCGACCATGAGCGGATCCCGGAGCGGGTGGTGCACGCACGCGGCGCGGGCGCGTACGGATACTTCGAGCCGTACGAGTCCTGTGCGGAGTTCACCCGGGCCGCCTTCCTCCAGGACCCGTCCGTGCAGACTCCGGTGTTTGTGCGGTTCTCGACGGTGCAGGGGCCGCGTGGCTCGTCGGACACGGTGCGCGATGTGCGTGGCTTCGCCACGAAGTTCTACACCTCCGAGGGCAACTACGACCTGGTCGGCAACAACATGCCGGTGTTCTTCATCCAGGACGGCATCAAGTTCCCGGACTTCGTGCACGCGCTCAAACCCGAGCCACAGAACGAGATCCCCACCGGCGCGTCCGCCCATGACACACTGTGGGACTTCGTATCGCTTCAGCCCGAAACCATGCACATGATGATGTGGCTGATGTCCGACCGGGCCATTCCGCGCAGCTTCCGCATGATGCAGGGATTCGGGGTGCACACCTTCCGGTTCGTGGACGCGCGGGGCCGGGGGACCTTTGTGAAGTTCCACTGGAAGCCCAAGCTCGGGGTGCACTCGCTGGTCTGGGACGAGGCGCAGGAGTGCCAGGGCCGGGACGCGGACTTCAACCGGCGCGATCTGTGGCAGGCGATCGAGTCGGGCGAGTACCCGGAGTACGAGCTGGGGGTGCAGCTGGTCCCGGAGGAGGACGAGTTCACCTTCGACTTCGATCTGCTCGACGCCACGAAGATCATTCCGGAGGAGCAGGTGCCGGTCCGGCCCATCGGCCACATGGTGCTGAACCGCAACCCGGAGAATTTCTTCGCGGAGACCGAGCAGGTGGCCTTCCACACCGGCAATGTCGTGCCCGGTATCGACTTCACCAACGACCCGCTGCTCCAGGCCCGTAACTTCTCGTATCTGGACACCCAGCTGATCCGGCTGGGCGGGCCCAACTTCGCGCAGCTCCCGGTGAACCAGCCGGTGGCCCCGGTCCGCACCAACCAGCGCGACGGCTACCACCAGACGGCCATCCACAGCGGGACCAGCTACTCCCCGAACTCGCTGGGTGGCGGCTGCCCGGCCATCGCCGGCGCGGACGGGTACGCGTTCTCGCACTACGCCGAGCGGGTCGACGGCGCCAAGATCCGCAAGCGCAGCGAGAGCTTCAAGGACTTCTACAGCCAGGCCGCGCTGTTCTGGAACAGCATGAGCGACTGGGAGCGGCGGCACATCGTCGACGCGTTCCGCTTCGAGCTGGGCAAGGTCGGCGCGGTGCAGGTGCGCGAGCGTACGGTCGGCGAGCTGGCGCATATCGACCAGACCCTGGCCACGGCCGTGGCCGAGGGCATCGGGGTGGCGCCACCCGCCCCGGTGAAGACCGAGCACAAGCCCGTGGCCTCCCCCGCGCTCAGCCTGGAGAACCTGCGCGGCGACGGCTCCATCCGCACCCGCCAGATCGCGGTGCTGGTCACCGACGGGGTGGACACCGAACAGCTCACCCAGGCCCAGGAGGCGCTGAGCGCGCAGGGCGCCGTCGTCGAGGCCCTGGCCGACCACGACGGGAAGGTGCGCGGCGCCGACGGAAACGGCTATGCGGTGGACCGGGCGCTGCCGACGGTCGCCTCGGTGCTCTACGACGCGGTGCTGCTGCCCGGCGGGCCGACCGGCACCCCGGAGCTGAGGTCGGACGAGACGGCGATGCGGTTCGTCCGGGACGCGTACCGGCACGGCAAGGCGATCGGGGCGCTGGGCTCGGGCGTGGGCATCCTGTCCGCGCTGGAGCCGGAGAGGCTGCATATCGCCTCGGGCCATGGGCATGTGTGCGCGGACCGGGGGGTGGTCACGGACGCCACGACGGGGACGGCGAGCGAGGAGTTCACCCGGGCCTTCACCGAGGCCATCGCCGCCCACCGGCACTGGGACCGCCCCCGGCTGCCCACCTGCTGACAAACCGGAGCGGGCACCGCGCCGACGAGGCGCAGTGCCCGCTCCGCCGTATTCCGCGTCCGCGTTTCTTCAGGCCTCGCGGCCGAGGAGCGCGAGCAGCCTGGTCTGGGCGTCGGCCCCCGACGGGGGCTCGACGGCTGCGGCGAACATCCCGCTCTTCTCCAGCTCCGCCGCGTACGGCGCCACCGCCCGCACCGAGAAGTCGACCAGCGGCTTCGGGATCCGCTCGTCCGCCCCGATGGCCCGGGACAGATCCCACGCATGGACCGCGGCGTCGATCGTGATCTCCGCGCAGTACTCCGCGGCGGGGCTCTCACCGTAGGAGAGCTCGACCGTCCGCTCCAGGGCCCCCGGGGCGGCGAACGCCTCGCGGGCCGCGGTGGCCGCCTTGTCCCAGGCGGCGACGGGGTCATCGCCCAGCAGATCGCCCTCGAAACTGTCGCCCTGCTCGGCGATCGTCCGGCCCTCCCGTACCAGCGGCGGCACCCACATCTGCTCGACCGCCAGATGGTTGACCAGATCGCGTACGGTCCACTCGCTGCACGGCGTCGGGTCGTCCCACTGGTCCGGCCGGATGGCGTGCACCCGCTCGGTGAAGAGATCCAGCGCCTCACCGTGCCTGGCGAGCAGCGGATTGCCACGGCCGGACCGCTCAGCCATATTCATCGGCTCATCGGTCATACGCGACAGGTACCCCTGCCCCGCGGGGCCTAACACGGCAACCGCACCCGCCACAGACGCGAAGAAAAACGGACACGGCATCGGGCGCGGGCCCCTGAACTCCCGCACCCGATGCCGCTCCTCACTCCCGAATGGCCGCTCGGCCGACCAACGGGTCCCCTCCCCGGGCGCGGTCAAACGTCGTGTCGTTGGCCGCGCGGAGGGTACGCGGGGAGGACCAGAAGCGAAGGCGAGGACGATGCCATGCAACGAGGCAGCAACCGAATGAGCGCCCACAAGGACGACGAGTTGAAGCACGAGCTTCAGGAGCTGATGCGCTCGGGCCGTCCCACCCGCGTCGACGAGTGGCACGACCCCGAGCCCGGCGCCGACGACGACCCCGCGGTCACCACGGGACCGGTGCCACCCATCGGTGGCATCGGCGAGTTCGAGGCGCTGCGGTTCGAACTGGCCCGCCATGTGGGGCGCACCCCGTTCCCGGCCAAGCGCGGGGCCCTGCTGCACGCCCTGCACGAGGCGCACGCCCCGGACCGGCTGACCGAGCTGGTGGCGCAGCTGCCCGAGGACCGCACGTACCGCACGGTGCAGGAGGTCGTCTCCGGGCTGGGCCTGCACCCCAGGACATAGCGCCCGGGACACACCCCTTCGACCGAATAATGAGACGCCTCTCTCGCGATACGAGATGGCGGCGTACGGTGGCGACAGTCCATCAGGTCGCCTCGAAGGGGAGCCGAGCCATGCCCGACGACGCCAGCCCAGCCACCGCCACCGCCGTCTACACGCACGGACACCACGAGTCGGTGCTGCGCTCACACACCTGGCGCACCGCCGCCAACTCCGCCGCGTATCTGACCGGCCTGCTCAAGCCCCATATGCGGATCCTGGACATCGGCTGCGGCCCCGGCACCATCACCGCCGACCTGGCCGAGTTGGTCCCCCAGGGCGAGGTCATCGGGGTGGACACCGCACCCGGCGTCCTGGAGCAGGCCCGGTCGGTGGCCGCGGAGCGCGGAGTGCCCAATGCCCACTTCGCGGTCGGCGATGTCCACAACCTGGACTACCCCGACGATTCGTTCTGCGTCGTCCACGCCCATCAGGTGCTGCAACACCTCGGCGACCCGGTGGCCGCGCTGCGCGAGATGCGCCGGGTGTGCAAACCGGGCGGCATCGTGGCGGTGCGCGACTCCGACTACTCCGCCATGACGTGGTACCCGGCCGTCCCCGGCCTGGACGACTGGGCTGCCCTCTACCAGCGGGTGGCCCGCGCCAACGGCGGCGAACCGGACGCCGGCCGCAGGCTGCTGTCCTGGGCCCGCCAGGCGGGCTTCACCGACATCACCGCGACCGCCGGCACATGGTGTTACGCCACGGCCGAGGAGCGGGCGTGGTGGAGCGGCCTGTGGGCCGACCGCACCGTCGCCTCGTCGTATGCCCAGCGGGCGGTGGAGGCCGGCCACGCCACGGAGGACGAGCTGCGGCGGATCGCGGACGCGTGGCGGGAGTGGGGCACGGCGGAGGACGGCTGGTTCACCGTCCTGCACGGTGAACTCATCTGCCGCGTCTGAGCCCGTACGACGCCCGCACGGCACCCGATACCACGCGCGGCGCGCGGGCTCACGCCACGTGTGACGCCCGGCGCCTCGTCAACTAGGCTCGCGCGCATGGACATTCTCGGGACCTCGCTACGGGTGTGCGTCAATGATCTGGACGCGGCGATCGCCGTGTACGAACGGCTGACCGGCGCCGAGGCGCTGCGCTTCCAGCGCGGGGGTGTCGCGGTGGCGGCCGTCGGCTGCTTCTTCCTGATGAGCGGTCCCGAGGCGGAGCTGTCCATTCTCCGCAAGGTCACGGCGACGCTCGCGGTGACGGACGTGGACGAGGCGGTGGCCGATCTGAAGGCGGTGGGCGCGGAGATCATCGCCGGTCCGCTGCCCACCCCGATCGGCCGCAACCTGGTGGCCCGTCACCCCGACGGCTCGGTCTTCGAGTACGTCGACCGCAATCCGGGACAGGCCGCCTGACGGCCCCGGTTACGCGGGCCGCATCCGGAACTCGTACCGCTCCGGGAGCGGGTGCTCGGCGCGCGCCCGCTCCCGTACGCCGTCGGTCACCGGCTCCCCGCCGCCCGCGACGATCCGCTCCGCGATCGCGTACCAGGTGTCGCTGAGGGTCTCGTCGCCCTCGCGCAGATCCGCCACCTCGAAGCCCTCGTCGAAGATCGCCCGCGCGGCCACGGCATCGCCCTGGGCCAGCAGCACCTGGGCCATGAGCAGCCGGAAGCGGCCACGCTCACGGACGGCGGGGCGCAGCCCGTCCAGCACCGTACGCGCCTCCTCGGCACGCCCCACCGCGAGCAGCGCGGCCACCGCCTCGCGCGCGAGCGCGGCCTCGGCCGCCTCCGTCGCGACGGGATCCGTTACGGCCGGATCCGCGAGCGCCGCCCGGCCGTGCGCGCGCCCGACGGCCACCCGCGCATCCAGGGCTCCCGCGAGCTCCGGAGCCCGGTCCTCGGCGAGGATCAAGTCCATCGCCCGCAGCAGCCGATCCGCGGCACGCGCCGAGTGACCGGCAGCAGTGTCGGCGACGGCCAGGCAGCGCAGCGCCCACGGCGTCTCCGTACACCGCAGTGACCGCTCCCAGCTGCGGGTGGCCTGGGCGCGGTCGCCCGCGTGCCACTGGGCCACGCCCAGGTGGTATTCGGCGGCGGCCGTGGAGGGCGCCGACTCCAGGAGATCGCGCCAGGCCGGGGCGGTCAGGGAGCAGCCGGGGTCGGCCGGGGGTGCGCCCGCCGCCCAGGCCGGAAACGCGCCGGTGCGCAGCAGGCGGCGCCACGGTTCCTGGGACTCGCCGAGGGTGTCCGGGTGGAAGGGGGTGCCGGGAAGCCGGTAGCCGGCGCGCTCCACCTCGAGCGCGCCCCAGCCGGAGCCGGTGGCCAGCCGCTCCCCCGGTTCGGCGTCGGCGTACGGGCGCCAGGCGGCGTAGGCCGCCGCCACGGCGGCGCGTGGCGCGGCGGACTCGAGCCGGGTCTCGACCTCCCGCCGGGCCGCCGCCCAGTTGTCGCCGTGGATCGCCGCCGGGTCGGTGGACAGCGGTCCGTACGCCTCCAGCCAGGCGAACTCCTCCCCCGCCTCCAGCCGGACGTGCTCCAGCTGGGTGCGGGCGAGCCCGGCCTGGATCTCGGCGTAGCCCGGGGTGCCGGGCTCGGTCAGCCACCGCTGCCAGCGCCGGCCGCCGGGCCCCGCGCCCCACAGGAAGAGCTTGCGGCCGCGCAGCTGGTCGGTGGAGGTCTGGACAAGGCCGTGGCCTTCCTGATCGAGCGAGGCGATCCAGGGGCGCACGTCGGCGGGCAGGTCGTAGAAGTAGTCGGCGGGGTAGTCGCCGTGCAGCGGGTACGTGCGGTCGGTGCCGTCCCACTCGGGCACGGGGACGTGGCGCAGGGTGCGGCTGTAGCCGAAGTGCCAGGCGCCGTCGGCGGGGGCGAGAACGCGGGTGCCCGCCGCCTCCGGGACGGCGATGTTGGACCACCAGTAGACGGGCGCGGGCCGGTGGTGCGGGTTGCGGATCCGTACCCCCACGTACAGGAAGTCGGAGTCTTCGGGCAGCCACAGGTCCACCTGGAAGGGCAGGTCGCGCAGCCGCTCCCACTCCCACAGCCGCACCATCTCGCCGCCGTCGGGCGCGGGAACGCGGGCCGCGTGCAGCGGGGCGCAGGCCAGCGTGGTGTGGCCGGTGGCGCCGATGTTCCACTCGATGCCGCCGGAGTACCAGGCGCCGCTGAGGCCGAAGTCGGCGGGCTGCAGCACCGGGTTGCGGTAGAGGAGTTCACGGCCGGTCGGCTTGTGGTGGAGGGAGTGGACCCGGCCGCCGAGGCCGGGCAGCACGGTGGCCCGCAGCCGGTCGTTCTCGAGGACGAGGGCGTCGAGCCCGGCGGGCGCCCGCCCGCGCCCGTAGCCGTCGCGCAGCCGCACCGGCAGCACCGAGCTCAGCGGCTCGTACGCGGCCTGGCGGGCCATGTCGGCGGGCAGTGTGGCGCGCGTGGGCTCGTCGATGCGGTGCACCTCGCGCGGGAGCCGCAGCGCGGGCAGGGGGTTCTCGGGCCCGAGCGGGGCGGTGGGAAGGGTCAGGGTGGTACGTCGCAGGCTCATGGCCACGGGCTGCCTCACTCCGACTGCCTTGGGTCGCCTCCGACTGCGGCGACCGTCCGGTGACCATGGAACAACGGCGCGGCCGACCTGAACAGAGCGTCAGCGCAGCGCTTCGAACATGTCGCTGGTGATGGCGTAGCGCTCGTGGTCACGCCACGCGCCGTTGATGTGGAGGTAGTCGGGCGAGAAGCCCTCAAGCCGGAAGCCGTACCGCTTCACCAGCGCCAGCGACGCCTCGTTGCCGGGCTGGATGTTGACCTCGATGCGGTGCAGTGCGAGGGGCCCGAAGGCGTAGCCCAGTACGAGCCCGAGCCCTTCGGAGACATAGCCGTGCCCGGCGTGGGGTGCGAAGGCCCCGTAGCCGATGGTGCCGCCCTGGAAGGCGCCGCGGACGATGCTGTTGATGTTGATGAAACCGGTGATCGCGCCGGTCTCGGGCAGGCAGACCAGGAACCCCTCGTGGTCGTCCCGCTCCAGCTTCGTCATGAAGATGTCGAAGGCTTCGTCGGTGGAGGGCGCGGTCAGCCACGGGTGGTGGAGGGCGGCGCTGGTGCGGGCGAGCCGGGTGAACTCCGCGCGGTCGGTCCGCTCGGTGTGGCGGATGGCCACGCGGGGTCCCACGGCTACGTACGGCGTGTCGGACATCCGCACATCTAAGCCGGTCGTGCCGCTGCCCGTCCAGCAAACCCTAGGAAGCCTGCTCCAGCAGCGCGTACGCCGCCGCGTACCCAACTGTGACATCAGCGGCTGACGCCGCGGCGGAGTCGGCGGCGGCCGCCGCGAGGTGGTCGGTGGGGAGGTCGGTCAGCGTCCAGGGGCCGACCGGCACCGACCGCTCGCCCGTGCCGACGTAAGCGATCGCCGGGTCCTGGGACAGGCCCGTGCCGATGCCCTTGAGATACGCCTCCTTACGCGTCCAGCAGCGCGCGAAGGCAGCGGGGCGGTCGACGGCGGCGAGCGCGGCAAGTTCGGCGCGCTCGGTGGGGTGCAGGCTCTGGGCGACCTGGTCCACGACGGAGACGGGCTGCACCCTCTCCACATCGGCGCCGATCGGCGAGCCCGCGAAGGCGAACAGCACCAGATCGCCGGCGTGCGACATGTTGAAGTGCAGCGGCATGCCGACCACGGCGGGGCGGCCGTGGGGCCCGCCACAGCCAGGGCAGTCCTCCCGGGTGAACGGCACCGCCGCGGGCTCCATGTCCAGGTAGGCGCCAAGCAGTTCCCGCAGGCCCACATGCGCGGCCGTGTACCGCTGCTGGTCCTCCGTCCGTACGAACTTCGCGGCGCGCTCCCGCTCCTCGGCGTCGAGGATCTTGCCGGGCGCGCCCTGGTCCATGGCGGAGACGTACCGGGAGACGCTGAGCAGCCAGGTCTCGGGCGCGCCGAGCGGCCACGCTCCGGCCGCGGCGGCGGGCAGCGGATCGCGGCCGACGACGCGCGACGCCCTTGGGGATGTCAACTCGCTCCTCCAGGTGGGTGACAGGGGCAGTGCCGCGGCTCACGCTACGCGGTTCAGTCAGTCAGCTCCAGGGCCGGAACGCCGGGCGGGGTCAGGCCGAATGTCCTTGCGTACAGGCCGAGTTCGGCCTCCACGGCGCGGATCATGGTGTCCGCCCGGCGGAAGCCGTGCCCCTCGCCCTCGAAGGTGAGATACGCGTGCGGGACGCCGCGCCCGGCGACCGCCGCCAGGAAGCGCTCGCACTGCACGGGCGGGCAGACCCGGTCGTCCAGGCCCTGCAGCAGCAGGAAGGGCGCGGAGACACCGTCGGCGCGGTAGGCCGGCGAGCGGTCGCGGTAGCGGTCGGGGACCTCGGCGAGGGGACCGATCAGCGTCTCCGTATAGCGCGATTCGAAGTCGTGCGTTCCCTCGCCGGTCCAGTCCGTGAGGTCGAGGACCGGGTATTTGACCGTGCCGCACGCGTACAGCTTGGTGGTGGCGAGCGAGGCCGCCGCGGTCCAGCCGCCCGCGCTGCCGCCCCGGATGGCGAGCCGGGCCCGGTCGGCGCTGCCCTCCTCGGCCAGCGCCTCGGCGACGGCCGCGCAGTCCTCGACGTCCACCACGCCCCACTGCTCGCACAGCCGGTCCCGGTAGGCGCGGCCGTAGCCCGTCGAGCCGCCGTAGTTGACCTCGGCGACGCCGATGCCGCGCGAGGTGAAGTACGCGATCTCCAGGTCGAGTACGAGCGGGGCGCGGTCGGTCGGGCCGCCGTGCGCCCACACCACATACGGCGGCGCCTCGCCGTCGGGCGCGGTGTGGCCGGGGTTGTGCGGGGGGTAGATGTGCGCGTGGACCTCCCGGCCGTCCGGCCCGGCGAAGGTGCGCTCCACCGGCCGCGGGTAGTAGGCCGGGTCGACGGGGTCGGTGTGCGCAGCGCCGATCACTCGGGCGTAGCCGGTGCGGGTGTCCAGCTCGACCACCTCGTACGAGCTGTGCGCGCTCGCGGCGACACCGACCACCCGGCTGTCGGCCACGGCGAGCGTCGCCTCCCACTCGGTCCAGTGGCCCGGTGCGTCGGCCAGCTCGCCGCTGCGCGGATCGAGGATGCCGAGCCGGGCGGCGCCCCGGCCGTGCACGACGGCGATCAGCCCGCCGGACAACAAAGCGAACCAGCGCCTGCCGAGTGTCCACAGCGGTCCGCCGAACTCCTCCAGGCGGTGGGGTCCGACCGTGGTGCTCGCGATGACCCCGTCGCCTGCCGTGTCGGGATCGATGCGCTGCAGCTGCCACCAGCCGCTGAGGTCGGAGACGAACAGCAGGGTGCCATCGGCGGCCCATTCGACCTGCACCACCGACTCGTCGGTCTCCCCCACCACCGGGCGCACGCCCTGGAAGCGGCCGTCCTCCGTCACCTCCGCCACCATCACGACCGTGCCGTCCCACGGCATCTGCGGATGGTCCCAGGCGATCCAGGCCACCCGCCGCCCGTCCGGGGAGAGCTGGGGCCCGGTGACGAAGCGGTGGCGGACGTCGGTGAGCTCGCGCACCGCCGTACGGTCGTCGGCGGCCGAGCCGTCCAGCGGCACCGCGGCGATCACACGGCGTACGTCGGTCGGCCCCTCGCCGGTGAACTCCTCCAGTACGCCCCACACTTCGCCACGGTCGGCGTGCAGCCGCAGATCCGCCCAGCGCAGCCCGCCGCCGACGGCCGAGACCGGGGTCAGCGGGCGCGGCGGAGCGCCGGTCGGGTCGTCCGGCTCGTACGCGTACAGCCGCTGGTCCGCGAAGTGCGCGAAGACGACGAGCGGGCCGCCCGCCGGGCGGGGCACGGCGGCCCACGGCAGCCCGCCGTACTCCATGACCCTGCTGCGCACATTCCACGGCGCGGGCAGCGCGCTGATCTCCGCGCCACCGGGCCGGAGCCGCATCAGCGTGCGGCGGCCGCCCTCGTCGGGGCGCGGCGCGGTCCACCACACCTCGTCGCCGACCGTGCCCACGTACTCCGGGCGGCCGCCGTGCGACGCGGCGAGCGCGGCGTCGATCGGGGACCGCCAAGCGCCGTAGGGGGTCGTGGCCGCCGTGTCGTCACCCATCCGGTCACCTAACTTGTCGTTCATGCCGTCGCCCACCCTCAGGCCCTCCGCAGGAAGTGGTCGAGCACCCGGACGCCGAAGTGCAGCGCGTCGACCGGCACCCGCTCGTCCACGGCGTGGTAGAGCGCCTGGTAGTCGAAGCCCTCGGGCAGCCGCAGCGGCGAGAAGCCGTATCCGACGATGCCGAGCCGGGAGAACTGCTTGGCGTCCGTGCCGCCGGACATGCAGTACGGCACGGCGTGTCCACCCGGGTCGAAGTGTTCGACCGCGGCCCGCATGGCCGCGAAGACCGGGCTGTCGGGCGGGGCCTGAAGGGCCGGCGACCGGTGGTGGAACTCCCAGTCGACGTCCGGCCCGGTCAGCCGGTCCAAGGTGGTGTGGAACTCCTCTTCGCCGCCCGGCACGATCCGGCCGTCCACATACGCCGTGGCGCTTCCGGGGATGACGTTGACCTTGTAACCGGCCTCCATCACCGTCGGGTTGGCGCTGTTGCGGACCGTCGGCTCGATGAGGGCCGCGGCGGGCCCCAGCTCGGCCAGCAGCGCGTCGACGTCGAAGTCGGCCTCGAAGTCTGCCTCGAAGTCGGCCGCGGCCACCTCGGCCTTGACCCCGCGCAGCGCCGCGATCTCGGTCAGCGCGGCCTTCACGGTCGGCGTCAGCCGCACCGGCCAGCGGTGTTCGCCGATCCGCGCCACGGCGGCGGCCAGCCGGCTGACCGCGTTATCGCGGTTGACCTTCGAGCCGTGTCCGGCCGTGCCCCGGGCGGTGAGCTTCAGCCAGGCCGTACCGCGCTCCCCCGCCGCGATGGGGTACAGCCGTATCCCGTTTCCCGCGTGGAAGGTGAAGGCGCCCGATTCGCTGATGCCCTCCGTACAGCCCTCGAACAGCTCGGCGTGCTCATCGGCGAGAAAGCCGGAACCCGCCTCCGCGCTGTCCTCCTCGTCCGCGGTGAAGGCCAGCACGATGTCGCGGCGCGGCCGCACCCCCGCGCGGGCCCAGGCGCGGACGGCGGCGAGCACCATCGCGTCCATGTTCTTCATGTCGATGGCACCCCGGCCCCACACCACGCCGTCACACACGTCCCCCGAGAAGGGGTGCACGCTCCAGTCGGCGGGCTCGGCGGGCACCACGTCCAGATGGCCGTGGACCAGCAGCGCGGGGGCGGACGGGTCGGTGCCCGCGATCCGCGCGACGACGTTCGTACGCCCCGGGTCCCGCTCCAGCAAGGTGGTGTCGATGTCCACCTCGCCCAGCCGCTCCGCGACGTATTCGGCGGCGGGGCGCTCGGCGCAGTCGCCGCCGCCGCGGTTGGTGGTGTCGATACGGATCAGCTCGGAGGTGAACCGCACCACCTCCTCCAGCGCCCGCGCATCTATCACCTCGGCCGGCTCCAGCTCACCCATACTGCTCCTCCACCGCGGCCGATACGAGCGTGGTGACCGCCTTGAAGCAGCGGATGCCCTCGTACATGGTCGGTGAGGTGTACGCCACCCGCCGCACCCCGCTGCGCTCCACCCCCGGTACGACGGTGGCCGCGCCCACCAGGTGTTCCGCGTCGAACTCCAGCTCCACGGTGAAGGGCCCGGCCTGCACCGGCTCATGACGCACCGCCAGCGGCGTCGCCTCCCGGGCCGCCGCCCGGATGTCCGCCGCCGTACGGGCCGGGGTGCGGCACACCGCCGCGTACCGCGACACATAGTCCTTCACCGCGACCGACCGCGCCCCGGGCGCGTACCCCTTGGCGTCCTCGCACGTCCGGTCGTCCCCGGTGACCAGCACCACGGGCACCCCGTACTCGGCGACGACCAGCGAGTTGAGCCGCCCCTCGCTCGCGGGCACGCCGTCCACCCACACACCGGTGATGGAGTTGGCGAGATAGGTGTGCGCGAGCACGCCCTCGGTCCCCGCGCCGGTGTGATAGCCGACGAACGCGATCCCGTCCACATCGCCGTGCTGCACACCCTCGACCATGCTCAGGCTCTTGTGCTTGCCCGTGAGCATGACGGCCCGTTCGTCCAGCTCCTCCAGCAGCAGATTGCGCATGGTCCAGTGCGCCTCGTTGATCAGCACCTCGTCCGCGCCCCCGTCGAAGAAGCCGGTGACGGCCGCGCTCACATCGGAGGTGAACAGACGGCGGCAGCGCTCCCACTGCGGCGTGCCGGGCAGCACATCCGCGGGCCAGGTCACGCCCGTGGCGCCTTCCATGTCGGCGCTGATGAGGATCTTCAAGACTGTCCCCGCTCCTCCCAGGTCACTGTGCTCACCTTCTCACCTGCCCCTCAACATGCCCGGGGCACGCCGCCGACTATGCTTCCTGTGTCTTCTTGTCATGATCACCCAGACCGGAGTTCCACCATGCCCCTCATCCGGTTGTCCGCAACAACATCGCTCCTCACGGCCGTAGCCGCGGGCGCGCTGCTCGTCGGCTGCTCGGCCGAGGTCACGGTCGAAAAGTCCACGCCGAAACTGTCCGCGGACAAGCTCGCCACCACGGTCGCCGAAAAGCTCGCCGCCACAACGGGCCAGGCAAAGCCGAACATCACCTGCCCCGAGTCCCTCGAGGGCAAGGTCGACACGACCACCCGGTGCAAGCTCACCGCGGACGACGGCAGCACCCTGGGCGTCACGGTCACGGTGACCGGCGTCGACGGCAACAAAATCAACTTCGACGTCAAGGCCGACAACACGCCCACCCCGGCCCCGAGCTGACCACCACGCCCATGCTTGGAACTCCTAAGGTGCCCTTACCCCAGACCTAAGGCACCCCCTGCGCGGCAAGATCCGCAAGCCTCCCCATGTGGCGCCCCCACCTTGGACACGACGCTGGAAGCACAGCAAGAGACCAGCTCGTCCAAGGAGACCGTCATGTTGCACCACGAGTTCCAGGCCGCCCGCCAGGCCGCCATCCTGGCCCGCGCCGCGCGGCGCCGCCTGGTCCGCGAGGCCGAGCGGGACGCGAGGGCGGTCCGTACCACCGCCGACCGCACTTCCGACAGCACTTCTGGCGCCGACAGCCGCAAGCACTACTTCCTACGCTCACGACGCGCGTGAAACGTCCGCCGCTGACCCCGCGCCCTGTGACGGAGCAAGGGCATCGCGTGGCCGGGCACCCGGCCGCGGCGGCCCCCGCCGACGCCGAGACCGCTGTCCCTCACCTCGTACGACATGCGATGCTCGGCACCGTGCACAGCAGTCACATAAGCCCTGTCTTCGTAGGCCGCAGCGCCGAGCTCACCGCTCTCGACGAGGCCCTGTCCCGGGCGGACGCCGGGGAGCCCCGTGCCCTCTTCGTGGGCGGTGAGGCCGGCGTCGGCAAGACCCGGCTGATGCAGGAATTCCTCGGCCGGGCCGTCGCGGACGGGGCCGTCGTCGCCCTGGGCGGCTGCGTGGAAACCGGCGCCGACGCCCTGCCCTACCACCCCGTCTCGACCGCCCTGCGCTCCCTGCGCCGCCGGCTCGGCGCGGAGCTTGACGCTGCCATCGCCGGCCAGGAAGGCGAGCTCGCCCGGCTGCTGCCCGAACTCGGCGAGATGGACCGGGGACGCCCCGAAACCGAGGGCCGTGCCCGGCTCTTCGAGCTCACCGTCCGCCTCCTCGAGCACCTCGCCGCGGACCGGACCCTCGTGCTGGCCCTGGAGGACCTGCACTGGGCCGACCGTTCCACCCGCGAGCTGCTCAGCTATCTGCTGCGCGCCCTCACCCACAGCCGCCTGCTCATCGTCGCCACCTACCGCGCCGACGACCTGCACCGCCGCCACCCGCTGCGCCCCGCCCTCGCCGAGTACGAGCGGCTGCGCACCGTCACCCGCCTCGAACTGCCCCGCTTCGAGCGCACCGAGGTCCGCAGCCAGCTCGCCGCCATCCGCGGCGAGGCCCCGCCTGAGCGGGTACTGGACCAGATCTTCGAACGCTCCGAGGGCAACGCGTTCTTCGTCGAGGAGCTGGCCTGCAGCATCCTCGAAGGCTCACCGGGCGGCATCAGCGACTCCCTTCGCGACCTCTTGCTGGTCCGGGTCGAGGCGCTGCCGGACGAGGTGCAGCGCGTGGTGCGGATCGCCGCCGAGGGCGGCTCCGAGGTGGAATTCCGGCTGCTGGCCACCGTCACGCGCCTCGCCGAGGACGAACTGATCGAGACCCTGCGTACCGCTGTCGGCGCCGCCGTCCTGCTCCCCTCCGACGAGGGCGAGTCCTTCCGTTTCCGGCACGCCCTGATGCGCGAGGCCGTCGCCGGCGACCTGCTGCCCAGCGAGCGCTCCCGGCTCAGCCGCCGCTACGCCGAGGCGCTGGAGGTCGACCCCACGCTCGTACGGTCCGAGGAGCGGGCCGGGCGGCTGGCCGGCTACTGGTTCGACGCCCGCGACCCCGCCAAGGCGCTGCCCGCCGTGATCGCCGCGGCGGCCGCCGCCCGCGGCCGGCACGCGTTCGCCGAGCAGCACCATCTGCTGGAGCGGGCGCTGGAACTGTGGGACGACACCCCCGAGGAGCTGCGCCGCCGGACGATGCGGCAAGGCGCCGAGGACGGCCTGTACATGGCCATCTCCTCAGACGCGCCTGGGGACTTCCTGGACCTGCTCGCCGCGATCACCATCGCCGCGCGCCTCGCGGGAGAGCAGGAGCGAGCGCTCGCCATCTGCAAGCGGGCGCTGCGCAAGCTGGAGGGTGAGCCTCTGCGAGCGGCCTGGTTCTGGCTCGAGCGCTACCAGCTGGTGCGCGACCTCTCCCGTTCCGACGGCTGGGACGAGATCAGCCACGCCCGGAAACTGATGCGGGACCAGCCGCCTTCCTTCGTCCACGCCAAAGCGCTGACGCAGGCGGCGCACTGGTACGCCGTGCACCAGCCGACGACGACGGTGATGGAGACCGCGCAGCAGGCGGTGGAGCTCTGTCGGGTGACGGGCGCAGAGATCACCGGCCTTACCGCGCAGCTCACCCTGGCCTGGCTCACCATCCACTCGGGCGACGTCGAGGCCGGGCTCGAGCAGGCCCGCGCCGTGCTCGCCCGGGATCTGGAGCCGGGCAACGCCAACGTCCTGCTGCGCGGCTACGGCAACCTGTCCACGGCGCTGCACGGCCTTGGCCGCTACGCCGAGGCCGTCGAGACCGCCGAGCGGGGCAGCGGGCTCGCCGATCGGCACGGGTTGCCGGACACCGCCTCGTACATCGACGGCAACCTCGCCGAATCCCTCATTCAGCTCGGCCGCTGGGCCGACGCCGACGAAGCGCTCGAGCGGGGCCTCGGCCGCCGCGGGGTGAGCGTCCGTATCCGGGCGCTGATCGCCGAGCGGAGGGCCGAACTCGCCCTGGCCCGGGGCGCGTACGACGAGGCTCGGCGTCGGATGGAGGAGTCCGAAAGCAGCACCACCGGCCCCTACCCGGAGCCGCAGCACACCCTGGCCATGGGCCGCGTGGCCATCGCGCTGGCGGCCGCCGACGGCCGGATCCTCGACGCCCGCTCCCTGCTGGATGCGGCGGTCGGCGAGGCCATCCCGCCCGGCCATCACCGCTACGGCTGGCCGCTGTTGTACGAGGCCGCGGCGGCGGAGGCGCGGGCCCGTGCACTCGCGGTGGCCGAGCCGGGGCGCAAGGCGGCGGTGGAGCGGATCCGCAAGGCGATGGAAGGCCAGCCCGAATTCGCACCGCTGTGGGCCGCGCAGGCCCTGATGATCCAGGCCGAGCTGCTCACCACCGAGGGCCGGGACGCCACCGTCCGCTGGACGGAGGCGGTCGCCGCCGCCGAACAACTGGAGGCCCCGCCGCTGTTGGCCACCGCCCGGTTGCGGCTCGCGCACGCCCTGATCGCCCAGGGCGGCGACGGGTCCCGCGCCGCCGCCGGTGAGCTGCTGCGGCAGGCCGAGGCGGTAGCGCGCGAGCTGGGCGCGGCGCCACTGGAGACGGAGATCACCACGCTGGCCGGCCGCGCCCGGATCCCGCTGCGGCAGGCCGACGGGGAGACGGCCCCGCCCCCGACGCCGGCGGCGGCGCTGGGCCTGACCGCCCGGGAGCGGGACGTGCTGCGGCTGGTCGCCGCCGGGCGGAGCAACCGGCAGATCGCGGAGGAGCTGTTCATCTCACCGAAGACAGCGAGCGTGCATGTCTCCAACATCCTGACGAAGCTGGGCGCTTCAGGCCGGGGGGAGGCCGCGGCCATCGCGCACCGGCTGGGGGCCTTCGAGGAGCCGCGTAGGACTTAGAGACGGACCCGAGCCCAGACGGTCTTCCCGACCACCCGCTCCCGTCAACGTCATCCTCGAAGAGGCGGCGCTGCGCCGACTGATCGGTGGCCCAGAGGTCATGGGCCCGCAGTACGCGTACCTCATCGAGTGCGCGGCGCGGCCCAACGTCGTCATCCAGGTCATGCCGATGAGCCAAGCGGGACACGCGGGCCTGCCAGGACCGATGACGCTGCTGGAGACGCCCGACGAGACGTCCATTGCCTACATGGAGAGCAACGGCAGGAGCATCCTGTTGTCCAAGCCGGACGAGGTAGGTGTCCTCGCCCGGCGCTATGCCATGATCAGGTCCCAGGCCCTCGGGCCGGATGAATCCGTAAGCATCATCGAGCAGTTGAGGGGTGAGCTATGAGCAGACTCGCATGGTTCAAGAGCAGCTAAAGCGACTCGAGCGGCGGCCAGTGCGTCGAGGTCGCCACCACTCCCGCCACCGTCCACGTCCGGGACTCGAAGATCCCGGACGGGCCGAACCTCCACATACCCGCCGACGCGTGGGCGGACTTCCTCGCCTTCGCCGCCCGCTACCGGTAAGCGGGGTGGGCTGCGCTTCGCTTCGCCCGCGCCTGTGCGCCATCTCGCGGCATTCGGCTCGCGCGAGTGCGGCTTTCGTCTCGGACCCTCCGGGTCCAAAGCGCCAGCGAGAAGGGGGAAGGGGGCGGCCGACCCGGTGCCCCGATTCCTGGGCCCGGCGGGCGGCTGAGCTCAAAGAAACTCCGCTGCGCTCCGCCGCAGCTGCTGCCGCGCGGTGGCCGACCGATCAGACCAGCGGTCGGCTCTCCCCCCACCTGCTCTCAGAAAAACGTTTGATGCAGTACTTGATGCAGATCAAGTGTTTTTTTGAGAGCAGGTGGGGGGGAGAGCCCAATCGGACCGGGGTCCACCGCTTCGGGCGACCATCCCCCCGCTCGCGAGCCCGTGACGACCCCTTGGGCTGGACGGCGACGACGCCTCCGGCCCGCCCCTCCCCTTTCCCGCTGCTGGCCGCTGTGCGCCGAAGGCGCGAGACGATGCCCGCACGCGGCAATCGGACCATGCCGTCCAGCGGCGCTGGCCCGTTCATCGCGCTCCCAGGCCCCGGACCAGCGCACCGCCGCTCCCCTCCATCGGCCACCGCGCGGCAGCAGCTGCGGCGGAGCGCAGCGGAGCCTCTTTGAGCTCAACCACCCACCGGGCCAAGGAACCAGGACAACGGACCAGCCGCCCCCCTTCCCCCCTCCTGCTGGCGCTTTGGACCCGGAGGGTCCGAGACGAAACCCGCACCCGCCCGAACCGAATGCCGCGAGACGGCGCACAGGCCCAGGCGTAGCGAAGCGAAGCCACCCGCGCACACAGCAGCACACAGCAGCACACAGCAGTCAACCCGAACCGAAAACCTCAGTAGCCGAGCTTCAGCAAGAGATCGGCGAGCTCGACCGGCGTGGTGATCATGCAGTCGTGGCCGGTCGCCAACTCCCACACCTGCGCCGGGGTGCCGTTGGGCTGAATCGCGGGGACCGGACGCCGGGTAATGCCTTCGGGCTCGCCGACAACACAGTGGATATGCGTCCGGGGGATCGCGTCCACCGCCGGGTTGTCCAGTCGGACCGGTTGCTGGAGGCAGCGCACCGGCTGATCCGACAGCATGGTGCGCAGCCAGGCGACATCCGCCGGGTCGGTGACCCCGAACAGCCCCATGGGAGGCGGAAACTCAGGGAGCGGCGGGACCCGCCAGCCGCTCTCGGACTGGAGAGCGCGGTCGATCTGGGCCTGGGCGACGGGGAGGACATCGACCGCGGTCTCGCCGTCCTCGGGGACCATGGCGTCGAGGTAGACCAAATGCGCGATGCGGTGCGGGATTTGGTTGGCCGCAGACGAGATGACCAGCCCGGCGTAGCTGTGGCCCACGAGGATCACCTCAGTCATGGCCTCCTCGGTGATCAGCCTGACGATGTCGTCGACGTGCGTGTCGAGCCCCACCTCGGGGCTGAGCAGATGCGCTTTGTCGCCGTAGCCGGTCAGGGTCGGCGCGACCACGCGGTGTCCGGCCGACGTGAGCAGCGGGACCACCCGCTCCCAGCATTGTCCGCTGTGCCAGGCACCGTGTACCAGCAGATATGTCGCCATGGTTTCCGCTCCTTGCTGTTGCCGCTGTCGGCTGACCACGCTGCCGACCGGGCCCCGGCCGAGCCAGAGCCCCGGCGATCCTGGGGGTGACAGGACCAGGCACACGCACGCGGTGCGCATTACGGTGGCGAGATGACCGACGAACCGAACCTGTTGGGCGATTACGTACGCGCCCGCCGTGAGCTCGTCACTCCTGAACAGGTCGGTATCCCCGTGGTGGGGGTACGGCGCGTGCCGGGCCTGCGCCGGGAGGAGGTGGCGATGCTGGCCGGGATCAGCGCCGACTACTACCTGCGGCTGGAGCAGGGCCGCGACCGCAACCCCTCCGTACAGGTCCTGGAGTCTCTTGCGCGCGTGCTGCGGCTCGACGACGACGCGACGGCGTACCTGCTGCGCCTTGGCGCCGCCAAACCCCGACGGCAGCGGCGCCGACGCCCGCGCCGGAAGGAGACCGTCCCGCCGGGCATCGCCAAGTTCGTGGCGGCGCTCCCGCTGCCCTCGTACGTCGAGGGCCGCTACTTCGATGTGCTCGCCGCCAACGCCTTGGCGACTGCCATATCACCGCGCCTCACGGTGGGCGGCAACCGCCTGCTGGACGCGTTCCTCGACCCGGCCGAGCGGGCCCTCTACCCGGACTGGGAGAACGCCATCGTGGGCATGGTCGCCGGTTTCCGCGAGGCTGTCGGGACCGACACGGACGACCCCCGCTTCATCGAGCTCGTCGGTGAGCTCTCCCTCGCCAGCCCCCGCTTCAGCCGTCTCTGGGCCCGCCATGACGTGGTGGTGTGCGAAGGCACGACCAAGTGCATCGACCACCCCCAGGTTGGTCGCCTGCGGCTGAACCAGGAGCGGCTGGGCATCGGCGGTGCGGCAGGCCAGACGCTCATCGTCTTCCACCCGGACCCCGGCAGCGACAGCGCCGACAAACTGGCGCTCCTCGCCTCCGCGATCCAGACACCGGCCGCGCCTCAAAGAGCGGGCGACCCGCGGTAGGGCCTGTTCGGCCGACACGCGGCAGCGACCTTGCCACCGCCTCTCCGCCTGAGGTGATGCTCAGGTATTGGCACCTCGTGCCGTTACGTCCCAGCGGTCGATCACCTCGCGCTCTCGGACGACCAGTAGCTCATTCGCGAGATTCACCGGCGTGCATACGTGGTTGGGGACGACAGCGACCAACGACCCCAGGCGCGGTCCCCGCGTCCCTCGCGGAAGCCGGACAACGGCGTGGTGCTCCCACAACCCGGTGATGGTTGCCTGCGGGAACTGGGGCAAGTAGCCGTGGCCAGTCACCCAAGACGACCGGTCCGAGCCGAGGACCTTGCTGCCGACATCAAGCACAAAGCGGTCCGGGGCGGGAACGCTGATCACCGTTGCCACGGCGGTCAGCGCGAGATCCTCCACCCCACAGGTGCCGATGGCCAGCTGGGTGGCGTCATTGAAGACGTAGACACCGGGCCGCAATTCGTTCACCGCGCCCGGCTGCCACTGCCCCACCGTCGGAGTCGATCCGCCACTGACCACGCGGACGCCGAGCCCAAGGTCTCGCAGCGCCTGCGCGGCCTCGCCCAGCGTGCGCTCCTCGTCCCGGGCGGCGCGCTCGCGTGCCCGTGCGTCGTGACCGTAGCCGTGTCCTGGGAACGTGAATACGCCGACAACATTCAGTCCCGCGTCGGCGGCTGCCTTACCGACCTCACCAGCAGCATGAGGCTGCACTCCGGTGCGATGGCTCCCGCTGTCAACCTCGATGAGCACCTCGACCGTCCGGGCGCTGCCGCGCACGGCGTTTCCCAGCCGCTGCGCGCCTTCGACTGACTCGACGCCCACACTCAGGGCAACGTCGTCCGCCAACCGGCGCAGCCGCTGCGCCTTGTCGGCATCGAGCCACACGGGGTAAGCGATGAACAGGTCGTCCACACCGACCTGCGCGAATGCCTCGGCCTCGCCGATCGTGGCCACCGACAGCCCACGCGCGCCGGACCGAAGCTGACGGTCGGCGATCTGTGCGCACTTGTGGCTCTTGGCGTGCGGACGCAGGGCGAACCCTTGGGCCCGCGAAGCCTCGGCCATCCGCGAGATGTTTCTGTCCAGCACATCCGGATCGACCACGAGCGCCGGCGTAGCCAGCCCACCAGGCAGCGGTACCGCCATCCCTTGCCTCCCACCATCGAACACGTCGAGGTGATCATGGCAGGTCAGCGGACCAGGACCCACAGCCCATGGCCCCAGGAGCGCGCACCAATCGAGACGTCCTCTTGGCCGCCACTACGCTTACGAAACCGTTCGCTGCGGGGGCGGCCCCGGCTCCCTCCAGATATGCGTATTCGGAGTCTCAACAGGAGAACCGTCGAACGGTACGCGTTTCCCGTTGTCCCACGCCTCTTGCCGTTGACCAGCCGGCCAATGAGGTGTCGAGTTCAGGCCGGGCTCGATGGCATTCCCCGCGTTCTCCCGGGTTTTCGACTGCGCCAGGAACTGGGGCGGGTGGCCCGCACGATACTGAAGCAGCTCGAAGTTCGGGTACGCATCACCCTCGAGCTTGACCTGGGAGCCGCCCGAATCGTTCAACTTGATTCCGATGTCCCCGTTCACGGCAAAAACGGGCATTTTACTGTTGATGCCCTTGTATCTCACCTGGAGAGAGCCGTTGTTGTCCAGGTAAACCTTGACCTTGTTCTTCCAGAAGCCATCATCGATATCTTTTGCCGGAATCGTTTTCGTCGAGGGCGGTATATACTGCTTTCCCACCATGTGGCCCGGTATGATCTCCGTCGACGGGGTGACGGTATAGGTGATCTTCCCGGTGGCCGTATCCCATGCGAAGGCTATACGGTACGGAGCGTTCACATTAGCCGAGAATGAGCGTTTGTCACCCTCCAGAACGCCGAATGCCCCCGTTTCGTACGGGATGAAGAACCGGCCGAGGATGACCCCATGATTGCCGCCCAACGGGCGGACCCATGTCGTTGTCTGCGACGACATGGGAGGTATCGCACCGAAGTACTTATCGTATACGTCGGCCAACTCACGCGTCTGGTTGATTCTGTCATCCGTCGTGACGACGTACCCACGTGAAGGCAGCAAGCCCTGGTTGAATACTTGCGCCCCGCCGCCGCCCCCCGCCACTTCGAACGCCTTGCCAACAGCCTTGACCTCGGCATCGGTGGCGGCAATCGTTCCCAGGTTATTGAGCGCCTCACCGTCCACCGCGCCTCCGCTCGGTCCCCACCGCGCGACGGTCAGATTGCTGATGTCGTTTCCGAAGTCCTTCGCGCCTGCCTGGTAGGACGAGATCGCCGGAGACAACACACCGGTAATCCACCCCTTCAGATCCCGAGCGGCACCGGTCGCCTTATCAGCATAGTTATAGAGATTTTGCGGAACCGCAGCTGCTTCGCCCATGCGCTCAGTTTCCTTCGGGATTCTTAAGGAGGGCCGCACGGGCCTTTTCCGCCTGCGAGGTCGCGTGGTCGACCTTGCCTTTGATGCCGAGTACTTCCTGGGCGAGCCGGCCCAATGCCGCTTGCTGGGCATTGAACTCGGACTCGAACTGCTGACGCTTCCCGCCTCGCCATTCCCTGCCGAACTGATTGAACTGCGCCGTGCGTTGCCCTGCGCGCAGCTCTGCGAACGCTGTTATTTTGTCGTACGCCAGGCTAAGCGCTTTGCTCAGCGCATCCGCGGCATTGAAGTCGTAATGGACCTGCTTCGGGGCAGTCACTACCCTGGCCTCCTTGCCTCAATGATTTCCCCGTGCCGCCTTTCCGAGCCGCATACCGGGGCGCAGGTAAGCGGCAACTTTGTCACCAGAGGGCCGGAATGTCATTGATACCCAGCGCACAGCGCTTGACCTACCGTGCAATGGACGGCAGCCGCACGTCGCCTTCGCCACCCGCTAAAGGTCCGCTGCGCCCGGACGCCGCGAGCGCAGGAGGACGGCGGCCAGCAGGGCGGTGATCAGTACCCCGACCGAGGCGATGGCGGTCACCGCGGTGAATCCGCGGTCGTAGGACTGCTGTGCGGCGTCGAGCAGGCGGTGCGCGGTGTCCGCGTCGAGCGTGTGCATCACGTCCTCCGCCTCGGCGAAGGTCTCCTCGGCTGCTTCCCGCTGATCGGAGGTCAGCCCCGGGACGCTGGGCAGGTCCGTCCGGTAGACGGCGGTCAGCACGGTGCCCAGCACCGCCACGCCCAGGCCCGCCCCGAGTTCGAAGGAGGTTTCCTGGATCGCGGCGGCCTCGCCCGAACGCTCCGGCTGGGCCGCGCCCATGATGGAGTCCGCGCCGAGCGTCATCACCACCCCGGCCCCGTATCCGGCCACCAGCAGCGGGGCCACCAGCGGGGCGAACTGCGAGGTGTCGCTGACCACGGCCAGATAGCCGAGGGCGGCGGAGAACAGGGCAAGGGCTCCGGTCAACGCCCAGCGGTTTCCCCACCGTGCCGACACCCAGGGAGCGGTCGTGGCACCGACGGCGTTGGCGGCCGCCAGGGGCATCAGGGCCAGCCCTGCCCGCACCGGGGAGTAGTCGCCCACCTGCTGGAACCACTGGGTGAGGAAGAACAGCAGGGCCACATAGCTGCCGAAGCAGCCGATGACGCAGATGGTGGCGGTGGAGAAGCGGCGGTCGGCGAAGAGCGAGAAGTCCAGCAGCGGCTCGGCCAGCCGGCGCTGCCGCCGGACGAAGACGAAGAGCAGCAGCGTTCCGCCGAGGGCGGCGGTGAGCATGACGCCGTTGACCTCCAGGGTCTCTCCCGCCTGCTTGAGCGCGTAGACGACGCACCCCAGTCCGACGATGGACAGCGCGACGCTGGCCAGATCCCAACGGCGCGGGGTGGGGTTCTTGGATTCCGGGATGACCCGGGCTCCCACGGCGAGAATGACCACGACGATGGGGACGTTGATCAGGAACACCGCGCCCCACCCCCACTGTTCGGTGACCAGCCCACCGACCAGCGGCCCGAGCGTCGCGCCCACGCTGTGGGCGGAGGTCCAGATCCCGATGGCGATGGCCCGCTCGCGGGCGTCGGTGAAGACCACCCTGATGATGGCCACCGTGGACGCCATGATCATCGCGGCGCCGATACCGAGGGCGACCCGCGCGGCGATCAGCTGGGGAGTCGAACCCGACAGGGCCGCGCCGGCCGAGGCCAGGCCGAACAGGGCGAAGCCGCTCAGCACCATGCGCTTGCGCCCGATGCGATCGCCGAGCGTGCCGCAGGTGACCAGCAGGGAAGCCAGGGTCAGCGAGTAGATGTCGACGATCCAGAGCAGTTCCACAGCGCTCGGCCGGAGGTCCTGGCTCATGCTGGGCACCGCCACGTGGAGCACCGTCAGGTCGATTCCGCACAGCAGCAAACTGGTGGAGAGGACCGCCAGAACAAGCCACCGAATCCGGCTCGGCAAGGGCGGCTGTTCGGTCTCCCGCAGGGCGTGGACGGACGCTTCACTGTTCGTCATATCCGCACTATCGTGGCGTACTGCTCCCAGACACAAGTACGGTCAATGATGTGCCCTAGTATCACGATGTATACCATCCGAGGTGAGAAGGCGGCAGGGCGATGCGAGACGACATCACCGATTCACCGGACTATTGCTCCATCGAGATCGCGATGGAAGTTCTGGGCGGCCGCTGGAAACTGGCCATTCTCAAGCAGCTGCTGAGCGGAACGCAGCGTTTCGGGGAACTGAGGCGCGCGTTGCCGCGAATCACCCAGCGCATGCTCACCCGCCAGCTACGGGAATTGGAAGCCGACGGGCTGGTCACCCGTACCGTGTATCGCGAGGTCCCCCCGAAGGTCGAGTATTCGCTCACCGAGGTGGGGCGCAGCCTGGACGACATCGCCGGTCTGCTGGACGCGTGGGGGCGCTGGTACCGCGGGGTCCACGCGGCGGGCCCGAGCGCCGCACCGGAGCGGACGACCGCCGCCCGGGAAGACGCCTCCGTGTGAAGATCTGGGGCCTCAGAGGCTGGAGAACACCTGGTGGTACGCCAGCCGGGGCCCACGCTGGCGCAGGCCGTCCGGCTTCGGCCTGCCGATGTTGACCACGGCGAGCACCGAGTGCTCCCCGTCGGCGAAGAACTCCGCGTCGACACCGGCCGCGTCGAACCCGGTCATCGGTCCGGCGGCCAGCCCGGCGGCCCGAATGCCGATGATGAAATACGCGGCCTGGAGGGCGCCGTTCACGGCGGCGGAGTGCTCCCGTACCTCGCGGTCGGCGTAAAAGAGGTCCTTTGCCGCGGGCAGTACGGGGAATTGTTCCGGAAGTTCCTGGTGGAACTCGTGGTCGACGGCCAGTACGGCGGTGAGTGGGGCCCGCTCGGTCTTGTCCCGATTACTGCTCGACAGATGCGGCAGCAGCCTTGCGCGGCTTTCCGGGGAGCGCAGCAGCAGCGCGCGCAGGGGTTGCTGGTTGAATGCCGTCGGACCGTATTTCACCAGATCGTAGATCTCTTCGACGGTCTCGTCGGACACCGGGTCGTCCGTGAAGGCGTATGCGGTGTGGGCCTGGCGGAAGAGCAGATTCTGCGCGACGGGATCAAGAGCCAGCCGCGTATCGGCGCCGATCATGGGAACACCTTTCCTGCGCCGCCGGAGCGGGATACGTCGACGGTTCCGCGCCGCGCCCGGCCCGGAGCCGGGGCGGGCGCGGCGCGAAGGGGGCGGGCCTTCGCCCCTTCTTTCAGAACTCCATGAGGTTTTCTCTCAGGGTGCGGCCGGGGGTGTACGCCGTCCGGGTCAGCCCCCGGCGTTGCAGCGCGGGGATCAGTCCGTCGGTGACCTCGGCGATGTAGCGGCGGTTCAGCCGGAGCAGCGGAGTGGTCAGCATGAAACCGTCTCCGCCCACTTCCTCCATCACCTCGCCCATCCGCTCCGCCACCTGGTCCGGCGTCCCGACCAAGTCGACCGAGGACACCAGCCCGCCCGCGCCGTCCACGACGAGTTCACGCAGCGTCTTGCCGCTGCCCCACTGCTGGAGCTTGTCCAGCGAGCCCTGCTCGCCGTTGGTCTCCAATTTGTGGGGCAGGGGCTTGTCCAGGTCGAACTGCGCGAAGTCGATTTCTGTCAGGGCGGAGGTCTGCGCCAGGATGTCCTGGATGAACTGCGGCGAGGAGACCATCCGGGCCTGCTTCTCCCGCGCGTCCTGCTCGGTCTCGCCCAGGGTGGGTGTGACACAGAACAGGACCTTGATCTCATCGGGGTCCCGCCCGAAGTCCTCGGCGTGTCGGCGGACATCGTCCCGGAATTGCTTCATGCTCTCGACACCGCTGGCGATCGCGATGATCGAATCGGCGTTGCGCGCCGCGAACACCTTCCCGCGCGGAGAGGCACCCGCCTGGACGAACGCGGGACGGTGCTGGGGCGAGGGAACGGTGTTCAGCGGGCCCCGCACACTGAAGTACTTGCCCTTGAAGTGGACGGGGCGGACCTTGGTGTGGTCGGCGTAGACGCCGTTCTCCCGGTCGAGGACCACCGCGTCCTTGTCCCAGGACGCGAAGAGCTGCTTGACCACGTCGACGTATTCGTCCGCCATCTCGTAGCGGACGTCGCGCGGCGGCAGCTCCTCCATCCCGAAGTTCCGCGCGGCCAGGTCCTCGGCGCTGGTGACGATGTTCCAGCCGAAGCGCCCGCCCAGCATGCTGTCCATCGTCGAGGCCAGGCGCGCGGTCATGAACGGCGGATAGGCCATGGTGGACAGGGTGGCGACGATGCCCAGCTGCGAGGTGGCCACACCCATCGCGACGGCCAGCGGCACCGGGTCGTGCTTGGGCACCACCATGGCCTGCTTGAGCGCCGCCTCCCTGGAGCCGCCGTAGCTCTCCGGGACCATGAGCTTGTCCTCGACGATGACGTAGTCGAAGCAGGCACGCTCGAGAGCCTGGGCGACCTCCGTATGGAACGCGCCACTCCACGGCGAACCGCCCGTCCCGAACGGGCCCTGCCAGTCGTCCGGGGTGAAGTTGAAGATAAAAGCCAGATGGAATTTACGGCTCATGACTGCCTCCCTTCGCTCACCTTGGCCTGCCACCGCCGGTCCGGCCTGGTCCGGGCGAAGAGCAGCCCTCCCCCTTCCCGCACCATGGCGACGGATTCCGCGATCACATGCCGGAACAGCTTCTCGCCCAGGTCAGCGCTGGATCCGGAGGTCGAGGACAGGATCCCTTGGTTGGTGGTCTGGGCCAGATCGATGGGGTGCAGATAGACCCCGCTGCGCGGCGGACGGTCGTGGTCCAGCCGGGTTTCCGTCACCAGGTCCGGCCGCAGATGCAGCATCAGGCTGGTCTCGGTGAGGCCGGCGTGCTCGGCGTGCCAACCGGGGAAGTCACCGACCTCGGCGGCGAGCCAGGAGTCCTGCACCATGCTCCACCAGCTGAAGGCGATGACCTCCCGGTGGCCGAAGTCCCCCTGCTGCCGTATCTGGTCGAGCGCTTCGAAGATGAACGGCTCGTTCTCGTAGTGGCCGTTGACCACGATGAGCCGTGCGAAGGGCAGACCGGCCAGTGACCGGAGGGTCTCGGCGAGAAACCGGATCAGGGTCTCGCCGCCCACGTACACGGTCCCGGGAAAGGACAGCCCGCCTCCGCTCTGTGGCAGGGACCGGGCGCCGATCGACTGCACCGGAAGGGTGAAGCCGTCCAGTTCGGCCGCGATCTCGGCGGCGAACTCCTCCGCGAGGACGGAGTCCACGGAGAGCGGCAGATGCGGACCGTGCTGCTCGGTGGCTCCGATCGGCCAGATGAGGGTGCGGTCCCGCAGGCGGTCCATGACCTGGGCGCTGGTCAGGTCCGCCAGGCCCGGCGCGACGCGCGTCATGTGGCCACCTCCAGCGGTAACTCGGCGGTGCGCGGAAGCGCCGACTCGGTCTCGGTCACGATCCGCTCGAGCGTGGCCCGCATATCGGTGTGCAGGGCCGTGTACACCTGGGTCGCATTCGCGCCGACGTGCAGGTAGTCGGCCACGTCCCGGCCGGAGGAAATGCCTCCCACGCCCATGATGGGCAGGGCGAATCCCCGTTTGCGGAGCCGCCAGATGGCCGCGAGGACCAGGGGTTTGATGCCCGGGCCCGAGTAGCCGAAGACTCCGCCCAGTTCCAGCTCACCGGTGTCCGGGGACACTGCCGCACCGGAGATGGTGTCGCTGACGGTGATGGCGTCCGCCCCACCCGCGATCGCGGCACGTACCCGGTCCTCCAGGCCCTCCCCGATGGCCAGCTTGACCGACAGGGGCAGGGAGGTCCGGGTGCGGGTCTCGGCGGTGTAGGCGTACACCCGGTCCGGGTTGTCGTCTTCCAGCCCCGACTCCTCGTTCAGGCAGGAGATGCCCAGTTCGAGCGCCCGGCATCCGGTGCCCTGGACCTGCGCGGCGAGATCGCCCAGCTCGGACGGGCTGTCCGCGTGGAGGGAGGCGATGATGGGGAGTTGGTCCTCGGTCAGCGAGCGCAGCACCTTCAGCCAGTGGTCGACCGACCTCTTGGAGTAGGTGGTGCTGTTGAGCATCCCTACCGGTAGGCGCAGGATTCTCTCGTCCAGGTCCTTCGGGGGACTGGGGTGAATCGTTTTGGTGACAACGGCGCCCGCCCCCGCGGCGAGCAGTGTGCGGATGTTGCGTTCTTGGTCGGTGAGCAGCCCGGACCCCACGATCACGGGGTTCTTGAGGCTCAGACCCATTATTGTCACGTCGGACACTTGGTTCTCCGTCAGGAGTGCGGCGAACGAGCGGGTGTGTTCCGGATGTGAGGGGACAGGACACCGGGCCCTGCCCGCCCGGACGGGGCCGGGCCTAGGCGACGACCCCGGCGCTGATCGCCTCCCGCTGGCCTTCCGTCGCGGCGAGCACCCCCTCGATCAGCAGGCTCGGCTTCTCGTTGAACTCGTCGAAGTCGACCGTCCACACCGAGCCGACCCGGTGCAGCCCCTTCAGCAGATGGCTCGCGGAGTCCACGAACGGCTGCCTGGTGACGATGACGATGGGGCGCCCCAGTGCGGTGGCCCAGCCCAGCTCGACGTGTGTGCCGTCGGTCCGGCGCAGCGTCTGATCGGGTAACAGGGGGAGTACGGGCACGAAGACGTCGCACTTCTTCATCCAACGGAAGTCGCGCACGGAGACCTGCTCCGGCGTGAAGGCGGCGGTCTCCGCCCCGAATTTCTCGACCACATGTGCCGAGAACACGTTCCCCCCGTTCTCCCGGACCACGTCGATGGCGCTGGAGATGGCGTCCTGAAGGTCACCGGCGAAGCCGTTGGACAGGATGGCGTGCTGGATCGGTCCGCCGATGAAAACGTCGAGACCGGCGAGCAGGCCGGCGGGGGTGGGGATGTCGCGCATGCTGGTACTCCTCTGTGACAGTGCGGATGTGCGCTCCGGGGCATGGGTGCCCCAGGTCAATGGGTCGGGAAGGTGGGTGAGCGCTCAGGAGGCGCCGAACGCCTCCTCGGCGAGGCCGGTGTAACGGCCCCGGTAGTACAGCAGCGGTCGGACGGCGGAAGCCGCTTCCAGCGAGCGGATGTCGCCCCTGACGATGAGGTGGTCCCCGCCGTCGTACTCCGCGTGCACTTCGCAGTCGAGCCAGGCCACGGCACCCGTCAGCCGGGGCGAGCCGTGAGGTGAGGCGGTCCACCGTACTCCGTGGAACTTGTCGCCTCCGGACTGGGCGAATCGCTCACTGAGCAGGCTCTGCGACTGCGCGAGAACGTTCACGCAGAACTGGCCGCATTCACTGATGACAGGCCAGGTCGTCGAGGTGAGGCTGGGACACAGCAGCACCTGCGGTGGCCGAAGCGAAAGCGAGGTAAATGCCTGGCAGGTAAACCCCACCGGACCGGCGCGGCCCATCGCGGTGACCACCGTGACTCCCGAGCAGAAATGCCCGAGAACCGACCGCATTGCTTGTTCGGTGAACTGTTGCTGAACCACCACTGAACTCTTCTCGCCAGACAATTTCCATCCTCACCGGCATAGACGGCTGGAGCGGTTGCATTGGCGCTTTTGTTCTCGGGTTCCAGAAAAATCGGCGCAACGCCGATCTCGGGCGAAGCAGGAATTACGTCAGGAACGTGCGGGGCGTTGACATCGCCATCGGCGCGACTCGACCGGTCGGCACGCACCCGGACCAGGCGCGCCCCGCAAGACATCGAGCACCGTACTCCGCACCTGCCACGCCTCCTCAGGTCACTGCCCGAACGAGCGGCTCCGGTTGGCACCCAGTGACACCCAACGGGAGACGATTCTGCACGACGTGAAGAGATCCGACAACAGGGCTAGTAATTCCGCTAGAGAGATTGAAAGAATCCCGCCATGATGAACGCTTCCGACACGCTGGACGAGAGTGACTGTCGCGTGGTGGCTGCTCTGCAGGCCCATCCCCGGGCCGGATGCGGCGAGATCGGGCGGATCCTGGGCGAGCACGAACGAACCGTCGCCCGGCGGATACAGCGGCTCACCGGGTCCGGGATGGTGCGCCCCACGGCCCTGTACGACGTCATGCGCTGCGGGCTCGGCAGTTCGGTGCACATCCGACTCGAGGTGGAGACCGGGGCGTCGGTCCGCGTGGCAAAGGAACTCATCGGTCGCGATGACTTCCGGGGCGTCATTACGGTCAGCGGGCGCGGCAATGTGCTCTGGTGTGAGGTGATTCTGCCTCCTGAACGCACCCTCCATTCCTTGATGCAGAACGGAATCCCTGGTATCTCTGCGGTCAGGAGACTGGACGCGTACGTGACCCTCCGCACATTCACCACCGTGGCCGAATGGCACGCCCCACTGCTGTCCGAGCAGGAGAGGAGACTGCTCCGGGAAAGCGCGGTTCAACCCATCAGCACGCCCGCGGACCGGTATCCGATCTCCCCCACCGATCAGCGGGTGGCCGAGGCCCTCATCAAGAACGCCCGTATCAGTCTGACCAGTCTGGCGAAGGAACTCGACTTCTCGGTGGCCACAGCCGGCCGCCGGGTCACGGCGCTGCTGGAACGTCAGATGGTCTATCTGCGCACCGAGATCGAACCGGCCCTGCTGGGTCTGCGCGTCGAGGCCCAACTGTGTCTGAAAGTCCGCCCCGCCGGCATGGAGGCCGTCGGCACCGCGCTGGCCGCGCTCCCCGAAGTGCGTTACTGCGCCGCCATCACCGGTGCCTACAACCTCCTGGTGGAGGTATGTCTGAAACACGAGGCCGACCTCTACCGGTTCCTGGGGGAACGGCTGGCACACTTCGCCGACATCACCGAAGTCGACACCGAGCTCATCACCCACGCCTACAAGCGCGGCTCTGTGATCAAGGACGGCACGTTCGCTCACGGCGGGGAAGGCCACTGAGCCGTTCCCCGCTGCTCCCTCCGGCAGGCGTCGCCGTCGCATGACCACGGCAGGCGTCGGCATGCCCGGCGCGCCGTCATTTCCCCTCTTCGACCACGGGAGCGATTGTGGCCATGCGCCTGGAAGTCCCGACCGTCAAACACGTCTTCGTCACCGGAGGCGTGGCTTCGTCACTCGGCAAGGGCCTGACGGCATCCAGTCTGGGTGCCCTGCTGAAGGCACGCGGCCTGCGAGTGACCATGCAGAAGCTGGATCCGTATCTGAATGTGGATCCGGGCACGATGAATCCGTTCCAGCACGGTGAGGTCTTCGTCACCGACGACGGGGCGGAGACCGATCTGGACGTCGGCCACTACGAGCGGTTTTTGGACGTGGACCTGGACGGTTCGGCCAATGTGACCACCGGCCAGGTGTACTCCTCCGTGATCGCCAAGGAGCGGCGCGGAGAGTACCTGGGGGACACGGTCCAGGTGATCCCGCACATCACCGACGAGATCAAACGCCGGATCCGTGGGATGGCATCGTCCGATGTGGACGTGGTGATCACCGAGGTCGGAGGGACGGTGGGGGACATCGAGTCGCTGCCGTTCCTGGAGGCCGTGCGGCAGGTACGGCACGAAGTGGGCCGCGACCATGTGTTCGTGGTGCACATCTCCCTGCTGCCGTACCTCGGTCCGGCCGGAGAGCTGAAGACCAAGCCGACGCAGCACTCGGTGGCCGCGCTGCGGAACATCGGCATCCAGCCGGACGCCATCGTGCTGCGCGCCGACCGGGAGGTGCCGACCTCGATCAAGCGCAAGGTCTCGCTGATGTGTGATGTGGACAACGCGGCGGTGGTGGCGGCGGTCGACGCGAAGTCGATCTACGACATCCCCCGAGTGCTCCATGCGGAGGGGCTGGACGCCTATGTGGTGCGGCGGTTGGACCTGCCGTTCCGCGATGTGGACTGGCGGCAGTGGGACGACCTGCTGCGGCGTGTCCACGAACCGCGGCATGACGTCGTCGTGGCCCTCGTGGGTAAGTACATCGACTTGCCGGACGCCTATCTGTCCGTGACCGAGGCCCTGCGCGCGGGCGGATTCGCCAATGCCGTCCGGGTCCGGATCAAGTGGGTCGCCGCCGATGACTGCCGCACCCCCCTGGGCGCGGAGCGGCAGCTCGCGGACGCGGACGCGGTGTGTGTGCCGGGTGGCTTCGGCGAGCGCGGTGTGGAGGGCAAGGTGGGCGCCATCGCCCATGCCCGGGAACAAGGGATTCCGTTGCTGGGACTGTGCCTGGGCCTTCAGTGCATCGTGATCGAGGCGGCGCGGAACGCCGCCGGGATCAAGGGGGCGGACTCCACCGAGTTCGACCCCGGCGCGGCGGACCCGGTGATCTCGACCATGGCGGAGCAGCTGGACATCGTCGAGGGAGCCGGGGATCTGGGCGGCACGATGCGCCTGGGGATGTACCCGGCGAAGCTGGCCCAGGGATCGCTGGTGCGTGAGGTGTACGGAGGACGGGACCGGGTGGAGGAGCGGCACCGGCACCGGTACGAGGTGAACAACGCGTACCGGGTGGAGCTGGAGAAGAAGGCGGGGCTGGTGTTCTCGGGCGTCTCTCCGGACGACAGGCTGGTGGAGTACGTGGAGTATCCGCGCGAGATACATCCGTATCTGGTGGGTACCCAGTCGCATCCGGAGATGCGTTCCCGGCCCACCCGTCCGCACCCGCTGTTCGTCGGCTTGATCAGGGCCGCCGTGGAACGACGGCGCGACGTCAAGGCCCGCCTGGACCGTGCAGAGGTCGGCGCGTGAGGTGAGGCAGCCGGCCGACGGCACACGTCCCGTGCGCCGTGTCCGCGAAGTGGAGGGTGCCGCCGTGGCGGACCGCGATCTCGCGGGCGATGGCCAGGCCGAGCCCTGCCCCGCCGGACTTTCGGGTGCGGGCGTCCTCCAGTCGGCTGAAGCGTGTGAAGACCCGTTCCCGGTCCGCCGCGGGGATTCCGGGGCCATCGTCGCGGACCTCGAACACGACGGTGTCCCCGTCCTCCTGGCGGCGCTCGGTACCGATCGTGACCTCGACCGTGGTGCGGGCGTAACGGCAGGCGTTGCCCAGCAGATTGCGCAGCAGCCGTTCCAGCTGGACATCGCTGCCCCGGACCCAGACCGGCGGGTCGTCGGCGGCGACGCAGCGGACGCCGAGCGGGCGGGGGTGGGGCAGGTGCTGGTGTTCCACGGCCAGGTCGTGGGCGAGGTCGGTGAAGTTGACCGCCGTATCGGCGGCGGGCGCGCCGCCGTCCAACTGGGCCAGGAGCAGCAGGTCATGGCTGAGGTTCTGGAGCCGCACGATGTCCCGGAGGGCGTCGCGTACCCGGGCCTCCCAGTCGACGCCGTCCGGGTGCGTCAGCGACGATTCGAGGGAGGCCCGCAGCCCGGCGAGGGGGCTGCGCAACTCGTGGGAGGCGTCGGCGATAAACCGCTGCTGGAGTTCGGCCGACCGCTCCAGCCGGTCCAGGGTCGTATTGATGGTGCGTGCGAGCCGGGCGATTTCATCGGCCGAGCCCGAGGACGAGACCGGCACCCGGCGGCCCAGCGACCGGGCCGTGATGTCCTCGAGTTCCCGGCGGATGGCCTCGACGGGGCGCAGCGCCCGGTCCGCCGCCGTCCACGCGGTGACGGCGAGGACCACGACGGCGAGGGGTCCCCAGAACGCCAGGCCCCACCCGAGGCCGGCCAGGTAGCCGAACGCGGATCCGCCGGTCTGGACCGACCACCAGAGTTCGGCGGCGAACAGGAGGGCCGTGGCGGCGCCGACCACGAGCGCGACGCGCAGCCGCAGGGACAGCGCCTGTCGGGCGGGCCGCGCGAACGCCCACACCGTGGCGCCGCCGATCAGCATGACGGCCGGGCCCTCGACCTCGGGCCTCCGTACCAGCTCCATGACATCCACGGACGGAAGACACACGGCGACCGCAACAAGCAGCCAGGCCGCGGCAAGTCCGGCCCGGACGGCGGCGCGTACTTGCGGCGCGAGCGACTTACGCAGCCGGGTGCGTACCGCCCGGGTGTTCGGCGCGTCAGGCGCCATGGCCGGTCATGCGGTAGCCGATGCCCCGGACCGTCTCGATCGACGCGCGGCCGAAAGGCGTGTCGATCTTTCGGCGCAGGGCGCTCACATACACCTCGACGATGTTCAGATCGCCTTCGAAATCCGCCGACCAGACCTGATCGGCGATGTCTATCTTGGGCACGACCTCACCGGCCCGCCGCCCAAGGCATTCGAGCACCGCGAACTCCTTGGCGGTCAGCCTGATCTGGACATCGCCACGGCCGCTGGACCGGTTGGCGGGGTCGATCCACAGGTCACCGATGCGCAGCACGGTGCGGGTCCGGGCGCCGCCGCGGCGGAGCAGGGCCCGCAGCCGGGCCTCGAGCACCACGTACGAGAAGGGTTTGGCCAGGAAGTCGTCGGCGCCGGTGTCCAGTGCCTCGGCCTCGTCGTACTCGCCGTTCTTGGCGGTCAGCATGAGGATGGGCGTCTCGATGTCCTCCGCACGGAGCCTGGCGCAGACCCGGTATCCGTTCAGGCCGGGCAGCATGATGTCGAGCACGATCGCCTGATACGGGTTCTGACGCGCCATGTGCAGGCCGACCAGGCCGTCATGAGCCACGTCCACCGCGTATCCGGCCGCTTCCAGGCCCCTTTTCAGGGCGACCGCGAGCCCTTCCTCGTCTTCCACCACCAGTAGCCGCATCGCCTCAGTATCCCCAGCAGTTCCGGCCGTCCCTGAAGAGGTCTTCAGGATCCTTCAGCGTCGTCTCAGCAGCTCCGGGTGACCATCGGGCCCGTTCCCCGTCTGTTCCCTGCCTGCCCCCGCCTGCCCCTGCCTGCCCCTGCCTGCTTTCCGGCCCTTGAGGTGACCTGTGACCATCGCCCCTGTCCTCAGCCCCGCCCCGGTGCGCGGCGGAGAAGTCGGAGCGCCCCGCGGCCGGCGGGTGGCTCTGGTGGTGGCCGTCGCCACGACGCTCGCCGCCGTCGTACAGCAGGTGCTGCACGCGGTGGGTGTCGCCGGCGGGCAGCCGTGGCCCTGGCTGCTCGTCGCCGCCCCGGCGTGGCTGCTCGCCCTGCGGGGCCCGCGGGCGGTGCCCGCTCCGCCGCCCGTGGTCGTACGGGCCACAGGCCGGCTGAGGCGAATACCCGCGTGGGCGGGTGCCGCCGCGGTCCTGGCCATGGCCACCGCCGTATGGGCCGCCCTTCAGGACCACGAGCCGCTGATCGGCCATGAGGAGGCGGTGTACGGCAACAAGGCCCGCTCCTGGCTCGACGGCACCCCGGACGCGGGCTGGGGCACCTACCGCCCGGTGGGGCTTCCGGCGCTCGGCCGGATCGCCCTGGCCGTGCACGACGACGTCGGGGCGCTGCGCGTGGTCGCGCTGCTCCTGACCCTGTTCACCCTCGCCACGACCTATCTGGTCGCCGCTCGGCTGACCACCCCACGACGGGCCGTGGTGGCGACGCTTCTGGTCCTCAGCGGACTGGGCTTCCTGCGCCGCCTCCCGCTGTTCCTCAACGACATCGGCGCCACGGGCCTGCTCCTGACCGTGGTCTATCTGCTCGTCCGCGCACAGGAGAAGCCGGGTTCACGCGCTCTGATGCTGCTGCCCTTCCCGGCGCTCGCGGCCTTCTATCTGCGGTACGGCGTGGTGGGCACCCTCGCGGCCATCGCCGTCGCCGCCGTCCTCGCCTACGGTCCCCGGGCCTGGCTGGCCCAGGGGCGTCGACTGGCCCTGGGCGCGGGCGTCCTGATCGCCGGGCTGATACCGCACTTCAGCTACGCCACCGAGGTCACCGGCAGCCCCCTCGGCCTGATCTTCTCCGCGACCGAGCACGCCGGGCGGGCCTATGTGGGCGACGGTCTCGTGTACTACCTGTCCGTCTTCCCGTACCGGCTGGCCGGCGACCTCGGCGGCGTCGTCATGGCCGCGGGGCTGTGGGGCCTGGGCGCCGCGATCCGGCGGCGGCGCGGCAACCGGCGTAGGGGGGCGGCGACTTCGCGGCCCGGCGACCGGAACCGCGTGTTTCTCGGCATGACCGCGGTGCTCACCTTCATCGTGCTGGGGGTGGCCACGGACGGCGAGCCCCGCTTCGTCTACCTGCCCGTCGTCCTGCTGACCGTCCTCGGCGTGCAGACCCTCGCCGAACCGGCCGGCCGCTGGTCCCAGGCCGTGCTCGCCGCCGTCGCCGCGCTGGCCGCCGTCACCGTGCCGGCGACCACCCAGTACGTGGCGCACGACGCGATGCCGGGCCCCACCGCCCAACGCGTCTCAACTCTCGCCGTGGCCCGGCAGTTCGCCGGTGACCGGCCCTGTCTGCTGGTCACCGGCTACGAGCCCGACCTCGGCTGGTACTCCGGCTGCGATGCGGTCACCTACGGCCAGTACCGGCGGATGGCCCCGGCCGCCGGGGCCTCCGGGGCCTCCGGGGGCTCCGGGGCCTCCGGGGCCTCCGGGGCCTCCGGGGTCGAGGTGAGCCTCGTCCTCTTCGAACGGGGCCGGTTGCAGCCCGGCCCCGCGTCATTGCGCCGTCTCATCGACGGGCGCGCCACCACGACCCGTACGATCCCCACCGAAGGCTCCCTCGGCACGGCCACGGTCATCACGCTGCGCGCGAGGAGTTGAGCGCGGCGACCACGTACCAGTGTGCCGGGAGGTCGAGCCGCGTCCCGTCCGCCCGGTACTCGGTCTGCGGCAGGGTGGTGGGCCCGTGGGCCAGCACCGTCAGCCCCGCCTCGCGCAGCAGCTCCGGCACTTCGGCGGTGCGCGCGTCGGCGGGCCGCCGGTCCGGGCGGCCCGCTGTCATGGATGACGGCGCGCATTTGGAGCTCTCTCCCACCCGAGGATGGGAGATTCCCCCCTGGATCGCTCCGGCGGGTTTGACGGCGCTTGTCCGCCCGTACGACGATCCTCCCGACCGCCGGGCAGGTCAGCGACCTACCAAGGCTTGCCAACTTGGTTATCATTGGCGAGTTTTGTCACTGTGGCAGGGGTTTGTGGCGCTCCGTGTACCGTGGGCAAAGTCCGCCGCCTGCTCCCTGTCGGCGCGCCGCGCGTGGTCGATGGCCGCGTAGGACAGGTCCACGCCGATGGCGCGGGGGTAGCGGGTGGCCAGATAGCGGGTCTGGGTGCCGTTGCCGCAGCCGAGGTCGGCGATCGGCAGTGTGGCGTCGGCGTACGGGGCCAGCAGTGCGAGGTGCGGGATCGCGGACAGCGACGGGTCGGCGTCCCAGATGGCCTCCCCCGGCGTGTCCGAGGTGTTCTGCCAGTAGCTCTCCCACGCCTGCCTGTAGCGCTCCGATACGCTCATCCGCCGCTCCCCGGAGTAGACGCCTCCTCTTGCCCGTACGCTCCAGGTGGCTATCGCCACTCCCGGGGCCCGGACAAGGGCCCGGCGCTTTCCTTCACGCGATATTCGCGCCCGCGCCCGCGCGCGCCGCGCGCCCCGGGCGCTACGGGCGCCCCGGGCGGGGAAGGCTCTGTTCGAACCAGACGGTCTTACCGTCCGCCGACCGGCTGCTGCCCCACTCCCGCGCCAGGGCGCCGACCACCCGCAGCCCGCGCCCCGTCTCGTCGTCGCGGCCCGCGCTCAGCAGCGTCGGCAGTTCGTGGTCGTCGTCGGAGACCTCCCACAGCAGCGCGTCCGTACGCACCAGACGCAGCACGACATGGTGGGTGTGGGCATGCCGTATCGCATTGGTCACCACCTCGCTGACCAGCAGCTCCGCGGTCTCCACGGCCTCCGGCAGGCCCCATTGGAGCAGCCGCTCGCGCACCAGCCGCCGCGCCCGGCCCACTTCGCCCGGCTCCAGCGCGAGCCGCCACTGCGCCACGTCCGCCGCCGGGATGCCGTTCAGCCGGGCCATCAGCAGCGCCACGTCGTCCTTGCGGCCGCCCCGGGTGTTGAGGGCGCGGATGATGGTGTCGCACGCCTCGTCCATCGACGCCGCGGGGTGCGCGGCGGATTCGCACAGCGCCGCGAGCCCGGCGCCTATGTCCTGGCCGCGCACCTCGACCAGGCCGTCGGTGCACAGCACCAGGCGGTCGCCGGGCGCCACTCGTACCAGGGCCGTCTCGAAGGGCACCCCGCCGACCCCGATGGGCGCTCCGGTCGGCAGGTCGAGCAGTTCGCTGCGGCCGTCCTGGGCGCGCACCAACACGGGCGGGATATGGCCCGCGTTGGATATCAGCAGTTCGGAGCGGATGGGGTCGTAGACGGCGTAGAGGCAGGTGGCGAGGTAGTGCTCGCCGAGCCGCTGCGCCAGGTCGTCAAGGCTGCGCAGCAGTTGGGCGGGCGGCAGGTCGAGGGCGGCCATGGTCTGTACGGCGGTGCGTAACTGGCCCATCATCGCCGCCGCGTTCAGCCCGTGCCCCATGACGTCGCCGACGACGAGCGCGGTGCGCGAGCCGGACAGCTTGACGCAGTCGAACCAGTCACCGCCGACCCGGCCGAGCCGGGTGCCCGGCAGATAGCGGGTGGCCGTGTCGCATCCGGCCATACGCGGGGTGACCTGGGGCAGCATGCTGTCCTGGAGCGTCTCGGCGACGTTCTCCTGGTAGGTGTACATACGGGAGTTGTCGAGCACCAGGCCCGCGCGGGCGGCGAGTTCGGCGCCGGTCGTACGGTCCACGTCGTGGAACCGCTCCCGCCCCGCGCGGCGCATCAGCACCATGAAGCCCAGCACCACATCGCGCGCCTTGAGCGGGACGATCAGCAGCGACCGCCCGTTGATCAGCGGCCGCAGGTCCCGCTTCTCGAACTCCCCGGAGATCCGGTCGCCCAGCGCGTCGTCGATGTACGGGATCAGCACGGGCTCGCCGGTGACCATGCACTGGAAGAACGGCGTGTGTTCGGGGAAGGCGATGGCCTCCCCGACCGGCACGGTGTCGTCCCAGCGGCCCGGTTCGTCGTTGTGCTCGACCCACACCCGGTGCCAGATGGTGGTGACGTCGGGCGGGCCGTCGGGGAACCCCTCGCCGGCCAGCACCTGGGCGCGCAGATGGGTGCCGGCGAAGTCCGCGAAGCGGGGCACGGCGGCGCTGGTGACCTCGCGGATGGTGCGGGCGAGGTCGAGGGAGCTGCCGATGCGCCCGCTGACCTCGTTGAGGAATTCCAGCCGCTCGCGGACGGCGGCGTACTCCAGATCGAGGTCTTCGGCTGCGTCGTACGGGGCTTCGGATGCGTACGGCACACCGGGGGCGCGCGACGCTTCCCGCGCGCCCCCGCCCCGGGTCGCGTCCTCGGCCCCGGCCGCGGACGCCGCGCGGCGGGCCGCCTCCTGCCGCGCCTGCCGCTCGCGGTAGCGGGGCATGCCCCAGTCCGGGGTCACGGGCACCCGCTCGTGCCTGCTGATCTCCAGCACCGGATAGCCGAGTTCAAGGATCTGGGCGACGATCCGGCCCGCCCTGGCCGGGCCCATGTTGGGCAGGATGTCCGGCAGCCGCCCGGCGAGCCGGTCCGCGCCGGGGAACTCGGTGTGCCGGGCGAAGCCGGGCGCGAACCGCTCCCGCTCCCCGCCGACGGCCGCGCGCTCCGCCTCGGCCGGGCCCGAGGCGTCGGCCGCTAGTACGAGCAGCCGCTCCGGCCCCGGCCCGACCAGCGGATAGGCCCACCACAGAACTTCGACCGGATCGTTGTCCCGACCATCGGCCATCCGGGCCCGCCCGGCCGTGGGGTAGGACGCCGCCGCGCCCAGCGAGGCGTCCAGGTCCGGTCCGCGCTCCCCGCCCTCCCAGTCCGCCCCGCCCAGCGCGCCCGAGACCGGCATCAGATCGACGGCCCGGCAGCCCACGGCCTCCTCTCGGCTCCGCCCGAAGAGCCTGCGCGCACCGGAACTCCAGTGCGTCACCAGCCCGTCGACATCGATGACCACCACCGCGAGCGGCATCCTCCCGGGCCCGCCACCCCGCTGCTCCGGCACCCGGGGCACCCCGCCCACCTCATCGTCGCCGCGCGACGTGCCACGGTCCATAGGGGGATGACTCCTTAGCCAGGCAAGATCTGCGCCACCGCTACCCACGGTACGGCCGCCGCGGGGCGCCGCGCGCCGCAATACCCGAATAGGGGTTTCTCTCAGCCGCTGTCTCAGCCGCGGATGGTCACGCCGTGGCGGGTGCGCAGTCGGCGCAGCTCCCACAGGGAGAGCCCGGTCACCGACAAGGGGCCGCCGAACAGGGCACAGAACTGGGCCCACAGCGGCCCGCCCGGCGTACCGCCCCCGGTCGCGTTCAGGACGGCGATGATCCACACCATCACCACGGTGATCACGGCCGGCAGCGCGGCGTGCACATAGGCGGTGTTGAAGGCGGAGCGGGCGACGTAGGCCGAGGCCATGAAGAAGAACGGCAGCCCCCAAAACACGAACACGAGCGCCGGGACCGCGGCCACGAACAGCCACACCCCGTGCAGCTCCGCTTCCAGCACCTCGGGGTTGGCCGAGATCCCCCACAACGTGGCGGCGAGGACGGCCACGGTCAGGACGTACCAGCCGACGGTCTTGGCCGGGACGCTGAGCCGGGAGCGCAGCAACCGCCGCCGCTCCGCGGGCGCGTAGCGGATGAAGAGGGCGATGACCACCGGTCCGGCGATGAGGAGCAGGACCGGGGTCACGATGAGTTGGCCGGCACTCTCGCTGGCCTGGTCCTTCAGGTCGCCTTCCGATCCGTACGTGTAGTAGAGGGCGAACGTCGCGAGGAGGCCGAGCACCGTGCGGGTGATCTGGACGCGGTCCACCACGGGGTCGTGGACGCGCCCACCGCCGTCCTGGTCGAACAGTTTCCGGGCGGGCCGGTGCGCCAGGCGGAGCAGGGGGACGAGGAAGGAGAGGAAGGGCACTCGCCGGTACCAGCGCCGACCTGTGGGCGCGGGCCGGTAGGGCCCGGGCGGCGGGGGCGGGGGCGGGGGCGGCCCGTAGGGGTTCGGCGGTGGCGGTCCGTACGGATCCGGTGTCGGCGGAGGCGCGTACGGATCGGGTGCCGGGGGCTGCGGTCCCCAGCGGTTGCCTCCCTGCCCGGGGCCGTTCGGCGGACCCCATCCCCCCGTTGCCATCGCGACTCCTCCTTGCCCGCGCCTTCGACCACGCGATTTTCGCCAGTGGCCGGGAAGTCTAGGCCACGAAGACGAACCGCCCCCTACCCCGGAGCGCTCAGTCCTCGTGGCCGAGTTGAAGGTCGCGTTCGGTACGGCCGCCGCCCGCGACCTGGAGGACCGTCGCGACGGGCGGGTAGCCGGCCGCGATCACCGTGTACTCGCCCGCCGAGAGGTCGACGAAGCGGAAGGCGCCGTCGGCCGTGGTGGTCGCCGTGTCGACGACGTTTCCGGCCGCGTCCAGGAGCGTGACGCGCGCGTCCTCGACGAGCCGTCCGCCGCCCGCCCGCACCACGCCGCGCAGCACCGCGCCGCCCGCGAGCTCGATGTCCTGCCGGGTCTCGCGGGCGGCCTGGACGGTGACCGGCAGCGCGGCGGGGCGGAAGGCGGGGGCGCTGGAGGCGAGGGTGTACTCGCCGGCCACCAACTCCGCGATCACATAGCTGCCGTCGAGCCCGCTGCGGGTGGTGGCGACGACCTCGCCGCGTACATCGGTGAGGGTGACCGTGGCGTCCCGTACGGGCGCACCGTCCGCGGTGCGTACCGTCCCGGCCAGCCGCCCGGCCCCGCCGAGCACGACGTCCAGGTCGACCGGGCGGTCGCCGACGGTGACGCTGACCGCCCGCGGCTGATGGCCGCCGGCCGCGGCGATCAGGATGTAGGCGCCGGCGCCCGGGGTGCTCAGCGCGTACCGTCCGTCCTCCCCGGTGGCCCCGCGCCCGATCTGGCGTCCGGCGACGTCGATGAGGGTGAGCGCCGCCCGTGGGACGGTGGTGCCGTCGTGGTGCTGGACGGTGCCGCAGACCGGGATGCCCGCGGTGGTGGGCGTCGGGGCGGTGCGGGGCACGGTGCGCGCGGCCGGGACGACGGGTTCTTGCTGGACGGCAAAGTCGGTGTGGGACACCAGAGGTTTCTCCTTCAGCAGGAAGGCGAGCAGGAAGCCCAGAACGAGCACCGGCACGAGATAGAGGAAGATCCGCGGCATGGCGTCGGCGTACGCCGCGATATAGCCGTCGCGCAGCGGACCGGGCAGCGAGTGCACCAGCTGCGGGGTGACCGACTCGGGGTCGGGGATCCCGGCGCCGGACGCCCCCGGATCGTCGCTGCCCGTGGGGAGTTCGACCGCGAGCCGGTCGGCGAGGCGGTGGGCGAAGAGGGTGCCGAAGACGGCCGCGCCGACGCTGCCGCCCATCTGCCGGAAGTAGTTGTTGGCGCTGGTGGCGGAGCCGATGTCGGCGGGGCGTACGGAGTTCTGGACGGCGAGCACGAGCACCGGCATGACCAGCCCCATGCCGAGCCCCAGGATCCCCATCCACAGGCTGTAGTCCGGGCGGGAGGTGTCCTCGTCCATACGGGAGAGCAGCCACATGCCGATGGCGGAGAGCACACCGCCGACGATGGGGAAGATCCGGTACCGGCCGGTGGCGCTGATGAGCTGGCCCGAGGCGACGGAGGCCACGACCATGCCGCCCATCATGGGCAGCAGCAACAGCCCCGACTCGGTGGCGCTGGCGCCGTCGACCATCTGGAGAAAGGTGGGCAGATAGCTGGCGGCCCCGAAGAGCGCCACGCCGAGGACCATGCCGATGAGCCCGGTGACGCAGAAGACCGAGTCACGGAACAGCCGCAGCGGGATGATGGGTTCGACCGCCACCGACTCGATGACGACGAAGAGGATCGCGCTGCCCAGCGCCCCGAGCGCCAGCCCGAGGATGACGCGGGACTTCCACGGGTATTCGGTGCCGCCCCAACTCGTCAGCAGCACCAGGCAGGTCGAGGACACGGCCAGGAGCAGCGCGCCCAGGTAGTCGAAGCGCGCCCGCCTGGTCGGCTTGGGCAGCTTGAGCGCGACGATCACGACGGCCAGCGTGACCAAGCCGAAGGGCACATTGACGTAGAAGCACCACCGCCAGGACATATGGTCGGTGAAGAAGCCGCCGAGCAGCGGGCCCGCGACCGACGCGAGGCCGAACGCGGCGGCGATGAGCCCCATGTAGCGGCCGCGCTCGCGGGGCGGGACGATATCCGCCATGATCGCCTGAATGCCGATCATCAGGCCCCCGGCGCCCACGCCCTGGACCGCCCGGAAGGCGATCAGCTCGTCCATCGTGCGCGACCAGCCCGCGAGCGCGGAGCCGGCCACGAAGACGGCAATGGAGAAGATGAAGACGCCCTTGCGCCCCATCAGGTCGCCCAGCTTGCCGTAGACCGGCAGCACGATGGTCGAGGCGAGGAGGTACGAGGTGATGGCCCAGGACATCTTGTCCAGGCCCTGCAGTTCACCGACCACCTTCGGCAGGGCCGTGGCCACGATGGTCTGGTCGAGCGCCGCCAGCAGCAGCGTGAGCATCAGCCCGAAGAACACCATCCGGACCCGGGCCGGGCTGAGCCCGACCGGAGCGCCGCCACCGCCTGCCGGGCCGCCGCCTGCCGGGCCGGGGCCCGGCGCGTCATCGGCCGTCTGGTGCGTCGGCTGCCGCACCGTCTCGTGCGCCTGCTGGGCCTGTTGGGTCTGCTGCGCCTGTTGGGCTTGTTGAGCCGCTTGTTGCGCCTGTTGGGTTTGTTGAGCCGGTTGTTGAGCCTGTTGTGCCGCTTGTTGCGCCGTCCGGGCCCAGGCAGGTACGGGACCGGCGGCGCGCCCCGGCTCGCCCCCCTTGGCCAGGGGGGTCCAGGTGATCCCGCCCACGTCCTTCTCCCCTCGTCGCGCCTGTACCGCCGCCCATTTCTCGCATTACGCGACAACTGTGAGCAAGCGCGACGAATCGCCGCTGACCGGTGGGGAGAGGGACGTAAGAGGCTTTCGCCCCGGTCGGAGGGTGTGCGGCGGCTAACCGCGCCGCGGAGAAAACCACCCGATCCGGTGAGCCTTCGGTTACTTCTGCTTCGCGACCTCGGTGGCGAGGTTGGCGAGCAACGCATCATAGATCCGGGCCAGGCCCTTGGGCGCGAAGATCCGCTCGAAGAAGCCGCCGATACCGCCCGCACCCTGCCAGACCGAGGTGACGACCACCCGCGCCTGCCCCTCGCCCGCCGGGGTCACGGTCCAGGTGGTGACCATCGAGGAGTTATGGTCCTTCTCGATGAGCTCCCCGTCGGTCGGCTCGGTCACCTCCAGCAGACAGTCGCGCACGCGCTTGCTGGTGGCCTGGAGCTTCCAGTGGACCAGCGTGCCCTCACCGTCGCCGCCCTCGCGTACCTCGTACTCGCTGAACTGCTCCGGCAGCAGCCGGCCGCGCACACCGCTGTAGTCGGCGAGCGCGTCGAACACGTCCTCGGGGCTGCCCGCGACGATCCGCTCGGTGGTGGCCTCGACTTGGCCCATTGCTCTCCTCCACTCGCTGAACGGCGCCTCGGCTGCGGCGCCATCGACTGCGGCAAGCCAACCATTTTTGCTGGGACTTTGCCTAATTGGAGGCAGCCACCGGTAGAGCGGCGGCGACCGGATCAGCGCACCGCGCGGACGCCGTCGAGGGCCACGCCGAGGACGCGGTCGCGCTGGGCGTCGTCGAGGAAGTTGGTCGCGGTGATCCCGGCGACCATCCGCAGCAGGTCGTCGAAGTCGATATCGGCGCGGACCCGGCCGGCCTGCCGCGCCCGGTCGAAGAGCGGGCCGCCCGCCCGGTACATCGACTCGCGGCAGGCCTGGAAGATGTCCGACTCGTCGTCCATGGCCTCGCGGATCGCCCGCTTGGTGACGCTGTAGCCGACGAAGCGGCGCAGCCACGAGTCCAGCGCCTCCCAGGGCTCCAGCGCGGCGGCCTCCTCGGCCACCCGGCAGAGCGCGGCGACCTCGTCGGCGTAGACGCTCTCGAAGAGATGGCGGCGGGTGGGGAAGTTCCGGTAGAGCGTGGCGATGCCGACCCCGGCGCGGCGGGCGATGTCCTCCAGCGGCGCCTCCGCGCCGCTCTCGGCGAACACCTCGCGCGCGGCGGACAGCAGCGCGTCGTAGTTGCGCGCGGCGTCCCGGCGGTACGGGCGCTGGGCCGCGACGATCTCGTCGACGGGGAGCTGCGGGACGGTCACGGGGGCCTCCGGGCGGAACGGGTCGAAGCGGGGATCGAAGCGGGGATCGAAGCAATCGGCTTGAAAGTGGAGGTTGACCTCCGTTAGAGTGGAGGCACACCTCCACTTTATCAGTCGGGGCCGTGCACCGCCGGTCGCGCACCCTCGTGCGCCCACCGTTCCGCAGTGCCCGCGCCCCAGGTCGGCCGTGCCCAGGCGCGTACCGCCCCGTCCCCTGTCCTGTACGGAGAGGTCACCATGCCCCGCAGCTCCACCCGCCTCACCTTCGCGGTCCTCGCGACAGGCGCCGGCGTGTTCTCCATGCTCCAGTCACTGATCGCCCCGGCCCTGCCGACCGTGCAGCACGCCCTGCACACCTCGCAGTCCACCGCGACCTGGGTGATGACCGCGTATCTGCTCTCCGCCTCCATCTTCACCCCGATCCTCGGCCGCGTGGGCGACCTGATCGGCAAGAAGCGCACCCTGGTCGCGGTCCTCGTCGCGCTCACGCTCGGCTGTCTGCTCGCCGCGCTCGCGCCCACGATCGGCATACTCATCGTCGCCCGGGTGATCCAGGGCATCGGCGGCGCGCTCTTCCCGCTCTCCTTCGGCATCATCCGCGACGAGTTCGCCGCCGAGGAGGTGAGCCCCAGTATCAGCAACCTCTCGGCGGTCATCGCCGCGGGCGGCGGCGTCGGGGTGGTCGCCGCCGGGCCCATCGTCTCCGCGCTCGACTACCGCTGGCTGTTCTGGCTGCCCGTCGGCATCGTCGCCGCCACCGCGCTGATCGCCCTGCGCTTCATCCCCGAATCCCCCACCCGCGCCTCCGGACGCGTCAACTGGCTCGGCGCCGTGCTGCTCTCGGGCTGGCTGGTCACACTGCTGCTGCCGCTCAGCCAGGCCGCCGTCTGGGGCTGGGGATCGACCCGGGTGATCACGCTCTTCGTGGCCGCCGCGCTGCTGTTCGCCCTGTGGCTGCTGGCCGAGGCCCGCTCCGCCAACCCGCTCATCGACATGCGCGTGATGCGGCTGCCCGCCGTATGGACCACCAACGCCGCGGCGCTGCTGTTCGGCGCGGGCATGTACGCGATCTGGTCCTTCCTCCCCGCCTTCGCGCAGACCCCGTCCACCGCGGGATACGGCTTCGGCGCCAGCGTCACCGGGGCCGGGCTGCTGATGCTCCCCATGCTGATCGCCATGTTCGGCGCGGGCGTGCTCAGCGGCCGCCTCGAGCCGAGGCTCGGCGCCAAGCGGTTGCTGGTGGCGGGCGCCGCGCTCGGCGCCGTCGCCTGCGGCTTCCTCACCCTGTGGCACGACCAGCAGTGGCAGGTCGCGTTCGTCGCCGGGATCTTCGGCCTCGGCATCGGCTTGGCCTTCGCCTCCATGGCCAACCTCATCGTGGGCAGCGTCCCCGCCGAGCAGACCGGCGCGGCGACCGGTATGAACGCCAACATCCGCACCATCGGCGGCTCCATCGGCGCCTCCATCACCAGCGTGCTGGTCACCAGCCGACTCCAGCCCTCCGGCCTGCCGTACGAATCCGGCTACACCCACGGCTACGCCCTGCTGACCGTGCTCTGCCTCGCCGCCACCCTCGCGGCCCTGCTCGTCCCGGCCCGCCGCACCCGCCTCACCGCCGGCTCGCTCCGCGCCGCCGGCGCCCCGGCGAGCGCCGAGCCCCGGGCCACGGCGCCGAGCGCCCGGGGCTGACGGGACACGGGAGCGCGGGACACGGGACACACACCTCCGGGGGTTGACACCCATGAATGAAACATGTGTTCTAATTCTGGGTACGAGCGAGACCCCCGGAGGTGCACGCCATGCGCTGGGACAACCTGACCGACGGCGACGGGGCCGCCACGCCCGCCCTCTTCGCGGCGGACGCGGTGACCACCCGCACCTTCGACACCCCCGAGTTCCGCGGCATCACCTTCCACGAGATCCGCGCCCGCTCGATCGTCAACCGGGTGCCCGGCGCCTCCCGGATGCCGTTCGAATGGACGGTGAACCCGTACCGCGGCTGCTCCCACGCCTGCGTCTACTGCTTCGCGCGCAAGACACACAGCTATCTCGACCTCGACACCGGGCTCGGCTTCGACACCCAGATCGTGGTGAAGGTCAACGCCCCCGAACTGCTCCGCCGCGAGCTGGCCTCCGGCCGCTGGCGCGGCGAGCACATCGCCATGGGCACCAACGTCGACTGCTACCAGCGGGCCGAAGGCCGCTACCGGCTGATGCCCGGCATCCTCACCGCCCTGACCGAACGTGCCAACCCCTTCTCCATCCTCACCAAAGGCACCCTGATCCTGCGCGACCTGGAGCTGCTGCGGCGCGCCTCCCGCGTCACCGACATCGGCGTCTCCGTCTCGGTCGGCTTCACCGACCCTGACCTGTGGCGCACCGTCGAGCCGGGCACGCCCTCGCCCCAGCGCAGGCTGGAGGCGGTACGCACGCTGGCCGACCACGGCATCCCATGCGGTGTGCTGATGGCCCCGGTCATCCCCTTCCTCAGCGACTCCCCCGAGCAGCTGCGCGCGACCGTACGGGCCGTCGCCGCGGCCGGGGCCACCTCCGTGACCCCGCTCGTACTGCATCTGCGGCCCGGCGCCCGCGAGTGGTTCACGGCCTGGCTCACCCACCACCACCCGCGCCTGCTGCGCCGGTACGACGCGCTGTACGGGGGCGGGACGTACGCGCCCCGGTGGTATCAGCGGCGGATCACCGGGATGGTCCACGAGTTCGCCGACGAGTACGGCATCGGCCCGTACCGCGCGGGCGAGCACCGGGGCGTCCCGGACCGTCCGGATACGGATACGGACGCGGGTGCGGGTACGGATACAGGTGCGGGTACGGTCGCCGCCGAGGCGCCCGACCAGCTGACCCTGCTGTGAGGGGCCGGCAGACGCTCACGCCCTCGCGCTCACGTTGCCCAGGGCGGCCGCCAGCCGGTCGCGGGCCTCGGTCTGGGCGGCGATGCGCGCATCGAGGACGGCCAGCCGGTCCCGGGCGATGCCGAGCCCTTCTTGGCTGGGCCGCGCGCTTGTCATATCGCCGTCCAGGCACGGCAGGAAGCAGCGGACGTCGTCCAGGGTCAGGCCGACAGCGAGCAGATGGCGGATGTTGCGGACACGGACGGCGGTGCGCTCGTCGTAGTCGCGGTAGCCGTTGTGCTCGCGTGAGGACGTGATCAGCCCCGCCTGCTCGTAGTGGCGCAGCGCCCGCGGCGTCGCGCCCGTGGCCTTCGCCAGTTCCCCGATCCGCACCGGTCCCACCTCCGGTGCCGTTTCTATCAGCTGTCGCTCAGCCGCCCCTCAGCCGATCACCGCCCCGCCGTCCACCGGCAGCACGGCCCCCGTCACAAACGACGCCCCGGGCGAGGCCAGTTGCACGATCGCCCACGCAACTTCCTCCGGCCGCCCGATCCGCCCCAGCGGGGTGTGGGCCAGCTGCCAGGCCCGTACCTGCACCCGCTGCTCGGGCGTCAGCCCCTGATGCTCCCCGATCGGGGTCTCGATCGCCCCGGGCGCGACCGCCACCACCCGCACCCCGCGCGGCGCCAGCTCCACCGCCCAGCTGCGGGTCAGCGTTTCGAGGGCGGTCTTCGTCGCCGCGTAGAAGGAGTTGCCCGGCCAGGCCCGCTGACCGACGGAGGTGCTGACGTTCACCACCACGCCGCCGCTCTCCTCCAGGGGGGTGAGGGCCGCGCGCGTCAGCAGGACGGGCGCGAGGAGGTTGGTCGCCAGGAGTGGGGTGGCCAGCTCGGGGGTGATGTCGCCCAGCGGCGCGGCGCGTACGACCGCGGCGTTGTTGACCAGCACGTCCAGCCGGCCGTACGACTCGGTCACGCGCCGCACGATGTCCTCTGCGGCGCCCTCGGCGGTGATGTCGGCCGGAAGCGGCTGAATCCGCGGGTGCCCCGCCGCCGTCTCCTCCAGCGGCCCAGGCCGCCGCCCGACCACCACCACCCGCGCCCCCTGCCCGGCGAGGGCACGGGCGGTGGCCCGCCCGATCCCGGTGCCCGCGCCGGTGACGAGGGCGACCCTGTTGTCGGTGTCGCTGTTGTCGGTGTCGCTGTTGTCGGTGTCGCTGTTGTCGGTGTCGCTGTTGTCGGTGTCGCTGTTGTGGTTCATGGCGAGGATCGTGCGACCCTGCCGCCAATGGCAGGGTCAAGCGGCCTACGGTGGTCGGATGGACGGCGTACGCGTGAGGCTCATGACGGAAGCGGACATCGACGCCGTGGCGGCGGTACGGGTGCGCGGCTGGCAGGCGGCGTACCGGGGGCTGATACCGCAGGCGCACCTGGACGGCCTGAGCGTCGAGAAGGACGCGGCGCGGCGGCGGGAGTTCTTCTCCCGGGGCCTGGGGGACGTCGTCAACCTCGTGGCGGAGAACGCGGGCGGCAAGGTGGTGGGCTGGGCGTGTCTCGGCCCGTACCGGGACCGCGATCTCCCGTCGGGCGACGCGGAGTTGTACGCGATCTATGTACGCCCCGACCAGATCGGCACCGGAATCGGCCACGCCCTGCTGACGGAGTCCATCACCAGAGCCACCGAACGCGGCTTCCCGCACCTGCGGCTCTGGGTCCTCGAGGGCAACACCCACGCCCGCCACTTCTACGAGCGCGCGGGCTTCACCCCCGACGGCGGCCAAGAGGACTACGAGGTGGAAGGCGTCCCCGTCCCCGAACTCCGCTACGCCCGGTCTCTCGCCCCCACGGCCGTCTGAGGCCACGACAGCGCGGCGCCCCGACGGTGGTCTCCACAGGCGGCGCCGCCCGGGGGACGCGGCGGCGGGCCGCCCGGCCCGCCGAGTGGCGGTCCCGCGGGGCGCGGCGCGGCACCGTACGCCCCGGGCCACCCGGTCCCACGCGGCGCACCGCACCGGCGCGGCGCGCCATGTACCCGAGGGCTCGCGGCGCGGCCGGACGCGGCACTGCCGCGGTGGGCCCCGAACCGCACGGCCCGGCACCGCACCGGCCGCCCGCCACCCCGGACTTACCGCGCCACGCGTCACCGCACCCGCGCCCGCCCCGACTTGTCCGGGGCCGGGCGGCGGGTGGGGCCGGCGTCGGGGGCGGCCCCGAGGCCGCCGCCACCGCTGATACGGGCCAGGGCGGCCGCCGCTGCGGCGCTCAGGCGGGGGTGGCGGGAGGCGGAGGTGAGGGCGGGGACGGCGCGTTCGTCGCCGATGGCGCCCAAGCCCTCGACGCAGGCGCGGGCGATCGGCCAGTGGCGGTCGCGGGCGGCCAACTGACGCTCCAGGGCGGCGACGAGGGCCGGGACGGACTCGGGGGCGCGGAGTTCGACGAGCAGCCGGATGGGGTGGAGGGAGTAGGCGGTGCGCAGCGGGTTCGTGGCCAGGGCGGCCGCGGCGCGGGCGGTGCGCGGGTCGCCGAGGCGGGCCAGGACGCGGGCGGCGGTCGCGCAGCGGGCCGGTTCGCGGTAGTTGAGGAGGAGCACGAGGGTTTCGAAGGCGCGCCGGTCCCCCGCGCTGCCGAGCACGAACGCGGCCGTCTCCCGCGCCCACAGCGGCTGCTCGGGCGCGACGAGGATACGGGCGAGCTGTTCGCGGGCGGCGGGACTGCCCTGCCGTACGAGCGCGAGCAGCGACGCGTGGGCCCTGGTCTCCTCCGGGGATGAGAGCGAGGCCCGCACCCGGTCGGTCAGTACGCGGAATTCTTCGTCCATGTCGTGGTCTCCCCTCCCCGGTGACCGGCGCCCGGCGCCCCGGCGCGCGGGTCACAAAATGTGCCCTGGCATCTTGGTTACCCGCGAGTTAAACTGACGACACGAGCAGCACCCCTGCTCTGGCGGCCTGGTGACGCAGCCGCCGTGTGAAGTCGGTTCGGCAGTGCAGTTCTGTACGGCGTGGCCCCGGGACAGGGCCGGCCGTGTGTCTCCCACGGGCAGTTTGCTCCGTGTGGCGCTGTCCGTCAGGGAGCGTGCAAGCCCTTCCGCTCCTTCCGCCGGAGTTTCGTGTCAGCCCACCGCGCACGACCGAAACGCGCATGACCGAAAGCTCCTCTCAGTCGTCACGTCATCCCCGCTTCCGGGGAACACCCTCTGGAGTCCGCGATGGACCGTCTTCCGACCAACGACGCCGGCCGTCCCTCCGGCCGTACGCCCTCCCCAGATCTCTCCCCCTCCTCGGCCTCACTCACTACTGTCGCCGTCATCGGGCTCGGCACGATGGGCACCGGAATCGCCGAACTGCTGGCCCGCGCGGGCCGCGAGGTGATCGGCGTCGACATCAGCGAAAGCGCCGCCCGCCGGGCCTTCGCCGCGCTGGAGACCGCCACCGCCCGCGCCGTGCGCCGCGAGCGGATGACCGAGCGGGAGCGCGCGGACGCGCTGGCCCGCTTCCGCGTCTCCACCGATCTGCGGGCCGCGGCCGACGCCGACCTGGTGATCGAGGTCGTGCCGGAGAGCTATGACATCAAGCAGGAGGTCTTCACCGCCCTGGACGCCGTCGTCCGGCCCGACACCATCCTGGCGACCGGCACCAACGCGCTGTCCGTGACCCGGCTGGCCGCCGACTCCGCCCACCCGGAGCGCGTTCTCGGCCTGCATTTCTTCCATCCCGCGCCCGCCATGAAGCTCGTCGAGATCGTCTCCAGCGTGCTGACCTCCCCGGCCGCCGTCGCCGCGGTCACCGCGCTCGCCCACGACCTCGGCAAGGAGCCCGTCGGGCTCGGCGACCGGCCGGGATTCGTCGCCGACGGGCTGCTGTTCGGCTATCTCAACCAGGCCGCCGCGATGTACGAGGCGAAGTACGCGGCGCGCGAGGACATCGACGCCGCGATGCGGCTGGGCTGCGGCCTGCCGATGGGCCCGCTGGCGCTGCTCGACCTGGTCGGCATCGACACGGCCCGTACCGTCCTGGAGGCGATGTACGCGGCCTCCGGCGACCGGCTGCACGCGCCCGCGCCCGTCCTGGGCCAGCTCGCCGAGGCCGGGCTCACCGGCCGCAAGGCGGGCCGCGGCTTCTATACGTACGAGGCGCCGGGCAGCGGCGCCGTCGTCCCGGACGCGCTGACCCCGGACCCCGCCGCCCAGGCCGCGGCCGCCGCGCGCCCGGTCCGTACGGTGGGGGTCGCCGGCTCGGGCACCATGGCCAGCGGGATCGCCGAGGTCTTCGCCAAGGCGGGCCATGACGTCGTACTGGCCGCCCGCACCCCGGAGAAGGCGGGGGCCGCCAAGGCCAGGATCGCCCGGTCCCTGGAGCGGTCGGTGGCCAAGGGCCGGCTGAGCGAACAGGCCCGCGACGAGACTCTGGCCCGGATCGCCCCGGCCGGCTCGCTGGACGCCTTCGCGGACGTGGACCTGGCGGTCGAGGCGGTCGCGGAGGACCTGGCCGTCAAACAGCAGCTGTTCGCGACCCTCGACAAGGTCTGCAAACCGGGCGCGGTGCTGGCCACGACCACCTCCTCCCTCCCCGTCATCGCCTGCGCCCGCGCGACCTCGCGCCCACAGGACGTGATCGGCCTGCACTTCTTCAACCCGGCGCCCGCGATGAAACTGGTCGAGGTGGTGCGTACGGTCCTCACGGCGGACGACGTGCGGGCCACCGCACACGAGGTGTGCCGGGCCGTGCGCAAACACCCGGTGGACTGCGGCGACCGGGCCGGTTTCATCGTCAACGCCCTGCTGTTCCCGTATCTCAACAACGCGGTGAAGATGGTCCAGGAGCACTACGCCTCGCCGGACGCCATCGACGCCGCGATGAAACTCGGCGGCGGCTATCCGATGGGGCCCTTCGAACTGCTCGACGTCGTGGGCCTGGATGTGTCCCTGGCCATCGAGAAGGTGCTGCACCGCGAATTCCGGGAGCCCGGTCTGGCGCCCGCGCCGCTGCTGGAGCACCTGGTCGCGGCGGGGTGCCTGGGGCGGAAGACGGGGCGCGGCTTCCGCGAGTATGCGAAGGCCTGAGGAGCGGCCGGCCTGGGGCGGGCTGCTGGAGCCCGCCCCGGCGACCCCCGGGGTCCAGGGGGCATCCCCCCGGAAAATGCAGTACGTTCCCCACATGTCCCAGCCTCTGAAGGCCACTCGTACGCCGCGTACGAACCGCTCGAACTCCTCCGCCGGCAGCGGCAGCGCCGGCAACCGCCGGGCCTCCGCGCAGCGCCTCACCATGCGCCGCAAACTGGCGGCCGCGGCCATGGAGTTGTTCGCCACCCAGGGCTACGAGGCGACGACGGTCGACGAGATCGCGGCGAGAGCGGGGGTCGCCCGCCGCACCTTCTTCCGCCACTTCCGCTCCAAGGAAGAGGCGATCTTCCCGGACCACGACGACACGCTGGTGCGCGCCGCGGACGTACTGGACGCGGCGCCACCGCACGAGCACCCGCTGGACACGGTGTGCCGGGGGATCAAGGAGGTCATGCGGATGTACGCCGCCGCCCCTGCGGTCTCCGTGGAGCGCTACCGCCTGACCCGCGAGGTGCCCGCCCTGCGCGAGCGCGAAATCGCCTCGGTGGCCCGCTACGAGCGGCTGTTCACCAGCTATCTGCTGGGCCACTTCGACGAGGGCGCCCACCACGACGGCGACGACGACCCGCTGCTCGCAGAGGTCGCCGCCTCCGCCGTGGTCACCGCGCACAACCACGTCCTGCGGCGCTGGCTGCGCGCGGGCGGGGTGGGCGATGTGGAGGGACAGCTGGACCACGCCTTCGACATCGTCCGCCAGGCCTTCGGCACAGGCATCGGCGCCGCCCGCCCCGTCCCCACCCGCCCGGCGGCCACGGTGTCGGCCAAGGGCGAGGAGGACGTGATGGTGATGGTCGCCCGCACGGACGCTCCGCTGGACGAGGTCATGCGCACGATCGAGCAGGCGCTGAAGCGGTAGCCCAGGCCCACTGCGGGTAATTTGCCCCCACCTCCCCGATCCATGGGGCGCCGCCCCCTGCCCCCGAAGGCCCCACCGCCGGGCGCGGCGGCGCCAGGACCCAGGAGCCGCCGAAGGCGAGGCCCGGGCCCCACCCAGGGCACGCCCCACCGGGCTCACGGGCGAAACCCGGGCGCTGAGGCGAACCCCGGAGACACCCGGGGACGCCCCCTCCCCGATCCGTGGGGGCTCCGCCCCCTGCCCCGAAGGCCCCACCGGCCCCGGGGCAGCCGACCCAGCCGGGGCAGCGGGACTCAGCCCCGGGCGTGCCAAGGGCGAGGCCCAATCGCCCTCCCGGGCCCCGGGTTGCGCCCCAGCCAGGACGGCGGGACTCAGCCCCGGGTGCGGGCGCCGAAGGCGCTGCCCGGGGCGCACCCCGCTGAGCCGGGGGGCGAATCCGGGGCCTCTGGGGCGGAGCCCCGCGAGGCCCCAGGGCGCCCTCCAGGCCCGGGGCCGCCGCCCAGCTGGGCGGCGGGACGCAGCCCCACCGGGCGCCCCATCGGGGTCCGGGGCGCAGCCCCGGTCCGGGAAGGGGCGGGGTGGGGGAAGAACCCCTTCTACCCCACCCGCGTGAAGCGGACCGCGAAGCCGCCGTTCTTGGGGATGGCGATCGACAGGCGGGAGGCGGACGTCACGTCGCGGGTTTCGGTGACGATCTGGCCGTCCGCGCCGTCCTTGTAGAGCTCGGCGCGCCACTTGCCGGCGCCCAGGAAGGTCAGGGGCTCGTCCAGCGTGCGGGCGTCGCCCGAGGTGATCGCGCCGAGGTACCAGTCGTCCCCGGAGCGGCGGGCGAGGACCGCGCGGTCGCCGGGGGCGCCGTCGACGAGCTTGGTGTCGTCCCACGCCGTGGGTACGGTCCGCAGGAACTTCCGGGCGAGCGGCTTGCTGTCGTACGACTCGACGCTGTCGGCGAAGTGCTGCACCCCCGACTCGTACACCACGGACAGCGCGAGCTCCGCCGCGTCGCTGGTGGGCCGTACCCCGGTGAAGGTGACGGGGGTGAAGTCCATGGAGCCGATGAGGTTACGGGTGAAGGGCAGCGTCGTGTAGTGCGCGGCCGGGAAGGGTTCGCGGCCGGGCTTGGGGCGGGTGCCCTCGGCGCCCTTGACGGCTTCGGTGCTCATCAGCTGGGGCCAGGTGCGCTCCTGGCCGCGCGGGATGGTGGCGCCGTGGAAGTTCAGCATGAACTGGTACTTCGCGCTGTCCTTGAAGACCGCGTCGTACCAGCGCATCCGGTCCTGCCCGTCGGACTCCAGGAAGTCGATCTTCAGCCCGACGACGCCCCAGGACTTCCACAGCGGCATCAGCCGGTCCCGTTCGCTCTGCGCGTCGATGGTCTGCCAGCGCGCCCACAGCCAGATGCCGACGCCCTTCTCCTTGGCGTAGGCGGTCAGCTCAGGCACCCAGTCGTTGCTCCAGCCGGAGTCGACGAGGACATAGCTCCAGCCCTCCCGGGCGGCGAAGTCGACGAACTTCTTCTGCGCGGCGAGGCTGGTCGGGCTCTGCCCGTCGGACCACCAGGACCACGCGGCCTTGCCCGGTTTGATCCAGGAGGTGTCGGCGACCTTGGAGGGCGCGGCGAGATCGGTGGGCAGGTCGCTCTCGGTGACCGTGGCGAGGTCGCCGATGACGAGGGTGCGCCAGGGTGTGGTGAGGCCGGCGGAGCTGACTTCGGCGGGGTCGGGGAGGGTCAGTTCGAAGCGGTCGGTGGTGGCGTCGAGAGTGAGGCGGGAGCCGCCGTAGGAGCTGTTGAGGTCGGCTTCTTCGACGAGCAGCCAGCTGTCGCCGATGTGGAACAGCGAGGGGTAGCCGTAGTCGCCGGCCTTGGCGTCGGCGACTGTGGTGTGGTCGTGGGTGGATTCGTAGTCCTGGCGGCCGTTGTCGTAGGGCAGCAGGAAGGAGTCGGCGGTCGGCGGGACGGCGAACTCGGTGGCCTCGCCGAGCACGGTGACGGTGTCCTTGCCGGGCAGTACGTAGCGGTAGGCCAGCCCGTCGGCGGAGACCCGGACGACGACCTTGAGGGTCTGCCCCTGTTTGCGGAAGGTGAAGGTGGACTCGGAGGCGTCGGAGGTGTGGTGGGTGCGGCGTCCGCTGACTGTCGTGTACGTCTCGTGGATCCGCCGGTCGCTGCGCCCTTCGTAGCGCAGCCCGGCGCTGAAGTCGGTGTCGGCGGTGCGGATGCCGAGCGCGGAGGGGCGCAGGACGGTGGTACCGGCGTGCTGGGCGGACAGGGTCAGCCCGCCGTCGCGGGTCAGCGTGAGCTGCCCGCTGACCTGGCCTTGGCCGGTCAGCCGCCAGCTGTGATCATCGGCTTTCGCGTCGGCCTGCGCCCGTAGTGGTACGAGGACGGCCACGGCGCAGGCGATGGCCACCGCGGCTCTGGTGGCCCTGGATCGTATGACGCGCAACGTTCCCTCCCGATGGAGTCGGCTCTGGGGGTGCGGCAGGAGTACGACAGGAGTGCGGCTCGATACATCTGACCTATCCGGTGTCTTGACGCATCATTAGCCCGTTCCTACGCTCCCGTCTAGCCAAATCATCGGATCAATCTGTTTGCTGTGTTGGATGGAGCTGATCGAAAGATGGCAGTCAGCAGACGTGGATTCCTGGGCCGGGTGGCGGCCGGCGCGGCCGCCGGGACGACGGCGGGGGCCACCCTCGCCGAGTCGGCCGCCGCCGCCACACCGACGGCGGCGCAGCAGGCCGTGACCCTGCGGGGCATGCGGACCGACGGAGAGTGGGAGCGGTTCCTCGCCGGGCAGGACCTGCTGTGGAAACGGATGCCGCGCACCTGGTACGAGGGGCCGTTCCTCGGCAATGGGCTGTTCGGCTCGATCGTCTACCAGGAGCCGGGCGAGAACGCCCTGCGCTTCACGGTCCACCACAGCGAGTCCCAGGACCACCGCCCCGCCGAGGGCGGCAGCGACTGGGGCGTGGCGCGGCTGCCCGTCGGCAATCTGCTGCTGCGCCCGGTCGGCGCGATGACCGGCGTCGATCTGCGCCTGGACCTGTGGAACGCCGAGGTGCGCTCCACGATCACCACCGACAAGGGCACGCTGAAGCTGCGCGCCCTGGTGCACAACGACCGGACGATGCTGCTGGCCACCGTGGAGGCGAGCGAGGGCGAGGAGGGTTTCCGCTGGGAGTATCGCCCCTCCCCCGCGATCAGCCCGCGTATCGTCCGCGAGGACCCGCCCAAAGGCTTCGAGCCGAACCCGGCCCCGGTCAGCCGCACCGAGGACGGGATCGGCATCACCGTCCAGTCGCTGGTCCCGGGCGGGCAGACGGCGAGCGCGTACAAGGAGCGCGGCACGGGCCGGGAGCGCACGTACTACCTGGCGGTCGCACACTCCTTCCCCGGTACGGACGCGGAGGGCCGGGTCCGCACCACCGTCCGCAAGGCGTCCGCGCTGCCGGTCTCCAGCCTGCTGCGCTCCCACCGCGACTGGTGGCACCGCTTCTACCGCAAGAGCTTCATCTCCATCCCCGACGGCATGCTGCAGAGCTTCTACTGGATCCAGCTCTACAAGCTGGCCTGCGCGGCCCGTGAGCACGCCCCCGTGATGGCCACCACCGGCCCCTGGGTGGAGCCCACCCCCTGGCCCGGGGTGTGGTGGAACCTCAATGTGCAGCTGGAGTACTGGCCGGTCTACGGCTCCAACCACCTGGAGCTTGACGCGATCCCGCGCACCCTCACCGAGAACACCGATGTCCTGATCAAGGCGCTGGGGTCCGAGTACCAGGCCGATTCGGCCGGACTGCGCCGCTCCACGGACGCGCAGTGCGAGGACAACGGCTCGATGCCGGTCCCGGGCGTCGGCGACCCGGAGGTCGGCAATCTGCCGTGGGCGCTGCACAACGTATGGCTGACCTACCGGCACTCCATGGACCGGGGTCTGCTGGAGGATGTGCTCTATCCGCTGCTGCGCCGCTCCACCAACTACTACCTGCACTTTCTCCAGGAGCAGTCGGACGGCAGGCTGCATCTGCCGAAGACCTTCTCCCCCGAGTACGGGTCGGCCCCGGACTGCAACTACGACCTGGCGCTGCTGCGCTGGAGCTGCACAACCCTGCTGGAGACCGTCGAACTGTTGGGCAAGGACGACGACCTGGCGCCCAAGTGGCGCGAGGTGCTGGACAAGCTGGTGGACTACCCGGTGGACGAGAACGGCTTCATGATCGGCACCGGGGTGCCGTTCGCGAAGTCGCACCGCCACTACTCCCACATGCTCTCCGTCTACCCCCTCTACCTGGTCAACTGGGACCAGAAGGAGAGCCGCGACCTGATCGAGCGCTCGCTGGACCACTGGATCAGCTTCGAGGGCGCGCTGCGCGGCTACAGCTTCACGGGCGCGGCCTCGATCTCCACCCAGATGGGCCGGGGCGATGACGCGCTGAAGTATCTGCGCGAGCTGGTGGCGCGGTTCATCCAGCCCAATACGCACTACTACGAGGCGGGCCCGGTCATCGAGACCCCGCTGTCGGGCGCGCAGTCCATCCACGACATGCTCTGCCAGAGCTGGGGCGACACCATCCGCTTCTTCCCGGGGGTGCCGGGCGAGTGGCGGGACGTAACGCTGCACGACTTCCGCACCCAGGGCGCGTTCCTGGTCAGCGGGGTGCGCAAGGGCGGTACGACGCGCTGGGTGCGGGTGCGCAGCCTGGCCGGGGAGCCGTGCCGCATCCGGCACTCGATCGGCGGGCGGATCACGGTGGCCGGGGTCGGCGGGCCCGCGCCGAAGTGGCGCGAGGTGGCCGACGGCGTGATCGAGCTGGACCTGGACCGGGACGAGGAGGCGGTGGTGTATCCGGCGGGGTCGCGGCCGGACTTCGAGATCGCGCCCGTGAAGGTCACCGAGCCCGCCGAGCGCTGGGGGCTGCCGGCGCTGCCGGAGACGGGCGCGGCCACCCCGGTGGATCTGGTCGGCCACTTCGACAACGACGCCATCACCACCGAGATGTACTACGGGGACGGCGACTTCGACGGCACCGGCCGGACGTATCCGATGGCCCAGCTGCCGCAGACCGGGCAGACGGAGGACGACGGGATCACCTTCTCGTTCACCAACGGCAGCGAGGGCTCCAACAACAACGTCATCGCGGCCGGCCAGAAGATCTCCGTCCCGGCGGGCGCCTACGCCAGGCTGCATGTGCTGGGCTCGGGCGATACGGCGGATGTGACGGTGCCCGCCGAGCTCGGTTACGCGGACGGCTCGACCGCGAAGGTGAACGTCGCGCTCACGGCCTGGCTGTCGGGCCCGAAGTACGGGGAGACGGAGGCGGTGCGCACCAGCCAGATCCACACCCGTACCGGCCCGCTGGGCACCAAGGCGGCGATCTTCCACCAGAAGGTGGAGCTGGACCCGGCGAAGGAGCTGGCCACCGTGACCCTGGGCGCCCCGTCGGGGACCGCGAGGGCGCATATTTTCGCGCTCACGCTGGAGAAGAGCGGCTGACCCCACGCAATCACACACCGAACGCGACGGCCGTCCCTTCCGGGGCGGCCGTTGCCGCTCATGCGTGCACTCAAGATGACAAGTGAGAGAAATTGTTGGCACGCAGTGTCTTGCGACCTGGCACAGGGTGCCATACGGTGATGTTGTCCGAGCGGACGACGCGCAGCACGAACAACGGCGCGCCGACTGTCCCCGCAAGCCGCTTTGCGCGCCCGGACCGCCTGCGTCACCAGGCACCCTCCGCGCTACCCGCGCGCTGCCCAGCACCACCTCCGCCGAACCGACGGCACCAGCAGCACAGCACCCGTCAAAGAGCCCAGCGATCCCTCAAGCGTCCCCCGACGCTTCGCCGGAGGCACCGATGAACGAAATCCTGGACGCGATCCTGGCGTCGACAGCGCCCGACCACGGCTCCCCCGCCCTGGGGCCCGCGGACTTCGCCGCCCTCCCCGTCCCCGAGTCGTACCGCGCGGTGACCGTGCACAAGGACGAGGCCGAGATGTTCACCGGCCAGACCACCAAGGAGAAGGACCCCCGTAAGTCCCTGCACGTGGACGAGGTGCCGGTGCCCGAACTCGGCCCCGGCGAGGCCCTGGTGGCCGTCATGGCCTCCTCGGTCAACTACAACTCCGTGTGGACCTCGATCTTCGAGCCGCTGCCCACCTTCGGTTTCCTGGAGCGGTACGGCAAGCTCTCCCCGCTCGCCAAGCGGCACGATCTGCCGTACCACATCATCGGCTCCGACCTCGCGGGCGTCGTGCTGCGCACCGGACCGGGCGTCAACATCTGGCAGCCCGGCGACGAGGTCGTCGCGCACTGTCTGTCCGTCGAGCTGGAGTCCGCGGACGGCCACAACGACACCATGCTCGACCCCGAGCAGCGCATCTGGGGCTTCGAGACCAACTTCGGCGGCCTCGCCGAGCTCGCGCTGGTCAAGTCCAACCAGCTCATGCCCAAGCCCGCCCATCTGAGCTGGGAGGAGGCCGCCGCCCCCGGCCTGGTCAACTCGACCGCGTACCGGCAGCTGGTCTCCCGTAACGGCGCCGGGATGAAGCAGGGCGACAACGTGCTGATCTGGGGCGCCAGCGGCGGCCTCGGCAGCTACGCCACCCAGTTCGCCCTCGCCGGCGGCGCCACCCCGGTCTGCGTGGTCTCCTCGCCCCGTAAGGCCGAGATCTGCCGGGCCATGGGCGCCGAGGCGATCATCGACCGCAGCGCCGAGGACTACAAGTTCTGGAAGGACGAGCACACCCAGGACCCGAAGGAGTGGAAGCGCCTCGGCAAGCGCATCCGCGAGCTGACCGGCGGCGAGGACGTGGACATCGTCTTCGAGCACCCGGGCCGGGAGACCTTCGGCGCGAGCGTGTACGTCACCCGCAAGGGCGGCACCATCGTGACCTGCGCGTCCACGTCCGGCTACACCCACGAGTACGACAACCGCTATCTGTGGATGTCGCTCAAGCGCATCGTCGGCTCGCACTTCGCCAACTACCGCGAGGCGTGGGAGGCCAACCGGCTGATCGCCAAGGGCAAGATCCACCCCACCCTCTCCAAGGTCTACCCCCTGGAGGAGACCGGCCAGGCCGCCCACGACGTGCACCGCAACGTCCACCAGGGCAAGGTCGGCGTGCTGTGCCTCGCCCCCCAGGAGGGCCTGGGCGTGCGCGACCCGGAGCTGCGCGAGCGCCACATCGACGCCATCAACCTCTTCCGGAGCGCGGCGTGACGGCCCGCGAAGAGCGAAGGGAACAGCGGAGGAAGAAAGACCGGCCCTGGCTGATGCGGACCTACGCCGGCCACTCCTCCGCCGAGGCCTCCAACGACCTGTACCGGCGCAACCTCGCCAAGGGCCAGACCGGTCTGTCCGTCGCCTTCGACCTGCCCACCCAGACCGGCTACGACCCGGACCACATCCTGGCCCGCGGCGAGGTGGGCCGGGTCGGCGTCCCGGTCTGCCACCTCGGGGACATGCGTCGGCTGTTCCAGGACATCCCCCTGGAGCGGATGAACACGTCCATGACCATCAACGCCACCGCCATGTGGCTGCTGGCGCTGTACCAGGTGGTCGCGGAGGAGCAGGGCGCCGACGTGGCCGCGCTGCAGGGCACCACGCAGAACGACATCGTCAAGGAGTACCTGTCGCGCGGGACGCATGTCTTCCCGCCCGGGCCGAGCCTGCGGCTGACCACCGACATGATCGCGTACACGGTCGGTGCCATTCCCAAGTGGAATCCGATCAACATCTGCAGCTACCACCTCCAGGAGGCCGGGGCCACCCCGGTGCAGGAGATCGCCTACGCGATGTCCACCGCCATCGCCGTGCTCGACGCCGTACGGGCCTCCGGGCAGGTGCCCCAGGAGCGCTTCGGCGATGTGGTGGCCCGTATCTCCTTCTTTGTGAACGCGGGCGTCCGGTTCATCGAGGAGATGTGCAAGATGCGCGCCTTCGGCCGCATCTGGGACCGGATCACCCTGGAGCGCTACGGCGTCCAGGACCCCAAGCACCGCCGCTTCCGCTACGGCGTCCAGGTCAACTCCCTCGGGCTGACCGAGGCCCAGCCGGAGAACAACATCCAGCGCATCGTGCTGGAGATGCTGGCGGTCACCCTCTCCAAGGACGCCCGCGCCCGCGCCGTACAGCTCCCGGCGTGGAACGAGGCGCTGGGGCTGCCGCGACCCTGGGACCAGCAGTGGTCGCTGCGCATCCAGCAGGTCCTCGCCCATGAGAGCGATCTGCTGGAGTACGACGACATCTTCGCCGGCTCGCACGTCATCGAGGCCGAGGTGGACGCGCTCGTCGATGCCGCGCTGGCCGAGATCGACCGGATCCAGGAGATGGGCGGGGCCATGGCCGCCGTCGAGTCCGGCTATCTCAAGGCGCAGCTGGTCGCCTCGCACGCCGAGCGCAGGGCGCGGATCGAGGCGGGCGAGGAGAAGATCGTCGGCGTCAACTGCTACGAGTCCACCGAGCCCAATCCGCTCACCGCCGACCTGGACACCGCGATCATGACGGTGGACCCGGAGAACGAGGCGCGGGTGGTCCGTGCGCTGGTCACCTGGCGCGACCGGCGCGAGGAGGGCCGGGCCCAGGACGCCCTGGCCGCGCTCAAGAAGGCCGCGGCGGGCAGCGACAACCTGATGGCCGCGACCCTGGAGTGCGCCCGCGCGGGCGTCACCACGGGCGAGTGGTCCTGGGCGCTGCGGGATGTGTTCGGCGAGTTCCGCGCCCCGACCGGGGTCGGCGGGGCGCCCGTGGCGGTCGCCGCCGAGGAGGGCACCCCGCTCGCCGCCGTCCGTGCCAAGGCCGCCTCGACCGCCGCCGACCTCGGCGTCGGCAAGCTGCGGCTGCTGGTCGGCAAGCCGGGCCTGGACGGGCACAGCAACGGTGCCGAGCAGATCGCCGTACGGGCCCGGGATGCCGGTTTCGAGGTGATCTACCAGGGGATCAGGCTCACCCCCGAGCAGATCGTCTCGGCGGCCGTCGCCGAGGACGTGCACTGCGTCGGTCTTTCCATACTCTCCGGCTCGCACGCCGAGCTGGTGCCGGACGTACTGGCCCGGCTGCGCGCGGCCGGGGCGTCCGACATCCCGGTGATCGTGGGCGGGATCATCCCGGCCGCGGACGCATCGGCGCTGCGCGAGGCCGGTGTGGCTGCCGTCTTCACCCCGAAGGACTTCGGTATCACAGAGATCATCGGCCGTATCGTCGACGAGATCCGCACCGCGAACCACCTCGACCCCCTGGAGGTCCCCGCATGACCGCCCTCCCGTCGCCCGTCAACCGTCTGCGTCCGCGCCGCTCCTGCCTCGCGGTCCCGGGGAGCAACCCACGCTTCCTGGAGAAGGCGCAGGGCCTGGCCGCCGACCAGGTCTTCCTGGACCTGGAGGACGCATGCGCACCGCTGGCCAAGCCCGGGGCGCGGCACACCATCGTCAAGTACCTCAACGAGGGCGACTGGACGGGCAAGACCCGGGTGGTGCGCGTCAACGACTGGACGACCGAGTGGACGTACCGCGACGTGGTCACGGTGGTGGAGGGCGCGGGCCCCAACCTCGACTGCATCATGCTGCCGAAGGTGCAGAACGCCGAGCAGATCGTCGCGCTCGACCTGCTGCTGACGCAGATCGAGAAGACGATGGGGTTCGAGGTCGGCCGGATCGGCATCGAGGCGCAGATCGAGAACGCCCAGGGCCTGAACAACGTCAACGCGATCGCGCAGGCCTCCCCGCGCATCGAGACGATCATCTTCGGCCCGGCCGACTTCATGGCCTCGATCAATATGAAGTCGCTGGTCGTGGGCGAGCAGCCGCCCGGCTACCCGGCCGACGCCTACCACTACATCCTCATGAAGATCCTGATGGCCGCCCGCGCCAACGACCTCCAGGCGATCGACGGACCGTATCTCCAGATCAAGAACGTGGACGGCTTCCGCGAGGTCGCGGGCCGCGCCGCCGCGCTCGGCTTCGACGGCAAATGGGTGCTGCACCCGGGCCAGGTCGAGGCCGCCAACGAGGTCTTCTCGCCCTCACAGGAGGACTACGACCACGCCGAGCTGATCCTGGACGCGTACGAGTACTACACGTCCGAGGCGGGCGGCAAGAAGGGCTCGGCGATGCTCGGCGACGAGATGATCGACGAGGCCAGCCGCAAGATGGCGCTGGTGATCGCCGGCAAGGGCCGGGCCGCCGGCATGGCCCGTACGTCCCGCTTCGAGACCCCGGAGGCGTGAGCGCCATGCAGTTCGGCCGGACCTATGAGGAGTTCTCGGTGGGCGATGTCTACCGGCACTGGCCGGGGAAGACGGTCACCGAGTACGACGACCACCTCTTCTGTCTGCTCACCATGAACCACCACCCGCTCCACCTGGACGCCAACTACGCCGAGAAGACGACCGACTTCGGCAAGAACGTGGTGGTCGGGAACTACATCTACTCGCTGCTGCTCGGCATGTCCGTACCGGACGTCTCCGGCAAGGCCATCGCCAATCTGGAGGTCGAGTCGCTGCGCCATGTCGCGCCCACCTTCCACGGCGACACGATCTACGGCGAGACGACGGTGCTCGGCAAGACCCCGTCGAAGTCCAAGCCCGACCGGGGCGTGGTCCATGTGGAGACCAAGGGCTACAAGCAGGACGGCACGCTCGTCTGCGTCTTCCGGCGCAAGGTGATGGTGCCGACGGCGACGTACATCAAGGAGCGGGGCGGCGAGCAGCCCGCCCGGCCCAAGCTGGGAGAGGACTGAGATGAGCCGCCTCGCGCAGACCGACGGCCTGACGGACGTCCAGCAGGAGATCCTGGCGACCGTCAGGGACTTCGTCGACAAAGAGATCCTGCCGGTCGCCACCGAGCTGGAGCACCGCGACGAGTACCCGGCCCAGATCGTCGAGGGTCTGAAGGAGCTCGGCGTCTTCGGGCTGATGATCCCCGAGGAGTACGGGGGGCTCGGCGAGTCGCTGCTGACCTACGCGCTGTGCGTGGAGGAGATCGCCCGCGGCTGGATGAGCGTGTCCGGCATCATCAACACCCACTTCATCGTCGCGTACATGCTTAAGCAGCACGGCACCCAGGAGCAGAAGGAGTACTTCCTGCCCAAGATGGCGCTGGGCGAGATCCGCGGCGCCTTCTCGATGTCGGAGCCGGGCCTGGGCTCGGATGTGTCCGCGATCACCACCAAGGGCGTCCGGGACGGCGACGACTATCTGCTCACCGGCCAGAAGATGTGGCTGACCAACGGCGGCACCTCCACGGTGGTGGCGGTGCTGTGCCGTACGGACGAGCCGGGCGCGGCGGACGGCGACGTCCCTCCGCACAAGTCCATGACCACCTTCCTGGTGGAGAAGGAGCCGGGCTTCGGCGAGGTCCGCCCCGGGCTGACCATCCCCGGCAAGATCGAGAAGATGGGCTACAAGGGCGTCGACACCACCGAGCTCATCCTGGACGGACTGCGCATTCCGGCGGATCGCGTCCTCGGCGGCACGACCGGCCGCGGTTTTTACCAAATGATGGACGGAGTGGAGGTCGGGCGGGTCAATGTGGCCGCCCGTGGCTGCGGTGTGGCGCGCCGCGCCTTCGAGCTCGGCGTTGCATATGCACAGCAGCGGCACACCTTCGGCAAACCCATCGCGCAACATCAGGCCATCCAGTTCAAACTGGCCGAAATGGCCACAAAGGTCGAGGCGGCCCATGCGATGATGGTCAACGCGGCCCGTAAGAAGGACTCGGGCAGGCGCAATGACCTGGAGGCGGGGATGGCCAAGTACCTGGCCTCCGAGTACTGCAAGGAGGTCGTGGAGGACGCCTTCCGCATCCATGGCGGCTACGGTTTCTCCAAGGAGTACGAGATCGAGCGCCTGTACCGCGAAGCCCCGATGCTTCTCATCGGCGAAGGAACCGCCGAGATCCAGAAAATGATTATCGGACGACGACTGCTGGAGGAGTACCGTATCAACGGCTGAATTTACCTTTTTGGCATGGTATTGCGGTGGTGACCGCGAGAAGAAGATCACACCATGCCGGGGAGACTTCAGCCACCGACAGGCCCCGGCGCTTGCCCAGTTACCGCTCGCAACCGATACGATCCCGGAAAGCCGCCGTCCCCAAGTGTTATGTTGCGGCACCCTCCGCTACGAAGGTCATCCATGCCCCACAGCCAATCCTCTGCACCTCGCGGCCGCGTCCGCCTCGCGCGCGGAGCGTCGCCGTGGCTCCTCCCGACCGTCGCCACGGCGGCGGTCAGCCTCACTCGCGCCCGCCGCTCCGGACGCTGGGCGGCGGTCGCCGTGCCCGCCACCGCTCTCGCGGCGGGCATGCTGTGGTTCTTCCGCGACCCTGAGCGAGAGATCGCTGAGGGCCGGGTCATCTCCCCGGCCGACGGCGTGGTGCAGAGCATCATGCCGTGGAAGGACGGGCGCACCCGCGTCGCCATCTTCATGAGCCCGCTGAACGTCCACGTCAACCGCGCCCCGCTGGCCGGCACCGTGACGTCCGTCGAGCACATCCCCGGCGGCTTCGTGCCCGCGTTCAACAAGGAGAGCGAGAACAACGAGCGGGTTGTCTGGCACTTCGACACCGAGCTCGGCGACATCGAGATGGTGCAGATCGCCGGCGCCGTCGCCCGGCGCATCGTGCCGTATGTGCCCCAGGGCACCAAGGTGGAGCAGGGCGAGCGGATCGGCCTGATCCGCTTCGGTTCGCGCGTCGACATCTACCTCCCCAAGGGCATCGACGTCGCGGTCGAGGTCGGCCAGACCACCACAGCGGGGGTGACTCGCCTTGACCGTCACTGATCCCGAAACACAGGCCGCCGCCTGGGCCCCCGGGGCCGAGGTGGACGGGGCCGATGAAATCGACGAGACGGACGACATGCCGCTGTCGACGCGCCTGTCGATAGCGGACACGCTCACCCTCGGAAACGCGACCTGTGGCTTCCTGGCGGTGTACTTCACCACCACCGGCGTCCTCATCCCGCACCTGACGGGCAGCGAGGACGGCGGCATGACCCGGCACAGCGCCGCCTCCGCGGTCATGCTGATGCTGCTCGCCTCCGTCTTCGACCTGTTCGACGGGCTCGTCGCGCGCAAGCTGCGCAGCTCGGCGATGGGCGCGGAGCTGGACAACCTCTCCGACCTGATCAGCTTCGGGCTCGCCCCCGCGTACTTCGTGGTGGTCTGGGGCATGGTCGCCGACGACGCCTACCAGCGGGTCTCGGCGGTCGCCGCGATCGTGGTGCTGCTGGCGGTGGTGCTACGGCTTGCGAGATTCTCCTGCGTGACCATGCCCCACGGCGTCTTCCAGGGCATGCCGAGCCCCTTCGGCGCGCTCACGGTGGTGTCGGTCGTGCTGCTGGGCCTGCCGTTCGTCCCCACGCTGCTGGCCATCGTCGGCGTCGCCTGGCTGATGGTGAGCCGCGTGGAGTACCCCAAGCCCCGCGGCCGGCTCGCGGTCGCCATGCTGAGCTGGATCGTCACCAGCATGGCCCTCCTGGCGGCCTGGGCCTTCGAGGCCCCCGGCGGCGAACTGCTGCTCCAGACCGCCTGCGCCCTGCAGCTGGTCCTCGGCGCGGTGATCCCCCTCTTCGCCATGGCCCGCCGGGTCAACGCCTTCCGCGACAACCGCCGCGAGGCGAGGACGGCGCAGCTGCCGTAGCGCGGGATCAGGCATACGGAAATGGGGTGGGCCCGAGCGATGCGCTCGGGCCCACCCCGTTTCCGTGTCTTTGCCTTGCCTGGTTCACGGCCCCAAGTCGAGGACGCGTACCGCCTGCCCCTTCCACGTATCCGCGGCGGCGGTCGCCACCACTGCGCCGTCAGGGCGCTCGGGCGTCGGCTGAGCCGCGTACCGCGTGTGCGCCACGGCCCACGCGGAGGTGTCCCGTGCCACCGCCAGGGCGGCTGGCAGATCGAGGTCCAGGACGGTGATGCCGGGCAGAGCGGCGATGTGCTCCGCGGTGCCGGGGCGGGCCCGGTCGGCCTCCACCAGCGCGCAAGCGGGAGCGTAGAGGAACCAGCCCGCCTCGGCGTGCGCCCGGTGGATGAGACGGGACGCCAGGATGTCGCCCTGCCCGGCAGCGACCATGGCCGCGTCGTCGAGCACGATGTGCAGGCTGTCACTCACCGGGCGGCCGCCTCGGCCAGGCGCCGGTCCAGCTCCGCGTCGAGACCCGCCTCATCGGCCGGGCTGGGGTCGTAGCCGTTCCAGGCCCGCAGGGCGGCGCGGGCCTGCTCGGCACGCTCGGCACGCTCGGCCGGAGTCAACAGGGTGTCGGCGAGCCGGGCGAGGTACGCCCGCAGGGACAGCCCCTCGGCCGCCGCTATCTCGGCGAGCCGGTCGCGTGCCTCGCTGGGGATGCGGATGTTGGCGTCGGCCATGGTGAGGCTCCTTCCACTCATCCACCCAGGGTACGGGTACGCACCCGTACCCGTCAGGCTCAGGGCAGAACCGGCTCAGGTGAGGAAGTCCGCCGCGAGCTGTTCCGCCGCGCGTTCCAGGAGGGGGCCGGCCTCGGCGATGCAGCGGGCGGGGTCCGGTTCCAGGGCGGTCAGGGGGTAGGCGCGGCTGATGCCCGCGTCGGCCAGGGCCTCCGGGGGCAGTGCGAGACGGCCGCAGACCGCGACCACCTCGACGCCGCGCGCTTGGGCCGCGGCCGCCACGCCCGCCGGGGCCTTGCCGTGCAGGGTCTGCTCGTCCAGGGAGCCCTCGCCGGTGATCACGAGGTCGGCGCGGGCCAGCGCGGGCCCGAAGCCGAGGACGTCGAGCATCACGTCGATGCCGGGGCGGAAGGCCGCGCCGAGGCCGACGAGCGCGCCGTAGCCGATGCCGCCCGCCGCGCCCGCGCCGGGCGCCTGTGCGCACTCCGCGGCCCGTGGCCCGACGAAAAGCCCCAGCACCTCCGCGTAGTGGGCGAGCGCGGCGTCCAGGGCCGCGACATCGGCCTCGGTCGCGCCCTTCTGCGGGCCGTACACCGCCGCGGCGCCCTTCGGCCCGGTCAGCGGGTTGTCCACATCGCTGGCCAGGACGATCTCGGTGTCCGCCAGGCGCGGGTCCAGGCCACTCAGATCCGCCGTGGCCAGCCCCCGCAGTGGGCCGCCCCCTGGCCCAACCGGCTCGCCCGCCGCGTCCAGCAGCCGGGCGCCCAGCGCGGCCAGCATCCCCGCGCCGCCGTCGGTCGTCGCGCTGCCGCCGACCCCGAAGACGATGGTGCGGGCGCCCGCGTCCAGCGCCGCGCGCAGCAGCTCGCCACTGCCGTACGTGGTCGCGGTCAGCGGCGCGAAGACCCCCTGCGGCAGGTGGCGCAGCCCGGACGCCTCGGCCATCTCGACCACCGCCACCTCGCCGCGCAGCGCGTACGCCGCGGTCACCGGCTCGCCCAGCGGCCCCGTCACCCGTGCCGTACGCCGCTCGAACCCGGCCGCGACCGCCGCGTCCACCGTCCCGTCGCCGCCGTCGGCGACGGGCAGCGCCTCGACGCTCACCGCTCCGGCCCCGCCCGGCGCCCCGCGCCGCAGCCCGGCCGTCACATGCGCGGCGACCTCCACGGCTGTCAGCGAGCCCTTGAACTTGTCCGCGGCGATCAACACCCGCCTCGGCGCCCCCGGCCGTATCCCGGACCGGTCCTGTGTCCCCGCGTGCGCCTCTGTCTCCGCAGCATCCGCCACCGTCGCAACCCCTCGCTCTCCGTCCCCCCGGCCGACGACCCGCCACCCCTCAGCCGGACCCTATATCGGGCGGTCCGGCCTGCGTATTCGCATCGGCTCGGGTAGACCTGACACATGGCCCTAGGCGGGAGCACACTCGCGGATCGGATCCTCGGCGGCTGGCTCGGCCGCATCGCCGGGAACATGCTCGGCAAGCCCGTGGAGCGCGGCGACCACTGGACCCGGGAGCGGATCGACCGCTATCTGCGCCGCGCGGACGCCCTGCCCCTGACCGACTACTTCCCCGCGCTGGAGCCGCCGCCGGACCCCGTGGAGTTCGAGCTGCGGCCGGAGTGGCAGGAGTGCGTCCGCGGCCGGATCCACGGCAGCTGCCGCGACGACGACATCGACTACACCCTGCTGGGGCTGCAGCTCCTGGAGACCCACGGCTTCGACTTCACCACCGAGCAGGTCGGCGACCTGTGGCTGCTGCGCCTGCCGTATCTCCAGACCTTCACCGCCGAACGCGTCGCCTACCGCAACCTCACCGCCGGGGTGAAGCCACCGCTCACCGCCACCCTCGACAACCCCTACCAGGAGTGGATCGGCGCCCTCATCCGCGCCGACATCCACGGCTGGGTCAACCCCGGCGACCCGCGCACCGCCGCCGCGATGGCCCGGCGCGACGCCGTGCTGTCGCACACCGGCAACGGCGTGTACGGGGCGATGTGGGCCGCCGCCCTGATCGCCGCCGCGTTCACGGCCGACGGCCCGCGCGACGCGATCGAGGCGGCGCTGGACAGGATCCCGCCGCGCTGCCGCCTGGCCCGTACGGTCCGCAAGGCCGCCGCCCTGTACGAGGCAGGGGTGAGCCGGTCGGACACGCTGGACCAGCTGGAGCGGGAGACCAGCGGGCTGCACTGGATCCACGCCGTGCCCAACGCGGCCGTCATCACGGCCGGGCTGCTCTACGGGGAGGGCGACTTCACCTCGACCATCGCCCTCACCGTACGCGGCGGCCTGGACACCGACTCCAACGGCGCCACGGCCGGATCGGTGGCGGGCGTCCTGTGCGGCGCGGCGGCGATCCCGCCGCAGTGGACCGACCCGCTGCGGGACCGGGTGCGCAGCGCGGTGTTCGGCTTCGACGGGGCCCGCATCAGCGACCTGGCGGCACGTACGCACCGGCTGGCGATGGCGCGGGCCCAGCGGCCCACCGCCCGGCCGCTCGCGGGCTGAACCGGGCCAGGTCAGCCGCGCGCGACGTACCGCACGAACCGCGACCAGTCGGCGCGTCCGACGGCGAGGTGGGGCCGCGACACCTCCTTGGAGTCGCGGCCCCGGACTATGTGGTCGGTCACGGCGACCTCGACACACTCGCCGCCCTCGTCACCGCTGTAGCTGCTCTATCCCCCAGCATCTTCTCGATCAGGAGCAGGGACTCACGTGGTCTGAGTGCCTGCGAGCGGATGCTGCCATATTTCGCCGCGAGGACGCGGACTGGCTGATGTGCTGCACTTCCAGATAGCCGACCTGGGGGCGGTATGCCCGGCGGGGTGAGGAGCGTGAAGGAGCCGCCCATTCCTGCGTGCTCTTCACTGGCCATCGGCGTGATCTGCACTTCGACGTTACGCATCCTCGCAACGTCGAGCAAGTGTTCCAACTGACCACGCTGCACGGCCCAGCCACCACAAAGGGGTGGCGCAGGACAGATTCCTGGATGACGGCGCTCACGGTGGGCACCGGCCACCGCGTCAAGATCTCCGGTCGGGCCAGCCGCGCGGCGACTCTCGTCTCTACCGTCTCGTCATCGAAGAGCGGCTGACGGCTGACGAAGACGGCGCGCGCGTACGGCTCCGTCTGGAACAGGCCCGGCACGGCCTGGTTGGCGAAGTAGCACAGGTCGACCGCCTCCGCCTCCAAGTCCCTTCACGACGTCACCGACTTTCAGTACAGCAAGCAGCTGCTGAACAGCCTCCACTGGATGCTCCAGGGCCACCATCGCCCGCGGAAGATCGCGGGCCAGTGGCGCACATCCGCCATCCGCATCACCGCTCCCGGCGATGAATTCGCCACGGACTACGAGGGCCCGGACCAGGAACTGGTCCCTGGTCTGATGAGCGAACTGGTCGACTGGCTCAACGAGGGCGACCTCGCTCAGCACTTCCTCATCCGCGCCGCGATGGCGCACTTGAACCTCGTGAAGATCCACCCGTGGTCCGGCGGCAACGGCCGGATGTCACGGTCGCTGCAGACTCTCCTGATCGCCCGCGGCGGGGCCCTCGCCCACCTCCTCGCCTACCACCAGCAGGCCCAGCGGGTGCAACGCCGCGTCGACCGGTCCAACGACTGCTGGACACAGCTCATGGAGGCGGCCGACGAGTACGGGGTCACGGAACGGCAGGTGACCGCCCTGCACGAAGTCGCCATGGTGGGTCGGGTACGGCGTTCTCGCCATGAGAAGGCCGAAAGGCTCAACACTCAGCCTGACGAAGGCCGAGTTGCTGACCGCCGTCGGGCAGACGAAGGGCCGGCATTACGTCGCAGGCCCCCGGTTCCCACAGAACGTGCTGGCCACCGCCCAGGGCCGGCACACCATCGTCGACCCGTACGCCGCATGACGGCGACCGTCGCGTGTCACTTCAGTGAAGCCCCGCCATCTACGCAACGCCGAGGCCGCTGCCGCCCTCCACGCCTACATGGCGTGCAGGGCCCGCGTGTTCCCGGTTCGACCGTCCGCCGGCCGCGGCGGGAAATTCGGGACTACGTCACCACCGGAGAGGACAACTGACGGGGCCGCGGCGGCCCTGAGCAGGTGAGAGGCCCCCTCCCCAGCGCAAGCAGCAGGGAGCGGGCCTCCTCGGGTAGCTGTAGCTACGGGTTGATCTCAGCTGGTGGTGTCCGCCTTACGGCGGCGCATCCACCACGTCAGCGCTCCGCCTGCCGCGACGGCGGCGGCGGCGATGGCGCTGATCAGGCCGACCGGGGTATCCGATCCGGTGTCGGCGAGGTCGCCGTCAGGGTCCTTCGCCGGGGGCTGGGTGGGCTTGCCGGTGTCACCGGGGCCCGGGGTGGTGGGATCCGGCGCCGGAGTCGACGGGGCGTCGGTCGGCGTCGGCTTCCCCGTGTCCGTGGAGGTCGGCGTGGGGGTGGGGTCGGGCTTGCCGTCGTCGGTCTTCGCGGCCCCGTTCCCACCGAGGAACGTCACATCGGCATCCCGCGCGGAGGTCTGCGCCCGCACGCTGTCCTTCGTGGTCTGGGGAAGGCGCCGGTGTTGGAGCTGGAATTCCGCGGGGGTGATGTTGCGCTTGGGGGCCTTGGAGAAGTCGACGCCGCCGACGAAGAAGGTGTAGACGCGTCCGTCGCCGAGGGGCCATTCGTACGTGAAGTCGCCCTCGGTGAAGGACTTCACCATCTCCTTCCATACGGTGCGCTTGTCCCAGTCGGCGTTCTCACCCCGCAGCGGCCACCGCTTGAGATTGTTGCTGTTGATGATGGGCCGGAAGTCGGTGGCCTTCTTGGCGTCCTGCTGCCGGATCCACTCGGCGGCTACCCGGGACTTGTAGACGCGGCGCAGGTCGGCGTACTTCTTCTCGGTGTTGATCTGCTTCTCGACGTGCGGAACGAGGTAGCGGGTGATCAGCCGGTGGCTGCGCTCCTTCTCCGCCTTGGTGAGCTTCTTCGAGCAGTCCTCGCCCTGCACGGGGGTGTCGAAGTCCATCGCCGCGTGGTTGACCTTGAGCGGGGCGTCGAGGATGTAGATGCCGCCGTCCTGCTCGCGGACCTTCGCCCGGCCGGGAACGATCCAGTTGCGGCCGGATCCCCAGCACGGCACCCCGTCAACCTTGGGGGCGGCGTTCATGAACTCTTTGCCGGGGGACTTCTTGGGGTCCATGGCGCGGGAGAAGTCCCGCTTCATCTCCATGTCGGCCACGAGGAGGACGCGTCCGGCGTCGGTCTCCCCGAACGCCTTATCCATGATCTTGTCCGGCTGATCCGGATTCAGGTTCACCCACTGCCTGTCGGGGGTGAGGGCCAGCCACGTGAACAGGGCGTCCGAGGCCAGCTGAAGTTTCGCTTGCCCACCCCAGCCGGGATTGTTGTCCTCGTCGGGCATGAAGTCGGCCTTCATGCTGTAGTCCAGCCCTTTGCCCTTGACGGGGCTGCCGACGTACTGGAGCTCCAAGGTGGAGAAGTCGACGCCGCCGGGGCCGCGGCCGAGGACACCGCGGGTGTTCATCTGGTTGTACTGGTTCTGGATCTGCCGCGCCTGCGCCGGGTTCTTCCCGGAGTCGTAGGCGATGGAGTTGATCGGGCCCTGGGTGCCGGTGTTCGGCCGCGGATTGAACACCGGGTAGGACTTGGTGTACTTCGTCTGCGGCCACAGGCCCTTCGCCGTCGCCCGCCGCTCCGCGATCCGGATCGGGTTGTTGCCCGACCCTCGTTCGGCGCGGAGCTTGGCGTTCTCCGCCTTGTACTCCTTGGTGGTGGCCCCGTTGGGCTTCTCCCCGGCGAACATGGTGAACTTCGACTTCGTGAAGTCGTGCTTCGCGTCCTTGTGGCGAAGGATGATCTTGTCGTTCCTGAACTGGCCGGGCTTCCGCTTGCCGTCGGCCTTGAACTCGCCCAGATCGCCGGTGCGCTGGTTGTAGGCGTCGTAACGCCGGGAGGCGATCTTGTTGCCGTCCTTGTCGAAGATCTCGACCGTCACTTCGCACAGCCAGTCCGGGCCGACGAGGTTGAAGTTCTGGACGGTCTTCCGCTCGAAGACGCCGCCCTTCTCCCGGGAGTGCTGGGCGCCGATCAGGTTCTGTGGCACCCACTTTGCGAACGTCTTCGGGGACGGCTTGCCCTCGGCGTAGCGTGCGTAACGGGCCCAGATCGCGCGCTTCATGTCCTCGGGGTTCTTCGACGCCCGGTAGGCCGCATCCCACTTCTTGACGTCCGCGTCCGTGTTGCCGACCTTGTCCAGGTCGGCCGCCGTGGGTGCGGGAACGTTCTCGAAGCCCTTGAACTCAAGGTTGAAGTAGTACTCCTCGTCCGGACCGGCCTTGGTCCAATGGTGCTGGCCGGTGGGGGCTCCGGAGTTGTTCGGGGTGCGGGGGAACGTCTTGCCGAGGTGCATTTTGTCGCACCGTCCGCCGGACGTGACCTTGGCGTAGTCGCCGGGCGCTGCGTTCGCGGTGGCGGGGAGGCCGATGAGCATCATCCCGGCCGCCGAGGCGACCGCGAGGCAGGAAGCCAGGCGTCGCCGGAGCCGGGTACGGATGGGTATGTGTGTTTTCATGCGTGTCCCTGGTCGTGGGGGCCATGGGACTTAGGTGGGGGGTATGGGCGGGCGGCTGGTTGGGGCCCCCGTGTCCGTTTTTGCCGACCGCCGGCCAACACACTAGAGGCTGCCAACCCAACCCCTGGCGTCCACAGGGTTTTTGGGCGTGTCGGGTGTCGACTTGGCGGCAGCGCCATGGTGGCGTCAGTGGTGTCTACTACCGTCGACGGCATGACTGAACCTGACGAGACGTACGACCCGACCCGGCACCCCGACCTGCTCAGGTGGATGGGAGAGCGCCAGGACGCCCACGAAAGGTGGGCCGAACAGACCTCCTTCGCGGGCGCGCTGGACTTCACCCCGGCCTCCTTGGGGATCCTGGACGATCTGGTCCGGGAAACCGCGAACACCATGGAGGAGGTCACCGACCAGCGCATGACGCCCTTCATCCAGGGCGCGATCTGGTACGTGGGAGAGGTGTTCTGCCGCCACCAACAGATGGTGTGGAAGTACATCCCCGACATCGTTACCGGGGAGCTGGAGCCGTTCTTCAACACGGCCAGGAAGGTCGCCGCGCTCGATCACCCCTGCGTCGGCGCCCCCGATGACCCGGAAAGCTACCTGTACCCGCTGAACATGCTCCGCCGGATCCTCCTCACTGAGGACGAGGTCGGCAACCCGGTCGAAGAAACGCTGTCGTCGATCTTCGCCAATCCCTTCGACGAGGACGACGAAGACGACGGCGAGGAGCTGGACCCGACCGGCGGTTGGGGATGACCCCGGCCCGCACGCTGATGCCGCCCTCCCTCGCCGGGGGCGCGCGTCCCTGGTGGCGCTCGCCCTCGTCGACCTGTTCGGGCACGCCGACGGTTACGGCCTCGCCGTTCCCGCAGAACCGACGCGCATCGCCACCACGAGTTCCTCGCGCTCGGCACGGACCCGCATCAAGCCGTTTGGCCGAGTGTTTCTCCTCCTCATCGAGCTCCGTCCGGCAAGCCGCGACGAGTTGGGCGACCTCGTTGATCTCCGTCATCCCGCGAACCTGCGAACCCGTACACGGGGCTTCAGTGCTGCGACGCGGGGCGGATCTGCTCAGGTCGCAGGGCAAGGAGAGCGAGCGTACGCCCCTCGGTGTCGCTGAACTCGACCTCGTAGGCCGGAGGGTTTTCGTACAGGTCGACCACGGTGCCGGTCATGCCTGAACGCAGACCTTCCTCAGGGATATCGACCACCAGTTGAACGACGTCGAACAATCTCGTCATCTGCTGCCTCTGATCAGGGGAAACTGAGTGTGACAAACCGGGTCGCACCCGTCTCGGCGTCGACAATCCATGCGGTCCGGACCGTCATGGTCCCATTTGGTCCGGACAGCTCGACGTCCCGGATCCATCGCTGCCCGTATTGGTCGCCCTTCCCGGGGTGAGCTCCGCCACGCTGCACTTGGTCCATGATCTGGTGCTTGACCTCAGCGGTGTCCTCTTGACCCAGTCCGGTCCTGGACTTGATGACGCGTGCCTTGTTCTTGCCGACCGGATGTTCCGGGTTGAGCGCGTACTCGGTCAGCTTTCGGTCATCGAACGCCGCGTCCTTGAAGTCTGGTCCCTGCTCTCCCGTCCCCTGCTGTTCCTCCCCGGAGCCGCGGCTCACCCCTTCTCCCGGCTGTCCGGCACCGGACGAAGCGGCCATCAGGACAACACCGAGGGTGCCTAAGGCTGCCGCGTTGACGACCACCTCGCCGGTCCCCACGCCCACCAGGACGAGGCCCCCGCCGGACGGGAAGAGGGCCAGGAAGGACAGCAGAATGAGGGCGAAGCCGAGATAGGCCAGAAGGTTGTTGAGGGCTTCCAGGAGGTGGAGATTACGGATCACGGGTTGGTCTGGTTCCATGCCTTCCCGAAGGCGCAGCAGCAGGAGTACACCCGCCACCAGTCCACCTGCCGCTATCCAGGTCCTGAAGCGGACGGCGGTCAGGGTCTCGCCAAGGGCGATCGTGCGGGTCGCCCGCCAGGTGCGCTGCAGCATGAAGAACTGGAAGCCGAGCCAGAGCAGTCCGGCCATACCGAAGGCCATCAGGATGGACAGACCGTTGTCCGAGGCGAAGCGTTCCTGGAGGTCCGCCGCGGCCGGGAAGGAGCCCAAGCCCAGGAGGATCAGCGAGGGGAGTGCGAGAGCCAGGGAGATGAGCATGAACCACAGGCGGCGCCAGTCCCGTACTGATCCGGCCGCCTGGCGCACGGTGCGCAGAGTGACGTACCGCCATGCGTGTTCGTGGTTGGAGGCATCAATCTGCCTGGTAGTCCGGACGACGGCATGGTACAGGGAACCGGCGCCCGGGTGCGGAGGGCGGGCGGCCGCGTACAGCAGGGCGCGGCGCATGCGGGCGAAGCGCAGCGCGATCAGGGCGGTCCAGGGCACCCGCCACACGGCGAACCCCGCCAGCGCCCCAAAACCGGAATGCCCGGCCTGTTCCGCATGGAGCAGAACGCCGGATACCGCGCGCTTACTCCGGCGTATCCTGCGTAGATCGATGGCCGCCGCGACCGCCAGGGACACGAGCGGTACGGCCCACAGCATCCCGTCGAGGGCGTCGAGGAGCGAGGTCGCATCGCGATCGGTGGAGTGTTGAGCAGCGTAGTTGCTGAGCATGTGGTGTGCGGTTGGGGCCGCTACCAGGGGCAGGCAGAGGAAGCGGAACCAACCGCGACCGCGCACGAGCACTCCGATGCCGAGCGCGGCCAGAGCGGTGTAGACGAGATGCGGGCTGGTGCTCGCCTCTGGGGTGAAATCGCCAAGCTCGAGCGTGCCTTGCGGGGCGGGGAACCACGCGGACAAGACTTGTTCCGGGCCCGGTATGTAAGGGGCTTGGAGACTGTCCGGGATGGCCCAGCCACCGGCCGGATGCGAGATCGCTCGGTCCGCGTCCAGCCCGAACCGCGCCATCGCCTCCAGCAATCCAAAGCCCGCCCCCAGCCCCGCCCCGAGAACCACGTAGTCGCTGAGGCCCCACTGCCGGGCAATCCTGACGTTGCATGCGGCCAGCAGTAGCGGAGTGAGCTTGATGAGTTCCTCGATGACCGGATCGATCGTGTAACTCGCGGTGTCCACGACCGTCGCCAGCGATTCGCCGGTCATGTCCGCCTCGATCCGCGTGTACGCGAGCTCCAGCAGCGCTGCCACGACACCACAGCCGTACACGCCGAGCGGAATCGCCAGCAGTGCGGTGGAGACACGCACCGACCGCGTCGGCGACGCCAGCGCCACGAGCTGCACCACTCCATAGACGGTCGCGGCCACCATGAGTAACGCCACGCCTACTCCCCACTCGCGTGTGTGCAGCAGAGGTTAGGGGAGGGTTGGGAGGTTGTGCCAGGTGGTTTATCCGCAGATCGACGACCTGATGACTCAGACACTGGCCGGCGCGCCGGCAGCGATCACCGGTCCACCGCGTCCCACGCGTCGCCCAGCCAGCTGTCGTGGCTGTCGAGCAGTGCGAGGAGCGACGCGGTCACGCGCTCGTCCCATCCGTCCGCCACCGCGTCGAGCACGAAGCTGTCCCCCACCCCGCTGTGGTAGTCGAGGACGACCCGGTCCCCCGCGCGCCACTTCGTACGGCGCGGCATACGCGCGACGTCGCCGCTGGCCGCGATCAGGCTGCCGACCATGATGACCACCTGGATCGGGGAGATCAGCCACCACACGCCCCACCAGAAGGGGCGCCCCTTGAGCCCGATGACGGGCTGTGCCCCGGCCGGCTGGACGGTCCAGCGGGTGCGGATCCTGCCACCCTTCATGGCCGGTTCGCGGGTGATGAGGGCCAGGGGCTCGCCGGCAGCGCCCAGCACCTCGTAGGTGGCGGGGCCGCCCTTGGCCGCCGACTTGGTCACGACCTGGGCGAACACCTGCGTACGGTGCGGGTCGGCCCAGAGGGTGAAGGCGCGGACGCCCTGTTTGCGGGCGGCGCGGTACTCGTTGTGGCCGCCGCCGGGCGGAAGCCGCCGCTCGGGGAAGGCCACGGTCCGTATCGCCTCCCCGCCCTCGGGGTGGGGGCCGTCGGAAGTGCGTATCTCCAAGGTGACGCGCCCGTCCTGGGGCGGTGGATCGCCCTTTCGCCGCACGCTCGTATCGCTCAGCCACACAGACCGCGTCATCTCGAACTCTCCGCCTCCGCCGCGCCGATCATGTTCGAAGGCGGACTTTACCGCTCCGAATAAACGCGCTCGCCGCCGTCCGTACCCGGTGCGTACGCTCGCCCCATGAGCACCGAAGCGACGCGCCGACCGCTCGTGGCGATCCTGAGCGGGGCGGGCATCTCCACGGACTCCGGGATCCCCGACTACCGCGGCCCACAAGGACTGTGGCGGCGCGATCCAGAAGCCGAGAAGCTGGTGACGTACGAGTACTACATGTCCGACCCGGACATCCGCCGCCGCTCCTGGCAGATGCGGCGGGACAGCCAGGCGCTGCGCGCCAAGCCGAACCGGGCGCACGAAGCCGTGGCGCGGCTGGAGCAGTCGGGCACACCGGTCCGAGTGATCACGCAGAACGTGGATGGGCTGCATCAGCTCGCCGGGCTCCCCGCGCGCAAGGTCCTGGAGCTGCACGGCACGGCGCGGGCCGTGCAGTGCACACGTTGCAAGGCGCGCTCCGAGATGGCGGAGGCCCTGGAGCGGGTGGCGGGCGGCGATCCGGACCCGGCGTGCCTGGCCTGCGGCGGGATCCTGAAGTCGGCCACCGTGATGTTCGGGGAAAGCCTCGATCCGGAGGTGCTGACGGGCGCGGTCGCGGTGGCGAAGGCGTGCGAGATCTTCATCGCGGTCGGCACCAGCCTCCAGGTCCAGCCCGCGGCCTCGCTCACCGGGATGGCCTCGGAGTCGGGCGCCCGGCTGATCATCGTCAACGCCGAGCCCACGCCGTACGACGAGCTCGCGGACGAGTTGATCCGCGAGCCCATCGGCACGGCCCTGCCCGCGCTGCTGGAGCGCATCGCGGCGGAGGGGTGATACGGAGGCGCCCGGTCAGCGGCGGGTGATCAGCGGCTCCCAGTCCTGGGGGGTGTCGCTGTAGCGGTAGCCGCTGAGCGGGATCTCGATACGCCCGGTGGGGTCGGTCAGCACCAGCCGCTCGCCCATGCCGCGCTGGCAGTTGTGATCCGGCCGGCAGTCCCAGCGCACCAGGCGGCCGTTGTCGGCCCAGGCGAGTGTCATGCCCCCGTACTCCGCACCGACTGTCCGGTGGGTCCGCGTCTCCTTCACGGTCGCCGTCCAGCCGTCGCCCACCGTGTAGTAGCGGCCGTCCGGCGACAGACCCGCGGGGGGCGCGTCCGGGCCCTCGTACGAGGGCGTCTTGTTGCTCGGCCGCCCTTCCAGGTCGTACCAGGTCTCCATGGCACCGCCCGGCGGCAACGGGACCAGCAGCAGCTTGCCGTCCCGATTCCACCGCACGTCAAGACGGCCGGACGAGATGAGCGCCTTGCTGGTGTCGACGCCCATCGGGTGATACCGCGTCTGACTCGAGGCGACATCGACCAGGTAGTAGCCGGTCCTCACGGGGGCCGTGTGCTCGTCGCCGGAGCCGGACAAGGCCTCGCTGTCCGGGTAGCCGCTGTACGTGGTGACCACCAGCCGCTTTCCGTCCGGCGACCACTGCACCCCGCCCGCCTTGTGCTTCAGCGGGATCCACTTCGTCACCTCCCCGGTGGCCAGATCGAGGATCCCGACCCGGGACGCGGGCAGTGTCTTCTCCAGCACGGCCGCTCGCCGCATCCCGGGGGCGACATCCAGCCAGCCCCAACGCGTCTTCTCGTACGCTTGCGTCCCGGGGTCGTACAGATACCAGGTGTACGTCGTCCGTTCGACCCCGTCCTGTTTCCGGGTCTTCCGGTCCGCCTGATACGCGGACACCGCGACACCCCCGGCGGCGATCAGATGGCGCGGCGGCGACTCCTCCGGGTGCGCGGACACGTCGTTGGGCATCCGTTGCCCCGGCCCCGAGCGGCCCGCCTGCCCGCTCTCCGCCAGCACCGGCACCGCCACCCCGCCCACCAGCAGCGCGAAGGCGGCGGCCGCCACCGTCACCGCGGTGGCCCGGCGCCGGCGGCGGCGCAGCAGGGCCCGGCCGGCCAGGTCGGGCCGAGCCGGGGCCGGTGTCTCCTCGGCCCATTCGCGGAGGGTGTCCCGCAACAGCTGGTCAGCGTTCACTTCCACACCTCCGCAGGTGAGTTACCGAATTCGGGGCCACGGGAGACGGCGCCGGGAGCCAACTCCGGTACGAGCTTGCGCAGTTTGGCCAGCGCCCGGTGTGTCGTACTGCGAACCGTGCCCACCGAGCAGCCGAGCAGTTCGGCCACCTCCCCTTCGGGGCAGTCCTCGAAGTAACGCAGCACCAGCATGGAGCGCTGACGCGCCGTCAGCCCGGCGAGGGCCCGGCGCAGCTGGATTCTCAGCTCGGCCGCGCCCGTGGCGTCCTCGCGCCCGGCGGCGTCGGGGAGTTCGGCCACCGTGGTCTCGCGGCGCGTGCGCAGCAGCCGCCACAGGCTCACCTGCTGCCGGTAGAGCACCTGCCGCAGATACGCCTCGGGGTTCTCCAGCCTGCCCCAGCGCCCCGCCGCCTTCGCCAGCGCCGTCTGCAGCAGGTCCTCGGCGGCGTGGGTGTCGCCGCCGGTCAGGAGGGTCGCCGTGCGCATCAGCGCGGGCGAGCGCGCCGCGACGAACTCGCGGAAGCGGCGCTCTTCCTCGTCATTCATGGTTCCCCGTGATCGGTCGTCTTCGTCTCGCGGTCGTCTGTCACCTCCTTGGACGTGTGCGGGGGCGCTCCGCTATGCCGGGTCCGTCAAAAAGGCTCCGTCAAAAAAGTTGGAGACCCGGCTGCCGCCCCCGCGCCTCGAACTCCAGCAGCTGCCGCTTGCGGTCGAGCCCGCCGCCGTAGCCGGTGAGGCTGCCGGTGGAGCCGACCACGCGGTGGCAGGGGACGATGATGCCCACCGGGTTCTTGCCGTTGGCCAGGCCCACGGCGCGGGAGGCGGTCGGCTGGCCGAGGCGGTCGGCGAGCTGTCCGTACGAGACGGTCTCGCCGTACGGGATGCGCTGCAGCTCGGACCAGACGCGGCGCTGGAACGGGGTGCCGGACAGCCGCAGCGGCAGGTCGAACTCGGTCAGCTCGCCCGCGAAGTAGCGGCGCAGCTGGCGGATGGTCTCGGCGAACGGGGGCTCGTCGGGGTCGCCGTGGGCGCCGAAGGTCTCCTCGGCCGGGCGGTGGCGCTGGTCGGTCATATAGAGCCCGGCCAGGGCGGTTTCGTCGGCGGTTTCGTCGGCGACGAGGGTGAGCTGCCCGTACGGGCTGTCGATGACGGTGTGGGTGCGGGACATGCTGGGTTTTCTCGATTCCGGGTTTCTTACGGTGCGGGTTTCTTACGGTGCGGTTTCTTACGGTGCGGGTTTCCTACGATGCGGGCAGGTAGTTGATCGGGTGATCGCCGGTGGCCCACAGGTACTGGACGGCGTACGCGCGCCAGGGCCGCCAGCGGGTCGCGTACCGGGTCAGCGCCCCCGGGGTGGCGGGCAGCCCCAGTTCGGCGGCGGCGTGCCGCACCCCGAGGTCGGTCGGGAGAAACGCGTCCGGGTCGCCCAGCGCGCGCATCGCGATGACCTCGACGGTCCACGGCCCGATCCCGGGCAGCTCGGCCAGGCGCGCCCGCGCCTCGTCCCAGTCGCTGCCGACGCCGAGTGCGAGGCGGTCCGAGGCGAGCGCGTCGATCAGGCCGAGGAGCGTGGCGCGGCGGGTGCGCGGCATGGCCAGCGCCTCGGGGTCGAGGCCCGCCAGGGCGCGCGCGGTCGGGAAGAGATGGGTCAGCCCGCCCGACGGGTCCTCGACCCGCTCACCGTGTGCGGCCACCAGCCGGGCCGCGTGCGTACGGGCCGCCGCCGTGGACACCTGCTGCCCGAGCACCGCGCGCACCGCGAACTCGTCGGCGTCCACCGCACGCGGCACCCGCCGCCCCGGCGCCTTGTCGACCAGCGGCGCCAGGTCGGGGTCGGTGCGCAGCAGCTCGTCGACCGCGACGGGGTCGGCGTCCAGGTCCAGCAGCCGCCGGCATCTGCTGATCGCCCCGGCCAGGTCGCGCATATCGGTGAGGGACAGCTGACAGCCGATGTGGTCCGGCTCCGGGCGCAGTGTCACGACCCCGTGTCCGTACGGCAGCCGCAGCGTGCGGCGGTACGCGCCGTCGCGCCACTCCTCCACCCCGGGCACGGCGGTGGCGGCCAGGTGGCCGAAAAGGTTGTCCGGGCACAGCGGCGCCCGGAACGGCAGCCTCAGGGTCAGCGCGCCCGGCGCGGCGGAGCGCCCGCCGCGCTTGGCCCGCTGCCGCAGCTCGGTGGGCGACAGCGCGAACACCTCGCGGACGGTGTCATTGAACGCCCGGATGCTGGCGAAGCCGGCCGCGAAGGCGATCTCCGCCATCGGCAGCCCGGTGGTCTCGATGAGCAGCCGCGCGGTCTGCGCGCGCTGCGCCCGGGCCAGGGCGAGCGGACCCGCGCCGAGCTCGGCGCGCAGCTGCCGCTCGATCTGGCGCGTGCTGTACCCGAGGCGGGCGGCGAGACCGGGCACCCCGTCGCGGTCGACCACCCCGTCGGCGATCAGCCGCATGGCGCGGGCGACCAGGTCGGCGCGCTCGTTCCACTGCGGCGAGCCGGGGCTGGCGTCGGGGCGACAGCGCTTACAGGCCCGGAACCCGGCCTGCTGGGCGGCCGCCGCGCTCGGGTGGAAGCGCATGTTCTCGGGCTTGGGGCCGACGACCGGGCAGCTCGGGCGGCAGTAGATGCCGGTGGTGACGACGGCCACGAAGAACCAGCCGTCGAACCGCGCGTCCTTGGCCTGGGCGGCGCGCAGGCAGCGGTCGGTGTCGGTATGCATGGCTCAAGCATCGGCCATCGGAAGGCCCCTGGCTCGCGAGAATCCGACATCGACGTCTGGGGGGGGCGGAGGTGGGTCCGCGGGTGTCGCGGGTGTCCACTCACCCCGCCGGGCCACGGCATATTGGCGCGAAAGGGCAGTCCAGAGGCGCTGTGATCGGCATCATGGAAGGTGTGACGGACTACGCCGAAATAGTGCTTGCCGACGACACCTCCGTACGCCTGGAGCTGGCCCCCGTGGGCACGGCCCCCAGCGGCGGACCCGGCGGCGAGGCGGGGGGACCACGGCCCGGCAGACCGGGTGGGATCGGCGGGGTGGGCGGGGTGACCCCGGTGGGGCGCGGTTCGCGGGCCGCGGCGGCGCTGGCCACCGACGCGCTGCGGACGGTGCTGCGGCCGCTGGGCCCGCTGCTGCAGGAGGTGCATGACGCGGTGCGCGCCGCGCCGAACCCGCCGCATGAGATCAATGTGCAGTTCGGTGTGCAGGTGGGACAGGACCTCAAGCTGGGCATCGTGGGCGCCAACGGGCAGGCCAGCCTGACCGTTTCGGCCACCTGGCAGTTGTCGGAGGAAATGGGCACGGGGGCGGGCGGCCCGGACGGCGGTTCCGGTTCCGGCCCGGGTTCCGGCGCCGGTTCCGGTTCCGGCCCCGCCGCCTGAGCCATGGGGTGGTTCCACACCCACGGGCCCGCCTCACGGCCCGCGGTATCCGTCCTGGCCGGGGCCGACGGCGAGCCCGCCGGCTCCGCCGTACTGCTGCCCGGACAGCACCTGCTGACCTGCGCGCACGTCGTCAACAGCGCCCTGGGCAGACCCGACTTGCTGGCCCCTGCCCACCCGGGCCCGGTCGCGGTACGGGTGCGGATCATCGCCCGGGAGATCACCGTCGAGCGCGAGGCCGAGCTGACGGCCTGGATCCCGCCGCGGTTGGACGACGGCGGACTCGGGGGCTACGAATGGAACGGCGATCTCGCGGTGCTCCGCGTGGCAGGCGCGCTGCCGCCCGCGTTCCAGCCGCCGCCCTGGCACCCCATGGCCAAGGAGCAGCGGGTCCGCGCCTGGCACGGCAGCGGGGAGCCAGGGGTCTTCGCCGACGCCGAGGTGACCAACTGCGACGGCAGGTTCGGCTACTTCGACGGCGGCGACCGCTCCCTGGACATCGAGCAGTCCTACAGCGGCGGCCCCCTGTGGACGAACGACGAGAGCGTCGTCGTCGGGCTCGTCACCGCGAAGCTGGCTATTCATGGGGGTCCCGTGCGCCGCGCCTGGGGCATCCCCTGGCAGCGCGTCCGGCGGGAGCTGGACGACAAGGGTCTTGCCCATCTCACCGCCGCTCCCGAGGACGGCGTACGCGACCACCCCGCCTACTGGGAGCTGGTCACCCTGCTGGACAGGCCGCTGCCGACGGTCGGTGGCTGGGCGCGCTGCGGGCAGGCCGTCGCCCGCCAGTGCGGCCTCGGCCACCACGCCGACGGGGCGCCGTCGGCCGAGGAGCTCGCCCGGCTGCTGCTCACCCAGGAGCGGGCGCTGCCCGCCCTGGTGGAGGCCGTTCGCTTCACCGCGCGGGACCTGGCGGACGAACTGCTGGCCGTGGCGCGCTCGCACAACCTGTCCCGGCTGCTCTCGCCCCAGGAGTTCAAGCGGCTGGTCGCGCTGCTGGACGCGCTGCCCGCCCCCGCGGCGGCCCGCATCCCCGCCGCCGTACGGGCGGCGCTGCCGCTGGCCGCCGTGCCCGCCACCCTGCTGAACGGTGGCGGGAGCACCGCCGCGCTCGTCGAGCATCTGGAGACCCTGCACGGCGACAGCCCGCCCGCCCCGCGCGGCGGCATGGCCGTGCCTCGGCTGCTGCGCGCCGTCGAGTACGTGGCGGCGCCCTGCTTCCGGGCCAATGAACCGAGCACCGGGGTGGACCAGCTGGCGGCACTGCGACATTGGTGCGCCCGGGTCGCCGATCGGCTCGGCGTGCACGGGACGGCCCTGCGGGACCGGCAGGCGGACGCCGCGGACTGGGCGAAGAAGTGGCAGCACACCCCGCCGCGCGTACTGGTCGAACTGCGCGCGCTGCCCGCTCGCGACGACGGCGCTCGCGACGACGGCCCCGAGCGCTACCGCATGCGGCTGTGGTGCGACGACGGATCCGGCCCGCAGCCGGTCTCGGAACAGGACCAGCGGCCGCGTGCGTCCGGCGAAGTGGCCCGGGAGATCCTGGCGGTCGTCGGTTCGCTGCGCCGGGGGGACGGGCTGCTTCCCGTCGTCGAGCTGATCGTGGACCGCGACTCGCTGGAGCTCCCCCTCGACGACTGGGAGGACCCGGACCAGCCGCTGCCGCGGGTGCTCGGCGCGGAGTACCCGGTGGTGGTCAACTGCCCCGAGCTGCGCGAGCGGGGCGGCGAAGGGATCCTGTCCGACTGGCGGGAGCGGTGGCGGCGGCTGGACAGCGAGGAGCCGCTGCACATCGATGACGAGGCGGCCGAAAGCACGCGAGCCCTGTACGGGCTGCTGATGGAGCGGCGGTTCGCCGGGCGGGCGCACATCGTGGCGTCGCGGCAGCGCCGTTCCGCCGCCGTGCAGACGTGTCTGGCCGCCGGTGTGCCCGTGGTGCTGTGGGACCGCGGCGACAAGCCCGGGTCCCCTGTCCTCGACCATCTCACCGATCCGCGCGGGCATCTGCCCGAGCAGGTACGGATCTACCGGACCATGGCGCTGCAGCGGCCCTTGACCTGCCCCGGCCGCCCGGTGCTGGCCTGGGCGGACCCCGATCTGCTGCCGCCGGAGGGGGCGGGGCGGCCGGTGCTGGGGGAAGACTTCGATCGGCTGCCCACAGGGCTGACTGTGAACGAAGCCAGTTCGGCGGTGGCTTCCAGCAGGATGCGCGACGAGTCCGAGCACCTGTTGACCGTCGTACAGGGCATTAATTCGCTGGGCCAACCGCGGTTGCCGAACACCAACGCGACGCCGCCGGACGCTGACGCGCCGCCACCACCGAACACCGGCCCGCCGCTGCCGAACGCCGGCCGGCCGCTGCCCGTGCTGGAGCTGGCGGACCCGACCGACTTTGACGACCCGGAGGATGAGGAATTCGTATGGTGACCACGTACGACGGCTGGCGGCTGTTCCACGGAGACGGCCAACGGCGCCCGGTCGACGAGATGCCGCCCGCCCCGCCCTGGCGCACCTTCGGCACGGTCGCGCCCGACGGCGGCCCGGACGGTGACACGGCGGACGGCCCCGCCCCCGCCCGGCCGTATCTCATCTCGCCGGAACACGCCGACGTGGTGAACGCCGCGCTGCATCTGCGCCGCCCGTTGCTGGTCACCGGCCACCCGGGGACGGGCAAGTCCTCGCTGGCGCGCGCCATCACGCATGAGCTCGACCTGGGCGAGGTGCTGCACTGGCCGGTCAACAGCCGCTCCACCGTGCAGGACGCGCTCTACCGCTACGACGCGATCGGCCGGCTGCGCGAGACCGCGCTCAGCCGCGACCGCGGGGACGCCGAGCCGCCCCTGGGCAGCTTCGTACGGCTCGGGCCGCTCGGCACGGCGCTGGTGCCCGGCGAGCGGCCCCGTGTGCTGCTGGTGGACGAGCTCGACAAGGGCGACGTGGATCTGCCGAACGACCTGCTGACGGTCTTCGAGGAGGGCGAGTTCGAGATCCCGGAGCTGGCCCGGCTGCCCGAGGAGCAGTCGGTGGTCGACGTGCTCACCGAGCGCGCGGAGGAGCGGGCCACGGTACGGCGGGGGCGGTTGCGCTGCCAGGAGTTCCCCATCGTGGTGATCACCAGCAACGGCGAACGGGACTTCCCGCCCGCCTTCCTGCGCCGCTGCGTACGCCTGGAGCTGCCCACCCCCGACGAGGCCAGGCTGCGGGAGATCGTCACCGCGCATCTGGGCGAGGACGCGCTGGACGACGTCGACCGCCTGCTTGAGGCGTTCCTCAGCCGCCGTTCCGCCCGCCAACTGGCCACCGACCAGCTGCTGAACGCGGTGTTCCTGCGCGCGAGCGGCGTGGACCTGCCGGCGGACGGGCTGCTCGACGCGGTGCTGCACCGGCTGGGCGGGGTGGTGTGACCCGTGGCGAGGGGAGGGCGGACCGGGCGGCGGCCGGAGGCGCTTGGGCGGCTGGATGACGCGCTCGCGATCCTCGCGGACAGCGGTGCGCAGCTGTCCCAGGAGCAGCTGCTCGACGCGCTCTGGCTGGCCACGCGGCTGCCCGCGGGGGCGGCGGGGGCCGGGGCGGCAGGGGCGGGGGCGCCGCTGGAGCGCGCCCGTACGACCCCGGCCGCTCCCTCCCCCGACACCACCTCCGACGCCGCCCGAGCCGCCTCCCCTGCCCCCGCCGCCCGGCCCCGTCCCTCCGTACCCGCCGCCTCGCCGACGCCACAGCAGACGCCGTCACAGCAGACACCGTCACGACAGAGCAGGCCCGGCGGCAGTACGAGGGGTCTGTACGGCGCGATCGAGCCGCCGCCCGCCCCCAACGCTCCCCCGCCGCCCACCACCCGCCGCGCGCTACCGCTGCGGGTGCCGGAGGCCAAGGCGCTCCGCGCCGAGCTGCCCATCGGGCGGGCGCTGCGCCCGCTCAAGCAGTACCGGCCCAACCCGCTCAAGCGGGAGGTCGACGAGGTCGCCACCGCGACGGCGCTCGCTGAGACCGGCCTGCCCGACGTGATCACCCGACCGGCCCGCGAGCGCTGGCTTGACCTGGCGCTCCTCGTCGACGACGGGATGTCCATGCTGCTGTGGCGGCGGCTCGCGGTCGAGCTGCGCGCCCTGCTGCAGCGTGCGGGCGCCTTCCGCGTCGTAAGGGTCCTGGGCCTGCACACCCGGGGCGCCGACGCGCCCGTGCTGCGCGCCAAGCCGTACGTCCCCGAGGCGCCCACCCTGCCCGTCACGGCGGTGTCCGACCCGTCGGGCCACACGCTGGTGCTGGTGCTGAGCGACGGGGTGGGCGCGGCGTGGCGCGACGGCCGGATGTCCGCCGTACTGGAGCGCTGGGCGGGCCTCGGCCCGACGGCCGTGATGCACGCCCTGCCGCCACGCCTGTGGGAGGGGTCCGGGATCCGTGCGCAGCGCTGGCAGGTGCGTACCCGCAGGCCCGGTTCACCGGGCGCGGACTGGACGGTCACCGACCCCGTACTGCCTCCGCAGCTCGCGCGCTTCGACGGCGTCCCCGTACCCGTACTGGAACCGGACGCCGGGCCCCTGGCCGACTGGGCCCGGCTGACCGCCTCCGCGAGCGGCACGGCCGTACTCCCGCTCCTGGCCCCGCCGCGCCCGCGCCGCCCGGCCGCCACGCCGTCCGCCCCCGCCAGGCCCGGGGACGACCTGAGCCGTCTCATGCGCTTCCGGGAGGCCGCCTCCCCCGAGGCGTACCGCCTGGCGGCCCACCTGGCCGCCGTCGCCCCGCTGCCGGTGCCCGTGATGCGGCTGGTGCAGACGGCGGTGGAGTGGCAGGCGGATACGGGGCACCTGGCCGAGGTCTTCCTCGGCGGGCTGATGCGCCCGGCCGAGCCGCCGCTCTCGGCCGGCCCGGGGCCCTTCCCGCCCCAGCAACGCCCCTTCACCTTCACCGACACCGTCCGGCGCGCACTGCTCGGCGCCGTGCCGCTGCCCGAACTCAACGAGACCCGCGAGCTGATCGGCCGCCGCCTGAAGGAACTCGCGGGCAACTCCCCCGACTTCCCGGCCTGGCTCGCCCACCCGTCCGGTGCCGACCGCCTCCCGGCACAGGCCCGGCCCTTCGGCACGGTGGAGCAACGGCTGGCGGCCCGGCTGGGCGCGACCTTGCCGATCAGCCCCACCCGTTGGCGCCGCTGGCTCCCGCCGACGCCCCAGGACCCGCGCACCATCGGTCCGTACACGCTGCGGCTGGCCGACCACACGGGATTGCGCGTCACCGCCTACCTCGGCGAAGACGTATACGGCGACCAAGCCATCGTCCAAACGGCCCGCGATCGGCGAGGCGCAGAGGCCGCCGCCCTGCTCGGCGTGCAGGCAGAGGCGCTGCGCCGGATGGACGGACGGTATGCGCGCACCCTGCTGCGGGAGCACCTGCACGGCGAGATGCCGTGGATCGCCGAAGAGCCTTTCATCCTGGACCGGCTGGACGACAACCTCCGCGCGGGCACCGACCGCTGGACACCGGAGGCCGCCTTCGCACTCGCCCGGCAACTCGTGGACGCCGTGCGCGTATGCGCCGCGGAGGGCATGGTGCACGGCGACCTCACCGCCAGCACGGTGAATGTGGCCGATGGGGACCTCATCTTGACCGGCTGGTCGTCTGCCTGCATCGACGGCGTGCCGTCCCCTGCACGCGCGGACGGGCACCCGCCGACCCCCGAGGACAACGTCCGGGCGCTGGGAGACATCCTGCTGTGCCTGGGCGGCGGAGGATGGTCGCGTCGTGCGGGCAACGTGTACCACATGTCCCGCTGGGGCGCCACCCGCTGGAGACCGATCCGGGATGTGGTGATGGCGTGTCTCGAGATGCGCAACCGGCCGACGGCGCAGGAGGTCTGGGAGGTCTTCGAACGGTTCGATCCTGCCGATGATCAGGCGTCCACCCCCATGCCATGGTCTCTCCGGGAGCGGCGGGGCCACGGCTGGGTCCCGCTGTCGGACACCGACCCCCAGTCGCTCGGCCCGTACACCCTGCAATGCCACGTCCGCACCCGCGGCGGCACGAACGCGTATCTGGGGCGCGGTCCGGACGGGGAATACGCCGTGCTGCGCACGGTGGACCAGGAGTCCGGCCGACCAGGCGTACTCGCCGAGCTGAGCTCGGTAGCGGAGGCGCTGCGCCGAATGGACGGGCGCTATGCGCCGAAGCTGCTGGGGCAGGACCTCGAAGCCGAACCACCGTGGATCGCGGAGGAACATGTCCTCACCTCCGACGGCGGCCTGGCCCGCACCCTGACCGCCCTGCTCTCGGACGGCACGGCCGACAATTGGGACGCGCGGACGGCAGCCACGATCGGCATGCACGTGGCCGAGGCTGTGAGCCTGTGCTCAGCCGAGGGGATGGTGCACGGCCGTCTGACGACGGATACGGTGCTCGTCGCCGACGACACGGTGAAGCTGGTCGGCTGGCAGACGGCGATCACCGACCGACATTTGCGGCGTTGGGTCACGCGTCGCTGGGCCGAGGATGTCTTCGCTCTCGGCGAGATCCTGATGGCCCTGGGAGGCGGTCGGCCGACCACCCGCGAGCGGCACGGGGTCAACACCGCAGTGGACGCGCGTACTCAGGCCGGGACCTCCACGAGACAGCCCGTCGATGTCGATTGGGCCGGGTCCCGGTGGGCGGGGGCAGTCTGGGAGCCGCTGCGTGAGATGGTCGTCTCGTGCTTGTTCAACCCGCACCGGGACCCTCCGACGCCGCGCGAGGTCGCGGATGTCTTCGGCCTGGTGATCGCGCGGACCGCGCCGGGCTTCGGGGCGGGTGCTGATGGGCCGGAGAGCGAGCGCCGACTCCCTCGCATGCCTGGGTCGGCTCTTGGCCGCGGCGGACCTCTCCGATCCCACCACCGCATCGCGGTGCTCGGCCTGCGCGGGGGCACCGAAGCGGCCAAGACCACCGTCGCACTGGGCTCGGTGTTCGCCGAAGCGCAGCTGGACTCCGTGATCGCGGTCGACGCCAGTCCGGACCCGGGCAAGCTGATCCAGCGCTCACAGCGGGAGAGCGCGCGGCTGCGGGATCCGGACCCGCTGCTGTCAGGTCTCCGTCCCCGCGACGAGCTGCGGTGGTTCACCTCTCGGACCCCCGACGGCCTCGAAATTCTCTCCGCGAACCGCACTCCGGTCGCCAACCCCATCGACGACATGGGCTACCGGCACATCATGGACGCGCTGAGCGAGCGGTACCGGCTCGCGCTCACCCACGTGCGAGCGAGCCCCGGCACCGGGGAGTTCACATTGCCCGGAGTCTTCGACCTCGCCGATCAATTGGTCATCGTCTGGTCGGCGGAGAACGGCGCAAGGCCGACCACCGCAGACGCTGCCTGGATCACCGCACAGGGCCACGCGGAACTGCTGCGCCGCAGCATCGTCGTGATCACGGGGACGGACAACTTCAACCCGCTTGAATACACCGAGCTCTTCCCCCACGGCGAGTGCCGCGCCAAGATGGCGATCCCGTACGACCCCCGCCTGGCAAGCGACCAGCAGATGGATCTCAGCGCCCTGCCCGCGAAGGTCCTCGCCGCGTACCGCGACCTGGCCGCCCTCCTCGCCGAGGGCTTCACCCCACCGGACGCCGGTCCACCGGCGTGAGCGGGGTACGGATGGCCACCGCCGTGCGGCGCGCACCGGACCAGGGGGCCGGGACGGCGTCGATGTCCTTCGCCAGGCGGTAGGCCAGCGGCTCGTAGTTGACGCGCCAGCCGCGGAAGTGGGGCCAGGCGTCCTCGGGGGTGCGCTCCATCGGATAGCCCTGTTCGGCCATCCGGGCCACGCCCCGCAGGAAGTCCTCGTAACCGAGCAGGAGCGGGTCGTCCGGGCGGGGGTCGTGGTCGTACGCGATACCGCGTATGTCGGCGAGGTCGCGCAGGCAGACGAAGCCCGCCCGTAGCGCCATCCGGACCTCGGCGGGCGGCTGGGACGGGTTGAAGGCCAGCCGCAGGGCCGCGGCGTCCATGATGGCCAGCAGGGCGATCAGCCAGTTGCGGCCGGGTTTGGGGGACCGGAACTCGATGAGGACCGGGTAGGTGGTGTGGCTCTCGCTCACCTCGGCGCTCCACCGCTCCCAGTTGCGGAAGAGTTCGGTGAGGCTGTCCAACAGCTCGACCTGGGCGTAGCGGGCCAGGATCTCCGGCCCCCAGGGCGGGCTTCCGGCGCGCGCCTCCAGCAGGGTGACCTCGGTCTCCCGGCGCTGGTAGGCGCCGTACAGCGTGGGCAGGAAGCCGACCTGGAGGCCGACCACGATCGGGCCGGTGGCCGCGGCGCAGAAGTCGATGGCGGTCAGGGTGGCGCGCTTGCTGCTGGCGAAGCCGAGCGTGAAGAGGGAGGAGCCGGCCTCGGTGAGCGCGGTCTTGGGGCCGAAGCCGCTGACCGCCGCCTCCAGCAGGGCGTAGCCGAGCATGAAGGAGATCAGCCAGCCGATCAGGGTGACGACGATGGCCACCGGGGCCACGGGCGCGAGCACCCGGTCCTGGGCCTCGGCGGTCGGCAGCCGGTCGGCCACCAGCTGGAACGCCCGGCGCACCACGCGCTGGACGATCAGGCTGAAGCTGGAGCGGGTGGGGCGGGGGATGACCAGCGTGCGCAGCACCGAGGAGAAGATCCCGAGCACGACGACGGCGCCGAGGATGCCCAGCAGTACCCGCACCGCCACCGCAGCTCCGTCCCTTTCCCCATCCCGTCGTTTTCCGGGCCAGTGCTCTCACCAGCGCGGACGGAGGAAGCGTACGGGGGCGCCACCGGCCGGTGCCGGGGGCGCGCTGCGGAGGGCCTATGGTGTACGCCATGTCGTCCACCGACCTCATCCGCATTGTCTCCCGCTCCTCCCCCATGGCCCTCGCACAGGTCGAGCGGGTCCGCGCCGAACTGGCCGCGCTGCGTCCGGGCGTCCGTACCGAGGTGGTGCCGGTCACCACGTCCGGCGACCGGTGGATGGGCGATCTGTCGGCGCTCGGCGGGAAGGGCGCGTTCACCAAGGAGGTCGACGCGGCGCTGCTGGCGGGCGAGGCCGATCTGGCCGTGCACTGCGTCAAGGACATCCCCGCCGACCGGCCGCTGCCCGCGGGCACGGTCTTCGCGGCCTACCTCAAGCGCGACGACATCCGCGACGCGCTGGTCCACCCCGGCGGGTTGACGCTCGATCAGCTGCCGGAGGGCGCGCGCATCGGCACCTCGTCGGTGCGGCGCGTGGCCCAACTGGCCGTCTCCCACCCGCATGTGGAGTGCGTGCCGATGCGCGGCAACGCCAACCGCCGCCTGGAGAAGCTGGACGCGGGCGAGTGCGACGCGCTGCTGCTGGCGGTGTCCGGGCTCGAGCGCATCGGCCGTACGGACCGGATCAGCGAGATCCTGCCCGTCGAGACGATGTGTCCGCCGATCGGGGCCGGGGTGCTGGCGCTGCAGTGCCGCGAGGACGACACCGCGACCATCGACGCGGTCTCCGGGCTCGGCGACGCCGACGCCTGGAAGGAGATCACGGCGGAGCGCATGCTCCTGCATGTGCTCCAGGGCCACTGCAACTCCCCCATCGCGGGCTACGCCCGGGCCGAGCGCGACGGCCGCCTCTCCCTGCGCGCCCGTGTGTTCAGCCCGGACGGCAAGACGGTGCTGGACGCGCACGAGTGGGCGGGCCCGCTGGACCCGGCCACGCTCGGCACCTCGGTGGCGGTGGCCCTGCTGCGCCAGGGGGCGCGCGAGGTGATCGACACCATCCCGCACTGAGCGGCAGTGACTGTGCGGTGAATTGAGGACAAGGACACGCCGTGCCGTCGGCGTGTCGCCGTCTCGGACTCACCGCAAACTCAGGGGCTGGACGCGCATGCCAACCGTATGAGCGAACCAACATGAGGGGCCGCCATACGAGACGACACAAGAGTGTTGGCCCCCTCCATGACGCGAACCGGCTTCCGAATTCACCATCTCGTCAGGCAGGCGGTCCAGCCTCGACGGGCGGGCACCCGATCGCATCTCCTGGCCCCACGCCGGGACTGCTGTGCGGTATCGCTTGCCACCGGAAAGCGCCGAACCTCTGTCGACGTCGAGTCTGGAGCCGTCATGCCCCCCCCCACAACCCGATCCAGCCCCGTCCAAGTCCTCCGCCGGTGTCTGGCCACTCTTCTCGCAACCACCCTGCTCGCGCTGGGCGGACAGATCGCTGCCCAGCCCGCCGAAGCGGCGTCGCTGAACCAGGTCACCGGCTTCGGCTCCAACCCCGGCGACCTGGCGATGTACAGCTACCTCCCCGACACCCTGCCGTCAGGGGCGCCGCTGGTGGTCGCCCTGCACGGGTGCACGCAGAGCGCGAACGACTACTACAGCCACTCCGGGTGGTCCAAGTACGCGGACCTGTACGGATTCGCGCTGGTCTTCCCCCAGACCAACAGCTCCAACAACCTTGCGTCCTGCTTCAACTGGTTCCAGCCGCAGGACTCTCGCCGGGACCAGGAAGAGGCGCTGTCCGTCAAGCAGATGGTCGACTACGCCAAGGCCCACTACGGCATCGACCCCAAGCGCGTGTACGTCACGGGACTCTCGGCGGGAGGCGGGATGACCGCGGACCTGCTGGCCGACTACCCGGATGTCTTCGCGGCCGGTGCGATCGATTCGGGGCTGGCCGCGCAGTGCGCTACGGACACCAGCAGCGCCTCTTCCTGCCAGTACACCCCTACCAGCAAGACGCCGCAGCAGTGGGGCGACCTTGTGCGCGGCTCCGCCCCCGGGTGGAACGGGCCCTGGCCTCGGGTCGCGATCTGGCAGGGCACGAGCGACCCGACGGTGATACCCGCCAACGCGAACCAGTTGCGTGACCAGTGGACCAACGTGTGGGGCATCAGCCAGACCCCTTCCGGCACCACGAACCTGCCCGGCGGGACCACCCACGAGGTCTACAACGACGCCGACGGAAAGCCGGCCGTGGAGACCTACACCATTTCCGGCATGGGGCATGGCCTGGCGGTCAGCCCCGGCAGCGGAGAAGACCAGTGCGGTGCCACCGGCGCCTACTTCCTGAGTTCCATCTGCTCGTCGTACTACACCGCGACCGCGCCGGGCCCGTTCGGCAGGAAGCCGCCGTGCGCGGTGAGGTTGGAGAAGCCGGACGCGGGGTGGTCGGATCCGGGCAGCAGCCCGAAGATGGCGAGGCCGCCGATCACGATGAACGCGACGATGGCGACGACCTTGATGCCGGCGAACCAGAACTCGAACTCGCCGTAGGAGCTGACCGAGGCCAGGTTGGTGGCGGTAAGGACGATCAGGGCCCAGCCCCATTGCGGGACCGCGGGGATCCAGCCGGCCAGGATCTTGGCCCCGGCGGTCGCCTCGACCGCGATCGTCACGACCCAGAAGAACCAGTACAGCCAGCCGATGGTGAAGCCGGCCCAGCGGCCGAGCCATGTGCACCCCGCGCGCCGTACGCCGACCAACGCGATCGTCACCTTCACCGTCACCGCGCTGCTGATCATCGCGGGCTGGGGTCTGGGGCATGTGCTCGGGGACGGCGGTCGGATGAACCCCGTGGTCTTCTTCGCCGAGTCCTCGAGCCTGGGCGCCATCCTGATCCTGCTGGTGTACCTCGCGTCCAACATCGCGCTGCCGCTGTACTACCGCCGCTACCGTCCGCAGGAGTTCCGGACCGTCGGCACCTGGTGCTGCCCGCGCTCGGCACCCTGGCCATCCTCGTCCCCCTCTACTACCTGGCCAAGCCCGGCCAGCCACCGCCGTACAGCTGGTTCCCGTACGCGGCGCTGGCGGCTCTGCTCGCCGCCGTCGGCTACGCGACCGTCCTGGTCCGACGCGACCCGGGGCTGACCGATCGGGTGGGGTCGATCGTCGCCGACGCGGAGTGAGCACGGGATTCCGGACAGCGAACTTCCGCAACGCGCCAAGGGGACGATCCGACAGTCACTGAGGTTCTCTCGGCGAAAGCGGTGGGAAGGCAGCCTTCGTCATATCAGCCCGACCCGCCGGCGACCGCCCCCGCGGCGCCGGAGAAGATCACGCCAGGGCCCGTGGGGGCCTGGTTGAGGACCCACAGGCCGATCAGCGTGGCCAGGGTGAAGACAACGGCGATCAGCACGGCGAGGATGAGCCTGCGCCGGCGCTCGCGGCGCAGCCACTCGCCACGGGCCGTGCGATAGGCGTCGGGCGTGGCAGGTACCCCCACTCCGTCCGCCATGGCGGCCAGGGCCTTCTGCAGTTCCTTCTCGGTCCGCTCCGGACTGGTGCCGTTCATCGCCGGCCCTCCATCGTCTGGGTCAGGGCGGCGAGGCCGCGTGCGGTGTGTGTTTTGACCGAGCCGCTGGAGATGCCCATCGCGACGGCGATCTCTTTCTCCCTCAGCCCGAGCCAGTGGCGCAGGACGAGTGCCTCGCGCTGCCGGGTCGGCAACTGCTGAAGCGCGTCGATCAGCACCCGCTGGTCGTCGTGGAGGATAGCGGTGCTCTCGGCGGAGGCGACGACCTCGTCCGGCGGGTTCTCCACGTGCCGGCGGGCGACCTTCAGGTGACGTATGCGCATCCGGGTCAGATTGCACACCGTGGAGCGCAGATACGCCTCCGCCGCCTCGGCGTCCCGCAGCCGCTGCCATTTCCGGTAGATCTGGTAGTACGCCTCGGCCACCACGTTCTCCGGGTCGTCGGCACCGAGCAGGACGGCGAGGCGCAGCATCGAGGCGTAGTGCAGCTCGAAGAGGCGAGCGACGCCGGCCTCGCGTTCCGGGTCGGCGGGGTCGCCCACCACGGGGGCGAGGGTCTCGGGCGGAGCCGGCGGTCGCGGCACCGGCAGCGGAGTGCTGGTCGGCACCGGCAAGGGGGTGCTGGTTCTGCGTCTCATGGGTTGTTCGCTTCCGTCTCGAGGTGGCGCCTGAGAGTCAGGCGGGACGGCAGGTCGGTCGCGTCGACGCCGCGCGGGACGCCGAGACGTTCGAGGACGGCGGTGCCGGCCACGGCGACGGTCAGATTGAGCAGCAGGGCCGCGAGCCCGGCGTAGATCTCCAGTGGCTGCCCGCCGATGCCGAGGGGGACGACGGACGAGAACCCCTCCCGCACCACCATGAACGACCCGGCCACCATGCCCACCGCCCACCCGGCCAGCAGCGCCCGCGGATGCAGCCGACCGGTGAAGAGGCCGACGGCGACGGCGGGGAAGATCTGCAGAATCCAGACGCCGCCGAGGAGCTGGAGGTTCACGGCGTCCTGGTCGCGCAGCCCGAACACGAACGCGACAGCGCCGACCTTCGCCGTCAGCGACACCGCTTTGGCGATCCGGACCTGCCGCTTGGGTGTGGCGGTCGGCTGGACGTACTCGACGTACACGTTCCGTACGAAGCCGGTGGCCGCCGCGATCGACATCACGGCGGCCGGGACCAGCGCCCCCACCGTGATCGCGGCGAACACCAGCCCGGCCAGCGGGGCCGGCATGAGCCGGTCGACCAGCATCGGCACGGCGGACTCGGCGCCGCCCTCCGGCGCCCGCACCCCCGCCGCGAGAGCCGCGATGCCGAGGAAGCCGAACAGCGCGAGCAGCGCCGTCCAGGCGGGCAGGGCCACGGAGACCTTGCGCAGAGTGCGCGGGCCGTCGGCGGCGAAACCGGCGGTGAGCACGTGCGGGTACATGAGCAGGGCCAGCGCGGAGCCCAGCGCGAGCGTGGCGTAGGCGGCCTGCTGGGCGGGGGAGAGGAGGAGGGCCGAGTGGGCCGTGTCCGTACCGCCGAGCCTGCGTGCCGCCCGGTCGAAGACCGCGCCGGGCCCGCCGAGCCGTTCGAGGACCAGCCAGCAGACCGCGGTGAGGGAGAGGAACACGGCCACCGCCTTGAGCGCCGAGATGACGGCGGGCGCGCGCAGCCCGTGCCGGTACGTCGCCACCGCCAGCCCCGCGAACAGCGCCACCATCACCAGATCACCGGCCGCCCCCCGCGGGTAGACGCCCCCGGCAGTCAAGACCGCGCGTATGCCGAGCAGTTGGAGCGCCAGATACGGCATCGTGGCCAGTATCCCGGTCAGTGCGACCACCAGCGCCAGCGGCGGCGAACCGTACCGCCCGCGCACGAAGTCGGCGGCGGTGACGTAGCCGTGCCGGCGGGCCACCGTCCACAGCCGGGTCAGCAGGACGAAGGCGAGCGGGCAGACGATCACCGTGTACGGCACCGCGAAGAAGGCGGGCGCCCCGTTGCCGTACGCCAGTCCTGGTACGGCGGTGAAGGTGTAGGCGGTGAAGATCGTGCCGCCCAGCAGCAGCCAGGTCCACACGGGGCCCAGGCTGCGGTCGGCCAGCGCCCAGCCCTCCAGGGACGGTAGCCGGTCGCTCGGGCGCAGGCGGCGCGCGGTGACGGCCAGCAGCGACGCTCCGCCGATCACGGCGAGGAACGTCGCGGTCATGGCGCCATCGGCCATCGGGTCACCGTCCTTGGTGTGCCTGTCCTAAGGGATGGTTGCGCGAACGGCCGATTCGGATGACCGGGAGCCGCCAGGAAATCTTCTGGAAATTCGCTGTCAACCACTTTGGGCGGGTGGGCAACTCTTGCACAGACCGACAGTGAGGGGGAGAGGAGCGCAGGTCATGGCACGGACAGGTCACCACCGGCTACGGAACATCGCCGTCGCCGTGCTGCTTCTGGCCCCCGCGGCAGGGCTGCTGTGGGTCCCCTGGTACGCCGGTGCGAGCCCGCGGCTCGCGGGGACGCCGTTCTTCTACTGGTACCAGCTCGCCTGGGCACCGGGATGCGGCCTCTGCCTGCTCGTCGCGTACACGCTGACCCGCGAACGCCGTCGCCGCTGATCCACCCGCAGGTCCCGCCACAACACCACCGTCACGGTGAGGAGCCGCCATGCCTACATCAGCCATGCCCGAAACCGGTCTCCCGGGGCCACAGAGGCCTCGGACCTCTTTTCGGGCGATCCTGCTCTGGACCGCCGTCGCCCTGCTTGGCGCGGTCGCCTGGGGCGTCCTCGCGCTGGCCCGGGGCGAGAAGATCTCCGCGGTCTGGCTGGTGGTCGCCGCCGTCGGCTCGTACGCCATCGCCTACCGCTTCTACTCCCGCTACATCGTCCGCCGCCTCCTGGAGCCGGACGACCGCCGGGCCACTCCCGCCGAGCGCCTCGAGGACGGCGTCGACTTCCAGCCCACCGACCGCCGGGTGCTCCTGGGGCACCACTTCGCCGCGATCGCCGGCGCCGGACCGCTGGTGGGACCGGTGCTCGCGGCCCAGATGGGCTACCTGCCGGGTACGCTCTGGATCGTCGCCGGGGTGATCTTCGCCGGAGCCGTGCAGGACATGGTGGTGCTGTTCCTGTCCATGCGGCGGGACGGCAAATCACTTGGCCAGATGGCCCGCGACGAGATCGGCCGGGCGGGTGGGGCCGCCGCCCTGATCGCGGTCTTCGCCATCATGATCATCCTGCTCGGTGTGCTGGCCCTCGTCGTGGTCAATGCCCTCGCCCACTCCCCGTGGGGCACCTTCTCGGTCGCGATGACCATCCCCATCGCACTGTTCATGGGTTTCTGGATGCACGTGATCCGCCCGGGCCGGGTCGTCGAGAGCAGCCTCATCGGTGTGGCCCTGCTGCTGCTCGCCATCGTCGGCGGCCGCTGGATCCAGGAGTCCTCGCTGGCCGACACCTTCACCCTCAGCCCGACCACACTGGTCTTCTGCCTCATCGGATACGGCTTCGTCGCCTCCGTGCTGCCGGTGTGGATGCTGCTCGCGCCGCGCGACTACCTCTCCACCTTCATGAAGGTCGGCACCATCGCGCTCCTGGCGGTCGGCGTCGTGGTGGCCGCACCCGAGCTGCAAGCGGACTCGGTCAGCAAGTTCGCCTCGTCGGGCGCGGGCCCGGTCTTCGCCGGCTCCCTCTTCCCCTTCCTCTTCATCACGATCGCCTGCGGCGCGCTGTCCGGCTTCCACGCGCTGGTCGCCTCCGGTACGACGCCGAAGCTGATCCAGAAGGAATCCCAGGTCCGCATGATCGGGTACGGGGCCATGCTCATGGAGTCGTTCGTCGCGATCATGGCGCTGATCGCCGCGGCGACCCTGGAGCCGGGTCTGTACTACGCGATGAACGCGCCCGCGGGGCTCCTCGGTACGACCGCCGAGTCGGCGTCCCACGCCGTGGCGGGCCTCGGCTTCACCATCACTCCCGACCAACTGGCGCACGCCGCAAAGGCAGTTGAGGAGCAGACGCTGATCGCCCGGTCCGGCGGGGCGCCGACCCTGGCCGTCGGCATGTCGGAGATCTTCTCCGGCGTCTTCGGCGGCAGCGCCATGAAGGCCTTCTGGTACCACTTCGCGATCATGTTCGAGGCGCTGTTCATCCTGACCACGGTCGACGCGGGCACCCGGGTCGGACGGTTCATGCTCCAGGACATGCTGGGCAATGTCTGGAAGCCGATCGGCCGGGTCAACTGGAAGCCGGGCATCTGGCTGTGCAGCGCGCTCGTCGTGGGCGCCTGGGGCTACTTCCTCTACACCGGGGCCACCGACCCCCTGGGCGGAATCAACCAGCTCTTCCCCCTCTTCGGCATCGCCAACCAGCTCCTGGCCGCCGTCGCCCTCACCGTCTGTACGACCATCCTGATCAAGTCCGGGCGACTGCGCTGGGCCTGGGTCACCGGCATCCCGCTGGCCTGGGTGGTCGCGGTCACCTACACCGCCGGCTGGCAGAAGATCTTCTCCGACAACCCCAAGGTCGGCTTCTTCGCCCAGCGCACGCGGTACGCCGACGCCATCGACGCCGGGCAGGTCCTCCCGCCCGCCAAGTCCATCGACGACATGCACACCGTCGTCACCAACTCCACCGTCGACGGCGTCCTCATGGCCCTGTTCCTGCTGCTGGTCACCATAGTGATCGTCAACGCGGCGGTGGTGTGCGTACGGGCCGTACGATCCCCCGTCCCGCTCCCGACCACGGAGGCGCCGTACGTCGAGTCCCGCATCGACGAGCCCGAGCGGAGTGCCGAACCGCTGGTGGGGGCCGGCTCATGAGTGGCCCGCGCTGGGTGCGGGCGGTGCGCTGGTATCTGCGCGAGCTGACCGGAGAGGCGGAGTACGACCGCTACTGCGCACGCCATCGCCGCCATCACTCCCAGGCTCCCCTCCCGTCGCGGCGGGAGTACGAGGTGCTGCGCGCCCTGCACCGTGAGACCCACCCGCAGAGCCGCTGCTGCTGACGCGCGGATCGCGGGGCGGGCGGGGCTTTTGGCCCCGCCCGCCCCGCGATCCCCGTACTCCGGCGGACTCCCTCCAACGCCCGCCCAGGCGCCCGCCTTCGGCGAGACCACGACGGCGAGACCACCATGCTGAGACGTCGATCACCCCTGCGAGTCGGCCCCGAACTCGACGACCACGCCCTGCGCGCGACCCTGACCGAACTCCGCCCCGCACAACAGCTGCACGGGCTCGGCGCGGGCCGCAGCCGCCCTTCCTGGGAGCCGGTCGCCGCGCTGCTGCGCGACACGGGGCACGACTGGGACCGCAGGACGCACCGCTTCACCGTACTGGCGGCCGGCCTGCCGACCGCGGTCTCCGAACGGTGGGCCGACAACCGCCCCGACGACGGAGACGCCTTGGTGCTGCGCGCCTTCGTCCGGTCGGCGCGGGCCGCGGCCGAAGGACGGGCCGGCGCCAGGCAGGCCGAGCAGGCGTGTCTGCGCGCTGCCGAGGCCTGCCCCGAGGACCCGGCACCGTGGCTGGCCCTGATGGACCTGATGTACGCCTTCGCCGTCCCGGTCAGGGACGCCGTGCCGGTGTGGACCGAGGCCGTCACCCGGGCCCCGTGGCACCGAGCCGCCTATCACCGTCTGTTGCGGTATCTGTCCCCGCGCGGACACGGCGCGGTGTCCGAGATGCTGGACTTCGCCGGACAGGGGGCCGACCGTGCCCCGTACGGGTCACCGCTCGCCCTGCTGCCGGTGGCGGCCCGCGTGGAGCTCGTCGCCCACCGTCAGCGGCAGGACCCGATCGGCGCTCTCGTCGCCGATGGCCACTGGAACGAGCCGGGGGCGGTGGAGGAGACCGACGCGGCCCTGCACCGATGGTTCCACACCACCGCTCCGCCGCACGCCGAGGCGGTCACCGACCTCAACCTGCTCGCCTTCGCCCTGACCCGAACCCGCCGCCCGTCCGAGGCCGCCCCTGTCTTCCGTCGCCTCGGCAGCCACATGACACCTCATCCATGGGACCTGGCGCCCGACCCGGAGCGCACCTTTCTCTACTGGAGGAGCCGCCTCGCCTGACGCCGGCGGAGGTGAGGGGCGTGGTCCCGCTCGTAGGATTCAGATGATGAGCGATGGCGAGGACTATCTGGAGAAGAGCCCCGCGGCCGCACGGATGGGGAAGGCGGCCGAGTACCTGGTCGCGGCCTCGGCCATTCTCGCCACGGGTGGAGAGCTGAATGTCTCCACATCACTCGTGGACGACGAGGGCGTGGACCTCGTCTTTCACCGGCGGGGGAGTTCCGCGACTCTCGCGGTGCAGGTGAAGGCGCGGATGTCCACCGGATCGCAGGTTCAGCAGGGCAGGCTGACGGCCTTCGTGCGGTCGCAGACATTCCAGGCGCGGATCGACCTGGACATGTTGTTCGTCGCCGTGGATGTCGAGCGAGGGGCGATCATGACGGCCTGGCTCATACCGAGTGGCGTGTTCGGTGACATGGTGGCCAAGCCCAACAGCAAGGGTCGTTTCCGGTTCTCGGCATCGATGAAGCCGGACTCCAAGGACCGGTGGACTCCGTTCCGGCTGACGGCCGGACAACTCCCGAAGCGCGTACTTGCCCGGCTGGCCGAACTGGAGACGGCAGGCACCCGGTAGCGGATCGGGCAGGCGGACCGGGCCGCGCCCGCCCAGTGTGTCCCAGGCGCCGACGCGGGCCGCCAGGTGTTCGCCGGTGAGGGATCATCGCCGTCCTTCGACGGCGAGGCAGGAACCCGGCCCGAGGGCCCGCGACACGGCCGCCCCCGGCTCCCGGGGACGGCCGTCGGTGACGCACCCACCGGAACCGGCTGGCGCCATGGAGGCCGGGCACTCCCGGCCGCGTCATGGGGCCTGGCCTCGTACAAGCCGGCCCGTCAGAGGGTGAAGTCGTCGAAGTAGGCAGCGGCGAGTCCCTCGCCGGCGGTAGCGGCGTCGTGGAGAAGTTGTTCGGTCCAGATCACCTTGCCGTCAGGCGTGTAACGGGTCCCCCAGCGCCGCGCGAACTGCGCCACCAGGAACAGCCCGCGTCCGCCCTCGTCGGTGGCCTTGGCCCGCCGCAGATGCGGAGAGATGCTGGAGCCGTCCGACACCTCGCAGGTCAGTCCTCCCCCTGATCCCTTCGTGTGCGCCTTGCCGGCGTGAAAACATGGCTGCGGCGCCTGCCCGCCGATGCCGGTAGCTCGTTGGGACGCTGAGCCCGTAGGTCAGTCTGGTGCCGGGCCGCAGAGGGGCCACGCACTGTTGCCATCGAGCACGCCGGTCAGATTCTCGCTCCCCCCGCGGCCCACACCGTCGCGACCAGCGGCGCGATTCTGGATCTGGCCGACAACCTGATCTGCCAGGGCGTCACCCGGGTGGTGATGGAGGCGACGTCGACCTATTGGAAGCCGTACTTCTTTCTGCTGGAGTCGCGTGGTCTGGAGTGCTGGCTGGTCAACGCCCGTGACGTCAAGAACGTCCCGGGCCGGCCCAAGACCGACCGCCTGGACGCGGTCTGGCTGGCCAAGCTCACCGAACGCGGCATGCTCCGGCCCTCGTTCGTGCCACCGAAGCCGGTCCGTGAACTGCGCGATCTGCCCCGGGCCCGGACGGGCCGTCACGGGCAAGGTCAAGACGCAGTGCCGCAGGACAGGCACGGACCTGCCATTCGACGCCCTGCTCATCTGTCTCAACCGGATGCTGCGGGGCTGGTGCGCCTACTTCCGGCCCGGGGTGTCCAGCACAGCCTTTCAGTACCTGAGCTCCTACACCTGGGGCCGGGTCATCTTCTGGCTTCGGCGAAAACACCCGGGACTGAACTGGAAGCAGCTGCGACGCCGCTTCTGCGGTGGCGGCTGGTGGCCGGCCAGCGAGGAGAGAGAACTGTTCAACCCGGCGAAGGTACGCACTACGCGCTACCGCTACCGGGGTTCAGTGATCCCCTCGCCATGGCCGGTCACGGGATGAGACATCGGGCGGAACCCAGAGCGGGACTTGTGGAGCGCCCGTTGCGTTGAGAGGCGCACGGCGGGTGCGGGAAGCGGTCCGGAGAAACGGGCCGGTCGAAAGGCCGGAACCGCGCTCCGACCGACTTCACGGGCTGGGGCTGGAAGAGCCTGGCTTCGACGCGTCGGTGTTGTGTGAATTCCGTGCCCGGGTCATTGAGCACGGCATGGAGGAGAAGGTCCTGGACCTGTTGCTCGCCGCGGTGCGGGAGACGGGTCTGGTGAGGGCCGGCGGAGGCCAGCGCACCGATTCCACCCATGTGCCGGCCGCGGTGCGGGACCTGAACCGGCTGGAGCTGGCCGGTGAGTCGGTACGTGCAGCGGTGGAAGCCCTGTCCGCCGCCGCGCCCGGGTGGCTGGCCGCGGTGATCGATGTGCCTGGCTGGAGCGGCCGTTACGGGCGCCGGATCGATTCCTGGCGGCTGCCGTCCTCGGCCACCAGGCGTGCTGCTCCGGCAGTGGACTACGGGCGGGATGCTTTCGCCTTGCTGGGAGCGGTCCACCACCCCGGCGCACCGCCGTGGCTGCGGGAGCTTGAGGCGGTGCAGGTGCTGCGGACCGTGGTGCTGCAGAACTACACGCGCACCATCACCACCGGCAGTGGGCGGGAGGTGGTCAGGCGGCGGGAGGTGGTCAGGCGGCGGGAGGCGGACAAGGACGGTCTCCCGCCGGGCAGAGTGCGCCTGACCTCGCCGTATGACACCGACGCACGGTTCAGCCGCGAGGATCACGGCGGCTTGGGCTGGAACGGCTACAAACTCCACATCAGCGAGACCTGCCTCCCCCACCGGCCCCTCGGCCGGTGGGGGAGGGGCCGGCGGGCCGAACCTGATCACGAACGTGGCCACTACGGACGCGACGGTCACTGATGTGGAGATGACCGAGCCGGTCCACCAGGCACTGCACAGACGCGGCCTGCTGCCCGGCGAGCACTATCTCGATTCGGGTTACTCTTCCGCCGAGCTGGTCACCGGTGCCCACGCCGCCTGGGGCATCACCTTGATCACCCCGCTTAGGAACAATACCTCCGCCCAGGCCAGAGCCCGCGCCGGATACGCCGCCGAGGACTTCACCATCGACTATGACCAGCAGCACGCGCTCTGTCCGCAGGGTCATACCAGCCGGCACTGGTCTGCCACCCGCCAGCGCAACACCCAGGCCATCGTCATCCAGTTCGCCACCGACACCTGCCTGCCCTGCCCCGTCCGCGACCAGTGCACCACCTCCCAACGACGTGGCAGACAGCTCACCGTGCGCCCCCGCGAGGTGCACGAGATCCTTCACACCGCCCGAACGGAGCAGCCCACCCTCTCCTGGCAGGCCCGATACGCCCTACGGGCCGGTGTGGAAGGCACCATCCACCAGGCCATCGCCGTGACCGGAAACCGACGAGCCCGCTACCGCGGCTTAGCGAAAACCCACCTCGAACACGTCTACTCCGCCGTCGCCCTCAACCTCATCCGCCTCGACGCCTGGTGGAACGGCCACCCACTCGACCGAACCCGCACCACACACCTCACCCGCCTCGAACTCACAGCCTGAACCAAAAATTAACCAGCAGGGTCAGTACGAGACAGGGACACGCCGTGCCGTCGGCGTGTCCCTGTCTCGTACTCACCGCGATCTCAGGTGCCGGACGCACCCCTACGCTCCCGGGATCGCCACCGCCCGGCCCGTGACCCGCACCCGCTCCTCGTCGGGGCGTATGTCGACGAGGAGATCGCTGGGCCGCCCCATGTCCTCGCCCTGCCGGATCCGGACCCTGGTCGGCTCCGTCACCAGCCCGAGCGCCCGCAGATAGCCGCCGAAGGCGGCGGCCGCGGCGCCGGTGGCCGGGTCCTCCACGACGCCGCCGGGCGGGAACGGGTCGCGGGCGTGGAAGTCGAAGCGGTCCGCGGCCTCGCGCCACACCAGGTGGACGGTGGTCCACCCGTGGACCCGCATCAGCTCTTCCAGCGCGCCGAAGTCGTAGTCCAGGGCGGCCAGCCGCTCGCGGGTGGCCGCGGCGAGGACGAGGTGGTCATTGCCCGCGAAGGCGATATGCGGCGGAAGGGCCGGGTCCAGGTCGTCCCGCGTCCAGCGCAGGGCCTTCAGCACCTGCTCGGTCAGGGCCTCGTCGGCCGGGTGGGAGTGCGCGGGCGCGCTGGTGAGGGTGGCCTGCGGGGCCCCTCCGTTCCCACCGTTCTCGCCGTCCGCGCCGTCCAGCGTCGTCGCCACGCGGATCTCGCCCGCCATCGTGTCGAAGACCAGCTCACCCGGGCCGATGCGCTCGGCGAGCGCGACGGCGGTGGCGATCGTGGCGTGTCCGCAGAAGGCCACCTCGGCGCGGGGGCTGAAGTAGCGCAGCCCGTAGCGGCGCGCGGCCTCGTCCCGCGCCGTGATGAAGGCGGTCTCGGAGTAGCCGACCCGGGCGGCGACGGCCACCATCTCGGCGGCGTCGAGCGCCGTGGCGTCGAGCACCACCCCGGCGGGGTTGCCGCCGGACGGGTCGGTGGTGAAGGCGGAGTAGTGCAGAACCTGGTCGGTCTCGGTGGCCGGTGCGCCGTGTGCGGTGGACGTGCTGTCTGCGGTGGGTGCCGTGTGTGCGGTCATGGGGATACCGTTTCACCGCACCTCCCATCGCGTCCAACGATTCTTTTCGCTCGCGCCCATCGAGGACCCCGATAGCACCAGCTAGGCTGAGGATCTGATGGACACCAGACTTCTGCGCACCTTCGTTTCCCTGGCCCGCACCGGCAGCTTCACCGCCGCGGCCACCGAGCTGCATCTCGCCCAGTCCACCGTCACCGTCCAGATCCGTTCGCTGGAGCGGGAGCTCGGCACGCGCCTGTTCGACCGGCTGCCCGCCGGCACCACCCCGACCCCGTCCGGACGGCGGCTGCTCGAAGAGGCCGAGCGGGTGCTGGACGCCGAGGCCCGGCTGCGGGCGACCGCGGCGGCGGGGAACGGCGCGGGGGCGGACGGGGCGGTGGAGGGCCAGGTGGCCCTCGGCGCGGGCGAGTCGCTGTGCTCGTCGCATCTGCCCCGGGTGATCGCCTCGCTGCGGCGCACCCACCCGGGCGTGGACGTCCATCTGCACGCGGCCGGCACCGCCGCGGCCATGGAGGGGCTGCGCTCGGGGCGGCTCGACCTGGCGCTTCTCCTGGAGCCGGAGATCGAGGCCGCCGACCTGGTCGCGCAGCCCATCGCGTACGAGCCGCTGGTGTACGTGGCCGCGCCCGGCCACCGGCTGGCCGGGCGCGAGGCGGGGTGGCCGGAGCTGGCCGACGAGAGCTTCTTCGTCCACGAGGAGGGCTGCTCGTACAGCGATCGGCTGGTGCGCTCCCTGCTCACGCTCCCCGACGCACGGCCCCGGCTGACCCGGTTCGGCAGCATCGAGGCCGCCCGTTCCTGTGTGGCCGCCGGGCTCGGGCTCACGCTGCTGCCGCAGGCGACCCTGGAGCGGCAGCTGCGCGACGGCCTCCTGGCCCGGGTCGACGGGCCGCCGGTGCCGCCCGTACCGGTCCAGCTCACCCGGCACCGCAGGCGCTGGATCTCGCCCGCGGGCCAGGTGGTCGCCGATGAGCTGACACGTCTCATCGGCCCCGAATCAGCACCGCTCGACCGGTGAACGCCGCTGTCAGTGGTCCTCGGCCGCGGGCTCCAGGACGAAGACCGGGATCTGGCGGTCCGTCCTCTGCTGGTAGTCCGCGTAGTCGGGGTACGCCTCGACGGCCCGCGCCCACCACCGGGCCTTCTCCTCCCCGTGGACCTCCCGGGCCGTCATGTCCCGGCTCACCGTGCCGTCCCGCAGCTCGACCCGGGGGTCGGCCACCACGTTGTAGTACCAGACGGGGTTCTTGGGGGAGCCGCCCAGCGAGGCGACCGCGGCGTAGCTGCCCTCGTGCTCGACCCTCATGAGCGGGCTCTTGCGGATCTTGCCGGTCTTAGCGCCCCGGGTGGTCAGGAGGATGACCGGCAGCCCCCGGATCGACATCCCCTTGGTGCCACCAGAGCTCTCGATCTGCTCGACCTGATCACGCACCCACTTCTCGGGGCTCGGCTCGTACTCGCCCTGCAGAGGCATGGCTTCCGTCCCATCGTCGAACGACTCGTGACTGGCCCTCTCCCAGGGTTCAACGCCCGGCCGCCGCCCCGGCATTCCAACGGGGCCGCCAGACAGCCGGGCCAGGGTCAGCCTCGGCCGCGCAGCCGCCGCCACACCGCGCGCGCCGCGTGGTGCCCGGACATGCCGTGCACCCCGGGCCCCGGCGGGGTGGCCGAGGAGCACAGGAAGACCGACGGGTGGGCCGTGGCGTACGGGACGCGCGCCAGCTTGGGGCGGATCAGGGTCTGCAGGCCCGCGAAGGCGCCGCAGGCGATGTCACCGTCCACGTAGTTCGCGTTGCGCACCGCGAGCTGGGGCGGCCCGGCCACGGCCCGCGCCAGCACCAGATCCCGGAAGCCGGGCGCGAAGCGCTCGATCTGCCGCTCTATGGCCTCGGTGGCGTCCCCGTCCCAGCCATGCGGGACATGGCCGTACGCCCAGAAGACATGCTTGCCCGCCGGGGCGCGCGAGTCGTCGACCACGCTGGGCTGGGCGGTGATCAGGAACGGGACATCGGGGGCGCGCCCGTCGGTGGCGGCCCGCAGCGCGGCGCCGATCTCACCGGCGGTGGGGCCGACGTGGACCGTGCCGGCCCGCCGGGCCTCCGGCGCGGTCCAGGGGACCGGGCCGTCCAAGGCGTAGTCGATCTTGAAGACGCTGGCCCCGTAGCGGAAGTGGCGGTACGCGTTGCCGAGCCCGGCGATCCGGGCCAGGGCGGTCGGTGACGTATCGAAGATGTACGCGCGGGCGGGCGGCAGCTCGTCCAGCCGTTTGACCTCCACGCCCACGTGGATCGCGCCGCCCTGCTCGCGCAGATACGACCCGAGCGCGTCCGAGATCGACTGCGAGCCGCCGCGCGGGACGGGCCAGCCGACGGCGTGCCCCGCGAGCGCGAAGAACAGCGCGAGGCCTGCCGTGCCGATGCCACTGGTCGGCGAGATGGCGTGGCCCGCCATCCCGGCGAGTATCGCGCGCGCCTTCTCGTCGCGGAAGCGGCGGCCGAGGAGGGTGACGGGCTGGATGGCGTGCAGCCCGAAGCGCGCCCAGGTCACCGGGTCGGCGGGCACCCCGTCCCACGCGGTGCGCAGGAAGTCGCGGGCGAGGGTGTCCCATCTGCCGACGTACGGGGCGACCAGGCGGCGGTACGTACCGGCGTCGCGCGGGCCCAGCGACATGGCCGTCTCGCCGACCGAGCGGGCCAGGACGGCGGCCGTGCCGTCCGGGAAGGGGTGGGCCAGCGGCAGCTCGGGGTGCAGCCACTCCAGGCCGTGCCGGGCGAGCGGCATGGCGCGGAAGGCCGGGGAGCCGATGCCCAGCGGGTGCACCGCGGAGCAGGGGTCGTGCCGGTAGCCGGGGAGGGTGAGCTCTTCGGTGCGGGCGCCGCCGCCGATCGTCTCGGCGGCCTCGAAGATCTCCACCGCAAAGCCGCGGCGGGCCAGTTCGACGGCCGCGGTCAGCCCGTTCGGCCCGGCACCCACCACGACCGCGTCGAGCATGGACGGCACGTCGGGTCTCCCTCCCCGTCCTGAGGAATACTTGAAGCATTCTGAGAAACGGTCAGCCGGCGTCCCGGTCGGCCGGGGCGCCCAGCAGGCTCAGGATATGCCGTACGGTCGCCGCGTCCCGCGCCGCGGTGAAAGGAAGCGCGTTTCCGCCCGTGATACGGAACGGATCGCCGGTCAGCGTCGCGCTCGCGCCGCCCGCCTCGGCGACCAGCAGCAGCCCGGCGGCGTGGTCCCAGGCGTTCTCCCAGGTGAAGGCCACCGCGTCCAGCAGGCCACGGGCCACATTCAGATACTCCAGGCCGGCCGAGCCGCACGGGCGCGGCGCAACACCTGGTGTCCGCAGTACGGACAGGGTGCGCTTCTCGGCGTCCGTGGTGAAGTCGTGGTGCGAGATGGCGACTTCGAGCTCCTTGTCGGGCTCCGGCCGGCCGGCGCGTATCGGCTCGCCGTTCAGCACCGCTCCCCCGCCGCGGCGCGCGACGGCCATCAGGTCGAGCGCCGGGGCGTAGGTCCACGAGGCCAGCAGCTCGCCGCGGTGGGCGAGGGTGACCAGCATCGCGAAGCCCGGGTCGCCGTGGACGAACTGCCGGGTGCCGTCGACCGGGTCGACGATCCACACCGGCGCGTCCCCGCCCAGCGCGCCGAGCACGGACGGGTCGGCGTGCACGGCCTCCTCGCCCACCACGGCCGAGCCGGGCAGCAGCGTGGTGAGCGAGGCGGTCAGATGCTCCTCCGCCTGGCGGTCGGCGACCGTCACCAGGTCGTGCGGGCCGTTCTTCTCGACGATCTCGTGGTCGGCGAGCTGCCGGAACCTCGGCATGACCTCGGTGACGGCCGCCTTGCGCACCGCCTCCTCGACATCGGACAGTGCACCGGAGACCAGAAACTGCTCGAACATGCCCCTCATGGAACCATGTCCCGGCGACGGCCGGTGACCGGGCGGCGGCCCCAGAATGGCCGCCGCGTGAACGGCCTCAGCAGCCGGTTCCCGGCTCTCAGCTCTCAGCTCTCAGCTCTCAGCTCTCAGCTCTCAGCTCTCAGCAGCAACTGTGGTGGGCGTGCTCCTCCCGGTGCCACCAGTAGCGCTCGCGGGCGGGGCCCTGCGGTACGTCGGCCACGGCCGCGGCGCCCCGTACGGCTGCGGCCCTGCGTACGCCCGCCGCAGAACCCGAGGACTTCCCGCTCACCAGGTCGTCCACCGAGTGCACCACACCCCCCAGCACCACGCTCCGCACCGCCGCGGCCGCGCGGATGTCGCTCAGCGGGTCGCCCTCCACCAGCACCAGGTCGGCGAGCTTCCCCGGCTCCAGGGTGCCCATCCGCGCGCTCATGCCCAGCGCCCGCGCGCCCTCGACGGTCGCGGAGCGCAGCGCCTGGTGGGGGGTGGCGCCGTAGCGGACCATGGCCTGGAGGTTGAGGTGGTAGTAGATGGCCGGGGGTACGAGCGGGCTGTCGGTGCCCACCCCGACGTGCGCCCCGCCCTCCAGCAGCCTGCGCACCGTCGCCCCATGCCGGGCGACGAAGGCCAGCAGGTCGGTGGGGACGGTCTGCTGCGCCGCCGCCACGCCGCTGCGGAACTCCTCGTACTCCGCCTCGCTCATCAGCGAGGTGAGCCGCCGGTCGCCGACCGCCCATTCGGCATAGCGGTAGAGCGCCGCCCGGGTGGCGGGCAGACCGGCGCCGGACAGCCCGAAGGTCGGGGTGAAGGCCATACCGGAGGCGATCAGGGGCTCGGTCATGTCGTCGTAGGCGTGGCCGAGGTGGGTTTCCTTCTGGCGGCGGCCGTAGCGGCTGGTGCCGCCCAGGTGCTCGGTGCCGTCGGAGCCGAGGCCGAGCGGGCCGAAGAGGTAGTGCGAGGTGGCGCGCAGCCCGAGCCGGTGGCCGCCGCGGATGGCGGCGCGCTGCATCGCGTACGGCAGCCGTACGTACGTCTTGACCAGGTCGTGGCCCAGCGCCTCGGCCTTGGCGAGCTCGCGCTCCAGTTCCTCGGTGTCGGTGACGGGGCGGCCGGAGGAGTAGTAGATGCGCGAGCCGTCGATCAGATCGCCCGCCGCGAAGACCCGGGGGCCGACGCGGCGCCCGGAGGCGGTGGCCTCCTTGGCCTCGACGGCCGCGTAGTGGGCGGTGCCGGGCGAGCGGACCGCCGTCACGCCGTACGACAGCCACAGCTTCATGGTGTCGGCCCGCTGCCAGGGGCCGTGTTCGTGGACGGCGATCAGACCGGGCAGGGCGGTGAGGTGGCGCGCGTCGACGGTACGGCCACCGCCCCCGGCGCGGACCAATCCGCGCGCGACGATCGCCTTGATGCGGTCGCCCTCGATGACGATGTCGACGTCGTGGCGCAGCGTCTCGCCCGTGCCGTCCCACACCGCGCCCACCTGCACCACCGTGCGGCCGGTCGGCTTGGCGGGGCGCCAGGTCAGCTTGACCGGGACGGTCCGCGCGCGGCCCGTACGGGCGTCGGCCAGGCGCAGCCGGCCGTTGGAGAGGTAGAGCAGCGAGCGGGAGTCGGCGCTCCAGCTGGGGGCGTCGGCGGTCTCGTCGTTCAGCCGGCGCGCGGTCCCGGTCGGCCGCCCGGCGGCGTCCAGGGCGCTGAGGTGCAGGGTGCCGCCGACGATGTACGCGGTGTGCTTGCCGTCGGGCGAGTGGACCGGGCCCGCGTCGATGCGGTTGGCCAGGGACTTGCCGGGGACGGGGTTGTCGTAGTGCGCCTCGCCGCTGGCCAGGTCGACGGTCAGGACGCGGTTGAAGCCCTCGCGGTAGCGGGCGGTGACGGGTGCCAGGGCGGCCAGCGAGAGCTTGGTGCCGTCGGCGGAGAAGGTGGGCCTGCCGGGCGAGTTGAGCGGGCCCGCGACCTTGCGTACGGCGCCGGTGGCCACGTCCACGGTGTGCAGGGTGCCCGCTCCGAGGCCGAAGGCGACACTCGCGCCGTCGGGGCTGAACGCCGGGCCCGAGGCCGCGTCCTGGAGGTCGGTCAGCCGGCGGGTCGTGCCGTCGGCGATGTCGTACGCCCACAGGTCGGCGGCGCCGCCTCGGTCGCTGACGTAGACGAGGGTGGAGCCGTCGGGGGACCAGGCGGGGTCGGTGTTCAGATGTCCGTCGGAGACGACGGCCTTGGGCGCGGCACCCTTACCCCTGGGCGGGGTGACGGGTGCGATCCAGATGTCGCCGAGCGCGGCGAAGGCGATCCGTTCGCCGTCCGGGGAGAGGGACGGGGAGACGATGCCCTTGACGGGGCGGGGCGAGGCGGAAGCCGGGGCCGCGTCGCTGTCGGGTGCGGCGGGCCGCTCCTGGACGCGGGGGACGGTGAGATGGGCGGCGAAGGCGATGTCCTTCGCCGCTCCTCCGGTCCGCGCCTTGTCTCCGGAGAGCTTTCTGCGGCGGACCTTGCCGTCGGCGGTGTAGAACACCTCGTCCGCGGACGGCCAGCGGGCCGCGAACGGGAACACGTCCTCCTCCGCGTCCGACACCGTCTCGCCGTCGACCACGAGGGCGGTGCCCGCCGAGCCGAGGTGGACGTAGGCGAAGCGGGCGCCGTCCGGCGAGAAGGAGGGGCCCGCCACTCGCCCCTGGGTGACGGTGGCGAGCGTGGTGCGCTTGCCGTCGGCATCGACCTGGACGACGCTCTGCGGGGCGTCGCCCTTGCCGGAGGTGAAGGCGATCGCTTTCCCGTCGGGGTGCCAGAAGGGCTGCGCCTGCTGGACGGTGGCGTCCGTGCTCGGCGCCCACACCTTGGTGGCGCCGCTGTCGAGGTCGAGGACGTGGATCGCGTACCGGCCGTCGGCCTCCCCCGCGTAGGCGATCCGCTTGCCGTCCGGGGAGAACCGCGGCTCGCGGTGGTCGGCGCTGCCCTTGGTCAGCCGGCGCGCCCCGGTGCCGTCGGCGCGGGCGAGCCAGAGGTGGAAGTTGCCGTCGGTGTAGGACTGGTAGACCAGGTGGCGGCCGTCGGGCGAGAAGTCGGGCTCGGTCGCCTCCTGGTCGATACCGGTGAGCCGGGTGGCCTCGCCTCCGGCGGCCGGGACGGTCCAGAGCAGATTGAGCAGATCGAGGACGACGGTCCGGCCGTCCGGGGAGAGCGCGGCGGAGGCGTTGGTCGCCTGGGTGACGGTGATCCGCCGAGTGGCGCCGTCCGCGGCGCTGTCGGCGCTTTCGGCCTTTTCTGCGTTTTCAGCCGCGTTCGCCACCGTGGCGAGCCCGGTCAACTGGCCGCCCAGCCACAGACTTCCGGCTCCGGCAGCGGCCTGTCCGCCGCGCCGGATGAGCTTTCTGCGCGATATGCCCACAGCCGTACCCTCCACTTGAAGATCACGATCTCGCCGAACCTAAAGGCGAGGTCAAGCGGAGAAACAGCCCACGGAAATAGGTGTTACCTGAACTTAACCGCGTCCCGGGCCCGCCACCTCGATAACCGATGGCTATAACAGGAGGTCTTGGACAGCGGTCGCACCCCGGAGGCAGCGTGAAACGCGACGGCGCCGACCCGGCGCCGGCCAAGCGACCGGAAAGGACGCGACCGCGATGCGCGCTCTGCTGTACGACCCCGAGGCTCCCCAGGGCCTGCGGCTCGGCGAGGCCCCGGAGCCGGTGCCTCACGACGCACAGGCCCTCGTCGAGGTCCACGCGGCATCCCTCAACTTCGGCGAACTCGCCTACCGGGAAGAGCGAGCGCGTCCCGGGCAGGTGCTCGGCTTGGACTCGGCGGGCATCGTCGTCCAAGCCGCCGCCGACGGCTCCGGCCCTGCGGCCGGCACCCGCGTGGTGTCCTTCGGACCACCGGGAGCGTGGGCCGAGCGGCGGGCGGTCGACGCCGCCGAGCTCGCCGTGGTCCCGGACGCGGTCGAACTCGGCGCGGCGTCCGCCCTGCCGGGCGCGGGGGTCTCCGCGCTCCAGGCCGTGCGCGCGCTGGGCCCGGTGATCGGCCGCCGGGTGCTGATCACCGGCGCCTCGGGCGGCCTGGGACGCTTCGCGGTGCAACTGGCCGCGCTCGCGGGCGCGTACGTCATCGCGGCGGTGGGCAGCCCGCAGCGCGGCGAGGGGCTGCGCGAACTCGGCGCCGACGAGGTCGTCGTCGGCCTCGAGCACGTCACCGCACCGGTCTTCGGCGTCCTCGACAACGTGGGCGGCCCGCTGCTGGCCGAGGCGTTCGCCCTGGTCGAGCCCGGAGGCTCGGCCCAGTCCATCGGCAAGGCGTCGCTCGAACCGACCACCGTCGACTTCGAGCGCGAGCGGCTGACGGGCGGTGACCGGCGGCTCGAACCCTTCGTCGTACGATCCCCCTTCGGCCCGGACCTCGCCTATCTGGTGAGCCTGCTGGCCAAGGGCCGACTCGACCCGCAGATCGGCTGGCGCGGCTCGTGGGAGCGGGCGCCGGAGGCGGTGGCGGCGCTGCTGGGGCGGCGGGTACGAGGGAAGGCGGTGCTGGACATCGGGGGCTGATCGGCTCAGCGGGACGACTTGGAACGGGTGGACTTGGAACTGGCCGGCTGGGAGTCGGACGGCTCGGAACCGGACGCCTCGGAACCGGACGACCCCGGGCTGGGTGACCCGGAGCTGGGCGCTCCGGAGCCGGGCTGCGGGCCGTAGGCGCTCAGGAAGCGGTCCCGGAAGGTGTCCATCCGCCAGACCGGGGTGTCCGCGCCGGGCCGCAGCCCGTCCTGCCACCCCCAGTCGGAAATCCGCTTCATCACGGCCGGGTCGTGCGCGACGATCGCGACCGGCACATCGTGGCTGGCCTTGTCGCCGCTGACCTTCGCCATGGGCTGGTGGTCGCCCAGGAAGACGAGCACGGTGTTCTTGTTGCCGTACTTCACCACGTAGTCGATGAGGCTGTTCAGCGAGTACTGGATGGACTTGCCGTACTCGGCGCGCGCCTGGGTGGAGTCCGTGAACACGTCCTTGGGGTCCTTGCCCGCCTTCTTGATGTCGTCGTAGACCGAGCCGTCACCGACCTCGTCCCAGCCGATCATCTTGGGGATGGGCGCCCACGGCTGGTGGCTGGAGGTCAGGATGATCTCCGACATCAGCGGCTTGTCGTGCTTCTTTCCGTGCTCAAGACGCTCGAAGGCCGTCAGGGCGTACTGGTCGGGCATGGTCGACCAGCTGAACTTCGGGCCCTTGTACCCGAGGTCCCGGGAGTCGTAGAGGTTGTCGAGGCCGTAGAACTTCGCCTCCGGCCACCCCTTGGTCACCCCCGGCATGATGCCGACCGTACGCCAGGCGCCGGTGCGCTTGAAGGCGCTGGTGATGGTGGTGTGATGGCCCGCGGTGACGGTGCGGTAGCGGCTCTGGTTGTCGATCCACAGTCCGGACAGGAAGGTGGAGTGGCCGAGCCAGCTGTTGCCGCCGTACGTCGCCGAGGTGAGCCAGCCGCTCTTGGACGAGTACCCGGCGCCGCTCAGCTCCTTGGTCTTCTCGTCGAGCACCGCGTCGACCCCCGGCGCGATCTCCGGGTCCTCGATGGCGCTGCGGCCGTAGCTCTCGATGAAGGTGAAGATGACGTCCTTGCCGCGCAGTCCGGTCAGCAACTGATCGCCCGGGACGTTCCCATAGGAGTCCCGTGCCGCCACCTTCTTGAACTCCCGCTCGTCCTTGAGGGTCGCCTTCACCCACTTCACCCGGTTCTGGACGAGGACGACCGTATTCCTGGAAGCGATCGGCGCCCCGGACACCTGCAGCCCGAGCGCCGTACAGACCACCCACGTGGTGCCGAGCACGAGGACGGCACGGGTCGCCACGGTGTTGTTCCGTGCCATGACCTTGCCGATCCGCAGACACGCCAGCGTCATGACGGCGAACAGGACGAGAACGAGCACCACGACCCCGATCGTGGCGAGCGTCGCGGTCGTCGAGCCGAGCGAGTCCTCGAGGTACGACTGGGCGTCGTCGAGCAGGATCCAGTCGAGCACCACGTTGAAGCCGCGCCCGAGGAATTCGTTGAAGCCGATGTCGAGGAGGTTGAGGATGGTCAGCAGACCGAGGAACACCCCGGCGAGCACCGCGGCCACCCGCCTCGGAATCGGCGGCAGGATGAGCAACACCCCGGCGCCGAGCACCCCCTCCACGGGGATGTGCAGGAAGGTGCGGGGTTGGATGAGGGGAAGCTGATTCGGCAACAGCAGCGCGAAGAACACCAACGCGACGGACACGGCCGTGGCCCCCCACGCCAAGGCCCGTGCGGCGACGGGGTACTTGCCCCGCCAGCCGCCGCTTGCGGCGGCCTCGGTGGCGGGTTGGCCGGTGGCGGTATCGCCTGGGGCGGCGGGGTCATCGGGGGCAGCGGGGTTGGGAGCGGTATCGCCCGGCGAGGTGTCACCAGGGGTGGCGGCGTTCAGGTCGTCGTCACCGGGGGCGTCGGCCCCTGGGTCCGCTGCACCCGGGGAGGCGGCCTGCGAGGCAGCGCCAACCGGCACGGCATCTCGGGAGGCGGCATCGCCCGGGGCGGCGGCGTCACCCGCCAGGTCGCCCGCGATGGTGTCACCGCCGACGCCGCGCCCAGCAGCAGCACCCGACGCGGCATCACCGGGGGTGCCATCGCCCGGGGAGGCGGCAGCCGACTCGGCGGCGCGCGTGGAGGTGTCCCCCTCGCCGCTATCACGCGCGCCAGGGACACCGGCAAGGTCGGCATCAGACGCGGAACCCCCCGCATCGGCGCCCCCGTCGGAGGCATCGCCGCGCGCGGTGGCACCCGCAGAAGCACCACGCCCGGCAGCGGCCTGCGAAGGAGCGCCGCCTGCGACGGCCGTGTCTGCCGAGGCATCAGCAGCCACGGCCACGCCAGCGGCGGCATCGTCCGCAGCGTCCCCCACGGAAGCGTCGTCACCGGCCCCGCGCCCAGCGACGGCGCCCAGCGCGGCGACGCCTGAAGCCGCGGCGCCCGAAGCGGTGGCGTCCGTAGGGCTGCCATGCTCGGCGGCGTCATCCAGCCCGACGGCACCCACGAGGCTGCCACCCTCGGCGGCGACGCCCACGGCGTCACCCGCTACGGCCTCGTCGGCCACGGCCTCGTCCGCAGCGGGGGCACCCAACACCGCAGCACCCGCAGAACCATCCGCAGCCATGCCACCCGAAGCGACCTCGTCCGCAGACGACGCGCTCTCGGCGGCATCATCCGTGACGGCGGCCCCGTCCGGCGAGTGCGCCGCGAGGCCGTCCGGTGCTGGGCCCTCCTCAGCGTTCGCCTTGTCCCTGTCCGGCAGCTGACGAGAGCGCGTGAAGAGCGACACCCCGAAGTTCCTTCCGTGCTTGCGAAGCCTGATGGTGGCACGGCGGACCAGGCTCGGGAGGTCTGGGCCGCCGTTATCCCTTACGGCTCATCGGCGGCGTCGGTTCAAAACACCGCCGACCGACTTCCGGACTGTCATGCTCACAGCTACATTCCTTGGATGGGAGCGCTCCCATAAATGCCAACTCCCGCGCCCCGAAGGAGGACCCCCATGGCACCCGAACCGCACCCGAACCCCCACCCCCGCAAGCCCAACCGCCTCCGCACCCTCGCCGCCGCGACCGCCGCACTGGCCGCCGCCGCGGCGGTCACCCCCGCCGCCTCCGCCACCGCCCCCTCCGCCCAAGCCCGCCCCGCGGCCGCGTGCACGGCAAGCGGCTTCTGCGAGGACTTCGAGTCGCAGACCGGCACCGCCCCCTCAGGCCGCTGGACCACGAGCGTGGCCAACTGCTCCGGCACCGGCACCGCGACCGTGGACTCCACCGTCGCCCACGCCGGCACCAAGTCCGTACGGGTGACCGGCAAGGCCGGGTACTGCAATCACGCCTTCGCCGGTACGTCCCTGTCCGACGTCCCGGCCGGCTCCGAGCTGTACGCACGCTTCTGGGTCCGCCACACCACCGCGCTCCCCGCCCAGCACGTCACGTTCGCCGCCCTGCGCGACACCAACGACAACTCCAAGGACCTGCGGATGGGCGGGCAGAACAAGGCCCTCCAATGGAACCGCGAGTCCGACGACGCGACCCTCCCCGCGCAGAGCCCAGCAGGCGTGGCGCTGTCCACGCCACTGCCGCTCAACACCTGGACCTGCCTGGAGTTCCGGCTCGACCGCTCCGCGGGCCGCCTGGACACCTGGGTCAACGGCTCCCTCGTCACCGGCCTGGTCGTGGACGGCACCCCGACCCAGGACGTCGACCAGCAGTGGCTGGCCCGGGGCGGCTGGCGCCCCGCGCCCACGGATCTGCGGCTGGGCTGGGAGAGCTACGGCGAGGGCGATGACACGCTCTGGTACGACGACGTCGCCGTCGGGACCGCGCGGATCGGCTGCGGCTGACCGTCAGGCGGCTACGGCTACGGCTGACCGTCAGGCCACCGTCGGGCGAGCGTCAGCCCTGCCTGCGGTAGTCGCCGGGGGTGTATCCGAAGGCGCGGCGGAAGACGTCGATGAACGCGCTGGCCGAGGCCCAGCCGCAGCGGTGGGCGACCGCCGTGACGGTGAGGCCGTCGGAGAGCAGCAGCAGCGCGTGGTGCAGCCGTAGTTGGGTGCGCCATTGGGGAAACGTCATGCCCATCTCGGCGCGGAAGAGGCGGGTGAGCGTGCGGGCGCTCGCCCCCACCCGGGCGCCCAGTTCGGGCAGTGGCCGGGGGTCCGCGGGGTCGTGCTGGAGGAGCGCGCATACGGCGGCCAGCCGCGGATCCCGGGCCGTGGGCAGATGCAGGGGCTGCTGTGGGGCCTGTCGCAACTGGTCGAGCAGGACGGCGAGCAGACGGCGGGACTCCGCGGTTGCGGGGTCGGCGTCCGGGCGGCTGTAGGCGATGATCAGCTCGCGCAGCAGCGGGCCGACCGCCAGTACCGCGGGCCCGTCCAGGCCCAGCGGGTTGGCCTCCACCGGCAGGCCGACACCGTGCAGCACGGTGCGCCCGTACGCCCGGTGTTGGTGCAGGGTGCCGACGGGCACCCAGATCGCCCGGGTGGCGGGGACGACCCAGCTCCCGGCCTCGGTGGTCACCGACAGCACACCGCGCCCCGCGTAGACGACCTGGTGTACGTCATGGCGGTGTGCGGACAACCCGCTGCCCGGGTCCAGGAGGCGGGTGGTCGTCGGCCGGTGCGGCCGGGCCGGGACGGTGCGGCGGAACGCTTGGCGGGATACCGACATCACCTGGCAGTTTATCGGAAGCCTGCCAACCCGCCGGGCCCGGAGGATCGTCGGCGTGACATCGAAAAACCACTCCCGCGACCGCTCCGTATCCAGACCGATCACGATGATGGCCATCGGCCACGCGACCGTGGACTTCTACCAGGGCGCTGTGCCCACGCTGGTGCCGTTCCTGGTGGCCGAGCGCCACTACGGATACGCGGCGGCGTCCGGCATCGTGCTGGCGGCCACGCTGCTGTCCTCGATCGTGCAGCCCCTGTTCGGGGCGTTGACCGACCGGTGGACGATGCCCTGGCTGATCCCCGTGAGCTCCCTGGGCGCGGGTCTTGGCATCGCCCTGTCCGGGCCCGGCGATTCGTATGCGCTCACCTGCCTGGCGGTCGCCCTCTCGGGCATCGGGGTGGCCGCCTACCACCCCGAGTCGGCGCGGCTGGCCCGGACGGCGAGCCGCGGCAGCCATGTGGCGATGGGCTGGTACTCGCTCGGCGGCAACATCGGCTTCGCCCTCGCCCCCGTCGCCGTATCCCCGGTCCTGTCCGCCGGAGGGCTGAACGCATCGCCGTGGCTGATGGTGCCCGCGGTGGCCGGGGTGGTGCTGACGGCCTCCGCGATCCGGTCCCTGGCCCGGCGCGCGGCGGCCGAGCAGGCCGCCGCACGGGGCACCGGCCGGGACAACTGGCCGGAGTTCCTGCGGCTCTCGGCGGTCATCGTCTGCCGTTCGATCGTCTACGTGGGCCTGAGCGCGTTCATCGCCCTGTACGCCCAGCAGCGCGTCCCCGGGGGCTCGGCGGCGGGGTCGGCAGCGCTGTTCACGCTGTTCGCCGGGGGCGCGGTCGGCACCGTACTGGGCGGCCCGCTGGCCGCGCGCTGGGGACGCGTCCGTACGCTGCGCATCGCCTACGGGGCGGCGGTCCCCGCCGTCGCCGGGCTGGTGTTCATCCCCGGACCGGCCCTCTACGCCTTCGCCGCGCTGACGGCCGCCGCCCTGTACGTGCCGTTCTCGCTGCACGTCACGCTGGGCCAGGACTATCTGCCGAACCGGGTCGGCACGGCCAGCGGCGTCACGCTGGGCCTGGCCGTCAGCGTCGGGGGCGTGGCCAGCCCGGCCATCGGCGCCTTCGCGGACGTCGCCGGTCTGCGCACCGCGCTGGCCCCGCTGATCGCGCTGTGCGCCCTGGCCTGGCTCATCGCGGGCACGCTCACGGAGCCGGAGCCGGAGCCCAGGGACGAGCCGGAGCCGGAGCCCAGGGACGAGCCGGAGCCGGAGCCCAGGGACGAGCCGGAGCCGGAGCCCGTACAGGATGCCGAGCCCGAGCCCGCCCCCGGCACCCGCTGATCCCTGCTCTACGGGGCGCTGTCAGTGGCACGTCCTACCGTGGCGCTATGACCGTTCTGAGTCACGATCGCCTATGTGCCGAGATCGCCGCGCAGACCGACCTGTTGCGACCGCTCATCAAGGGCGCGGACCTGACGGCCCCCGTGCCGTCCTGCCCCGGCTGGAACGTCGGCCAGCTGCTGCGCCATCTCGGCGGCGGCCAGCGCTGGGCCGCTGAGATCGTACGGACCCGGGCGACGGGCCCGCTCCCCGACGACCACTTCCGCGACCTGTCCCCGTACGCCCATGAGGACCCCGCCGTGCTCGGCCCCTGGCTCGCCGAGGGCGCCGGGCTGCTGGCGGACACGCTGCGCGCGGCGGGGCCCGACGCGGAGGTGTGGACCCCGGTGCCCGGCGGGACCGCGGCCTTCTTCGCCCGCCGGTTCACGCATGAGACGGTCGTCCACCGGGCCGATGCCACGCTGGCGCTCGGCGCGGAGTTCGCCCTCGCCGAGGACATGGCCCTCGACGCTCTCGACGAGTGGATGGAGCTCGGCGCGCTGCCGATGCACTTCGAGATCCACCCCCGGATGCGTGAGCTGCCGGGCCCCGGCCGCACCATCCACCTCCACGCCACGGACGCCGGCCCCGATGCGGTGGCGGAGTGGGTGGTCGACCTCACCGGCGAGGTGATCGCCTGGCGCCGGGCCCATGAGAAGGCCGCCGTCGCCGTGCGGGCCCCGCTGACCGAGCTCCTGCTGCTGGTCTACCGCCGGCGCCCGGCCCACGGCGAGGGCGTCGAGGTGCTGGGGGACGCGCGACTCCTCGACTTCTGGCTGGACCGGATCCCCTTCGGCTAGCCGCCCCACCCCGTACTACGCCGCGTACTACGCCGCGGCGAACGGGCGGTCGCGCCGGGCGTCGTGGAGGACCGAGCCCCACCACAGCAGCTGGTCCAGCATCGCCTTCGCCGCGGCATTCGGGCCCTCGGGGTCCTTGAGCGTGCCGTCGGGGCCGAACAGCTCGTAGTAGCGGGGGAAGGAGACGTAGTCGCGGACCGTGTGGGCCTGCAGTTCGTTGAAGACCTGCCGCAGGCCCTCGATGGCCAGCAGGCCGCCGCTGGCCCCGCTGTAGCCGACGAAGCCGACCGGCTTGGTCTGCCACTCGAGGTAGTGCCAGTCGATCGCGGCCTTCAGCGCGGCCGGGTAGGCGCGGTTGTAGTCCGGCGTCAGCACGACGAACGCGTCGGCTGCCGCGAGCCGCGCCGTGAGGTCGGCCATCTCGGCGGGGCGGGGCAGGTTCGGCTCCATCGCGGGCGGCATGGGCGGCAGGGCGAGCGGCAGCGGGGTGTCTGCCAGGTCGATGAGGTCCACGGCGAACCGGCCGTGCGCCTCGGCCTGTTCGACGAACCAGTTCGCGACCGTCGGGCCGAACCGGCCCTCCCGGACGCTGCCGAGGATCACTGCGAGCTTGAGGGTCTGGCTGGACATGGCTGGGCGTGCTCCTTGTTGCTGATGCGGTGGTGCCTGATGAGGTGGTGCCTGATGAGGTGGCTCTTGCTGAGGTGGTTCTTGCTGAGGTGGCGAAGTGGCCGGGAGGGCCACGCCGTCCAATCTGCCGGGCCGCGCCAGTGCCAGGAAGGCCGGGCCGAGGCTGGTAGTGGCAGGGCCACGATCCCGTTCAACCCGGCTGTTACGTTCGTACGGTGAGCGACAACGAGCTGGGTATGTTCCTGCGCCTCCGCCGGGAGGCGGTCACCCCCGCCGAGGTGGGGCTGCCCACCGGCCCGCGCCGCCGTACGCCCGGGCTGCGCCGGGCCGAGCTGGCCACGCTGGCCGGGGTCAGCGTGGAGTATGTGACCCGGCTGGAGCAGGGCCGCGACCGCCGCCCCTCCGCGCAGGTGATCTCCGCGCTGGCCGACGCGCTCCGCCTCACCACCGCCGAACGCGTCCATCTGCACCGGCTGACCAAGGGTGCCGAGCCCGGCTACAGCTGCAGGGGCGACGCGGGCCCCGCCCGTACGGTGCGGCCGACCGTACGCGCCCTGCTCGACCGCCTGGAGCCCGCCCCGGCCGTCCTGCTCAACCGGCTCGGCGACATCCTCGCCCACACGGCCGGCTACGAACGGCTGGCGGGCCCCATCGGCCTGCTGGACGGCAGCGAGCCGAACCTCGCCCGCTTCGTCTTCACCGACCCGCGCGCCCGCACCGCGTACCCCGACTGGGCCCATGTCGCCGACGAACAGGTCGCCGCCCTCAAACAGGGCCCCTTCCGCGCGGACCCCCATGTCGCCCACCTCGCCGACGAGTTGACCGTCATCACCGGAGACGCCTTCAGCGAGCGCGTGGCCACCCTGCCCGGCCTCCCCCGCTCCAGCGGTGTCACCCGGCTGCGCCACCCCGAGGTGGGCGAACTTCGCCTTGCGTACGAAACCCTCGAACTGCCCGCCGACGACGACCAGCGCCTCATCGTCCACCTCCCCGCCGACGACGCCACCTCCGCCGCCCTCGACCGCCTCACCGGCCGCCACCCGGGTGCGCTGCGGGCTCTGCGGGCGGTGTCGTCGGGCTGAGGCCCGGGATCGAGGGACAAGGTGCCCTCTCTGCCCTCTCCGCATTCCCATATATGACGCTGCCTGTCATATATCGAGCTTTACGGTGGAGGCGTTCCCATCGAACGATGGCCCCGGGGAGAAGCGCAAGGAGGTGAGCTGTGCGTTCCGAGCGGCTGCTGGCGCTTCTGCTCCTGCTGCAGACGCATGGGCAGACGTCCGCCAGGGAGCTGGCCGAGCGCCTTGAGGTGTCCGTACGGACGGTGATGCGCGACGTCGAGGCCCTGTCGGCGGCGGGCGTCCCGGTCTACACGGAGCGCGGGGCGCGCGGCGGCATCGCGCTGGTGCCCGGTTACCGTACGGACGTCAGCGGCCTCACGGCGGACGAGACACGGGCGCTGTTCGTTCTGCTGTCCGACAGTGCCCACGCGGATCTCGGGCTGGGTCAGGCCATGGGCTCCGCCCTCCGTAAGATCATGGCGGTGCTCCCCGAGGTCCACCGCCCGGACGCCGATCTGGCCAGCCGCCGCGTGTTCATCGAGCCCGACCGGTGGCGCACCGGTGCCGCTCCCGCTCCGGTCCCGGAGCTGGCCCGTTTGCAGGACGCGGTGTTCGGCGACCGGCGGCTGCGCGTCCGTTACCGCCATGGCCGTGACGGAAGCGAACGCTCCTACACGCTGGATGCGTACGGGCTCGTGAACAAGGCCGGCGTCTGGTACCTGGTGGCCGACCACCAGGCCCGGCCGAAGCTCTTCCGCGCCGATCGGCTCGTGACCGCGCGCGTCCTGTCCGAACAGGCCCGTCTCCGCCCTGGGGTTGAGCTGCAGCACGTATGGCAGGACCTGCGCCGCGAGATCGAGACCTTGGAGCGGCCCGTGAAGGTCACGGTCCGCGTGGCCGCCGACTCCCTCACCCGGTTCCTGCTGGTCCACCAAACCGACCTCACCAACGCCGAGGGCATACACGACGGAGACGGCCCGGACACACAGGCGACCGAGCTGACGCTGCGGTTCCATTCACTCGGCCACGCCACCATCCTGTTGGCCTTCGGGCCGAAGGTCGAGGTCATCGATCCTCCCGAACTACGGAACGCGCTCCGGGAGGCGGCACAGGCAACGGCAGCTCTGTACCCCGAAACCGCGCCGCTCGAATAATCCCCTCGATATATGACGTCCATTGTCATATACCGCTGGGATGATCGAACGCAGATACCGACTCCCCCATCTGCAGACTTGCCTTTCTCAGCGATTCGCAAGCCGTTTGCGCAGCAGGGCCAATCGACTCTCCTCCGGAGCTCTCTCTTATGTCTACCGACATGTCCACCGACCGTGCGGCTGCCGCCGTCGCACCGGCCGATACGCCCAGCACGCCGCCGGGCGGGGGCCGGCACCTCGGGCTGGCCCTGATCGTGATCGCGGCCGCCCAGCTGATGGTGGTCCTCGACGCCACCATCACCAACATCGCGCTGCCCGCCATCCAGACCGACCTCGACGTCACCGACGCGAACCTCGCCTGGATCGTCAACTCCTACGCGCTGGCCTTCGGCGGACTGCTGCTGCTCGGCGGACGGGCCGGTGACCTGTTCGGGCGGCGGCGCATGTTCCAAACCGGCATCGCCGTCTTCACCCTGGCCTCCCTGCTGGGCGGCCTGGCCCCGGGCGAGGGCCTGCTGATCGCCGCCCGCGTCCTGCAGGGCGTCGGCGCCGCACTCGCCGCGCCCAGCGCCCTGGCCCTGATCACCACCACGTTCCCCCAGGGCAAGCCGCGCAACACCGCGATGGGCGTGTACGCGGCCATGGGCGGCGTCGGCGCCACGGTCGGCCTGCTGCTCGGCGGCACGCTCACCGATCTCCTGGACTGGCGCTGGGTGTTCTTCGTCAACATCCCCATCGGCCTGGCCGTGCTCACCGGCACAAAGACCCTCGTCGAGGCGGAGCGCCACCCCGGCCGTCTGGACATACCCGGCGCCATCACCGGTACCGGCGGTCTGATCGCCCTGGTCTACGGCATCACCCGGGGCGGCGAACACGGCTGGACCGACGCGTTGACCCTGGCGTCCTTCACCGGCGCGGCCGTACTGCTCACCACCTTCCTGCTGCTCCAGACCCGCACCACGGACCCGATGCTGCCGCTGCGCCTGTTGAAGGACCGCAGCCGCTCCGGCAGCTACGCCACGATGCTGTTCATCGGCGCGGGCATGTTCGCCACGTTCTACTTCCTGACGCTGTACATGCAGCTCATCCTCGGCTACAGCCCGGTGAAGACCGGCTTCGCCTACCTCCCCTTCAGCTTCGGCATGGCCACAGCGGCCGGGGTCAGCTCCAAGCTGATCACGCACTTCGCACCGCGGCTCATCGCCGGTCCGGGGCTGCTGGTCGGGGCCGTCGGCATGTTCTGGTTCGCCACTCTGGAGCCCGACTCCTCCTACGCCGCGCATCTGATGCCCGCCATGTTCGTCACCGCGCTCGGCCTGGGCATGAGCTTCGTACCGATGACACTCGGCGCGGTCAGCGGCGTCGCCCACCACGACACGGGCATCGCGTCGGCACTGCTGAACACCGCCCAGCAGATCGGCGGCGCGCTCGGCCTCGCCGTGCTGTCCACGATCGCCACCTCGGCCGCCAACGACAAACTCCCCGATGCGGCCACCACCCTCTACCGAGCGCTCGCCACCAAGGACTTCGCCCTGGCGGCCCGCGCGGGCGAGGCCGTAACCCACGGCTACACCATGGCATTCGCCGCCGCGGGCGCCATGTTCCTCGCGGGACTTGTCGTCACCGTGCTGGCCATCAACGCCCAACGCCAGCACACCGAGGCCGACGCCGACGCCCCTGCCGTACACATGGGCTGACCAGCCGGTCCGACCACTCCCAATACCGCGCGCGGTGTGCCTGCCCCCAAGACCCCGACGACCTCAGCGGGACCTGGTGGCCCACGCACCGCGCCAGCCGGTCAGCCCAGCGGTGCGCTGGACCGACCGCTCGGCCACCGCGCGGCAGCAGTCGCGGCGGAGCGCAGCGGAGCCTGTGCTCCTCAAGCGCCGCGATTTCCGCACCGTACGACGCTCCCTCTTGGTCGACGCACCGGACAGGCAGAGGTACTGAGGCGTCATGCCAGGGCCGTCGGCGATCTGTCGACGGCATGTGGGCGACCACTGTGACGCTGAGCGGGTCCACCTCCCCCGCGAGCGCAAGGAGCCCGTATGCCCTCCCCAACCCCGACCGAGTCATGGGACGTCCGTCGGCTGCCGTCCGCCCCAGGCAGGCATGTCCTGGTCACCGGCGGCAATGCGGGTATCGGCTACTTCGTCGCCGAACAGTTCGCCGGTACGGGGGCCACCGTCGTGCTCGGCAGCCGGGACACGGCGAAAGCCGAAACCGCGATGGCCTCGATCCGGTCCCGGGTGCCCGGCGCGCGGGTGCGTGCCCTGCGGCTGGACCTCGCCGACCTCTCCTCGCTCGAGGCCTCCGTGGAAGCGCTGCGCCTGGACCGTCTCGACGCGGTCGTCCTCAACGCCGGGGTGATGCTCGACCACCCACCCCGCCGCGAGACCCACGACGGCCATGAGCTGATGTTCGCGACCAACCACCTCGGGCACTTCGCGCTGACCCGGTGGCTCGCACCGCTGCTCGCGGCCGCCCCCGCGGCCCGTATCGTCACCACGGGCAGCTTCGCGGCGAAGTCCGAGCGGCTGGACCTCGACGACCTCCAGAGCACCCGGGACTACCAGCCCAAACGCACCTACGCACGGTCGAAGCTGGCGCAGATGCTCTTCGCCCTGGAACTCGACCGCCGCCTGCGGGCGGCCGGCAGCACGGCGCTGAGCATGGTCACCCACCCCGGCGGCGCCCTGGACTCCCTCACCCCCTCACGCCCACCCGTCCACATCCGCACCACCAGCGCCCGACTGCGCGGCCTGCCGGCCGGCCTCTTGGTCCAGGGCAAGGAGGCCGCCGCCTGGCCCGCCGTACGGGCCGTCCTCGACCCGGCCGTGGCGGGCGGACAGCTGTGGGCTCCCCGGGTGTTCGGGCTGCGCGGCCTGCCACGGCCGGCACCCCTCTGGGATCACCTGACCGACACCACAGCCGCGGCGCGCCTGTGGGACGCGAGCTGCGAGCTGACCGGTGTCGACCCGAGCTCCGGCCTCGCCTGAGGGGCGTGGCGGACGGCTGCCACACTGATCGCGTGTTCGACTTCGGGATCCAGGGCTACCGGCCGCACTGGATGCGCGGTCCCCGCGCGGTCAGGCAGCTCCACGGAGCCCGGCTGCGGACCCTCATCGGCCGCCCCCTGGCCCGGCTATGGGTGGTGTGGGATCTGGAGGACGACGAGTGGTTCCCGGACTGCCCCGTGTTGCTCGACTTCGACGGCGAACAGGTGGAGATCAACCACTGGAAGCTCGACGAACTCTCCCTCACCTGGAACGCCATCGATCCGCGCCGCCCCGTCGAATGGCCGGGCTTCGCCCTCCAATGGCGCGACGGCACCGTTCCCGAAGCGGCGCCGCTCCTGGGCCATCCCCTCCAGAACGTCGAACTCCTCGAATGGACCGGCCCCGACGCGGCCCGCGGAACCGTCGATGTCAGCTTCGTCTTCCCGGACGGCCGGATCACCGTCCATAACGCCCTCGACGAGAACGGCCTGTCCTTCGCCCCGCCGCACCGCCTGTCCCGGCCGCACCCGCTCGGCTGAGCCCCCGTGGCGGAATAATCCTCGGTGACGCCGAGGCTAGGGACACAGAGGCAGCAACAAGAACGAGGGTGCGCGGATGCACGGTGAGTACAAGGTGCCGGGCGGGAAGCTCGTGGTGGTGGATCTCGAGGTCGAGGACGGACGGCTGAAGGACGTCCGGGTCGCCGGGGACTTCTTCCTGGAGCCCGACGAGGCGCTGCTCGCCATCAACCGCGCGCTGGAGGGCGCACCCGCCGACACCGATGCGCGCGGGCTCGCGGGCCGGGTCGAGGCGGCGTTGCCGGAGGGTGCGGTCATGTTCGGGTTCACGGCGGAGGCCGTGGGTGTCGCGGTGCGGCGGGCGTTGGCGCATGCCACCGACTGGACGGATTACGACTGGCAGCTGATCCACGAGGGTCCGCAGCCGCCCGCCCTGCATATGGCGCTGGACGAGGTGCTGACCGAGGAGGTCGCGCTGGGGCAGCGGCCGCCGACGTTGCGGGTGTGGGAGTGGGCCTCGCCGGCCGTGATCATCGGCAGTTTCCAGTCGCTGCGCAACGAGGTGGACCCCGAGGGCGCGGAGCGGCACGGCGTCGAGGTGGTGCGGCGGATCAGCGGGGGTGGGGCGATGTTCGTGGAGCCCGGCAACACCATCACGTACTCGCTGTATGTGCCGGAGTCGCTGGTGTCCGGCCTGTCCTTCGCCGATTCGTACGCGTACCTCGACGACTGGGTGCTGGGCGCGCTCGGTGATATGGGCATCGCGGCGTGGTACCAGCCGCTCAACGACATCGCGACCGACGCCGGGAAGATCGGCGGCGCCGCGCAGAAGCGGGTGGTGACCGGGGCCGGGGCGGTGCTGCATCACGTGACGATGTCGTACGACATCGACGCGGACAAGATGGTCGAGGTGCTGCGTATCGGCCGGGAGAAGCTGTCCGACAAGGGGACCAGGAGCGCCAAGAAGCGCGTGGACCCGCTGCGCCGGCAGACCGGACTGGCGCGCGCCGCCGTCATCGACCGGATGATCGCCTCCTTCCGCGAGCGGTACGGGCTCGCGGACGGCAAGGTGACGGAGGAGGAGGCGGCACAGGCGCAGCGGCTGGCGGAGGCGAAGTTCGGCTCGCGGGAGTGGACCACGCGGGTGCCGTGATGGACCACGCGGGTGCCGTGCCGGCGGCCCGAGCGGGCAGGGTGGGGGTGCGTCAGGTCCAGTTGGCCGGCTCCGCCAGCGCGTACGACGCGGCGATGCGGTGCTGGTCATGGAGGATCGTCAGCGTGGACGCGCCCGCGGGCGTGCCGTCCCGCCAGGCCGTGCAGTAGATGCCGCTGGACCAGCGGATGGTCTGCGAGGTGGACGGCAGCAGGGTGATGCCGGTCGAGCTCACGGTCTTGCGTCCGTTGAGCCACACCTCGTACGCGCCCTGGCCGTCGCCGGCCAGCTTGAGCCGTACGACCAGCCTGATCCATGTGCCCCTCAGGTCGGTGATCTTGCCGACGGTCCCGGAGACCGCGCGGCCGCCGTAACGGATCTCGTCCCCTTGGACGAACATCAGCAGCCAGGGGCCCTCCGGGTCCTCGGGGGACCACTGCTGGAAGGTGACGTTCTGGTTGTGGAACCGCCAGTCGGGCGCGAGGCGGATGGCCTGGCCGTAGTAGCGGTCCTGGCCGACGCTCTGTGCGCCCCGCTGGAGGACTTCGGAGTGGTAGCCCCCGGTTTCGTTGATGTAGGTCTGGGTCGCCTCCAGTGAGTGCGCGCCCTTGTAGGTCGGGGTGTCGATGGTGCTGATCGACCCCTGCTTCTGGGTGTAGCTGTAGTCCCAGCCCTCAACGCTGCCGCGGTTCTGGAAGTAGACGCCCTCCGGCAGTTCGGCGGCCGATGCGCGGCCGGAGGGCGCGAGGGTAGCGAGTGGTCCGGCTAAGCCAAGACCTCCGAGCAATGCGAGTGCTTGTCGTCGCTTCATGGCGGAAGATAATGGGTGCCACCGGGTCAAGGGTCAAGAAGCTTACCGGAAAAGATCCGAGGACTATGGCCTGGGAGTCGTTTCCCGGCGTCCCAGCATCAGCAGCGTGTAGAGGACGAGCGAGGTCCCGAGCCCGACCGCCCAGCCGTAGTCGCCCAGCGGCTTGAGGAACGGGATCAGCCCGTCCTCCGGGAACGGGCCCGCCGTTCCGGGGTCGGTGTGCGCGCCGCCGATCGCGAGCACCCCACCCGCCGCGAAGGCGGCGAGCGCCCGCCAGTTCCAGCCGCCGGAGTACCAGTAGCGGCCGCCCTCACGGTAGAGGTCGGGCAGGTGGAGGAAGGCGCGGCGGATGATCCAGTAGTCGGCGATCAGGATGCCCGCGACGGTGCCGAGGAGGGCACCGACCGTGTCGAGCCAGGTGAAGATGTACACATCGGGGCTGGAGTACAGCTTCCAGGGGAAGATCGCGACCCCGACGACCGCGGCGATCACCGCGCCCACCCGGAAGGTGATCTTTCCGGGTGCCATATGGGACAGGTCGAAGGCGGGCGAGACGACATTGGCCGCGATGTTCACGGATACGGTGGCGACCAGGATCGTGATCAGGGCAAACAGCACGCCCGCCCAGTTGTCGATTTTGGCCGCCACTTGTTCGGGCTGCCAGATGGGCGCGCCGTAGACCGCCTGCGTACCAGACGTCACCAGGACCGAGAGCAGGGTGAAGAGCGTCATGGTGGTGGGCAGGCCCAGCGACTGGCCCCAGAACTGGGAGCGCTGGTTGGCCCCGTAGCGGGTGAAGTCGGGGATGTTGAGCGACAAGGTCGACCAGAAACCGATCATCGGCATCAAGGCGGGAAAGAACACCGACCAGAAGTCGCCGTCCCAGCCGAGTTCGGAGGGCTGGTCCAGCAGCGGGCCGAAGCCCCCGGCCTTGTTGGAGATCCAGATCAGCAGGGCGACCGCGCCGACGATGACGAACGGGGCCGCCCAGTTCTCGAAGCGCCGCAGGGTCTCCATGCCACGCACGATGATGGCGATCTGCAGGACCCAGAACAGCGCGAACGACAGCCAATGCGTCCAGGGATAGCCGCCGAAGGAAGCCGCGCCGGTCCACCAGTCGCCGAGCACCTTCCCCGCCAGGAGGAAGATGGCGGCCCCGCCGATCCACGTCTGGATCCCGAACCACGCGCACGCGACGGCCGCGCGGATCAGCGCGGGGAAGTTGGCGCCCCGGACGCCGAAGGAGGCGCGGGCGAAGACGGGGAACGGGATGCCGTAGCGCGGGCCGGCGTGGCCGGTGAGCAGCATCGGCACCAGCACGATCACATTGGCCACGGCGATGGTCAGCACCGCCTGCTTCCAGTCCATGCCGAGCTGGATGAGGCCGGAGGCGAGCGTCCAGGTCGCCGCGTTGTGGGCCATGCCGACCCAGAGGGCGGCGAAGTTGTACGTGTTCCAGGTCCGCCGGGCGACGGGTACGGGCAGCAGGTCCTCGTTGGCGTACCGCCCGGTGGGGACGGCCGCGCCCACGGGGAGCTCGACGCGGCCGTCCGGGTGCGTGGTCTGGGCGGATCCGGCGGGCGACGGGGGCGGCGATGGCGGTGGCGGTGCGCTGGCGATCATGGAACCCCACTTCGTTCGACAGTGGTCAGGACGGGCCGTGCGGGAGCGTCCGTAGCGCGGTTCTGCCGTTGGGTTCAGCGTTCTGCCGTTGGGTTCAGCGGTGCTGCTGTTGGGTTCGGAGGAGGGGAAGACCGGTCAGTCGGCCAGCGCCGGGATGACGCGTTCGCCGTACGCGTCGATGGTCGCCTCCTTCGCGTCGTGCATGGCGTAGATCGCGAACTGGTCGACCCCCAGCGCGCGCAGCCCCCGCAGCTTCTCGATGTGGGCCTCGACCGGACCGAGCAGGCAGAAGTGGTCGACGATCTCGTCGGGGACGAAGCCCGTGCTGGGGTGTCCGGTGCGGCCGTGGTGGGCGTAGTCGTAGCCGGCGCGGCCCTTGATGTACGCGGTCAGGGCCTCGGGGACGGCGTCGGAGTGCTCGCCGTAGCGTTTCACCAGGTCGGCGACGTGGTTGCCGACCATGCCGCCGAACCAGCGGCACTGCTCGCGGGCGTGGTCGAGGTCGTCCCCGACGTACGCGGGGGCCGCGACGCAGATGGTGAGCGCGGCCGCGTCGCGCCCGGCCTCAGCCGCGGCGGTCCGTACCGCCTTGACCATCCACTCCGTCAGATACAGGTCGGCGAGTTGCAGGATGAAGCCGTCGGCCTTGCGGCCGGTGAGGGCGAGCGCCTTGGGGCCGTAGGCGGCCATCCAGACGGGCAGTCTGCCGTTCTCGACCCAGGGGATGTGCACGGGGGTGCCGTCGACGACCGCCTCCCGCCCCTCGGCCAGATCGCGGATGGCGTCGATGGCCTGGCCGAGGCGGGCGAGGGTGTTGGGTTTGCGGCCCGCCACGCGCATCGCGGAGTCGCCGCGGCCGATGCCGCATACGGTGCGGTTGCCGTACATCTCGTTGAGCGTGGCGAAGGTGGAGGCCGTGACCTCCCAGGTGCGGGTGGACGGATTGGTGACCATGGGGCCCACGATCAGCCGCTCGGTGTGTTCCAGGATGCGGCTGTAGATGACGAACGGCTCCTGCCACAGCACGGCCGAGTCGAACGTCCAGCCGTGTGTGAAGCCCGCGCCCTCCGCGCGCCGCATCAGTTCGACCACCCCCGCCGCCGGCGGATCGGTCTGCAGGACGAGTCCGAAATCCATACTCGCTCCCAGGGTCAGTTCAGATATCCGATAGGGGTCAGTTCAGGTACTGACAGGTGTCGCGCGCGATGAACTGCCCATGGCCCGCGCGCCCCGTGTACTGCCGCCGGTCGATGACGGTTTCGCCGCGCGACAGCACGGTCTCCACCTGCCCGGTGATCCGCTTCCCCTCGTACGCCGAGTAGTCGACGTTCATGTGATGGGTCCGGGCGGACAGCGTCTGCTCGGCCCGCGGGTCGTAGATGACGAGATCGGCGTCCGTCCCGGGCGCGATGGTGCCCTTCTTCGGGTAGAGGCCGAACATCCGGGCCGGGGTGGCGCAGGCGATCTCGATCCAGCGGCGGCGCGAGATATGTCCCTCGACGACCGCCTGATGGAGGAGATCCATCCGGTTCTCCACGCCCGGCAGCCCGTTGGGGATCTTGGAGAAGTCGCCGCGGCCCATCTCCTTCTGGCCCACGAAGCAGAAGGGGCAGTGGTCGGTGGAGACGATCTGCAGGTCGTTGGTGCGCAAGCCCCGCCACAGCGCCGCCTGGTGCTCGCGCGGCCGCAGCGGTGTCGAGCAGACGTACTTGGCGCCCTCGAAGCCCGGCTCGGCGAGGTTGTCGGTGGACAGGAACAGGTACTGGGGGCAGGTCTCGCCGAAGACGGGGAGCCCCTTGTCGCGGGCCTGGGCCAGCTCCGCGACGGCCTCCGCGGCCGAGACATGCACGACGTACAGCGGGGCCCCGGCCACCCGGGCCAGCTGGATCGCGCGGTGGGTGGCCTCCGCCTCCAGCAGCGACTTGCGGACCTCGCCGTGGTAGCGCGGGTCGGTCTTGCCCTCGGCCAGTGCCTGCTCGATCAGGACGTCGATGGCGAGGCCGTTCTCGGCGTGCATCAGCATCAGCCCGCCGTTGGCGGCGCCGCGCTGCATGGCCCGCAGGATCTTTCCGTCGTCGCTGTAGAAGACGCCCGGGTAGGCCATGAAGAGCTTGAAGGACGTGATGCCCTCATCGACGAGGAGGTCCATCTCCCTGAGCGTGCCCTCGTTGACGTCGGCGAGGATCATGTGGAAGGAGTAGTCGATCGCGCACAGGCCCGCCGCCTTCGCGTGCCAGGCGTCAAGCCCCTCGCGCAGTGAGTGGCCCATCGACTGGACCGCGAAGTCCACGATGGTCGTCGTCCCGCCCCAGGCCGCGGCGCGGGTACCGGTCTCGAAGGTGTCGGAGGCGAACGTGCCGCCGAAAGGCATCTCTATGTGAGTGTGCGCGTCGACCCCGCCCGGGATGACGTACTTGTCGGTGGCGTCGATCGTACGGTCGGCCGTCCAGCCCTGGGCGTACGCGCTGTCGGGCGCGGCGAGGGCGGCGATACGGCCGTCCTCGACGAGGACATCGGCCCGGGTCTCCTCGGCCGCGGTGATGACGAGGCCGCCGCGGATCACGGTGCGGGAGCTGCGGGACATCAGAGGGTGCTCCTTCCGGCCTCGTCGGCCGCTTCCGCCGAACCGTCCGCCATGGCCTGCGCCGTGCGGAGCGCCGTCGCCAGGATCTCCGCGCCCTCCTCGGCCTCGGCGGCGGTCAGGCTCAGCGGCGGGGCGATACGCAGCACGCTGCTGTTGTGGCCGCCGCCCTTGCCGAGCAGCAGCCCGCCCTCGCGCGCGGCCTCCATGACGGCCGAGGCCGCGTCGGGCGAGGGCCGGTCGCTGCCCGGCTCCACCAGCTCGATGCCGATCATCAGCCCCCGGCCGCGCACCTCGCGTACGACGTCGAGCCCGGCCGCTGCGGTGCGCAGCCGGTCCATGAGCAGCCCGCCCACGCGGCGCGCATTGCCCTGGAGGTCGTGTTCGAGGAGGTGGGTGAGGTTGGCGAGACCGGCGGCCATGGTGATCGGGCTGCCGCCGAAGGTGGAGATGGAGTTGGCGCCCAGACAGTTCATGACCTCGGCGCGGGCGACGACGCCACCGATGGACATGCCGTTGCCGATGCCCTTGGCGAAGGTGAGGACGTCGGGCGGGCCGGAGGCGGCGTGTGCCTGCCAGCCCCAGAAGTTGTCGCCGGTCCGCCCCCAGCCGGTCTGCACCTCGTCGCTGATCCACAGGATCCCGTGCCGGTCCAGGACCTCCCGGAAGGCGGCGAACAGCCCGTCCGGCGGTGAGGTGAACCCGCCGACTCCCTGCACGGGCTCCGCGATCAGCGCCGCGACCTGGCCGTACGCCTGGCCCAGCACATCCTCCAGATCGGCGACGCACGCCTTGATGAACTCCGCGTCCGACAGCCCGGCGTACGGGCCGCGGCCGCGCGCCCCGCCGTGTACGTACAGCGTCTGAAGCGGCGACAGGCTCGTCGGCGACCAAGAGCGGTTGCCGGTGATGCCGACGGTCGAGAAGGACCGGCCGTGGTAGCTGTTGCGCATCGCCAGGATCTGGTTGGAGCGCCGGTACGTGGTGGCCAGGAGCAGGGCCGTGTCATTGGCCTCGGTGCCGGAGGTGGTGAAGAAGACGCGCGGGTCGGGGATGCCGGACAGCTCGGCGACGCGCTCGGCCAGCTCCACCATGGGGCGGTCGAGATAGAGCGTGGAGCTGTGCAGGATCCGCGCCGCCTGCTCGCTGACCGCCTTGGTGACCTCGGGGAGGGCGTGGGCGGTCATGGTGGTGAGGATGCCGCCGAAGAAGTCGAGGTAGCGGTTGCCGTCGGCGTCCCAGACATGGCGGCCCTCGCCGTGCGTGAGCTCGATCGGCCGCTCGTAGTAGAGGGCGATCCAGTCGGGCAGAACGGCCTTGTGGCGGTCGTGGAGCTCGTCACTCACCGTGCCTCCTTGTTCGCCCCGCCGCGGCAGCGGCTCATGTCACCCTCGGCCGCGCGGCGCAGAGGTGCGGGCATCGTGTCCGCCTGCGGCCCGGTGGCCGCGCGTCCGACGCTCACGGCTTCACCAGCCCCTCGTACGCGTCCGGCCGTCGATCCCGGTAGAACGCCCACTGCTGGCGCACCTCGTCGATCAGGCCGAAGTCCAGGTCCCGGACGAGCAGCTCCTCCGTCTTGTCGCCGGCGGCCTCGCCGACGAGCTGGCCGCGCGGGTCCACGAAGTAGCTGGTGCCGTAGAAGTCGTTGTCGCCGTACTCCTCCACGCCGACGCGGTTGATCGCCGCGATGAAGTACTCATTGGCGACCGCGGCCGCCGGCTGCTCCAGCTGCCACAGATACGCCGAGAGGCCGCGCGAGGTCGCGGAGGGGTTGTAGACCAGTTGGGCGCCGGCCAGGCCGAGCTCGCGCCACCCCTCGGGGAAGTGGCGGTCGTAGCAGATGTACACGCCGACCTTGCCGACCGCGGTGTCGAACACCGGCCAGCCCAGGTTGCCCGGTTTGAAGTAGTACTTCTCCCAGAACCCCTTGACCTGCGGGATGTGATGCTTGCGGTACTTGCCGAGGAAGCTGCCGTCCGCGTCGATCACCGCCGCGGTGTTGTAGTAGAAGCCGGACTGCTCCACCTCGTACACCGGCACCACCATCACCATGCCGGTCTCCCGGGCCAGCTCCCGCATCCGCCGGACCGTCGGCCCGTCCGGGACCGGCTCCGCCCAGCGGTAGTGCTCCGCCTCCTGCACCTGGCAGAAGTAGGGGGCGTTGAACACCTCCTGAAAGCCGATCACCTTGGCGCCTTGGGCGGCGGCCTGCCGGGCGTACTCCTCGTGCTTCGCGATCATCGATTCGGTATCGCCGGTCCAGGTGCACTGGACGAGCGCGGCACGTACGACGTTGGCCATGGTCAGCTCCTTCGCCTTCGCAGGCGTCTACGCACGTAGATTCCGGCTGTGGAAAGAACGTAGAAGCGCACTGACCACTCTGGCAATACCGCGGCCGTTACTCAACGAAGACGTTCACGTTTCGTGTTATGTCAGGCAAGGCGGGTCACTTCAGGGTCAGGCAAGGCCGGGCACGCCCGGCAGGCCCGCGGCGCGCAGGGCGTGCGCGAGATCGTGGTGGCTGCTGGAGGACACGCCGCTCGCGGCGTCCAGCAGCAGCGGCACCAGCTCGGCCGGGGCGTTCGCCGCGGCCTGCGCGGCCTCGTCGGGTCTGCGCGCCCGCACCAGCGCCTCCAGCAGAAACGCCGCTTCCGCGCGGCTGCCCGAGGCCAGCAGCGCGAGCACGGTCTGGGCCACGTCGGTGACGGGGCGCGCGACGCTCTGCCGCAGCAGCCGCGCGCCGTCCTCGCCGCGCGCGGCGGCGACGAGCGCCCCGGCGGCGGCCGCCAGCGCGGCGGGCGGGAGGCAAGCCACCTCCCACAGCAGGGTGGCCACGTCCGCGTCGAGCCCGGCGCGCTCCAGCTCGGCGGCGAGTAGAGGGAGCCAGGGGGCGGGCCAGGCGGCGGCCTCGCACAGCAGGACATGCGCCTCCCCGCCCCGGCCGTCCGCCCGCAGCCGCGCCAGCCGGTCCACGGCCCCGGCGGCGGCCCGCCGCGCCTCGGCGGTCCGCGCCGCCTCCTGCGCCGCGCGCCGCTCGGCCTCCTCCTGCGCCTTGTCCCGCCTACGCCGCTTCGCCCCGTCCCCGCCGCCACCGTCGTACGCCCCGGCGAACCGCGCGCCCCGGGGTGTGGCTGGTTGTTCCGCCTCGGCCTCGCCGGTCGCCGCGGTCGCCACCTGTACGGTCTCGCTCGGCTCGGCCGGCGCGGCCCCCGCGAACCGGGCCCCGCGCGGCCGCGCCACGGGCGCGGACTCCTCCACCCCGGCGAACCGCGCCCCACGCGGCCGGGGGCGCGGGGCCGGAGCGCCGCCCGCCGCCACAGCTGGTCCGCCCACGCCGGGCCGGGTGGCGTCGCCACCACCGGGCCCCGCAGCCCAGTCACCCCGCCCGCCGCCCGCCGCCGGGGCAGGCCCGGCCGCATCCGCTGCAACAGCGCCCAGACCGCGGCCAGGGCCGCTCGGCCCCCCGGCACCACCGCGATCGCCCCATCCCCCAGCCGCGCCCGCCGGGCCGACGGGCCCGGTGGTCGGCGCGGCCCCGCGAACGCCCGATCCCCCAGCCGCGCCTCCCGGGCCGCCATCGGCCGCCCAGCGGCCACCCATAGGCGAGGACCCTCCCGACTCCCCCGCCGCCCCGGCCTCGCCAGACTCGCCGACGGCCGCCTCGGCCCCAGCGCCGCCGCCGGCCAGCCCGGCATCGTCCGGGCGTGGGGCCCAGCCGGACCCAGCCGGTCCGGCGGCCCAGTCGCCCCGCCCAGCGCCGACCGCCCCGGCCCCGGCTGCCCCACCAACGCCCGCGCCGGGCTCGTCAGGCACCGCAGCCGTCCCCGGACCACCCGGCCGCTCCGCCGCTACCGCGGAGCCACCGGCCCCGGCTGCCGCTGCCGCCCCGGCGCCCGGACCGCCGTCAGCCCTCTGATCGTGGTCCTGCCGCGCGGCCCAGCCGGGCTCTGCGGGCGGCTGCTCGCCGTCCACCTCGCCGTCCGTCTCGTCGTACGCCGAGGCGAACCGTGAACCGCGCGGTGGCCTCATCCGGGCAGCTGCGGCCCCCGCGCCCGCCCGCGGGCCGCCCGCCTGCGAGCCACCCGCCATCCCGCCGCCATCAGCCGACGGCCCCTCCGCCCCGCCGTGCGCGGAGCCAGCATGCGCGGACCCCGCGGCCCCCGCCTCATCCCGGAACCACCCGTCCGGCACGGCCAGACCACCCCGCCCGCCCCCAGACGGCGAACCCCCGCGGGCGGCGGGGGTTCGGGAGGGCAGAGCATCCAGGGCGGTCAGGCGGGCGCGGAGCTCCTCGCAGCGGGCGGTGGCTCGCTCCCAGTCGTCGCGGGCCCAGGCGAGGTCCGTCGAGAGGCGTTCGCGGGCGGTGGCGTCGGCTTCGCGTACGGCGGCGTGGAGTTCGCGTTCGCGCTTGGCCGCGTGCCGCTGCTCGCGGAGCATCGCCTCCAGCCGGCCCTGGAGGGCGGTGCGGCCGCCGACCGTGGTGTCGTAGGCGGTGACGGAGGCGCGGTACAGGGCGGCGGCGCGGGTGGCGGCCTCCTTCGCCACGTCGAGGCCGCGCTGGGCGGACAGGTCCTGGAGCAGGGCCTGGACCACGTCCCAGGGCGGCACCTCCCGGCCGTCGAGGCATGCGCGCATACCTTCCGGGTCGCGCTGCGCGAAGACTCCGTACCAGCCCCGCTCCGCGTCCAGACGCCTCGTCAGCGCACGCAGGTAGCGCGCGAACTCCTCAACCTCGGCCGGGAGTTGACCGCCAGCCATGGTCATCCCTCTCCCCGTGTCCCCGTCCGCGTCCCCATGGACGAATCCCCCTCCAGTGGGGACGCATTCGACACCCTCCGTGTTACAGGGACGGTTACGAACGTGCTACGGGAGTTTTTCCGACTCCGCACACACCGGCCGGCCGAGGTCCACCAGCGACGACAGTTCCCGACGGTCCCGTCACTCGTCCGGGCTGACCACCATCGCCGAACCGCCGCCGCGCCGTACGGTCTCCGCCGCCGCGAGCCAGCGCCCGCCGGACAGCCGCTGTACGCCGGTCGCCGCCCCGATCTCGGGGTTCTGTTTGAAGGAGTGGCCGAGGGTCGTGAGCTGTCCGCGCAGCGGGCTGTTCCACAGCCCCGGCTCCAGTTCGGTCTGTGCGGCGTTGCGCTGGCTGGCGCGGGGGGCGGCGATCGCGTCGACCAGGGGCATACCGCGGTCGAGGTGGTTGAGCAGGGTCTGCAGCACGGTGGTGATGATCGTGGCACCGCCGGGCGAGCCGAGCGCGAGCACCGGGCGGCCCTTGTCCGTGACGATCGTCGGCGACATGGACGAGCGCGGGCGCTTGCCGGGGCCGGGCAGGTTCGGGTCGTGGACGGCGGGGTTGGCGGGGGCGAAGGAGAAGTCGGTGAGCTCGTTGTTGAGCAGGAAGCCACGGCCGGGCACGGTGATGCCGCTGCCGCCGGTCTGCTCGATGGTGAGGGTGTAGGCGACGACGTTGCCCCACTTGTCGGCGACCGTGAGGTGCGTGGTGTTCTCGCCCTCGTACGTCGTGGGGGCCGCGGTCCCGCCGCTGTCGCAGCCGGTGGGCCGGGCGGGGTCGCCGGGCGCGAGCGGGCTGCTCAGTACGGCGTCGGCCTTGATCAGGCAGGCCCGGGAGTCGGCGAACCGCTGCGAGGTGAGGCCCTTGGTCGGCACGTCCTCGAAGGCCGGGTCGCCGACCCAGCGGCCCCGGTCGGCGAAGGCTATCCGGCTGGCCTCGATGTAGCGGTGCAGATAGTCGCGGTCGCTGAGCTTGCCGAGGTCGGTCTTCTCCAGGATGTTCAGCGCCTCGGCGACCGTGGTGCCGCCGGAGGAGGACGGGGCCATGCCGTACACGTCGAGGCCGCGGTACGAGGTCCTGGTCGGGGCCTGGCGCTTGACCTTGTACGAGGCGAGGTCCCGCTCGGTCAGATCGCCGGACCGTACGACGCGCTGCGCCGCGGGGTCCACGGGGGGCTTGCGCACCGTCTTGACGATGTCGCGGCCCAGTTCGCCCTTGTAGACGGCGCCGACGCCCTTCTTGGCGAGCAGCGCGTAGGTGCGGGCCAGGTCGGGGTTGGTGAAGGTGGAGCCGACGACCGGCAGTTCGCCGCCGGGCAGGAACAGCTTGGCGGTGTCCGGGAAGTCCTTGAAGCGGGCCTGGTTGTCGGCGGTCTGCTGGCGGAACGTGGTGTCGACGGTGAAGCCGTCGCGGGCGATGCGCTCAGCGGGCTTGAGGACCTGGGCGAGCGAGCGGGTGCCCCAGGTGTCCAGCGCGGTGTCCCACGTGCCGGGGGTGCCGGGGGTGCCGATGCTCAGTCCGCTGGTGACGGCGTCGGCGAACGGGATCGGCTTGCCGTCCTTGTCCAGGAAGAGCTTGTCGTCCGCGCTGCGCGGCGCGGTCTCGCGTCCGTCGAGGGTGAACACTTTGTGCTGCTTGGCGCTGTAGTAGACGAAGTACCCGCCGCCGCCGACGCCCGCCGAATACGGTTCGGTGACGCCGAGCGCGGCCGCGGTGGCCACGGCCGCGTCCACCGCGTTGCCGCCGCGCCGCAGCACCTCGATACCGGCCGCCGAGGCGTCGGCGTCCACGCTGGAGACCGCGCCGCCGTAGCCGACGGCCACGGGGGTCTTGGCGGGTGTGCCGGCCGGGGCCGCCCCGCCCTGTGCGCCGCCTCGCGCGCCCGCCGGGGCGATGCCGAGGGCGACGACCAGACCGGCCGTCGCGGCGAGGGCCGGAAGTCGGCGCAAGGCAGTGGAAGTTGCTGTGGTCGAGGACGTTACGGCTGGTCTTGCGGCGTGCTCCATCCGGGCCTCCAAGCGAGCGGCAGGGGCCGGAGCCTACCGGTGACCGTCCCGGAAACGACAGGGGGCGCACAGAAGGCGAAGCCTCCCACCGGCTCGAACAAACACCCACATCGCGGCTACGATGCGCGGCCATGACTGACACCGTGCAGGACCTCATCGCTTCCGGCGCGGCCCTGGTCGTGGGCCTGGCCCTCGGCTGGGCCGTGCACTCAGCCTATGCGCGCCGCAAGCGCGCCCGCGAGCAGGCGTTCTTCGGACTGCCGGACGGCTCGGAGTGCGTGCTGGTCACGCACCGGGACAGCACCTCCGCGCACTGGAGCATCCCGCGCCATGACGCGCTCGCGCTCTTCGGGATCGCCGCCGTCGTGGAGAACTGCGGCGCACACGCCGAGGTCGCCCCGCATGACACCGGGCTCCAGGGCTTCGGGGCGCGCACCGAGTTCTGCGTCGGCGACCCGACGGCGCACCGCCGGCTCGCCGCCCATATGGGCAATCTGCTGCCTGGGGTCGCGGTCCACCAGGGCGACGAGTCGCAGGAGCGCGGCTCGTTCACCATAGGCGGGACCGAGTACCGCCCGGAGCCGGGCGCCGTGGAGTATGTGCTGCTGGCCCGGCTCACGGCGGGTGAGAGCGGCCGTCCCGTGTTCCTGGCCGCGGGCCAGCGCCCGGTCACCCACCGCGCCGCGATCCGCCACCTCGTACGCAACCGCGCCCGGATGGCCCGCAAGTACGGCGCGCACGGCTCCTTCTGCCTGCTGCTGAAGGTCGTGAACTCGCAGTCGTACGGACCGGACGTGGTCGAGGTCGTCGCGGATGTCACCAAGGCCGCCACCTCGGCCCCGAGCCGCTCGCGCGCCGCTCACAAGGCCGACTGAGCCCGTTTGGGGTGAGTATGGGACGGCGACACGCCGACGCCACGGCGTGTCGCCATCCCATACTCACCCCGGATTCAGATTCAGCTCGGGAAGTCCGGGGTCTGCCAGAGTTCGCCGGTGGCGGTGACCCCCATGGCCTGATGGGATTCCAGGGCCTCGGCCCAGGCGCGGGCGGCCGGGCCCCTCGCGAAGGCGGCCGTGGCCAGGGCGTCGGTCCAGGTCAGGCCGGGGCCGGTCAGGGTGAGGGAGGCCAGGGCGGTGGCCGGTTCACCGGTGTGCGGATCCAGTACGTGAGGGCCGCGTTCGGCCGTGCCGGAGGTGGCGACGGCCAGGTCGCGACCGGTGACGACGGCGCACAGCGCCCCGGGGCGCAGAGGGTGCGCGATGCCGACCCGCCAGGGGACGCCCGGGGCCGCCTCGCCCCGCAGCTGAATGTCCCCGCCGCCGTTCACACAGGTGTTGTGCGCCCCCGCCCCGTACAGGATCCGGGAGGCCCGCTCCACCGCCCAGCCCTTGACCATCCCGGACGGGTCGAGCCGGCCCCCGGCCGTATGGCTGAACCAGCCGTCGGTGGCGCGCGCCGCCGCCTCGCACAGGCCCAGCACCTCGGCCACCTCGGGCCCGCACCGCTCCACGGGGAGCTCGCCCCGGCCGAGCCGGCTGATGGCGCTGTCCGGGCGGTACGTGGAGAACACCTCGTCCACGTGGTGCAGCCAGGCCACGGCCTCCTCCAGGGCCCGGCCGATGGCGGGCGTGGCCGGGTCGCGGATGTCGAACGAGAAGACCGTGCCCATGACGTGCTCGACATGGCGCACGCCCCCGCGCCGCCCCTCAGACACCGGCCTTGTCCAGGGCGCTCTGCAGGGACTGGACGTAGCCCTCGCTGGTGTAGGTGGCGCCGGAGACCGCGTCGATCTGCGCGCTCTGGGCTTGCAGCGTCTCATTGGTGAGCTGCGGTACGGCGTACGAGGCGATCTGCTGGGAGCGGCCGTCGCCGGACGGGGTCTGCAGCGCCTTGACGGTGGTGATCTTCCCCTTGGAGAAGGTGACGGCGAGCTGCACGGGGCCGTAGCGGGTGTTGATCGTGTCGCCGGTGTAGGTGCCGGTCGGGCCGGCCGAGGTGGTGTGCGAGGTCCCCGACGAGCCACCCGACGAGGACGGCACGGAGGACGAAGGGGATGACGAAGGGGATGACGAAGGGGATGACGAGGACGAAGAAGATGAAGGGGACGGCGGCTGGGCCGCCGCGATCGCCGTGGGGCTGTGGTGCGGTTTGAGCGACAGCAGCAGGACCACGCCCGCGACGGTCGAGACGGTGGTGATGGCGGCCTTGCGCACGGCCAGGTCTCCTTGGGGTATCGGGGCTCGGGGCAGGGGTCGGGGACCCGGGGTCAGAAAGCGAAGGACTCGTGGTGGATGCGGCGGCGCGGCACCCCCGCCCTGCGCAGGGCCCGCTGGGCGGCCTCCGCCATCCCCGGCGGGCCGCACAGGTACACCTCGCGCTCGGCGACGTCCGGGACCAGCTGGCGCAGGCCGCGCGAGGTGAGCGGGGACGAGTACTCGGCCGGCTCGTCGACGACGTAGTGGACGACCGCTCGCCGCGCCGCGGCGAGCCGGTCGAGCTCCATGCGCAGCGCCAGGTCCTCGGGCCGCCGGGCGCGGTAGACGAGCGTCACCTCGCCGGGCAGGGTCTCGAACAGTGCCCGCAGCGGGGTGATGCCGACCCCGCCGCCGAGCAGCAGCACCTTCGGGGCGCGCCGGCGGCGGGCGGTGAACGCCCCGTACGGCCCCTCGGCCAGGACCCGGGTGCCGGGCGTGAGCCGGGCCAGCGCCTCGCTGTGGCCACCGGCCGCCTTCACGGTGATCCGCAGGTATGAGGGGTGGGCGACGGCCGAGAGGGAGTACGGGTTGGCGGCCCACCACAGGCCCGGCGCGAGGAAGCGCCAGCGGAAGAACTGGCCGGGCTCGGCGCGCAGCTCGTCCAGTCGGTCGCCGGTCAGGTACACCGAGACGACACCGGGCGCCTCCGGCCGGACCTCCGAGACCCACAGCCGGTGGCGCAGCGCCCGGCGTACGGGGACGACGAACCGGAACCACAGCAGCAGCACCGCGGCCCCGCCGTACAGCGCGTACCAGGCCAGCTGGGCCGGGCGGTTGCCGACGAAGTCGGCGCCGTCGGAGAGCTGGTGGCCGAAGACGAGGAAGACCGCCAGGTAGGTGGCGAAGTGCAGGAGATGCCAGGTCTCGTACGAGACCCGGCGGCGGACGGCGCGCGCCGAGAGGATGCCGGTGGCCAGGAAGAGCAGAAAGCCGATGGTGCCCTTGAGCAGGTCCGGGTAGTGGAAGACGAGGGTGGTGGTCTGGTCCACGAGGCCGGTGCGCGAGGTCAGCGCGTAGCCCCAGATGATCAGCAGGGTGTGCGCGAGGGCGAGGGAGATCGTGTAGCGGCCGCCCATCGCGTGCCAGCGGGCCAGCCGGTCACTGCCGACGTTGCGGTCCAGCAGGGGCACCCGGGCCATGAGCAGCAGCAGAATCGCGCACGCGTACCCGGCGAGGAGCCCGGTGATGCGGCCGGCGTCGGTCAGCCAGCCCGCCGCGCCGACCACGGAGGTGGTGTCGCTCCACCACAGGGCCAGGACGGCGGCGGCGCCCGCCCAGATCGCCAGTTGTGCGAGTGCGGGGACCAGGTGTGGCGGCCCCGGGGCGTTCGGCCGGGCACGCGGCGCGGCGTGACGGTCGTAGACGGTGCTGGCCACAAGGGGTCCTTTCGCAGACGGCAGGAGGTCAGGGCGGTCAGCCTCACAGCCCACCTTCTGAGAACCCTCTGAAAACCCCGCGAAAGGGGGGATCAGCACGGGATTCAGAGGAAACTCAGAGCAAACTCAGAGGGCCCGGGGAGCCCGTCTCGCCGCGCGCCGGGCGATGCTGGATGTGTCATGGAGAACCACACCACAGGCAGCACCTTCCTGCTGCGGCCCGACGGCACACCCGTCCGCGTCCTCGTCGTCGACGACGAGCCCGACCTCACGGAGGTGCTGTCCGGCGCCCTGCGCTACGAGGGCTGGGAGGTGCGTACGGCGGCCGACGGCGCGTCCGCACTGGCCACGGCCCGCGCGTTCCGCCCGGACGCGGTCGTGCTCGACTGGATGCTGCCGGACGCCGACGGGCTGACGGTGCTGCGCGGGCTGCGGGCGGAGCTGGAGGGCGTGTGCGTGCTCTTCCTGACCGCGCGCGACGCCGTGGAGGACCGGATTGCGGGGATCACCGCGGGCGGCGACGACTATGTGACCAAGCCGTTCAGTCTGGAGGAGGTCCTGGCCAGGCTGCGCGGGCTGCTGCGCCGGGCCGGGATGGCCCGCGAGCCGGACGAGGACCGGCTGGTGGTGGGCGACCTGGTGATGGACGAGAAGGCGCGGGAGGTCACCCGGGGCGGGGTGGTGGTCGAGCTGTCCCGCACCGAGTTCGAGCTGCTGCGGTTCCTGATGCGCAATCCGCGCCGGGTGCTGTCGAAGGCGCAGATCCTGGACCGGGTGTGGTCGTACGACTTCGGCGGCCAGGCCCATGTCGTCGAGCTGTACATCAGCTATCTGCGCAAGAAGATCGACGCGGGACGGACCCCGCTGATCCACACGGTGCGCGGGGTCGGGTACGTGCTCAAGCCGGACACACCATGAGCCGTCGGCCGCTCCCCCGTGCACTGCGGGCCGCGCTCCCCCGCACCCTCCGCGCCCGGCTCACCGCGGGCCTCGTGGTGCTGCTCGCGGCCGCGTCCCTGGCCGTCGGGCTGACCACGGTCCTGACCCTTGAGAATTTTCTGGTGCGCCGCCTGGATCAGCAGCTGACCGCGGTCGGCGGCCGCTTCCCGGCGAGTCTGGAACACGGCGAACGGCCGGACGACGACAACCGGCCCGATACGCGCGGCCAGTCGGAGTACACGTTCGGCGCCCGGCTGAAGGGCGACGAGGCGACGCAGGCGGCGGTGGTACGCGACGACACAGATGCCCATGTGCCGCTCACCGCCGCCGACAAGCGGGCCCTCACGGACGTGCCGGTCGACGGGCGCGGGCACGGCATCCGGCTCTCGGCGCTCGGCGCCTACCGGGTCGTGGCCGTGAACGGTGACGACGGCGACGTCCTGATCACCGGACTGCCGCTGCACTCCGTGGAGGAGACGGTGCACCGGGTGGAGCTGGTGGAGGCCGTGGTCTTCGGGTCCGCACTCGCCGTGACGGGGGTGGCGGGGGCGCTGTGGGTACGGCTGTCGCTGCGCCCGCTGCGGCGGGTGACCGCCACCGCGGCCGGGGTGGCGCGGCTGCCGCTGGCCAGCGGGGAAGTGGCGATGCCGGCACCGGTGCCGGACACCGATCCGCGCACCGAAGTGGGCCAGGTGGGCGCCGCCCTGAACCGGATGCTCGGGCATGTCGGCGACGCGCTGGCCAGCCGTCACGCCAGTGAGGAGCGGCTGCGGCAGTTCGCCGCGGACGCCAGCCATGAGCTGCGGACGCCGGTGGCCAATGTGCGCGGCCACGCGGAGCTGGCGCTGCGCCACCCCGGGCCGGTGCCCGGCCAGGTGCGCCACGCGCTGGAGCGGATCCAGGCCGAGTCGGAGCGGATGAGCACGCTGGTCGACGACCTGCTGCTGCTCGCGCGGCTGGACGCGGGCCGGCCGCTGGCCCGCAAGCCGGTCGACCTGACGCGGCTCGTCCTGGACGCCACGGGCGACGCACGCGCCGCGGGGCCTGACCACCGCTGGACGCTGGAGCTTCCCGAGGAGCCGGTGACGGTCACGGGCGATGAGCACCGGCTGCAGCAGGTGGTGGCCAATCTGCTCGCCAACGCCCGTACGCACACCCCGTCGGGCACCGAGGTGGCGGTCCGCCTGGGAGTGCGCATCGGACAGACAGGACTGACGGAGCTGACGGTCGCGGACGACGGTCCTGGCATCCCCGAGGCGCTGCAGGCCGAGGTGTTCGAGCGCTTCGCGCGCGCGGACCCGAGCCGCTCGCGGGCCGCGGGCAACACCGGTCTGGGGCTGGCCATCGTGCGGGCGGTGGTGGCGGCCCACGGCGGGACGATCGAGGTGGCGAGCAGGCCGGGGAGGACGGTATTCCGGGTCGTGCTGCCGGACGCGCGGGCGGCGGAGCCGGACCCAACCATCGTTACCCAGGCGTAACTTACCCGGCTATTACCACGGGTAAGTCATCGCGGTTACCGTCGGGTCACTTAGCCACTCAGGACCTGTCAGGCGCCGGACAGGCCCCCTCTGCCGGTCCACTCCCCCTCAGGAGCGACAGTGACCCACGCCCGCACCCCCCTGCGCGCCACCACCGCAAGCGCCGTCTTCGCGACGCTGCTGGCCGGTGCCGCCCTCGGCCTCGCCCCCGCCGCGCAGGCCGCGCCCCTGGCCCCGCCGCCGACCGCCGCCCAGGCCGCGGACTCGTCCGTACGCTTCGTCGACATCCCCGGCGACGGCGGCGTCACGCTGGCCGCCAACGTCGTCACCCCGCGCGGCGCAGCCGACGCGCAGCGCCTTCCGCTCGTCGTCCTGCCCACCAGCTGGGCCCTGCCCCAGGCCGAATATCTCGCCCAGGCCCAGAAGCTGGCCGACTCCGGCTATGTCGTGGTCAGCTACAACGTCCGCGGCTTCTGGCAGTCCGGCGGGGAGATCGAGACCGCCGGCCCGCCCGATGTCGCCGACGCGTCCAAGGTCATCGACTGGGCGCTGGCCAACACCCCCGCCGACCCCGACCGGATCGGCATGGCCGGGGTCTCGTACGGCGCCGGGATCAGCCTGCTCGCCTCCGGCTTCGACAAGCGGATCAAGGCCGTGGCCGCGCTGAGCGGCTGGGCGGATCTGGTCGGCTCCATCTACAGCGGCCGCACCCAGCACGCCCAGGCCGCCGCCCTGCTCAGCGGCTCCGGTGAGCTGCTGGGCCGCCCCAGCGCCGAACTCCGCCAGATCTTCCAGGACTTCCTCGGCTCGAACCTCGCCAAGGAGAAGGACATCGTCGAGTGGGGCAAGAAGCGCTCCGCCGCCACCTACCTCGACCGGATCAACGCCAACGGCGCCGCGATCATGCTGGCCAACGCCTGGGGCGACTCCATCTTCCCGCCCAACACCTACGCCGGCTTCTACGAGAAGCTGACCGGCCCCAAGCGCCTGGAGTTCCGGCCGGGCGACCACGCCACCGGCGAGCTCACCGGGCTGCTCGGCCTGCCCAACGACACCTGGAACGACGCCAGGCGCTGGCTCGACCGCTACGTCAAGGGCGAGCGCAACGGCATCGACCAGGAGCGGCCGGTCCAGCTCAAGTCCCGTACGGCAGACGGCTACGAGGGCTATCCCAGCTGGTCGGCCGTGCCCTCCGCGCAGCGCAGGGTCGACCTCGGCGAGACCCGGCAGATCGCCGCGAACGCCGACTCCGGCGCCAACGCGGGCACGGTGCTGCTGACCGGCGCGCTCGACCAGTTCCTGAAGATCCCGCCGCTGGTCTCGGTCCCGCTGCTGTCACGCGAGCGGGCCGCCGTCTGGCGGACCGACCGCTACGACGCGGCGCAGCGCATCCGCGGCACGGTGCGCCTGCACACCACCGTCACCAGCGACAAGTCCAGCGGCACCGCCGTGGCCTACCTCTACGACGTGGACGCGCTGGGCGTCGGCAAGCTCATCACCAACGCCCCCGTCACCTTCCACGACCGCACGCCCGGCACGCCCTTCGCCGTCGACCTTGACCTGTTCTCGACGGCGTACGACGTCCCGGCCGGACACCGCCTCGCGCTGGTCGTCGACACCGTCGACCCGCTGTACATCGAACACAACCCCGACGGTGCGCACCTCACCTTCTCCTCTCCGGCCGGCGACCCGTCGTATCTGTCGGTCCCGGTCCGCGACTAGACGAGCCGTCGCCCGCCCTCCCGCAAAGGGCCACACGGGCGGCCGGATCGTCCGCGTGACCGCGTGGCTCAGCTCGTCGCGCGCACGGCGTCGCGGATCAGGTCCGCGACCGCGGTCGGCCGGGAGACGGCGACGGCATGGGACGCGCCCTCGATCTCGACGGTCACGGCCCCCGCCCGCTTCGCACCGAAACGCTCCACCTCGGGGTTGATGACCTGGTCCGCGCCGGCCACGATCGCCCAGGACGGCTTTGTCTTCCAGGCGGCCGCGGAGGCGGCCTCCGTGAACGCGGACACGGCGAGTGGACGCTGGGAGGCGGCCAGGACCTTGCCGACGGATTCGGAGACATCGGCGGCGAAGACCGCGGGAAATGCCTCCTCGGTGATGCTGACCTCCTCGGCGAGGTCGCCGCCTTCGACCGGGTAGGTCCACTGCTTCAGGCTGCCGACCAGCTGAGAGTCGGGGAAGCGACCCTGTAGCTCGCCGAGACTTTCCCCCTCTTCGAGAACGTAGGCCGCGACGTAGACGAGTCCGACGACGTTCTCCGTGGCACCCGCGACGGTGATGATCGCGCCGCCGTAGGAGTGTCCGACGAGCACGACGGGGCCGGCTGTCCGGGCTGCCACGGAGGCTATGTAGGCGGCATCGGAGGCCAGGCCGCGCAGTGGGTTCGCGGGCGCGATGACCGGGATGCCGTGGCGCTGGAGCTCGTTGATGACCCCGAACCAGCCGGCCGCGTCCGCGAACGCGCCGTGAACGAGGACGACCGTGGGAGTGGAACTGGGCATGTGCTGGCTTTCTCCTCTGGGTAAGGCAGCTGGAAGGTCGCTTTTCTCACTGATCGACGGAGGCCGATGCCTGCCACTCCCTCGGGGACATGCCGTAGGTCTGACGGAAGACCCGGCTGAAGTGGGACGGGCTGGCGAAACCCCAGGTCTGCGCCACCGCCGCCACGGTGCGCCTGCGGTTCGGCGCCCGGCTGAGGTCGAGGCGGCAGGAGTCGAGCCTGCGCTGGCGCACCCACGCACTCACCGTGACGCCATCGCTCTGGAACAGCTTGTGCAGGTAGCGGACGGATATGTGATGGGCACGCGCGATCGACTCCGGCGACAGGCCGGGATCCATCAGGTTCTTCTCTATGTGGACGCGGATGCGTGTGAGCATCTCGCTGCCGGCGTCCGGTGTCTCGGCCCTGCGGGATTCAAGGAGTTCCGCCACGAGCAACGCGACGAGGTCCACGGCGTTGAGCGCGAGCCGCCGTCCGTTTTCCGAGGTGTGGACATCCACCTCGCCAGTGAGCATGGTCAGGAATCTCGAGACCAGCGCGGCGACGCCCCTGCCGCCACTCACCTCGGTATCCGCGAGGAAGCGCAGGTCGTCTCCCGAAATACCCAGGTAAGAGCAGGGTATTCGAAAGAACGCGAAGCCGTCGTGGCGAAGGCACGCGGACCGCGGGGAGTCGGCGAGAACCAGATCGCCCGGCCTCGGAGACGGCTGTGACTCCTCGCCCGGAAGTCGCCGTGAACCGAAAATGTTCAGCCCCAGATACAGGCATTCACCCTCTCCTCCCGGTGACGACCAGGGAAGGATCGTGAAGCGCCCCGAACCGTCGTGGGGAGCGCGTTCAAACATTCGCTTTTCCGCGTTTTTTGGCATGCATGATATGAACGACGTGGTCACGGCGAACTCCAGTCGCACCAGGTTTCGTTATTTCGCTGTAAGGGTTTCCGTGCCGCCCCGAGGTCTACGACAGGAATTTGTCGACGACGGCATTGAAAGCGGGCGGGTTCTCGAGGAACGGGAAGTGTGAGCTCGCCACGCTGGTCGGGAAGACATGGAGCCGGGCATCGGGGATCCGGCTCGCGATGAACCGCTGCGAACTGGGGTTCACATGGCTCCCGTCGCAGCCCATGACCAATGTCGGCACGTCGACGCGGGGAAGGACATCGCGCCAGTCCTGCGCGCAGTGGTCGAAGAGGAGCGGCACTCCGGCGTAGGCCGGCGTCGACTTGATCTCCTCGGCGACGAAGGCGAGGATTTCGCGGTCGGGGTCGCCGGAGAACATGCCGCGCACGAAGTCGTCACGCACCCGGTCGCCGTCGGGCCCGGCGAGCGCGGCACCGAGTTCCAGCAGGCCGGCCACGTCGAAGATGGCGCCGGAGTCCTGCTGCTGCTCGGGGGTCATCCAGGGGACGGCCGCGACGGCCGCCGGCTGGTCCACCGCCACGAACCGGCGGATCCGGTCGGTGCCGTACTGATCGATGAAGCTCCACCACACCGAGACGCCCATCGACCAGCCGAGCGCGTCGAAACGGTCGAGCCCCAGGTGGTCGACGAGGTCGAGGACGTCATGGGCCAGGCGGGCGATGCGGTATCCGTGCCGCGGCTTCCCGGACACTCCATGGCCCCGCAGATCCAGCGTGACGACGCGACGGGTCGGGGCCAGACCGGTCAGCTGGTGCCGGAACATCTCCTGCGTCTGACCCCAGCCGTGGAGCATGATCAGCGGAACCCCGGCGCCGCCGCTGTCCCGGTACACCAGCCGCACCCCGTCGTTGGTCGTCAGCTCGCCCATGGCCCTTCTCCGTCCCCCGCCCGACCTTCGTGGCGGATCCCGGTCCACCGCGTCGGTGACCGCATACGCGTTCCAGCCGACGCCGTGGTCGGCGCCCGCATAACGCATTCTGGATTCACCGGGCCCGTCGCCACCACCGCGCTACGTAGCGATTGACGGAGGAAAACCTCATCACTCTGTAGCGCCCGTGCCGGCCGAGGCGGAAAAGGTACGGGCCCGCTTACCCGGCGGTGCTGTCACCGCGCGGCCCCAGGAGCTCCTGAATGCGAAGGCCCAGATGCAACGTCAGCCGGTCGGCGCCGCTGTCCAGATCGAGCCCGGTGACCTCCTGGATCTGCCGCAGCCGGTAGTACAGCGAGGTCCGGTGGATCTGGAGCGCTTCCGCGGTCCGGGGTATCGAACCGGCGTGCTCGAGAAAGCACCGCAGGGTCTCCTCAAGCCGGTGCCCGCCAGGAGCCGCCAGCAGAGCGCGCAGCTGCCTCGGCAGCAGGGTCTCGTTCAGGAAACGGTCCGGAAGCTGGAGGAGCACGGCGAACTCTCCGAGCTCTTCCCAGTCGCCGATGCCCTTCAGATGAGGCATCCGACGCGCGGCGCGGGCCGCCACGAGCGCCTGCTCGTAGGAGGTCCACGCATCAGCCACACCGCTCTGGCGTCCGCCGATGCCGAGCACGGGGGCCGCCGAGGCGTCGAGGTAGGTGGCGAGGGCTTCGAGGATCTGAGTGGACTGCTCTGTGAGCTCCCGCTGACTCACCGGCCGGTCGCTGAGCTGGAGCAGGGTCGCCTGTTCCGCGGTGACGGCCAGGATGCCGTGTGCCGACCGCGTCTGACGGAACCTCTCCAGCGAGCCGCGCAGCGCGACCTCCGCCTGCCCCGGGGGTTCGTGGGAGGAGGAGAGCTGGACGACGCTGACCACGGCATGCGGGGCGTCGGGGAGCAGGCCGCTGTCCAGGAGCCGCTGCTGGGCCGCGCTCCGCTCGGCCGGGCTCGCGCCGAGGAGCGCCAGCAGCAGTTCCCGCGTCCCCGTTTCCTCCGCCCCCGCCGCCAGGTGCTCCGCGTACATCTGCGCGGCTATGGCCGGGGTCGCCCGGGCGATGGTGTCGGTCTCCTGTGGCGTCAGCGCCTTGTCCGGTGCGACGACCATCAGCAGGCCGAGCAGGTGCCCGTGTGTGCGCAACGGTACGCAGTAGCGGGCGAGCAGCCCGAGGTCGTCGCTGCCCTCTATGAACCCGGGCTTGGGCCACTGGGCGACGCCCTGGTCGAGAACGTACCGGATGACCTCGCTGTCGGCACGGCCCTGCAGCAGGCTGCGGATGCGTACCGGGTCCTCGTCACCGAAGTGCCGGCTCGAGCAGATGAACCGGACGAGAGGATCGTCCAGGACCACGGAACGGCGGAGTTCCTCCGCGAGCCCCTCAACCAGTGCCTGCAATGCGTCACTGCCCACACGAGCCCGCTGCAGCCGTTCAGTCATGGCGTTCCTCTCTCGCGGCGTTCTTTTCTACAAGCCGTGAAAGAAGGAGGGCAAATCTTCGACAGTTCGAGAACGATATGGGCGTCAATAAGCGATTCATGGAGATGGGTCGCCGAGTCACGTCCGCGTGTCGCCGGGCAGCATCGTGGCGGGCTCGGCCGGGGCCACCCGCACCGCCTCGGTCTTCACGCTGCGCCGCTCCCGCTGGGCGACCCAGTTGGCGAACCACGACAGCAGCATGCACATCCCGATGTAGACCGGGGAGATGACCATGACGACCGGGATGAACGGGAGGCCGTAGTCGAGGTTGCCGGCGATCAGCTTGCCGGCGTGCAGAAACTCCTCGTAGGTGATGAGAAAGCCGAGCGAGGTGTCCTTCAGGGCCACCACCAGCTGGCTGATGATGGCCGGCAGCATCGCCCGTACCCCCTGCGGCACCAGCACATACGCCATGACCTGCGTTTTGCGCAGGCCGAGCGAGTACGCCGCCTCGCGCTGCCCGCGCTCGACGGAATTGACGCCCGCACGGAACACCTCGGCGAGCACCGAGCCGTTGTAGAGGGTCAGTCCGGCCACGAGCGCGGGCAGTGGCTGCGCCTTCAGCGCCACGAAGATGAAGAAGATCATCACCAGCACGGGCATCGCGCGGAAGAACTCCACGACGAGCGTGGCGACCCAGCGCACCGTGCCGTGGTCGGACAGCCGCCCGGCCGCGAGGACCGCGCCGAGGGCGAGGGAGAGGATCGCGGCGAGGGCGAAGGCCTTGAGCGTATTGCCGAGGCCGCGCAGCAGCAGGAGCTGGATGCCCTTGTACTCGAAGGGCCGCCACTTCTCGGCCGCGAACTGGCCGGTGTCGATGAGCGCATAGACGACCCAGCCCAGCAGGAGCAGCAGAACGACGGCGGCGAGGATGCCGTAGGCGCGGTGGCGGGCCCGGGCGTGCGGGCCGGGGATGTCGTAGAGGGCGCTGGTGGTGGTCATCGGGGCACTCCCCAGCGGCGCTCAAGCACATGGAACAGCGCGCTGATGGCGAGCGTGATGATCAGATAGCCGAGGGCGATCCAGACGAAGGTCCAGATGATGCTGTAGCCGCGCTCATTGAGCGGTTTGTAGGTGCCGAGCAGTTCGGTGACGCTGAACGAACCGGCGATGGCCGAGTTCTTGGCGAGCGCGATCAGGGTCGAGCCGATGGGCGGGATGACGGTGCGGAACGCCTGCGGCAGCACCACCGAGCCGAGCGTCTGCGGGAAGTTCATGCCCAGGCTGCGGGCCGCCTCGCCCTGCCCGACCGGCACGGTGTTGATACCGGAGCGCACCGCCTCGCAGATGAACGCCGAGGTGTAGCAGCCGAGCGCGAGCACCGCGAAGGTGAAGAACGGCAGGACCAGCCCGAAGCGGGGCAGGCCGAGCATCACCGCGAAGAAGAGCAGGGTCAGCGGTGTGTTGCGGAGCACCGTCACCCATGCGGTGCCGAAGACCCGCAGCGGGGCGACGGGCGCCACACGGAAACCGGCCATCAGGACGCCGAGCCCGAGCGCGAGCAGCGAGGCGTAGACGGTCAGCTCGACGGTGCCGAGGAAGCCCTCGCCGTAGAGGGAGAAGTTATGCGTGAGAACGTCCATGGGGGCGGGTCCTGGGGTCGGTCGGCGGAGACGGGCGGAACGGATTTCTCAGCGCGGCGGGTCTCAGCGCGGCGGGGGCGGGTAGCGGTCGACGGGCGGTGGCTTGGGGGCGGGCACACCGGACAGGCCGAGGGTCGCGTTGTACGCCTTCAGCCAGTTGCCGTTGCGCTCGTTGGCCTCGATCGCGCCGTTGAGGGTAAAGCGCAGCGCGTTGTCCTTCTTCGGCACGCCGATGCCGTACGGCTCCTTGGAGAACGGCTTGCCGACCACCTTCAGCTCATTGGGGGCCTTGGCCGCGTAGCCCAGCAGGATGGTGTTGTCGGTGGTGACCGCGTCCACCTGGAGGCTGATGAGGTTGTCGACGCAGACCGAGTAGGTGTCGTACGCGACGGCGTGGGCCTTGGGGTAGTCGGTCTGGATGCGCATCAGCGGGGTGGAGCCGGCCACCGAGCACACGGTCTTGCCGGCCAGGTCCTTCGGGCCGTGGATGTCGTGCTCGTCGGTGCGGACCAGCAGCGACTGACCGGCGATGAAGTAGGGGCCGGCAAAGCCGACCAGACGTTTGCGCAGCGGATTGATGGTGTACGTGCCGACGTAGTAGTCGATCTGGCCGTTCTGGAGGGCGGTCTCGCGGTTCGCGGAGGCGATGGTCTTGAACCTGATCGTCTTCGGGTCGAAGCCGAGCGAGGCCGCCATCATCTTGGCGATCTCGATATCGAAACCGGAGTAGCGGCCGGTGGCCGGGTCCTTCTCGCCCAGGTACGGCTGGTCCTCCTTGGCGCCGACGATGAGGTAGCCGCGGCGTTTGGCCTTCTGCCAGGTGGGAGAGGAGGGCAGCCGGAAGCCGGTGGCCACCTTGTAGGCGGGCAGCGCCCCGGGCTTGGGCCCCTTGACCGGCGGGCTCCCCTCCTTGCCACAGCCCGCCGCCGCGGCGAGCACCACCAGGGCGAGGACCAGGGCCGCCAAGCGACCCCGGGGAAGTCGAGGCAGGCCCCCACGCCGCCGCAGTGACATCAGCCTCCCCCAGCTACCGCTGGGAGGTGCCCCCTGCCGCGGCGGGCGGCACCTCGCCGCGTTGTCGGAGCCGCCCGCCACGCCGCGCCAGCGGCACATCGACCGCAGCGCCCGGTACGAGGGCCCGCGGCGGCAGCCGCCGATGTCACAGCCTCCGCCTTGCGATGCTCCCCCAGCTACCGCTGGGAGGTGCCCCCTGCACCAGACGACGCGGAAACCCACCCCTACTTCCCCGGGGCCGCTCAGCGCGCGGCGGATGCGCGTCATGTGGTCCACCCAGGCCCTAGTGCTTGAGGATCTTGGAAAGGAAGTCCTTGGCGCGCTCGGTGCTCGGCGCCGCGAAGAACTCGTCCGGCGGGCGGTCCTCGACGATCTTGCCGCTGTCCATGAACACCACGCGGTTGGCGGCGTACCGCGCGAACCCCATCTCATGGGTGACGACGACCATCGTCATACCGTCCCGGGCCAGCTGGCGCATCACCTCCAGCACCTCGTTGATCATCTCCGGGTCGAGGGCTGAGGTCGGCTCGTCGAAGAGCATCACCTTCGGGTCCATGGCCAGCGCGCGGGCGATGGCCACCCGCTGCTGCTGACCGCCCGACAGCTGGCCCGGGTACTTGGCCGCCTGGTCCGCGAGCCCCACCCGGTCCAGCAGCTCACGGGCGCGCCGCTCGGCCTCCTCCTTGGTCCGGCCGCGCACCTTGAGCTGGGCGAGCATCACATTGGCCAGCACGGTCTTGTGCGCGAAGAGGTTGAAGGACTGGAAGACCATCCCGACGTCGGCACGCAGCCGGGCCAGTTCCTTGCCCTCCTCGGGCAGGGGCACGCCGTCGACGGTGATGGCGCCGGAGTCGATGGACTCGAGGCGGTTGATCGTCCGGCACAGCGTCGACTTGCCGGAGCCGGAGGGGCCGATGACGACCAGCACCTCGCCACGGCCGACGGCGAGGTCGATGTCCCGCAGGACGTGCAGCGCGCCGAAGTACTTGTTGACCTCGCGCAGCTCGATCAGCGATTCGCCGACGGCCATACCGCCACACCCACTTTCAGCTGTGTCGGGCTCAGCGCAAACTATCCGCACATAAGGGACGCCTTGCCGACGACACGCATCAATGGGTATTTAACCTCCCAGAGCGACCGAGTGGGGGAACGCGGCCCCGGAACACCGCTCAGGAACGCGGCTCAGATCTCGGCGACCTCCGCGTACACATGCGAAAGCTCGGGCGCGCCGTCGGCCGCCCACTCATAGCCCGCCCCCACCACATCGATCTCCCGCCCGGAGGAGAGCCGGACGACGGGCCGCCCGTTGGGCCACACCTGCCACAGCGCACCGGGCACGGTACGGATGATCACCGTGCCCAGATACAGGCCGGCGTCGTTGCCGAGCCACCGCAGTTCGTCGGGGTCGTCGCGCCAGCGCGGCAGCAGTTGGTCCAGCGCCTCCAAGGAGGCCGCCGAGTCGTCGAGCCCGACCCCCGCGGACGCCGCCCGGGCGCGCAGCAGCTCACACTCCGACAACAGCTGGGCCACGCCCTGCGGATCCGCCTCCCGGGCGGTCATGACAGCCGTGCCGTGCGCCTGGTCGTGTCGCTTGCGCCAGTTGCCCAAGAACGGGATGTTCATACCACTCAGCGTGGCACCCCCACGCCCACCACACCACAGGGCGCGCGGACGTGCCGTGATCTGATCATTGTCTTGACGGCACCCACCCGCCTCTCTACGTTCGTCCCGCACCTGTCGGATCGCCGGTTGGGTTGGTTGCGAGAGGGGACACACGCATGCTCGTCGGCAGACGGTGGACAGCGACCGCGTTCGTGACGGGAGGTATCGCCCTCTCCTTCGCCTGGACGGCGGCGCCGGCGGGCGCCGCCACGCCGGGGTCGCCCGGCCAAGAACCCCGAAAGCCGCTCCCCTTGGAGCGGCTTTTCGACAACACGGCGGTCAGCGACGACGCCGACCCCGGCGGCGCGGACTTCGACGGGACGGGCAACTCGCTGTCCGCGCAGGATCTGCGGGCCGCCGGCTGGACCCCGGGCCGCACCCTCACCATCGACTCGGCCCGGCTCACCTGGCCCCGCGCGGCCAACGACGCGCGCGCCGACAACGTACGGGCCGACGGGCAGGCGGTACGGCTGCGCGGTCGCGGCGACGGGCTGTCGTTCCTGGTCGCGGGGACCGGCGGCGAGGCGAGCGGCACCGGCCTCGTCCGCTACCGCGACGGGTCGAGCAGTACGTACACGCTCACCGCTCCGGACTGGCGCTCGGGCCCGACGGGCACCCGGGCGGTCGCCCTCCCCCATGTCAACAGCGGTGCCGGACAGCGGGTGGAGACCGCGCGGCTGTACGCGGTGACGGTGCCGGTGGAGCGCGGCCGGGAGATCTCCTCGGTGGTGCTGCCCCGCGACCCGGGCGCGGCCGATCTGCATGTGTTCGCCGCCTCGGTGCGCCGGGCCGCCGAGGGCTGGACGGGCAGCTGGTCGGCGAGCACCAGCGGCTATACGGCGGTCGGCCCGTGGACCGATCAGACGCTGCGGCTCGTGGTGCACACCAGCGCGGGCGGCCCGACGGCCCGGATCCGGCTGGCCAACACCTTCGCGGCGGCCCCGGTGCGGATCGGCCACGCCAGCGTCTCGCTGCAGGCGCAGGGCGCGGCGGCGGACGGCGACCCCGTCCCGCTCACCTTCGGCGGCCGGGAGGGCATCGAGATCGCGGCGGGGGCGCAGGAGTTCAGCGACCCGGTGGGCTTCGACGTGCCACCGGACGCCAATCTGCTGGTGAGCATCCATCTGCCGGAGCCGGTCCAGGCCGTGCCGGTGCACAGCCAGGCGACCCAGCGCTCGTATCTGAGCCCGCCGGGCAGCGGTGACCACACGGCCGACGCGGGCGGCGAGGCGTACACCGGCACCCTGACCACCTGGCCGTTTCTGACCGGTGTGGACGTCGGGGGCGGCCCGGGGTCGGTGGTGACCCTCGGCGACTCGATCACCGACGGCACCAAGTCGACCACCGATGCCAACCGGCGCTGGCCGGACGTGCTGGCCCGGCGGCTGCTCGGCCAGTCCGACGTCCCCGCGTACGGGGTGCTCAACCAGGGCATCTCCGCCAACCGCGTGGTGACCGACCGCTACCCGGGCGAGGGGGTGAGCACGGACACCGGCGGGGTGAGCGCCCTGCACCGGCTGGAGCGCGATGTGTTCGCCCAGACGACCGTCCGTACGGTCGTGGTCTTCCAGGGCATCAACGATCTGCGCTGGGGCGCCTCGGCCGAGCAGCTGACCGCCGGGCTGCGCACCATCGCCCAGCGCGCGCATGAGCGCGGGCTGCGGGTGGTGATGGCGACGATCGCGCCCTGCGAGGGCGAGTCGCTGTGCACCGCGGACGTGGACGTCCGGCGCACCGCCGTCAACGCCTTCATCCGGGACAGCGGCGGGGAGTTCGACGGGGTGCTGGACTTCGACGCGGCGGTGCGGGATCCGGAGCGGCCGCAGCGGATCGCGCCCGCGTACGACAGCGGCGACCATCTGCACCCCGGCGACGCGGGGCTGCGGGCGATGGCCGACTCGATCGATCTGCGGCAGCTGACCGGCTGACCCGCCCGCCGGACCACGCGCCGGTCGACAGCGTCAGCCGGTCGGAGCTGTCAGCCGGTCAAAGGCGTCAGCCGGTCTGACGCGTCAGACCTCGAGGTCGACGACGACCGGCGCATGGTCCGAGGCGCCCTTGCCCTTGCGCTCCTCGCGGTCCACATACGCATCGCTCACGGCCTTGGTGAAGGTCTCATTGCCGTACACCAGGTCGATCCGCATGCCCTTGTTCTTCGGGAAGCCCAGCTCCCGGTAGTCCCAGTAGGTGAAGGGGTGGTCGTACTTCAGGGGGCGCGGCATCACATCGGACAGGCCCACCTCGCGCAGGGCGGCCAGCGCCTCGCGCTCCTTGGTGGTGACATGCGTCGAGCCCTCGAAGACGGCGCGGTCCCATACGTCCTCGTCGGTCGGCGCCACATTGAAGTCGCCGAGGACGGCGAAGGGGCCGCCGGCCGCCGCGTCGACCGCGGCGGAGGTCCGCAGCGCCTCGAACCAGCGCAGCTTGTAGTCGTAGTGGGGGTGCCCGATCTCCCGGCCGTTGGGCACGTACACCGACTGGACGCGGACGCCGCCGCAGGTCGCGGCGATGGCGCGGGGCTCCTGCTCGCCCTCGTAGTCCGGGCCGCCGGGCAGGCCCAAGGTCACATCCGCCAGGCCGAGGCGGGAGATCACCCCCACCCCGTTCCACCGGCCGGTGGCGTTGACCGCGGCCTCATAGCCGAGCTCGCGCAGCGGCTCGTACGGGAAGGCGCTCTCGGCGCTCTTGATCTCCTGTATGCACAGCACGTCCGTGCCGCTGCTCTCCAGCCAGGCGAGCAGGCGGGGCAGCCGCGCGGTGATCGAATTGACGTTCCAGGTCGCGATGCGCATAGGGGACAACCTACCTCGCGGGTCCGACAACGCTCACCGCGCGGGATTCGCTACGACCTGGGGTGCGGTAGGGATCGGGAGAAGAAGCGGCGTCCGGTGCGGTCGAGCGCGAGGCGCCGGAAGGTCCTCGGATGGGGTATCCCCTGCTCGAGCGGAGCCGAGAGCTCGGCGAAGGAGCTACTAGGGCGTTTCGGCAACGCCGCGAGCGGCCGTGCCGGGCGTCGCGACGCCGATCCCTACCGCACCCCAGGTCGTTAGGCCGTGACGCTCTCCCCCGGCACCAGGCGCAGGTGATCGGCGCCGATTCCGGGGCCCTCGGGGCCGAGCATACGGCCGTAGACCAGCGGCGCGACGTCGGACAGCAGGGCGTCGTGGATGTCGATCGCGCGGCTCGGCGCGACCTCGCGGACGTAGTCGACGATCTCGGCGAGCTTGTTCCACGGCGCGTGGACCGGCAGCATCAGGGTCTCGACCGGCCGCTCGGGCACGGTGAGCGCATCGCCGGGGTGGAAGACGGTGCCGTCCACCAGGTAGCCCACATTGGTGATCCGCGGGATGTCCGGGTGGATGACGGCGTGCAGCTGCCCGTGGACCTCGATGTCGAATCCCGCGGCGGTGAAGGTGTCGCCCTCGCCGACGGTGTGCACCCGGCCCGGGAAGGCGTCCGCGATCCGCTCGGCGACGGCGGCGAGCGTCCAGATCCGCGCGGCGGGGTTGGCGTCGAGCGCGGCGCGCAGCCGCGGCTCGTCGAAGTGGTCGATGTGCTCGTGGGTGACCAGGATCGCGTCCGCGCCCACCGCGGCGTCCTCCTCGCTGAACGCGCCGGGGTCGATGACGAGCGACTGACCGTCCTTCTCCAGCGCCACGCAGGCGTGGCCCTTCTTGGTGAGCTTCATGGGGATCATTGTCCTCCCGGCGGGCGCGCCGGGCGCTCCCGGGGGCGCTCACGGGAAGCGTCACCCCTCGGGCGTGGTCTCCTCGCGGATGACGCGCTGCGCCACGGCGAAGGCCGAGTTCGCGGTGGGCACCCCACAGTAGACGGCGGTGTGCAGCAGCACCTCCTTGATCTCGGCGGGGGTCAGCCCGTTGCGCAGCGCGGCGCGGGTGTGGAAGGCGAGCTCGTCGAGGTGGCCGCGGGCGGCGAGCGCGGTGAGGGTGATCACGCTGCGGGTGCGTCGGTCCAGACCGGGCCGGTTCCACACCTCGCCCCAGGCGTAGCGGGTGATGAAGTCCTGGAAGTCGCCGGTGAACTCGTCGGCGTTGGACTGGGCGCGGTCCACATGGGCGTCGCCGAGCACTTCCCGGCGGACCCTGATCCCCTTCTCGTACGCGTCCGAACGGGTGTCGACGAGGGCGGAGCCGGGCTCGACGTAGCTGATCTCGGCGACCGGGGCGCCGGTGATGTGTACACCGTCGGCAACGCCGTTGACGGCTCCGTTCGCGGCTCCATTCACGGGGACTCCGTTGACGGGGACGCCATTGACCGGGAAGCCGTTGACGGGCACGCCGGTGGGCGGCGCGGTGGCGAGCATCGATCGAGCCGCGGGGGTGGGGATCGCGGTCATCCCGGTCGGCTGGTCCGCGGACTGCCAGGAGGCGGAGAAGTGGCGCACCAGGAGGTCGGTGACGGCGGTGGGCTGTTCGACGGGCGCCAGGTGGGAGGCGCCGGGGACCAGCGCGAGCCGGGCGTCGGGGATCCCGGCGACCATCACCCGGGCGTCGGCCGGCGGGGTCACCTCGTCGTCGGCGCCCACCACGACCAGGGTCGGGGCGCCGATGCGGCCGAGTTCGGCGCGGATGTCGAAGGCGGCCAGGGCCTCGCAGGCGGCGATGTAGCAGCCGGGGTCGGTGGTGCGGACCATCTGGACGGACCAGTCGACGATAGCGGGCTGACCGGCGGCGAACATGGGGGTGAACCAGCGGTCGGGGGTGGCGCGGGCGATCGGGTCGAGGCCGTTGGTGCGGACCACCACGCCGCGCTGGCGGTAGGAGTCGGCGGTGCCGAAGCGCGGTGCGGCGGAGACGAGTGCGAGGGAGCCCAATCTGAGCGGATGTCGTAGCGCGAGCTCAGCGCCGATGGCCCCGCCGATCGAGCAACCCGCGTAGCCGAAGCGGTCGATGCCCAGCTTGTCGAGCGTGCCCAGCAGGCGCTCGGCGAGGTCGGGGATCGAATGGGCGGGGTGCGCGGCGGCGCCGCCGTGGCCGGGCAGGTCGAACCGCAGCACGCGCCAGTGGCGGGACAGCTCAGGTATCTGGCGGTCCCACATGTGCCAGGTCGTACCCAGGGAGGGCCCCAGGATCAGGACCGGTCCGTCTTCTGGCCCGTCAAAGCGGTATTGCAGGGTGTTCGACGGTGTCTCACTCACGCGTCAGACCCTCTCACGTCTCACGGTCGCCCCTATGATTGGGGGTCATACCGTCCTGATCAGGTTGGCCTGCCGGTCGCCGCCCTGGTTGAGCCGACGCGAGGTCCGACGGTCCAAGGAGTACTCGATGGGGCTGACTGCGCACAGGGCAGCGAAGGACGCCTCGGTGCTCAGCCGCTCGGAGTTGTCTCCCATGGTGATCAGCAAGGTGACGGCGCTGTCCGGGCCGATACCCACCGGTACGAGCAGCCGCGGGGCGGGTCAGGGACGCGGTCCCGCGCCGTGCAGGAGTGTGTCGATGACGAGCGTGGCCAGGACGTCCGGGTCCTGACCGACCGGATCCGCTTCTGACCCGGGCTTGTTCAGGGCTTCGTTGAGGAGGGCGTAGTACACCTGCATCGTCCATTCCAGGTCCGCGTCCGGGGCGAGGAGTCCCTCGCGCTGCGCCCTGGCCAGTAGTTGATGGGTGTGAGCGTTGATCTCGGCCCAGAGAGCGGCGGCGGCCTCGCTGTGGGGGGTGGCGTGGCTGAGGGTGAAGCGCCAGGCGCTCTTGACCGTCAGGACGTTCGCGGTCACCCGGTAGAGAGCGACGAGCGCGGGGGCGGCGTCGGGCCGGGCCTCCTCGATGGCCTCGATGAGCTGCTGCTTCGCCGAGACCGCGAGCGCCTCCAGGAGAGCCTGCCGGCTCGCGAACCGCCGGTGCACCGTGATCCGGGTCAGCCCCGCCGCCTCGGCGATCTGCTCCATGGAGGCACCCGCGTCCTGGGCGAGAACCCGCTCGGCCGCCTCCAGAATCGCGCGCACACTGCGCTCGGCATCGGCACGCAGTGCTCGGGCCATGACTGTCTCCTGTTTCGTCATCGGTCTCGGTTCCTTGTAGAGGATACGCGAACGCTACGGCTACCCGAAGAATTGATGCTCTCCTGTTTCGACTCTCGCGAGAGGTGATACATTGGTGAAACCGATTATGGGTTGTTGGGTCGGCCGGGACATGCCTGAGCGCCACCGTCACGCGTGTCCGGTACCGCGAT